>CAZKCI010000117.1:0-65521 GCA_964551475.1 uncultured bacterium | reverse complement strand
GGCGGTCGGGGTGGCCCCTTTTGAATCAGGCGGGAGCGGGTTCCCGGCGGTCGGAATGGCTGGTTTTGGCTCGGAATGACCGTCCCGAGCGATACGCCGGCCCACCGTCTTCCGATCGACGCCGAGCTCGCGGGCGATCCGCCTCTGGGACCAGCCGCGCTTGAAAAGCGCTGATATGGAATGCGTTATAGCCACTTTGAGATAATTCCCCATGGGTAGACCCTCCTTTCGTGAGGAGGCATTCTACCCATCTTATCGGGCTCTCAAAGTGGCGGCATTTGATCCGTTCTTTACTGGCCCCTTTTAGGTGACCGCTGGCAATTAATCATACTCTCCTGCTCGAGAAGGCGCTGGGATTCTTCTTGGTTCATCTTGATTGTAGAATGAAATATTCTTTGACCTCGCATCTGCAAAGAATGGGTCAGAAACAGCTGGGTCCCCAGCTGCTGCTTTAATCCAACCCTTGCCTACACCCTCGTAGACAAGCAGCCAACTTGAGTCGAATAGTTCTTGTAAATTGGTCAACCCGATCCAAGGAGTCTTGTCCATAGCTCGTGCAAGTCTACCATCTTGTTCCGCATGCAGTGCCATGAGGATCGCGATGGGATCTGTCAAACGCTCCAGTGCCTGCACAACTCGATCCTGCAATGTCACTTTGAAAACGATTGCCCCCCATAAAGCCCAAGCCACATCTCCCCCGTGCTGAAGAGGAGCATGCTGCTCAATAATAGCGGATAAGGCGCGAGTTAATGATCCGTGGTCAACCCCGGTCAAACCGAGATTATTTTGATGCAAATATACGATATATAGCGCTGTATGTAATGTGCCCGGGTCGACCGTCGCAGCGTGCAATACAAGCTGCTGCAATAGGATATGCAACTGCAATAAATCCTCTTCCGCGAGCCGGCATACAGCATACTTTAGTACAGGTTCCCCCGGATTCTCGCGGACTAGCTCAAACGCTCGACTGAAATAGCGAAGAAGCCTTGACTCTGTGCCTGCCGATTTCGCAGAGACTAATTCGAATGATGCGAGTTCGTGAACCCAGGCTGTATCCAATACGTCCGGCAATTCGATGATGCGGGTCTTTCTCGAGTTTAGCTGAAGTTCAAATTCCATCAAAGCGTCTTGCAATATCGCCCTTATAGATTCGGCCTTCGATAATCTATCACAGGCAAATTCGTAATCGTCAATAAAGCGGAAGCCAGTGATTGGAGCACCGATTTTCCTTGTAAAGTGTGAATCCACTGCGCAAAGCACAGACTCCGCAATTGCGAACGACGTATCGGGCCCAATAGGGACTCCAATCGTTTGCCCGGATTGTATATCTCGGGACGCTTGATCGAGCAAATTCCCAAAAAGAGCCTGACCACCGGTTCTTGACTTACTGACACTCCGATCTCTCTTGGCGATTGGTTTTGAATGAAACGCCCATGGGATAGCATGGGTATAGATGCTCCCATAGAAATTCGCTACGTCGGCTTTTAGAATATATTTCGCTCCGATACGAATCTTGGCCCGGATAGCAGGGATTTCGTTCAAGTCATGCGTTCCGGTTATAGATCTCTCAGCGTCCAGCCTAGGTACGGTCTGCGAAAGCACCGATTTATTGCAATGCCTAATGATTGCTTCCCAGTTGTCTGATACAGCTTTTGCGAGCGCAACCATTTGGGCAGGATTCGGAATAGCTAGCCCTCGTCGGATACACGCATACTTGGAATATGAATATCGAAGGCATAAGGATTCTTTGGTCATCGGGGAAGCTAGGCTTACAAAAGATTGTGCATAATTTGCGGTTGTGAATGGGGGAGGCAATTCTTTTGGAAAGTAGCCTCGTTGAAGAATGTCGTTTATGAGAGCCATAGTCTTCTAAACCCTCGTGTAATGCTATAGCATTACACTATGAGACGAAGGTATTCCGTGATTGTCCCTTTAATGGAACATAGTCCTAACGACCGCGCTAATCGGGGGATGGACTGCGGCTTCGAATTCCTAATTCTACGCTTAACCGCCGCGACGGTTTAGCGTTTTGGCCACCCCATCCGAGACTTCATCTAGAAACCGATTTATTGATTGTCGTTCTTGGGGCCACCAAGATACTCCAACACCAATTCATTCTGATAGAAATACCGCATCGATAGGTCGCACCAAATGTCTAAAGGAAGATCCGCATTTATTAGAAATAGTTTTCGGTAGTCAGCTGGGACTTCTCTGGCGCTCTTGATATCATTCGACAGGCGAGTATCGTAGACATCTTTTGCGTATGACCTAACGGCACCGTCTACATGATCGAAAAAGCCTTTTTCTGGCATCCATATAGCATGCAAGTACCTATTTGATATTTTTGCCCTGTCATGGTTGTGCCAGTCGTCACTAGGAATCAACTCCTCGATTTGTACCGTCTTGGTTCTGCCTTTCGAACTCCACATGATCTCAGTACGAACAAGCGGGAAGGTGAGATTGAGGACCGGATCACGAGATAGCCGTTCATGCACGGTGACTGTGCCGCGCATGTTCTCCGGAAAATCTGGGCTGTTAAGCAACGTGGCGGATAGGCCCTTCGGCCCACGGATATATGCCTTGGTGACATATAGCGAGAACTTAGAGGGATCATAAACCATGTCGCTTGCGACACGTAACCCAACCTTGGAGGGTGTCTTTTGCTCTATAAGAGATGACAATCGATCCAAGAAGCCACCTGATAAGCCAAGACCATATCTCTGTATCTCGTCACAGTACGGTATGAGGAATTTACCACATCGCACACCGTCTCTCCCAAAGCGGATCTTGCCCCTGGGGCCAATGAGCAAGCCGTCCTCATCAAACTCCAGTTCTGGACATCGCCGCGATACCTCCCCTTCAGACCAAAAAACACCGATATCAAGCGCAAAGGCATACGCTAATAGTTCTATTACAATATGCGGATAGACGATGTCATCCTGGAACTCATTCTTGCAGAAGGTGTCGATTAGAGTGCGGTTCACACCGCACTTCTCAAGTTCCCGCATGATGTTAATAGCGATTATGGGATTTCCAAGTCGACGTTGACCTTCTTGGCAGTATTGCCTTGCGATGCGATAGAAACTACCTGCCGTATTCGATGGACAATCGCACGTCAAAAGGGAAGCAGGGGTGATAGAACTGCACGTATGCCTCAGTTCCGCTAGTAACCTATCAGTGTCAGTAACCACTCTGGCCTTCTCCCGTTTTGCTACTTCCCATGCTTCCATTTAATTCTGGCCGAAGAATACTTTGAGGAATATCCGGCCAGCGTCTTGACCAAGCTGGCGCGGCCGGCTCCCCGTCCCTCCCCGCCGGTTGCCTTCCGGGCGTT
This sequence comes from uncultured bacterium, assembly GCA_964551475.1. Lineage (GTDB taxonomy): Bacteria > Auribacterota > Erginobacteria > Erginobacterales > CAZKCI01 > CAZKCI01. The sequence goes on along the minus strand of CAZKCI010000117.1, from coordinate 62,187 downwards.
TTCATGGGATGCTTCACGCAACATTTAGGAGGCCGTGTGTTTGGACCCATCCTCACTGTTCTCTTTTCCGTCCTGCAGATCTATGTCTTTTGGCGCGCTGGGACGATACCAGCTCTGAAGCGCCATCTGCCTTGGGGCTTCCTCCCCCTGGCGGGCGTAGCGCTCTGAGGGGTCTTTGTCCTCGGCCTTCACTTCGGCCACAACGGATCGGGGACTGCCGCCGCGGCTGTCGAGTTGGTCGGCATGACTTGGATGGCCAGGCTCATCCTGCTCTTCGCCTGCCTGTTCGCGGTCGATGTCGCCACCGGCTTCGGTTCCCTTATTCAATTCCATAATTATATTTCAGCAAATATCTCATCCTTTTTCAGCTCTATAACATTTTGAGATACATTCATTCTCATTGTGTTGAAGATATTGCGATCTAGTTCATTGAAGTATTTGATCGCATCCTTCGCAATTCTTTCGATCCCATATTTCCTTTGCATTTGATCTTTATCTTCTTCCAGAATGATCGCGTTAAGATGCAATTGAATCAATCGGCCACTATTTATGCCAATATATATTCGAATTTTTGCGTCTTCATGCAATTTAATGACTGGTTCATCGGACAAGTACTTATATTCAATAACAAACCAGCCGTCTTCAACTCTCATATACCCTCTTACGGCACTAGGAATATCATATGGTGATACTGATGCTTCGACAGTGACACCTTCTCTAATCTTTTTATTGATAACGTCTACAGAACGATTATCAATGGCAATCCATGCTGACATTGGATATCTCCGTATTCATACATATTCTAATAGTTTGCCCAGAACGCTCGCCATCGGTTGAAATATTGCCTTTATTTCATCTTTTCCGGCGAGCTCGGGATGGCGACTATCAATTACAATAACTCCCCAGCACTTGCCATTCACTTCTACGGGCGTGCCCCAAAATGATCTAGCGAAGGGTTTCCCGGTTTTTGCCCTTTTAAGAACATATTTCTTATTCGTTTTGCTTTTTCTAGAGTATGTTTTACATGTTTTATCGGAGCTTGCATCATTTAATTCTGGTAGATTGCAAACATAATGGCATTCCTTTGTTTTCCAAATATAGCCTGCTATGCCCTCCGCTCGATTTGGATTACTCCTAGGGGCGGAAAATATTACACTCGGATTCTGCGTAACCTCTCCAGATCGTTCTATGGGAATTAGGAAACCTAGCCATGGTTTTCGAAATAGTGTATACCATGATAAATGATAATCTTTATGCTTAAAAAGGGTAACTCGATGGTCCTGCTCGGCGGGATAATCTTCAAATACATTTGCCCTAAATGCATCAAGCCATGAATGTACCGCATTCCATACACTCGGGTGGCCCACATGCCGCTTATAGAGCTGTAAGCAACCTACAATAACCGTACCGATGGGAATTACAAGGTATGCATTTGTCTGCATACTTCTTAGTAATATCCCTGCAAATACCCATTGCCTTGATAGAGCTAATGGATCTGCTTTTAATGCTGCACCCCAAGCTACTAATATTAATCCTAAAGTACCCTGAATAGAAGTGAATACCCTATATCTAATAGAATATATTCTTGAGTGAAGACTCATATATGTGAGCTACTCGCTTATCGTTTTAAGAGATGCATAACTCCATCGAATATCAATGAGATATTGATGGATTCCTCAGTAATGTGTCTCCGATAAATATCTTCAAGCATCCCTATGTGGTTTGGGGTGTTGATCCTATAAAATTCAAAACCCGGCCTGGACTAACGTCCAAAGCCGGGTTTAGAGCACCACCTGACCTCACCCAAGAAAAGCACGGGAACCTCCCATGGTTGAAAGGGATACTATCACGGGGAAGGTCGAAAAGTCAATAATCATTATGGTATTTAATCTGGCAGAATAATACTTTGAGGAATATCTGGCCAGCGCCTTGACCAAGGCTCAGTGGGAATTCCGGTGTATGTTCATTCGGCGCAGAAGGTTTTCTTTCAGGTTCCACAGCTTCGCGGTCAGGACGACCGAAAAAACTCCCGGTTCAACCAGGCGTCTGACGCCCCTATTCAGACGCGCCAGATCGCGTTCCCGCCATTCGCGCGCCGCTTCCACACCGGGATCGTCGGTCCTAAGGCTGTCTTCCCTCGTCACCTCTTCAAGCAGGGGCTCGATGGCGGTCAACTCGTCCCTCCTTACCTAACCTAACCGCTTTATGGTTTTCTGCTTGCTCCTTATCTCGTCACTGGGCTATCTCCCGTTGTACCGAAATATACCCTGGTCAGGTCTCGCACTGACCACATCCCATTTGAGTCGCGAAAGATTCCCTCCTCATCTATCCCATCTCCATCGTAGTCCGCCGGGAGAGGACGATCGGTCGAGGTCCCCAGATAGAATCGAGTCACGTTCCGGATCGACCAGAACCCCGTAGACGAGCGGAAGATCCCCCCTTCCCACTTCCCTGCCCCGCCATAGTCCCCCGGGACCAGGTCATCGGTCGCGGAACCGAAATAAAACCTCGTGATATCGCGCACCGACCACATCCCCGCGCTATCCCGGAAGACCGCGATATCCTTGACGCTGCCGGCATCGTAGTGCCCCGGGACTGCCCGGTCGCCGGTAAATCCGAAATACACCCGGGACAGGTTCCGGATCGACCACAGCCCCGCGGACTGCCGGAACAATCCCGCCTCGGCGGCGCCATCCCCATCGTAGTCCCCGGGGACCGGAACATCCCCGTTGCTTCCCAGGTAGAACCGAGTCAGATCCCTAACCGACCACAGGCCACTGCTATCCCGGAAGACGGCGACGTCGGTGGTGCCATCTCCCTTATAATCTCCGGGGACGAGAAAGTCGGCGGAAGATCCGAAGTAGACCCGCGTGATATTCCGCACCGACCACGTCCCCGAACTCCCCCGGAAGACCGCGATGTCGCTCGTCCCGTCGCCGTTGAAATCTCCGGAATCAATAACGCTAATTCCCGGTTGATACTGGTATTGGAGCTTGTAATACGCCCGCCGTCTTTCGCGGCCTACGCTAACGATGCCGAACCATTCTTCATTGGCAAAGCCATCGGGATGAGCATTGGGGTTCCACGTAGTCACATAACCGCCGGGATCATGGACGCTCGGACTACCGGTCGCCGTTTTCCACCATTCGTCGTTCCATTCAAAAACAGTGCCCCCCAGGCAAACTTTCGCGGTATCATCCGCGGAAAGCTCCTGCGCCATATCGAACCACAACGTATTGGTATAGTTCGCCTGCGCCGCCTGGTCCTCGTATCCGACTACGGGCCACCATGACGTTGAGTGAAAAGCGTCTGTGCCGAATTCGGAGAGAAAGAGCGGCTTGGAGGCCATATTTTTCCATTCGGTAAAGAGTGCGTAAAATTCCGGCCCCCGGTATATATTGGCCCCCCATACGTCGACCGCCGTACAGATATTATTGACGATAGAATCTACTTCCGCCGGCGTCGGATTATTTATCTCGCCTAGGATGGAAGCGACCGGATGATTAGCGTCCAGCGATTGGACCTGCAGGGCATTTGTCTGCATCGCCGCCGCGGCCGCCGCGAGCGTGCTGTAATGCTCGTAATAGAGCTGCTTATCCGGGCGCAAGAGGTTCCACTCGTTCCCGAGCGCCCACATCAGTATCGCCGGGTGGTTCTTAAACGCATTCATTACCTGAGCGATATTCGCTGAATTATCCGTACCGTCTTCATCGACGGTCATTATAACCATGACACCGTTTTGATAGCAGTAGTCGAGCACGGCCCGCGCGGTATTAATCATGGTCGGGTCGGTACCGGGATCGAGAAACAGGTACACCGTATTGGCAGACATCTCTTTTAAAAGCTGCAGGTCAAGCCGATACCAGTTCCCGAATTCGGCGCGGCGGCTGGAATATCCCGAGGTAGTGCCGATACCGGCCGGATCCCAGGCGGCGCCTTTAATTGTATACGGACGAGCAACGTCAAGTGTTCCGTCCGGCAGCCTGCGCCTGACCATAAGCCGGTATCCGCTCACGGCCACTATGGCCGGAGCGGCGGGCACGGCGGTCGCCGGGGGGATCTCCATGATGACGTCGACATCTTTATTCCCGCCGTTCGACGTTACGACCAGGGCGCTACTATAGTCGGATAATTTCAATCCGCTTCTGTTGACCGTCACGGTTACGGTGTCGGTTTCCGTCGTCGTGCTTCCGCTCGCGGGAGAAACGCCTATCCAGTCGGCATTTTTAGTTATGGTCCAGGAGACCGTGCCGGCTCCGGAATTCGTGATGCCGAACGAAAGGGTCACAAGATCATTGCCGTACCCCAATACCGAAGGGTTTACGGAAAGCTGCGGTTGCGGCGCGGCCCGTTCAAGACTGCAATCGTCGAAGGTGGCGATGCTCTGGCCGGATAAGCCATTGGGCTTTTCCAGGTACAGACGAAATCTGATGAACGCTGTGCCGGCCGGGGCGGAATCAGTTTGTCCGGTGAGTGGTTGCCAGTCGCAGGAGGCAGCAGTTATGGCCGGGCTGTCTTTCGTAGCCAGGACATTATGCGAGGCATCCAGGAAGGCCAGCCTGACGAGGGCCTTGCTCCCGCTCACCCATGTATATTGCGACTCTACCCAGGCGCTTCCCGTGAAGGTTTCTCCGGGGTTAGCGGAAATATCCTGATATTGGCCCGACCACCAATCGGTCCCGGAAGTGCCGGTGTATTCCCACAGGCCGGCGCCGCCAGTATAAGCGGCCGTCGATGTGCAAACCGCCCCCGCTTCCCCAAGCCAACCCATCTGCCAATACCCCGAATCCGGATATTTGCCGTTAGGGGTACTGGATTCAAACCCGGGATCGCGTCCGTCCAAAAGATTTTCCGCCGGCGCGACGGGCGCGAAAAGGAAGACAAAAAGGATTCCCGTCAATCCCGCACAGATCATTTTCATCGTTTTCATTCTAGAATTCCGCGGACACCGTGCTTAGCTCCAAATCATTGAATGCAGCAATATGTGCATGATGCCCCCGGAATTCGCGGATAGTTACTTGGGTTGGCGGTTGAAATTTCTCCCCCCTTGGGAGGCTGGTTCCAGCCTGAAACCCTGCTCCCCCCGCCCCTCACTCTATAAATATTCCCGCTCAGCTATGGCGGAAGCTAGCTTCTTACCCTCATGCTGCTTATCGTGGTTCGATCCCCGCATCCATCTCAGTCTTGATTTTATCCAAACCATGAGGCCAAAGCATCTCGCGTCTTCCTTCTTCGTTCTTGTGGTTCATCCCAAGCGCGTAGCCGTATCCGTAACAGTTGTAGAGAGCTCCAGCTTGCCCCGCGGGTGCGCCTCGATGTCGCGGATGGAAGCGGTGAGCGCCCGGCGAAAGATGAAACGGGGCGAGGCCCCACTTGAAAATACTGCGCCGCCCGCCAATGCGGCTTTCAGCGCACTCCTTACATCTTCGCCCAGGCCGGGAGTTAAAAGCTCGAACCCGACGGTTTCAGCGAGCGATCCCGACTCGGGGATCAGTGTTCTAGACCGAGTTCCCATTGCACAGCTTGGCGTTCAGAGCATCAGATCGCTCGCTGCTGGAGATCAGGGGGATTCCGCGCGATCTCCTTCCCCCCTCTCCCATCGGTCCTGCCCGCCTGTCCCCCGAGCGTGACCGCCCCGCGGAAGCCACCTGAGCTCCTAAGCGAAGAGTTCGCGATCGCGGATTTTCCGGGCGTTCATATAGTACTTGGCCCACCAAGGCTCTTCCCCCTCTTTCCGCGGCGGCGTGGCAAGTATGAGCTTCCTTTTGGCCTTCTTGGCTTCCTGCCGGGTCACCCTGAAATGGTAGTGGTCGAAAATGCGCAGCGCCTCGACAATATAGGAGACCGCGATCCGGCGGTCTCGGATCAGAAGCAGGTTTTCTCCGTTCTTGGTGTCCGCGGGCGAGGAAAAGTTATACGAGCCGAGATAGACCCGGGCGGTCGGCTTGTCGAAGTCGATAACGATGAATTTGTGATGCATGCGGATGCCCCCGCCTCCGGTTGGTTCTTGGGAAAACGGCTCCGGGAGGTTCTTCGCCAGCGCTGCGGGAAAGACCGACGAGACATCGCCGTCAGGCTTCTGCAGATCGAGACCGCCTACTTTCCGGTCGGAGAGGCCATAGACAAAAAGCTTGTCGTCTGCCGACACCTTCTTGATTGCTTCCAGAATGGGCCCCGGGGTTTGAGCGAGAAATGCCAGAGAAAAGAATAGGCACGATGTGGTGTTGTTTCCAATGTCGTCAGCGATGGTTTCCAACAACGCGTTCGATGGCGCGTGGGGAGAAAACGCTACGCGCGCGTCGATCCCATCCAGGCCGAGATCGGTCCATCCCGCGGATGCAGAGTTCTTGAAACCTGCCGGTTTCAGCGACCAATAGTTCTCGAATGCCGCCAGAAATGGTGCGACTGCGCTTGCCCCATGCAGAATCATCGCATTGTTCGATTGCACGAATAATCCGCGCCAGCTGAAATTGGTCGAGCCGCACACGACCGTCTGGCTTTCGGGGCCGTCGATCACGATGGTCTTGTTGTGCTGGAGTTTCGACACGTGCTGCCGCTTGACGTTGGCGGCGCCCGCCGAGGCCGACAGGCGCGTTTCCGCCTGCCTTTCGCCCGAATCCGCTTCGCCATGGTCTTGGCTGTCATCGATGATGATCTTTAGGCGTGGCCCGAGCTTCTCCAGACGCGACACAACATCGCATTCGCTGAGATCATAAGCCACCACGCGGACCTGAGCCTTCTCGTCGGCGATGGCCTTGTCGAGCACATCAAGGATCGCATTCCGCGCTTCGAAGCCCATCCACGCCAGGGCCTCATCGGTCTTGGGATGGGTCGGAACAAAGGTCAACCCGTCGGACGCTTTCTCCGGCAATAGCGTGGAGATGGCCCCGGCGTACTTGTAGTTCCGAACGAATGCCTGCGACGAGATGAATCCGCGGGTGAAGGCGACGTTGAGCAAACCCGGATAGGTCTCGCGGCGGAGCTCAATGGCGGCCTCTTGTGCTTCGCCATAGCTCAACTCGTCAGCTCCATTCATAAATACCGGGGTGACCCGGTAAACGAATGTGCCGGGGAGCTCGGCATGGTAGGGGAAATGCACCCAGCGGAATTTCTGGATCGGCGAGAGCCTGGTCGACAGCACGTTTGGATTGACGTTGCCGCTCGCATCGCAGAAGCCCAAGCGGTTTTTCAAGACGTAGAATTTTTCGCCATTCGGCTCACTATATTCGATGGCGAAACCGACAAAGTCCTGCGGGGGTTCCCCCTTTTTCCAGTTCATCGCAAGCAGGGCCATACCCTCACCGCGGTGAATCGTTAACGTGAACAGCGCCGAGACATTCTGGCCGCTGACTTGAAATTCCGCAGTCAATGCGCACCCCCTACGATTGGCCAAGACCATTGGTTTCTTCCCGCGCGAATAGCGGTCCGGTTAATCGCGACAAACCGGACCGCTTCGGCGGGGCGGAGACAATCGAATAAAAATACCCGGCCTGGACTAACCTCCAGCACCGGGTTTAGAACACCACCTGACCTCACTCAAGAACAACACGGGAACCTCCCATGGTTGAAAAGGACGCTATCACGGGGAAGGTTGAAAAGTCAATAATCTTTAGGGATTTAATTCTGGCCGAAGAATACTTTGAGGAATATCTGGCCAGCGCCTTGACTTGGACGGCGTAAGCCTTCTTATCAATCCCAGGTGACTTCGATTCTCGGGAACCGGCGATGTTTAGAATCCCTGACTTTATCCGGCCTAACCATGACTGGATTAGCCGAATCGCCTTATCTGCCGGAACCGACTCCAAGTCGATGTGCAGGTATGGCTTGCGGTTCTGCTGAGCCATCCGCAGCGTCAAGGCCGCCCCGCCGCTGATTTCGCCGACCGTGATCGGCAGGGCGGTGGCGTTGCCAGAACATGATTCTTTTCCGGCCTGATTTCCTCTCGATTGAAAAGGCGCATTTTAAACCTGGCGCATAAAAAATCGCTTATGCATCGCACTGGAGCAGACTGGGGATATTCGTTACTCATTATCGTATAGGATGATACAGCGACAGAGATGGCCGGTAGATTTTTGCATTTTTCGCTTGATATACATAAATGTTGTGTATATGCTATACTGAAGCTAGGGAAAGGACTCTCCCACGGCTAAACCCAATGAAAATCTCCAATCGGAAAAGGCATAATGTTTACCTGGAAGATGATCTCTGGGAATTTGCCTCCGGCAACGCATATAACCTTTCGGCAGCGGCATACATTCGCAAACTTTTATTGGAGGAACAAAAGATGAAAGCGACTATCGCGGGATATTACGTCCGAGGTGAAACCGTCTATCGAGTTGTCAGCCTGCCAAACAATCGGGGGATTAGGGGCGAGGTTTTCAACCGCGATCTTTCCGATTGGAAGCCGGTAAATCCGGTTGAAGCCCAGTTCTATGGGAGACGGATTTCCGAAGAGCAAGCCTGGAAAATAATCCATCGGGAATATTCTCAGGCATCTACAACATCTTCCGGAAAGCGTTGACGAAGCTCTCCATCGAAGCCAGCCTCCTTTGGAGATAAGCTTTGTAATCATCTTCCTCGAAGATGGCTGTGTCTTTTTGTGACCGAAGCCCTTCGTAGGAGCGATGCACCGTCTCCCTTGCTTCCAGTGAGAGATCGGTGTGAATTTGTATCTCGGCCCTTATCAGTCTCGGTTCTCCCCTTATGCTGGCCGGAAGCAATGTTTCGACCTGAAGTCCGATATACCCATAATCCAGAGGATCGGCATAATAATCTTCGACGCGAATATGTTCTGGCGTCTCTTCTTTCAATGCGTCCAGGAGAAGATTGAGGCCTTCCGCCATCTGATCCAGGCTCTTGAAAATAATTGTAGCCCGGACCGGATCTTCGATATCTCCCAGATGAATCCCCTGCTTTAAGCGCTCCTCTATCCGCTTGCAGGATTTCACATTGGCTATAAAGCGTCCCCCGAGATCATCAGCGACTCGCCCGCAGATTTTCTTCAGGAGAGGAAGTGCATCTTCGGCGGCCTCCCTAAGGTCATCAAGGTTATGGGTTTGACTGCGGGGGAGAACCTCTTTCGGATTGGTTGCTAATGAATAGCGGCGCCGATAGCGACGTGCGCATTCGCATAGCGCCGCCCATAGCTTGTTCAACCTCGTAGTCAGGCTTTCGAATTCGCCTTTTTGCACGATTGTTTCCTTGTTCAGCTACATCTGTTTCCCATTTCCTTCCGGAGTTCGATAATGGAATACCCGGCCTGGACTACTCTCCAGCGCCGGGTTGGAAAGCCACCTAACCTCACCCGAGAAAAGCACGATAACCTCCCATGGTTGAAAGGGACGCTATCACGGGGATGGTTATGAAGTCAATAATCTTTGTAAATTTATATCTGGCCGAATAATACTTTGAGGAATATCCGGCCAGCGCCTTGACCAAGCCGGCGCGGCCGGCTCCCCGTCCCTCCCCGCCGGTTGCCTTCCAGGCGTTTTCGTGGGATGCTTCACGCAATAACAAGGAGGAAGCGTGTTTGGACCCATCCTCACTGTTCTCTTTTCCGTCCTGCAGCTCTATGTCTTCTGGCGAGCCGGTTCGATACCGGCCCTGAAGCGCCGACTGCATCGCGGCTTCCTCCCCCTGGCGGGCGCGGCCCTCTGGGGGGTCTTCGTCCTCGGCCTTCACTTCGGCCACAACGGAGCGGGAACGGTGGCCGCGGCTGTCGAGTTGGTCGGCATGACTTGGATGGCCGCGCTCTTCCTGCTTTTCGCCTGCCTGTTCGCGGTCGACGTGGCCACCGGCTTCGGTTTCCTATTCCGGCGCACTGCCCCAGTCCTGAGGGGCTGGGCTTTGATCGCGGGCAGCGCTCTCTCGGCGGTCGCACTGGTGCAGGGTCTCCGTCCCCCTGTGGTGATCGACTACGAGGTGCGCCTCGCAGGCTTACCTGGGGAGCTCAACGGAACGACGATCGTTGCCCTTTCGGACCTCCATCTCGGCACACTCCTCGGAGAGGAATGGCTCTCGGCCCGTGTCGATCAGGTCCGGAAACTCAATCCCGACCTGGTGGTCCTGCTCGGGGATGCCTTCGAAGGCCACGGCCAGGTCCCTGAAGCCCTGCCCCCCATCCTCCGCCGCCTGTCCGCTCCCCTGGGACTCTGGGCGGTCCTCGGCAATCACGAATCCTACGGCCACGATGGTGCCGGCAAGGAACTTATCACCGCGGGAGGCTTCCGTGTCCTTCACGACACGTGGGCCGAGGTGCGGCCAGGCCTGGTCCTGGCGGGTGTGGACAACATCGGCGGGGGGATGCGATCGGTCCGGAGAACCGGCGATCCTTTCGGGAAAGCTCTCGCGGGCCGTCCAACTGGCGCGACAATCATGCTCTCTCACTCCCCTCCTCGGCCCGAGGATTTAGAAGGAAAGGGTGTGGGTTTGATGCTATGCGGCCACACACACGCGGGGCAGATTTGGCCTTTCAGCTATTTCGTCCGTCCGCACTACGCATTTTTCGAGGGGGCATATGAAGATGATGGGCTGACGGTCATCGTGAGCCGCGGCACGGGGACCTGGGGCCCGCGTATGCGCCTCTGGCGACCGGCCGAGATCCTCCGCATCACCCTCCGCTCGTAGGCTGGGTCAGAGCGCCCCCCGTTCAAACAATGGCAAAAGTGCTATACTTCCATGCGGGAATGACCCGGAACCGAAGGAGGCGTAGGCCATGAAGATCAGCGCCCGGAACATACTGCGCGGCACGATCAAGGAGATCACGGACGGAGCGGTGAACGTCGAGGTGGTTATCGGCCTCCCCGACGGCCAGAAGATCGCCTCGATCATCACCAAGGAGTCCGCCCAGTCCCTCGGCCTGAAGTGCGGGCAGAAGGCCTACGCCGTGATCAAGGCCTCCAGCGTGATGATCGGCGTCGACTGATTCCGAGAACGAGACAACCCAAGGAGGGAATATGAAATATTTTGTAGGCATCCTGTTCTGCGCCCTGTTTTTTGCCTGGTCTTCCTCGCTCCCCGCCGCCGACTGGTACGTGAAAGCGGGGTCGGAGGGGAATGGCTCCAAGGAGTCTCCCTTTGGCGACATCTGGAACGCATTGGACAAAGCGACTCGCGGCGACGTCATCCATGTCGCCAAAGGCGTCTACAACGGCAAGGGGGGATGCGGCCATTACTCGATCAAGATCCCGGATCTCACCATCGCCGGAGGCTATAACGACGATTTCTCGGAGCGGGACCCCTTCAAGAATCTCACGGTCCTGGAACGCGCCTCCGATTACAAGGGCGACTGGACGGGCCTCCCCGAGGGGATCATCGCGGGCGTGGGCGGGAAGGACCACAGCGGCCTCACCGTGGACGGCCTGGTCCTGAACTGCTTCTCCCGGAACCGTTACACCCCGGAAGGCAGCGTGATGCTCAAGGCGCCTTCCTACCCCGGCAAGGCCTTCGAGGGCTCCTCGCCCAACATCAAGATCCTCAACTGCATCATCGCCAACCCGATCGGCGAGGGGATCTATGTCGCCTGGGCGGGGAAGGACAACCTGGTGGCCAACACCTTCATCGTCAACGCCATTTATGCCGGGGTCGAGACCCGATCCACACAGCCCGGAGGGACGGTGACGGTCCGGAACTGCGCGCTGGTCTTCTGCTGGTACTACCCGAGCCGGGGCGGCGGCATGGGCGTTTTCGTCGGCCGTCAGGGGAAGACGGTCCTGGAGAAGAACATCATCGCCTTCTGCCAGACCGAGGGCGGCGAGGCCGGCTACGCCGTCTCCAACACCTTCGGGAGTGAAGACCTGGTCATGAAGGACAACGTCCTCTTTCAGAACCAGGGCGGCTACTACAAGTATATGGACGCCGACAAGAAGAACCTCCTGGTCTGGAAACCGGAGGAGCTCAAAGCGCTGAACGCGGACGGCGAGCCGTTCATGCTCGGCGGAACCGGCGGCAACAGCGACGAGAACCCCGGCTTCAATCCCGACCAGGATTATTTTGACCAGTTCTCCAGCTTCGTGGCTTCCGAGCCCGGGAAGCTAAACATGGACACGATGAACGAGTGGCGCCGCTCCGTCGGCCTTCCCCTCCAGGCCGAGGCGGGGTCGAAGCGCCAGAACCACGGGGTCGCCTATCCCCTGGCCGCCGTCGTCCCGAATCTGGTCTCCAAGCTTCCGGAACGGGGCGTCCAGATCGCGGGGCCTTTCGCGTCCTACCAATCCGCCGCCGCCCCCACCGCGTCTGTTGACTACGCCGAAACGGCTTTCGCCCTCTTCCAGAAAGACTCAGCCGAGGTCAAGACCCTCGCCGGCAAGCCGGTCTCCTTCCGCGCCGGGATGGGCGCCGCCGATCTCTCCACCTTCCCCCTGAAGGAGTTCGGCAGGGACAACTACGAATGTTGGAAGCTCAACCTCCCCGGCGAGCCCGAGACGACGATGAAGTGCCTCCGGGGGTATTTCCTCAAGGGGTCCCAGGCGGCCAAGGACTGGGCAAAGATCTCGAAAAAGAAAGCCGACTATGCCGCCGAAGGGTTGATCATCAAGGGCAAGGCCTACTACTTCGGGACCGACACCTACCAGTATCCCGTGGGGATCGTGGTGGACGAAGTCAAGAAGCCCTAATCGCTGCTGTAATTCCGAGGATGGGGAGGAGGGACGGTGCCAACTTGCAAGTTGACACCGTCCCTCTAATCCTGGCGAATTCAGCCAGGCGGTCGCCAAATCAGCGTGTCATCGGCATATCGTCGGTCGAACCGAGATAGAGACGGGTCAGGTCCCTCACCGCCCAGAGGCCGCTGATCGGGCGGAAGATCGCCGGAACGGCCGGACCGGTCCCTGAATACTCAGCCGGGACCGGCAGATCTCTCTCCGACCCCAGGCCGGCCGTCATCCCGCCTCCCGCCGATAACGCCGCCCTCCACATCCCCGTCGAGGGCCGGAAGATCGCCCGGTCTGTCCTGCCGTCCGCGTCGTAATCCCTGGGAACCGGGATGTCTCCCGGAAGTCCAAAATAAGATTCAGTGAAATTCCGGATGGACCACAAACCGGAGGAGGGAGTGAAGACGGCCGCATCGGCGGAGCCGTCCCCGTTCCAGTCGCCGGGGACCGGCAGGTCGCCCAGCGTCCCCTGCTGCACGCGGGTCAAACCAGCCACATGCCACAGGCCGGAGGACTGATTGAAGAGCGCGGGGTCACAGCGGCCGTCGCGGTCGTAGTCGGCGGGGACAGGCAGATCGTCCACCCCCCCGAACGAAAGCCTCGTGATTCCGCGCACCGCCCAGAGACCGGCAGCGCGGCGATAAATCGCGGGATCTGCTGTCCCGTCACCGTCGAAATCCCCGGGAGCGGGGATGTCGCCGGCGGTTCCGAAATATGCCCGGCTCAGGGAACGGATCGACCAGAGTCCCGAAGAAGGACGGAAAACCGCGACATCGGACGTCGAGTCCCCGTTGTAATCGCCCGATCCCAGGACGATATAGTCGGGGTCCGGCCGGTCGAAAGCGAAGATGAGGCCATTCTCGCCGGAACCGCCGTGGGAGGCGAGACCGTAGAAGGTGTTCCCGACCAGGAGCAAATGGCCGTCAATCCAGGACCCGTCGTCATAGCTGAAGCGATGGAGGACCGTGTAATCGCTCCCGTCCGTCTTGATCGAGAAGATCGTCCCGAACGCATCGGGGCCGTTCCCGACCGTGACTCCGTACAGCGTATCGCCGGCGAGGATCACGCCCTCCATCGGTCCGCCGTCTTCCTCCGCAAAATCGTGGATAACCCGGAAGTCCGAGCCGTCGGGACGGAGCGAAAAGAGGTTCCCGTTGCCGTCCTCGCCGCCCAGCGCGGTCGCGCCGAAGAGCCTCCCGCCGGCCATGACCGGCGCGGAGAAGCAGCCGGTGCCGTCGTCTCCGTCGAACTGGTGAAGGGTGGTGAAATTGGAGCCATCGGTCCCGATGGAGAATACCGTCCCGTCGGCGTTCTCGCCCCCGGCCATGGTCGTCCCGTACAGAACGCCCTGGTTCAGGAGCAGGCCGGCCGCGGGGTGCTCCCCGTCGGTGTCGCTGAAGATGTGGAGGAGTTGAAACTCGGTTCCGTCCGGTCGGATGGAGAAGACCGCGCCGCCGCCCCAGAAGCTGTAGGGCCCGCCCATTTCCGCGGTGCTGTAGAGCACGCTGCCGTCGGAGACAAAGTGGGCGCCCGGCGTGGCGACACCCTGGTCTCCTCCCCCGCAGGCGAATGTCCAGAAGACCTGGTAGCCGGAACCGTCGCTCTGCATCGAGAAAAGCGTGCCGCAGCCCGTGCCGTCCAGGTTGCCGCAATTATTATCGGAGCAGCCTCCCGCCCAGGTGATCCCGTAGAAACCATCGTTCTGGAAGAAAAGGCTTCCGTGGGGCCATTGCCCGTCATCGGGCGGCCCGGCAAATTTGTGAAGGACGGTGTAGCCGGAGCCATCGGGGGCGATGGAGAAGACCGTCCCCGTGTTGCCGTCCGTATCCCCTGCGGTCATCCCGTAGAGCAGGCCATAAACGGAGATCAGGTGACCATAGGGCGCCGCGCCGTTCGAGCCGTCGAACTCGTGGATGACACGGAAGTTGACCGGCGCGCTTACCCCGACAATCGGAATCAGGCCGGCGGCCAGTATCCCGAAACACATCGCCATCTTTCTCATGCTATCCTCCTGGTCACTGGTCAACTAGTCACTATCTTGTCGCCGGCAGGTCGCCCGCCGTCCCGAAGAAACACCGCGTCTGGTCCCTCACCCCCCACATCCCCGAACTCCCCCGAAAGACGGCGAAGTCGTCGACGATCCCGCCCCCGAAGGCCCCCGGGACGGGACTGTCGCCGTCCATCCCGAAATACAGGCGAGTATGGCCCAATACCGCCCAGAGGCCGTTCATGGGACGGAAGACCGCCGGGTACTCCGCCAGCGGAGCGGTCCGCGAAGCGTCTCCCGGCCAGCAGTAGGCGCCCGGAACCGGAGCATCCCCGTTCTGACCGAAGTAATAGCGCCCGCCGCCGTAGACCGCCCAGAGAGCGGACGAGGGGCGGAAGACGGCGAACTCCGTCCGCCCGTCCGCGTTGTAATCGGCCGGGACCGGGAGGTCGCCGGTTTGCCCGAAGAAGGCCGCTGTGATCCCCCGCGCGCTCCATAATCCCACTCCCCCGGAAAAGACGGAGGCGTCGCAGGAGCCGTCGCCGTCGTAGTCGGCCGGGGCGGAGACGCTGTCCGACCCGCCGAAGAAGAAGCGTGTGACCTCCCTGACCGCCCAGAGGCCGTTTCCGGGACGGAAGACGGCTATCTCGGCATGCCCGTCGCCGTCGTAGTCGCCGCTGGCCGGAATGTCCCCCGCCGTTCCGAAGTAGACGTTGCCGAGCCCCCGGACAGACCACCGGCCGTTCCCGGAGCGGAAGACGGCGATATCCGACTTGCCGTCGCCGTCGTAGTCGCCGGACTGCAGGACCAGGTGCTCCGCTCCGGGGACCGGCGCCTCCACCGTGATGAGGCCCATTCCCCCCGGCGGGATGCCGTCCGCCCTGACCTGGAGGGTCAGGTAGCCCGGCGCCGGGCGCCAGTACTGAAGGAGACTGCCGCCGGTGACCAGGTAGGACCCGACCTCGCCGAGGTCGGGCATGACGAAATCCGCCACCGTGTTGTCCAGGGAAACCGGCGGTTCCCCTTCGGTCAGGTGGTTCCAGCACTCAAATTCCTTGTGGACGGCGGCGGGGTTGGTCGAGCTGAACCAGGCGGCGACCGAAGGAGTTTCGAGCCTGGTCATGGCGTTGAAGGCGTCGGTGACGGTCGAGTGCTTGGCGAGGATGGTGTTCTCGTAGCTCGGGCAGGAGAAGTCGGGGGCAAGGTAGTAATAGCTTGCCACCGCCCCGCTCTCGACGGTGATCTGCCGGAAGCCCGGGTACTCGGAGGTGTTGAAGCTGGTGGTAGTGGTGTTGACGTGGAGGATGTCCGCCCCGCCGGTGGTGTCGGTGAAGACGTGGTCGAGGTGGGTGTGACCGGAAAGCGCCATACCCACGCCATAGGTCCGGCTCAGTTCCTGGAGTTTATTCCGGCTGGTGAGGTCGGTGAAGCTGTCAGAGTTCGAGTAGGTCCCGTAGAAGGGGTTGTGGCAGGCCATCGCCAGGAGACTGAAATTTCCCTGGGCAGCGGTGAGATCCTGCTCGATCCAGGACATCTGATCGTTCCAGGCCGGCGGCAATCCGCCCGCATTCCACCGCACCTGTCCGCCGCCGCCGTCCATCGGAGGGAACTGCGCCTCCGGGATCAGGACCGACCAGTCGGAAAATGTCCGGTCGATCGGCGCCTTGTCATAGGACCAGAAGCAGGTGAAGTGGCACTTGTCGCCGTAGTTCCAGTCGAAATAGCGGGGGGAGAACATGGTCGGCCAGATCTCGGCCCCGTCTTGGCGGAAGTGCCCCTCCAGCGGATCGCCCTCGGCGGTCTCCAGGTTGTAGGAATCGTGGTTGCCCGGAAGGCAGACGACCGGGACCTCGAAGCGGAGAAGGTGCTGGTAGGCCTGGGCGTATTCGCCATTCCAGTCGGGGTGGTCGCCGGTGTAGTCGGTGACGCCGGTGGACGCGTAGGGGTATTCGACGAAGAAGGGGACACCGAAGACGAGGTCGCCGGTGATGATCACAAAGTCGGGGTTGATCCGGTTGACCTCGTCGATCGCCTTCTTGATGTACTGGTAACCGATGAACTCCTGGGAGCGGGGATGGGGGCCGGGGAGGTCGAGGATGACGGACGGCCCCCGGGGATCGTTGATGTGAAAATCGCTGATCTGGATGAAGGTGTAGTTGTCCTTGAACTCGTCGATCACCTGGACGGCGTGGGGCTGATCGTCGGCGATCGTTTCCCCGTCCCAGGCGCTCGCGTAGAGGTCGTAGAGGTCCGCCCGCGTCCCCAGGGGGACGCCGACCGTCACCCGCCATACCTCGCGGCCGGCCCACGGGCCCGAGCCGGACCAGTAATCGGCCGTGGAATCGCCCGGCCAGCTTTCGGAGACGCCGGTCAGGGCCGACCAGACTACGCAATCGGTCTCGGTGGCCCATTGGTCGTTGCTGGAAGCCAGGGAAACATTCCAGACGGAGACCGCCGGTTGCGAACCGCCCGCCCCGTCGCCGATGCAGTCGAACTCCAGTGTGAAGGAGTCGCCCGGGCGGATGATCAGCGGGCGGCCGATGGTGGGATAGATGAGGCGGTTTATCTCCCCGGGCCATCCCGCGGGTATTTCCGCCCGCCCGGCCCATGGATACAGCGCGGCAATCGCCGCCAAACCCGCCATCGCCATCCGTCGAAGGGAAAAGAAGATCGTATCGAGAGTATTTCTCATGGTCGGTTTATCCTCCCGCGTTATGTGTTCTGAATGCATGTCCCTCCTCACTTTCTCATCCACCATGTCGCCAGGGAGGGGTGACCGCCGCCGGATTTAGATGCTCCACCCCACCCTTTCTTACTCTTGGGGGAAAAAGGTCTCTTGGCCCTGGGAGCCGGGGATTGAGATTTGACGGGACGATTCGTCTCTCTTTTTCTCGGCGGCGCCGGAAACCCGGGTCTCGCGGACGCAGGCGCCGGAGGCGAGGATTGAGATCGGCGGGGACGATTCGTTTCTCTTTTCCTGGGCGGCGCCGGAAACCCGGGCCTCGCGGCTACAGACGCCGGCGGCGGTAGTGGTGGTGGCTTAAGGCTCTGTGCTTCGACCTTCGATATGGTCCAGCAGTCTTTGCCGGCCTTGGGAAACCGTTCCATGGAGTAGGTCCCCGAGGACTTGTCTCCCTGAAGCTGAAAACTGATTTTATCCGCCTGCCAACTGATCGGTGTATATGTGCCTTTGTCCCAGATCGAGATGACACCGCGGCCGAACTCGCCCTTGGAGATAGGCCCGACGAAGCCGACTACCGAGAGTTCGCCATCACGGATCTGTACGGCTAAACGCTTGGGTCCGGGAGAATCCGGGATGCCTTTGGGTATCGCCCAGTTCTTGAGGACTCCGTCCTTTTCCAGGCGGAGATAGAACCTGTCGCTTTTGGACCGATGGAGATGGATGATGAAGATCATAATTTCTCCTGCCTGTTTTTCCTGCCACTCCTGCCTTTCCCGCCTATCCCGTATTTTGTCTGGAACTCCTCGCATATCTCCCACAGTTCCCGGGTAAGGCTTCTTCGGACTTCCGCTATGACGGTAGCAGGAGATGGTCCATAAAATGCCTCCGCGATACCTCCGGCGATGCAGGCCAGTGTATCGGCGTCCCCGCCGAGGGAGACCGCGTTCCGGACCGTATTCTCCCATGAATCCGACTCCAGGAAGGATATGATCGCCTCTGGGACTGTCCCCTGGCAGGTCTCGTCAAAACTGTATGCCGGCCTGATCTCGTCCAGGGTGCGGTCCAGGTCGTAGCCGAACCGTCCCGCGATCTCCTGACTTATCTCCTTCTTGCTTCTCCCTTTCCTCGCCAGGAAAACCGCCAGCGCCGTTGCTTCCGCCCCCTTGATCCCTTCCGGATGGTCGTGGGAGATGACGGCCGTAGCCCACGCCTCCCGTAGAACTTCCTCGACCGTATCGAATGCGAAGCCGATCGGGCTCACCCGCATCGCCGAGCCGTTCCCGAAGCTTTTATAGGGTTGGGGGTCGGGCGAGGCGAGCCAGCCGATGAACCGTCCGCCGTATCCTGCGTCGGGATATCTCCGCCCGAAGGAGAGGACCGCCTCGCGATAGCTCGACCCTTCCAGGATCGCCTTGGCGACGGCGATGGTGAGGACCGAGTCGTCGGTGAATCGACATTTCGGCGAGAAGAGGGGGAACTCCTTCGTCTTGATCGGATGGAACTCGTACACCGATCCGATGATGTCACCCGCGATGGCGCCGATCATATTTTACCTCGCATATCCCTTGTACTTGCCGTTCGGCGCGTAGAGGTTGGACGATCCGTCCTTCGGGACAGAATAGCCGAGCGGCGGCGGCGATATGCCGCGCTCTGGCCTCGCGAACTCCCTCCCCCGTCCGCCCCGCTTTCACGAAACCCGCCATGCTCACGGCGAGACCGGGGAATTTGCGGATGAGTTCGCCGTCTTCCGTGACGCACCGGACGCCCATTTCCCTGGCGAGGGCGATGAAATTCGCGTCATAGCCGCTGATCCGATGGCGTCCCGCCAGGTCGATGACCGCTTCCGGATCGGGCTCATGCTCGTTCGCCTTGAGCTGGGCCGATGCTTTTCTCCACGCTTCGGATGCATCCTCCGGCGCGAGCTGCCCGTTCCGGATCGCTGTCGCCAGAATGTTCTGAAACTCGTAACGCCACAGGGGAGGGACGATCCAGACCGGGTCTCTCTTCTCGACTTCTTCGGCCAGGCGCGTGGAGACGCTGCTCAGATTGCGGGCGGACAGGACGTTGGAATCCGCCACGATCACGGCCTGCCCGTCTTTTTGGCGTTATCGATGAACTCGGGCGTCAGGGGTGTCCGCGTCTTCGTCGGCCGCCCGAAATCGACGGGGTGGAACTTCCGCATCCGTTCTTCAAACAGGACAATGACCTGTTGAGTCATGGAACGGCGGTTCGCCTCGGCTTCGCGTTTCAGCCATCGGTGCACCTCGGCCGGCAGATCTTTGATCAGCAGAGCAGGCATCGGAATCCTCCCTTAGCATTTCGGTATAATTATGCTATCCCAACGGGGAGTTGTCAATCCGGTCCGTCCTTCAGCCTTTTCCCCTGCCCCTCCCGCCTCCCCGCCCCTCCATCTTCACCCTTTGCTGATGCTGACGAGGACCCGTCCTAGGCGTTTATGGCCGGCCTTCATATACCATCTTGCCCACCAGTCGATTAAATCATTGGCGGACCAGCCGGTATATTTCTCCTTCAGTTCCTTTTCGGCCTCTCCCGCTGCCGCATCTATCTTGGCCATCATCTCTTCGTTCGCCGGCATGCCATGCCTCCTTTCGTCACAAGATCCGACTTTCGATCTACCGAATATCTATCTCTCGAATTCCACTAGTCGCCAAAGCCGAAAAGCTTCTCTCCCTTCTGATAGATATGTCGTATAAGCGGCGATTTTATTCCTAAATATTTTGTGCAGGCCTGATCCTGAAACGCCTCCATTTCCCTGCCTTTCCTGCCCTTCCTGTCGGAGCGAAGCGGAGATCCCGATAATCACCGGCATGTGATTATCGGGACCTATCCTGCCTTCCCTGTATCTTTCATCTCCCTGAGTCCATCCAACAGAACCCTCATCGCGGCGCAGTCGTCCTCGTTGTATTGAAGAATCCGGTCCCGGAGGGCGGGGTCGCCGGTTTCTGTCCACCGGTTGTACCACTCGATCGATTCGGCGCCCGAGGGGCTCATGTCGCGCCATTTGAATCCGAGGAATTTCGCCAGTGTCTTGACTGAGTAATCCCTGGTCGGCCACTCAGTCTTGGATCGAATCACATCTTTATACAAGTCAATCGAGGTATTGGGATCGAACAATCCTTCGACTTCAGACTCCGACAAAACCTTGGGGTATTTCTTCCGCAGCTTGCGCCAATACGTCCGTTCGTAAGGCGAGTAGTAGTAGATCACGCACGGCGGGCGCGCCCGGATAAACCGCCAGGCTTCCTGGAAGGCCCTTTCTTCCTCTTCCGCCGAGGGCTTTTCCGCCAGGAAAGCCGAATAGCTCTCTTCCCCTCCCTCCCGTTCGAGGAAACCGTGGAGGTAACAGATGTCGTGCATCGGGTCCGCCTCGATGTCAAAGAACAACTCGCGGCCGGAAACGGGCAGGTTCAGGGGTTGCTTGAGATAGGGCTTCGCCCCCGGGGTCTTCTGAAGGATCGCCCGCGCCTTGAACTTGCGGAGCGTATCGGGGCCGATACCCTTGATCGCCGTTTTCTTCCCGACCATCAGCCCCTCGACGTCCATCTTCGCCAGGTCTTCTACGGTGCGGACACGGGAGATCAGGGCGTCGCGGCGGGAGCGGCCGAGTTCGGGGATCAGCGTGAGGTCGTCCGCCTTCTCCATTTGGCGCAGGCAGAATGACCGCCAGTGGCAGAGCTTGCAGATCGCGGTCAGCGCGGGCGTGGAGCGGGCTTTCTTCGCGGCAAGGTCGCGCGCCAGAGCGAGGGCGGCCTGATAGGCGTCCCAGAGGGTCTGGTCCTTGCGTAGGTCGGAATCCAGATCGTAAGGGACCTCCTCGCCATTCGCGTCCAAGACGTAGGGGACGCGGCCGGGCGAAAAACCATTCTTCTCGAGGATGTCGGTGTAGAGAGCGAGCTGGACGGCGTAGTGCTCCTTGGGCCTGCCCTCGCTCTCCTCGGTCACCCCCGTCCGCCCCGCTCCGCTCTTGATGTCCCCGGCGACGTAGCCGCCGGGCGACTTTCTGATCAGGTCGGGCTCGCCCAGGAGGTCCCCCGCGGACAACCGCCCCCCGTAGATCAGCTCGTCCCCCCGCGAAATCGCCTCTACAGTCAGCCGTTCCCTCTCCCTGTCGTCCTGAATCCGGAGATTGGTGAAAGGGATTTTGAGCCCCTTGATGACCTCCTCTTCGTAGGCGTTCCCCTTCTCCCAGAGGAGCTGGACAAAGGGGCTGACCGGGTCCTTCTGCTTGGGATCGCCAAAAAGGTCGAGGGTGAAACGCCGGGGGCACTGCACCAGGTTATACAGCATCGAAGCAGTGATGTTTATCGTCAAGGCCATATCCAAACCACCCGCTGTAGGCCGCCTCTCCCCCTCCGCCCTTCGGGCTACGGAGGACAAGTGCGAGGCGGCGTTTTAGCCAGGCTATCGTTGTTGCCTATAATCTATAATCGGTAATCTTATTTTTTATCGTGTTGTAGCGTCGCCCCCGCCTGCCCCGATTTCCATTACCTGCATACAAAGATCGGGGCCTCCCGCCTTCACGCTACGCGGTGCGGCGGGCATGCCCGGGACGACGTTCTCGTTTGTAGGCCCGGACTGCGTCCGGGCGATTCCTATTCGGGCTTCTTCCGTCCCTCCCGCCTTCTCTCTCAGTCTTCAGCCTTCAATCCTCAGCTCTCAGCGTCCAAGCACATTCTTGAATTTCTCGAGATTCTCATTCGCCTTGGCAAAGTCTCTTTCCTGCATCTGATCTTGCTGTTGTCCAATCTGTTGAATCTCCTGCATGCAGGCGTTGAATAGGGCCAGGTCCGAATCGTTATCGAAGAGAATCTTGTCGCCCTCGATCGTCCATCCCCGGCTGGATGAGAGGAGCTTAATAATATTTCCGAATTGGAGAATCACCTGCTTTTCGAGTTTCCATTTTTCATCAATTTGAGCTTCCGAATTGGTGGAATCAAAGCCGGCCAGCGCTGCTTTTCGGGTCGCTTCCGACATGGCCAGGGTATTAATGCGCGCCCGGTTGTTTCGGAATAATTCCTTGGACTTCTGGGCGTATTTATCGACGACCGCCGTGGCCTTTTCGATTATCATCTTGCTTTCCGAGAGACTCGCGTCATTTTTCAATCGTTGCGCATTCAAGATCGAATCCCACCCTATCGCCGACAATTCCGAAACGTAGTCGTTTCTTTGGGCGATCGACCGATCTATATATTCCTTTCCCCACTGTTCCATTTCGCCAAATTCCCCTTTCGAACGCAAAGCGGTGGCGGGGTTGCTTTCACTCCGCGGCGGAACCTCGCCGGGAACTGCCAAATTATTTTTCGCGCGCTCCAACTCCTGCTGCATCCAGTCGAGCAGCGCTACAGTTTGTTGCTTCTGCCGAAAATTGCCGAGCAGGCCTCCCAAGAATAGTGATCCATAGATTGCACCAAACGCGACGGCGTTGATCATGACACCGCGCTTCCGGGTAAATAGGGCATAGAAAACAACCCAAACGAGCAGGGCGGTTGCCAGATATCTGCCTGCCAGGAATGCCGGACTGCGAGTTAACAAACCGTGCCGCGAGAAAAACCCATAGACCAGCATTCCCAGACAGACGACGAGAAGAGCTATCAGCCGTCTGCCGCCGAATTTCGAAGCCGGGATCTCTTGCTTGCCGGCCTGAATCGTCGGCAGGGATTCAATGCTCGGACTGCTTTTCATATTTTTCCTCGAGTTCTATGAAAACCGCTTGGTATTGGCCAAAACGACTCCCAAAATGCATATATTCAAGAAAATCCCTGGTAGGCTTAAGCCCACCCTTAAGAAATAGAGGAGAACAATCGTTGCGAGGGTCGTAACGATAGCGATCACATAATATGGTTTTCGTTGGCGTCGAAGGCCTATGCCGTTAACCCCCGCAAAAACGGCGAGGAGCAATGGCGTTAGAGCGAAAACAAGGTCCGGACCCGTAGCGGGAATACTTCCGGCCAGCATGGGGACGAAAAGAGAGATCGAAATCAAGGCCAAGATCGCGCCCCAAACCCAGGAAATTGTCGATACGATGGCGAGCCAGCGGCTTTTTCCCTGCGATTCCATATTATTTTCTGTCTCTCCTGTCGGAGCGGAGATCCTTCTTCTCCGCCGGCCTCTGCTTGTTTGCATATTGTTTGTTTTGTATTTTGCTTGCGATTTGTTCTTTGTGAGTTGCGGTATGCCGATCTTGTGCGTCTTTTTACTTCTGCCTTCTGCCCGATCGGTTGTCTTCTTACTTCTTGCTTCTGCCTTCTTACTTCTGCCTGATCGGCATTTTTCTTACTTCTTACTTCTGACTTATTAGTTTCCCCTCATTCAGCTTTCTCGCCGGTTTGAGGGCGTTCCCGTTCCGACATCTCGGCATATACGGCCTCGGGAAACAGCTTCTCTTCCGTGAGCGCCGTCTCCAGGGCGTAAACTTTTTCCAACTGATAGAGATAATCGGCATATTCGGATGGCGAGTAGTCGATATTTTTCGCCTCGACCTCCACCGCCTTGGCAAGAACCTCCCGCTCCTCGTCGGCAATTGTCTCCAGGCGTTCCTCGATCTGATTGGCGTTTTCCTGTATCCTCAGCAACTGTTCTTTGACGACTTCGTGAATGTCGTTTCGGCCCTCGATCTCCCCCAGGGTGAGGACTCCTTGCACCTGGTCGGTCACCTCGCCGAGCAAGCGGAGCATGCGCATCTTCGCTTCCTGCTGGCAGATCCTCATCCCCTCCAATTTCTGCCTCTCCCTGAAGTAAATCTCTTTTAGCAAATCCGCATACATATCCGCCTCCCCTATGATTCCTTCGCCTTGTCAGCCCGGACTGCATCCGGGCGCGCTATGCTCCTGTTTTTCGTGCTTTTCCGCCGGCCATTGCCGGTTTGTATATTGTGATTTGTGATTCCCCCTTCTCGCCTGTCAGAGCGAAGCGAAGATCCTGATAATCACCTTGATGTGATTATCGGGACCCTTCCTGAACTTAACAATTTCACACCGTCCCCCCTCCTCCTTTTTCTCGCCTCGTCCTCAGCAATCGGGACAAAGGTCGGAGCCCTGGCAAAGGATTATTGAGCGAGTCTCCCGTGCGCCGTTCCTGCCCGGTACAAGGCGCGTTGCTCGCGCACAGTGAAGCCGATCCGCCTACGCGGCCGGCATCGCGGATTCATCAAACGGCGCAAGGCGTCAAAAACGACGCGAAACCGATCGTCATATTTGCTCTCCATCTCGTCCAGTTTTCGCGCCAGGTCGGCGTGCGTGGCCAATATATGGCGAAGTTTAACGAAAGCTCGCATGATGGTAATGTTCACCTGAATGGCGCGCGGGCTATTCAACACGCTCGACAACATGGCCACACCCTGTTCGGTGAAAGCGTACGGTCTGGCTCTGCGCATGCCACCCCAATTTGAAGTCACAAATTGTGACTTCAAGATTACAACCTCCTACGGCGCAAGCTGAAACATAAAGTCTGATGGGAACCGTTCCGCGTTTCTTTTAACGGCCTGGATGAGGACTTTGGGTTCGATTCCGTAGAGCTTCGCCAGATCGGGACTCAGCATCACCTTCTGCCCGCGCAAAAGGAAGATTTTCTGCTCGATCCTCTCGATCGGTATTAGCTCCTTGCTCATAGCGTAGCGATCTTCAAATTTGTCGACCGGCCCTTTTTATAATTTCCTGACAACCGGTCAAAAATGCTCGTCCCTCTCGCACGGCAAGTTTCCTGGTTCATTTCACTCGAACCTTTCTCCGAGAATCCGTTCGATCTCATCGGCGAGTTGATGGGAGGAGGCGTCGGGCGGAAGGTCTGGCGGCGGCGGCAGAGAGGGCCTTCCCCACCTCCTCGATCTTGCCGTCCAGGAACTCCATCTTCTTCTTCAGGAGGACGGCATTCCCCGTCTGCCAATAGTCGCCCTCGTCCATGACCTCGAAGCACTCGAAGTATTTATTCTCGAGGTACTTCAGGAGCTTGACGATGGCGATGTGGACATCCGGGCCGGCGAATTGCGTCTTCACCCAGAGATAGGGATATTCGGACTGCAAGGGATCGGCGAGGGCCATGGTCAAAGGGGAGGCCAGCCAGCCCCAGCGGTCGAAAAAGAGATCGATCCCCTCACAGCCCCTCCCGGGCGCGAGGCAGACTCCACGGATGGGAAGATAGCCGGTGATTGTCGCTCCTTTGGGGGTGTGGACAAGTCGCGCGGTATTTTCGCGCATGAGATCGCCGTCCAGACGCTGGGTCGTCCAGCCCAGGCTCTTCGCGATGTCCTCGACCTCGTCGACCAGCTGGCCGATCAGGTCGATGTTCTTCAGACAGCCCCGGTAATGGATGGTCATTCCCATGGCCGACGCTACACACTACCGAATAATTTCCCGCGCTTGATATTCCATTTTGGAATATCAAGCTTCCAATCTCTTGCGAGCGCCATTCTCTTTTACCTTAAAGCCGATCTGTCTCCTTGGCGGTTCAGGCGGCGTCATCAATTCCCGGAGCGCCTCAAATACTACTCGGAACTGCCCGTCATAGCGGCTCTCTATTTCATCCAGCCGCCTCGCGAGGTCGGTATGCAGGGCCAGCAACGACCGAAGCCGGACAAATGCGCGCATGATTTCAATGTTCACCCTGACCGCGCGCGGACTGTGCAACACGCTCGAGAGCATCGCCACTCCTTCTTGCGTGAACGCTAAAACCGGTTTCCGGCGTCCGCCGCGGCCGGTTTTTGATGTACCGTTTTGGTACATCAAATGCGCAACCTCTTACGCATCAAGTTGAAACATAAAATCCAGCGGGAAGCGTCTCGCGTTTCGTCGCACACAACGGTTTAGATGGCGGGTAGTCACTCCATAGAGTACGGCGAGATCGAAATCGAGCATGACCTTATGCCCGCGCACCAGGCGGATGGCTTTCTCGATGCTTTCCGATGGAACGAGACTGTTCATGGCTCACCAGCCTTTTCCGGTCTGCCGCGGGCCAATCTCCGGACGAGCGGTTCCATCCTTCTCAATCTATATGTCGCAGATCTTGGAAATATATTCCGAAAATACCGCCGGGTTCCTTTAGTCTTCAGCCCTCAGCCTATTCCCTGTCGGAGCAAAGCGGAGATCCCGATAGTCACCTTGGGATGATTATCGGGACCTCTCCTTCTATTTTTTTGCTCCTGTCGCCGGAACGTCCCCCGCCGTTCCGAAGAAGAACCGCCCGCCGTTCTTCTGTATCCAGAGACCCTGCGCGGGATCGAAGACAGTGTAGACGGTCACCCGGGGATCGGGAGGGATGGACGGGCCGTCGGCGATCATCACCGGCGCGAAGGCAGGAGACCCCAGCGAGAACCTTGTGACGCCCCGGACCGCCCATTCACCGGCCCGGTAGACCGCCGCCGTGGGGAAGGCCGGCGACGATTGCTCGATCCCGACCTGCGGCTGATCGCCCCTGGTCCCAAAATAGAAGCGGGTGACTCCGGAGAAGGCCCAGAGACCCGTCGTCCCCCGGAAGACGCCGAACTCGGCCCCGCCGTCCTGGTCGTAATCGAAGGGGACGGGGAGGTCGGAGTCGGCCTCGGTCATGATCCCGAAGTGGGCCCGTGTCCAATCCCGGACCGACCAGAACCCCGCGCCGGGGCGAAAGACGCCGATCGAGCAGGTCCCCTCGCCGGCATAATCGGCGGGAACGGCTATGTCTCCCGTGCTCCCGAGATAGGCGCGGGTGATCCCCCGGACCGCCCAGAGGCCGGAGGCGGGGCGGAAGACGGCGGCGTCGGTCGTCCGGTCGCCGTCGAAATCTCCCGGGGCGGGGATGTCCCCGGACGATCCGAAGAAGAAGCGGGTGATCCCCCGGACCGCCCAGAGGCCGGTCGCGGGGCGGAAGACGGCGATGTTGACATGGCCGAAGATGTCGCCGTTGTAATTGCCGCCGCCGATCACGCGATAATCGAGGGGAGGATCGCGGTAGACGAGGTAAGCGGCCCGGCACGAGACATACGCCGAGAGATAGGAGATGCGCATGTAGCCGCCCTCGCCCCAATCCGTCCCGTACTGGTTGCGGAGGATCCAGCACCCCGAACCCCCCTCGGGGGGTTCGTCGTCCCAGCCGACGAGTGAGACCGCGTGGCCGATCGCTCCCTCGGCGTTGACGCAGTCTTCCACCTCGTCCTCGTAGACCCCCCCGGCGTAGGCGTCCCAGGCCGCGTCCTCTCTCACGCCCGCCAGGACCACGCCGAAGGTCATGATCGCAGTCTTGATCGCCTCGATGTCGTTCTCCGGCAGGAAATGCCAGGACTGGAAGGAGACGGTCTCGTCGCTCCAGTGGGTGCAGGAGCCGGGATCGTCGGTCTGATAGGGGAATGAGGATTCGAAGACGATCCCTTGGCGGCAGAAGGCCTGGAGCGCCCGGAGTGCATCCCCGCAGGCGCACCCGTGTATATCCGCGGCGTAGGGGCCGTAGACACCCAGGCACCACATCACGAAGGATTCGGAGAAGTCGGCGCAGTTCCCGTCGAAGAGGCCGCGGGCGAAGTTATAGGTCCCCTCGGCGGCGGCGCAGGCGCCGAAGGCGTAACAGGAAGAGCAGACTTCGCGCTCCTGGTCGCGGATGGGGCCGATGTAGCTGTGGCCGTCGCGGTCCCGCCAGTCGAAGCGGGAAGGGAGGCTTACCCGGCCGAGGAAACGCTTCAGGGGGCCCAAATCTTCCGAGGGGGCGGGGATCGGTCCGGCGAAACGGGAGCCGGGGGCAGCGCGGGCGAGCGATTGTTCCAGGAAACGGTTCCGCTCGACGCGAAAGCGCCAGCCCTTCTCTTCGATCCGGAAACGGATCTCTTCGAGAACGTCGTCCGGTGAGGCCGCCCGCGCGGAGAGGAGGACGCACGCGTTCGCCGCGAGGCAGATGACGATAGCCGCCGACGCTTTCATGCCTCCTCTATCATACTCCCAATCGGGGAGCGAGGCACGGAATATAGAGTTTGCTCTCCTGTCGGATCAACCCCGTTTTGACATGCCGTCCCCCCCTCGATTAAATAAGCGATGTGTTTCCTATCTCTTCCCTCATGGAAAGGATGTTCAGCTGTTCGTCGTATTCAACGTTCAGCATGAAAGGCTTATTCTCAATCACATGCTTGTATATGTGCCAGTCGGTTTGGGGGGTGGGGATATTCAACAATTCTGAAATATCGATCCACTCGAGCTTGCCTTCGTTGCAGGGAGGGGGATCAATAGGCGCGATCTCGGCGAGATATACGAAGCAGATCCAGTTATAGTCTGTCGGCGAGCTCTCGACCATCACACCACAGTATTTCGGATCCGCGATGCGGATGCCGGTTTCCTCGAACGTCTCCCTGGCGGCCGCATGTAACGGGCTCTCGTGGGGATCGATCTTCCCGCCGACGGGCGTGTATTTGCCCTTATTGGGTTCTTTTTTGCGCTCCAACAGCAAGAAGCGGTCACCCGACTTCAGGATGCACAGGACCGCCGGTTGTTTATGTCCGTTCGATACGTACATGTTTCAAGCCTTTTTCAATAATCCCGGCGGATTTCATACGGCTTTTCGCCCTTTCCTATAGAAAAGAAGACGAAATAACTGACAATCGGCCACAAACGGCCTTACCCCTCGTGCGGCAAGTTGACAAGTTGCCACCGTCCCTACTCCGCTCCGTCCCCCCTCCGCTTATTGTCTTACTTAAGCTGGTTCTCCTCCATTCAGTATGGGCTGTGGGACAACTCTTGTCCGATCGGAATGAAGTTGTCCCACTTCAGATTTAACGACCGTCCCTCAGAAGATGGTCGATCTCACAACGATGAAGGGAGCCGCCGTGAGAACAAAACATTTCGCATGACCGCGGGGCATCCCCAGGGGCGCTATCTCCGTGAAGAGAATTCGCCGGAAGACGCGCTTCCAACTCGGCGAGTTTTGGAGCTTTTTTGAGGCGGTCAGAGTCCATGACGATTCTGATTATTTTTTTATCCGGTGGCGTTGCGGGTTCGCCCCCCGCCTCCGGCATCTATCCTCTCATTTCAATCCCTCGTATGCGGAGCGACCGGAGATAGTTGACAAGTTGACACCGTCCCCCCTCCGTCCACTTGTATCCGCCGTTTGAGAGTATCCGGCCCCGATGCTAGGTTATTGATATCCCGCGCCTCCAGACCCATATGACTTCGGCAGTAATCCCCTTCAAATCAACAGGTTAAGCAAATGCCATTTATGTCCCCACTTAATGATTCGTGGCCTTTGACTTTATGATTCGCTAGTTTCTCTTTGTGTCCGCAGCCTATATCGGGTCGCTGGTCCGGCTCCTGTCTTGTAAATAATATCCAGGGCGATCAGCCTGCCAAGATCCGCAGTGATTACCGGCCGGCTAACCTTGAATTGCCGCTGACATTGGGAAGCGGAGATCTCCTGGGTCTCAAGCAGCCGCCGAATAATCCTCGAGCGCCTCCGCCGGATACTCATCTAAGCGAAGACGGTTAATACCCACCACGCGCATGGGATGGCGCGTGTTTCGATCCACGAAAGCTATGGCCCGCTCAACAGCAAAGGGCATGGGCGCCCGGATATCCTCATGATCGCGCGGGTCGCCGTCGGGGACCGTACCCCGGTAGGCATCGGCGAGAATCCTGCACTGCGGGAAAACCGCTGATGGGTCTTTCGAGAGGAGAACAATACCCGCGGCGGTCGCGTAATGCGTGCCGGATTCGCGTTCGCGCCACGCCAGACCTCGGGCGATCGCAGCGCGAAGCAGGTTCTCGCCCGTGATGGAATCAGCCTCACGTCTCTCTGCCGCAGCAACAAGACGACATGCAACACCATGGTCCAAATCTTCCCAGCGAAGGCGGGACAGGGGCTGAGATTCGAAGGGCGATGTAGCTTCGATATTTTGCCTGGCTACCAGATTTTCATCCGAAGACGGTTCGACACCGAACCGTTCCCTTAAGAGCTTTACCAGCGCAGCCCGTACTTCCTTCTGAAGATCGATCACATTTCCAAAACGCTTGTATTTGAACCTGTCCTGCTCGATCTCGTTGATTAGTTTTTGGGTCCCCTCCTCACGCTGAACATCCCTTTCTCCCCGGATAAACACTAAGGCCGGCAGCTTTTTCTCTTTGGCCAGACGATACTCACGGTGAGGCATAGGCATACCTTCCACCATACGACCGTACTCCCGCCAGATAATCAGGAGATATGCTTGGCAGGTCCCAAGAATTGTTAAGCACTCCACATTCGCTTGTTCGGCGGAGGCAGGTTCATACTCGTAGAGCACCGGCGTGCAATGCGCGGAAAGGAAAGGATCGGTGTTGAAAAGGTTCTGGACGATCAAACGCTCATCCTCCAACTCTTTCTGGACCGAACTGACAAATACCCGCAGCATTATTTATCCTCAATCTATTAGTCGTGGAGGTCGGTCTTTTATTCCAAATATATTTGCGATTTTTTCTCTGCAAGGCGAAGCCGATACTGCAAGGCTGCAAGGCCGATACTGCAAGGTGCCGCCGACCCTGCATCCTATATCTTGTATCAATCGTTTCCGGAGCAAGAATTTCAACAAGTTGACACCGTTCCGCCTCCACCAGCACGAATTTGAAATTCTTAAGACCGTCCCCCCTCCGCTTATTGCCTTACTTAAGCTGGTCCTCCATTCAGTATGGGCTGTGGGACAACTCTTGTCCGATCGGAATGAAGTTGTCCCACTTTAGATTTAACGACCGTCCCTCAGAAGATGGTCGATCTCACAACGATGAAGGGAGCCGCCGTGAAAACAAAACATTTCGCATGACCGCGGGGCATCCCCAGGGGCGCTATCTCCGTGGAGAGAATTCGCCGGAAGGCGCGCTTCCAACTCGGCGAGTTTTGGAGCTTTTTTGAGGCGGTCAGAGTCCATGACGATTCGCTCGCTGAAAAGCGGGCCGACGAGGATTTGTCCGACCTTGGGAGAGCGTGGCGCGTTTGGGATCATGCGACGCAACCTGATCTAATAGTATATGGGAGAAGGGATAATCATGCCACTCATTAGTCAGAAGTATGGGCATATTTTTTTCAATTATTTTGAAGATTAGATTGCTTCGTCGCTTCGCTCCTCGCAATGACCCGAAGGGAAGAACGGTGTCAACCTGGCAACTACCGAGGAATCCACGGTAGTTGCCGTACTGCTCACCTTCCCCACGAGGGCTTGAACCTGTGCAAAAATTGCCCTGGTTCAGACCCTGATGCAAGGCAGGAGGGACGGGGGCAAATTGGCAAGTTCTGGATCTCCGCTTCGCTCCGACAGGAAGGGCATAAGAATAGGCTGAGGGCTGTCCCGACATTCGTCGGGAGGATTAGTTTGGGAACATCAAGAAGGTGAATCAAGGAAGCCTGATGGCTTGGCTTGTCCCGCGGACCTAAACTCAAAGGTCCGCGGCTACGGGAACGGTGAAGCTCTCGCTGGACAATAAGGCGTCGCCACGGGCTTGCCCGCAGCAGCGCGGAGCGCGAAGGCGGGAGTGGCGACGCTACAGCACATCAGGGCTGAAAGCCGATCCGGCGGCGGGACGGAGGCGGGGGAGCCATCAGCTGGCGGATGGCTTCAAACAGGGTTCGAATCCCCTCGTCGTGGCTTTCGATTTTCCTTTCCAGTTCGGCGAGCTTGGCCGCCAGATCCTCGTGGACGATCAAAGCTTCCCGGAGGCGTACGAAAGCCCGCATGATGGCGATGTTGACACGGATGGCCAGCGGGCTTCTGAGAACGCTGGAAAGCATGGCCACACCCTGTTCGGTAAACACCCTGGGTAATTTCCGCGTCCCGCCCCATCTTGATGTTCCAAAATGGAACATCAAGTTCGCGACATCGTTTTTAGACAGAACGGCATCGATACCCACGATGGATTGGGGTCCCGATAGATCGAGGCCCCGATCCTTGTATGCAGGTACTGGAAATCGGGGCGACGCTGCAATCCCACACGCCCGGACACAGTCCGGGCCTACCTCTCCCACCGCCCGGAGATGGGCCGGGCCTGCATCACCCACGCGACCGGATGCAGTCCGGGCCGACAAAGCGAATTATCGCGTCACGGTGAGATCGGAGGCGGCGCCGAAATACAGGCGGGTCAGGTTCAACACCGACCACATCCCCGTCGATGCGCGGAAGATCCCCGGTTCGTCTTTGCCATCCCCGTTGTAGTCCGCGGGGAGAGGCCAGTCGCTTGAATTCCCCAGGTAATACTTCGTCACATTTCGGATCGACCAGAAGCCGGAGGTCGGGCGGTAAATGGAGCATACCCACCGGCCGAGGCCGGTATAATCGCCCGGGACGGGCCGATCGATGGTGTAACCGAAATAGAACTTAGTCACGTTCCGGATCGACCACATCCCCATGCTTCCGCGATAGATCGCGAAGTTGATGGCGTCACTCGTGACGTAGGAACCGGGAACGGCCGTATCTCCCGTGGATCCGAAAAAGAACCGAGTCCAATTCCGGATCGCCCACATCCCGTTCGAAGCCCGAAACGTTCCCAAATCGGCGCTTCCGTCCCCGTTGTAGTCTTTGGGAATCGGGCAATCGCCGACTCCGCCCATATATAAGCGGCTGATGTTCTTGACCGACCACAGGCCTGAGGAGAACCGGAAAATGGCGATATCCGCCGTCCCGTCGCCGTTATAATCCGCCGGGACCGGCCGGTCGATCGAGTTCCCGAAATAAGCGCGGGTAAGGTTCCTCACCGACCAGAGCCCCGATGATCCGCGATAAAGAGCGATGTCGCTCGATCCATCGCCGTCGAAATCGACCTGCTCCAGGTTTAAATTCTTTTCCGCGGGCGCCTCGTAGACGTTCAAGGCGTGAGAACCGGCGACGACTATCTCGCATTGAGAATCCTGGTCGATATCGCCACAGACGAGATTGTTCAAATAGCCGGTCGTCTCTCCCAGGATCGGGCTTTGCCAGAGCGTAGAGAGGTCGGAATACTTGATGACGCTGAGCCTTCCGCCGCTCCCCAGTAGCAACAACGGGCTATAGGTAAGCGAGTTAATGGACGCGACCTTGACCGCATCGATCGACGACGAACCGAGGTCAGATTGCTTTTTCACCTCCCGGCTGATCCCGTTGTAGACGATCAGGTCTCCGCCGGAAGTCCCGACCAGGATTTCCACCACCCCGTCCCCATCGATATCGCAGGCGTCCAGCCCGCCGGTGTCGGCGCGCTCGATTTGGCCATCCAAGGCTTTAGTCACGCCGTCGAAAATGTAGATGGCGCCGTTTTTGATCCCGGCGACGATCTCCTGATGGCCGTCGTTATCCACGTCCACGACGCGCAGGGCATAGAGCACCGGCCAGGAGGCGCCCAAATCTGTGCTGCGCCACTCCTCCGTCCCATCGGAGCCGCGGAGGACGCAGACAGAGGCGCCCTCGGCGGAGCTGCTCTCCTGGGTGGCCCCTCCGATGACTTCCGTCTGCCCGTCGCCATCGAGATCGCAAACTGCGATCGGGCAAAAGATAACCCCCTCGTATTCCGGGGAAGTCCACATGAGCGAGCGGGTAGCCCCGCGGTAGCAAAGGATCACGCCGGAATGGATATCGGATGTCCCCACTAAATATTCCTTCGCCCCGTCCTGGTCGACGTCGGCGACCTTGATCGATTGCAGGCCGCCCCAGGTCATCGCTTCGGGGAGGGGGCCGCTGCTCCATTCGAAAGCGTGGGTCGCGGCGTCGTATATAAGCACCGTCCCGCTGTCAGACCCGCTGTTGGTAGTGTAGGAGCCCATGACGATTTCGCCGGCGCCGTCCCCGTCCACGTCTCCGGCGTCGAATGCCTGGAAAGGCGGATCTAAATGCTCGTTCCGCCACTCGATGGATTGAATGGAAAAATCCGACACGTATAAATGATCTTCCCCAGTGGAGGTGACGCCCGCTCCCCAGAGCAATTCGGTGGTTCCATCTCCGTCCACGTCCGCGGCGCCGATGTCGGTGACCCCGTGCTTGGGGTTGGCGATCTTCCATTCTTCGGCTTGGGTCCGGCCGTCGAGGCAGTGAATATAGCCCCCCTGCCCATCGCCGTAGAGAACTTCCGTTGCCGAATCCCCGTCGATGTCCATCAACCGGAGCGCCCCGATGTCATGACTGGTACCGATCTGCCATTTGAGCGATTCGCTGTCGGCATCAAAGGCAGTCACGTAGTACCAAGCGTTGGCGCCGACGATCTCGTTGATCGCGTCCCCGTCGATGTCACCGGTCCGAACAATATTCCCAAATCCCGTCGCGTATTCCCAGGTTACGGCGCGAGAGCTGCCGTCGATCACATAACCCTGCTTGCCGCTGGAGCTCGCGACGATTTCCACGGCGGGATCCGCGTCCACGTTTCCGATCGCCAAGCCTTTCCCCCCGCCGGTCAGGTTGGACCATTCAAGGGTGTGTTGCGTGGCGTCGTAGACATACAAGGCGCTGCCGTTGGTGACGACGATTTCGTTCTTCCCGTCCTGGTCTACGTCGAATACCGACAACTCGCTGATGCCGCCGGCGGCGGTGGAAAAAGCGTCTTCAAGTTCCAACCGAGAAGCGTCGAAGATTTGCACCGAGCCGTTGCCCAAGCCCAAAACGATCTCAGTGGAACCGTCCAGATCCGGATCGGCGATCACCATTCTCGAAATGGTCTCCGGATAATAGTCGCTCACCCACGCATCCTGATAGCCGTTCGAAGCCGCGTCATAATGAACCACGTGCCAGAAGTCATCGGCGCCGAAGATAGTGCTGCAGCCTCCGACGATGATTTCCGGAGTCGCGTCCCCGTCGACATCCGCCAAGCAGATGTTGCTTTTCCCAATTCCGCTGCCGAACACCCCCTTCTTCCATTCCAACTCGAGCAGGGGGGACGGGGAAGAGCAGGCCCGAGGCGCGGGGGAAGGCAGCCGGGGCGGAGAAAGGATCCTGGCTTCCGCAGCCCCGGAGAGACGGGGGGCCGCCGGCAGGTATTCAACCGCGATCGTCTCGCGATTGGAATCCAGGCGCATCCGCGCGGTCGTTCCGGGGGTTATTCGATAATTGTACAGTTCATCCCAGCCGTTCCGGACAACCTTCCCCGCGGCGTCTTGTTCCGGCTCGCCCCCGAGGACCGGCAACGCCCACATTATGGCCAGCAGGCAGGCGACAAATCCGGCTCCACGCTTAATCTTCGATCTCATGGTTCTCCTCCCCGTCCCGGTCCGGGACGGAGGCAAGCGCTCGGCGCGACGGCCGCGCAGTTTCGTTTGCAGAAGCGGTATTCTGGTCAAAAAAATATCCCGGCCTGGACTGTATCCAGGGCCGGGGTGAGAGCTCCGTTCGGTCATGGCCGAGAAAAGCATACAGACCTCCCTTGACTAAAATAAAGTTATCACCGTTTAATTGCACAGTCAATAATATTATCGGCATTATTACAGTTAATGTTGATTGGCCGGACATATGCAGCGGAGATGACCGGGAGGGACGGTTTTAAGTTGTTAAGTTCAGGAGGGGATATGCTAAGGGCTGAGGGGAAAAATCCCCCTCACCCCGGCCCTCCCTTTGACTTCGCTCCCTTCGGCAAGCTCAGGGTCTGCGACAGGGCAAGCTTCCCCGAAAAGTTGGGGAGAGGGATAGCGACTGCCGGTCTGGCTCGTCCCGCGGACCTGAAGCTTGCCCGCCCTTTAGGGCGGGGTCCGCAGCTACGAACGGCATCGAGCCCCACGATGGATCGGGGCCCCGATCTTCGTATAAATCTTCTTGTAATCGGGGCAGGCGAGACGTCGCTCCCACATGGCTCAGCTGACTCGGATCGCGGCGAGGACGCCGCTCCCACAGGCTGGCTTTGGCTTGGATCGCGACCCCGATAGTCCCGTATCTCTGCCGGGACTATCGGGACAGGCAGGAATGTCGCTCCCACGGATGGACAGCGATCGGGGATAGGCGGTTGAAATATGCAGGGCCTTACCGTATGATTCCTTGGATTCCATAAAGCGAAAGCGCGGCTGGGTAGCTCAGTTGGTTAGAGCGAGGGACTCATAAGCCCTAGGCCGTCGGTTCGATCCCGACCCCAGCCATACCCGCGCAAAATGAATGCCGGGGGCATTCATCGCGGGGCAAGAGCCCTAGACTGCTTCTTGTTTATTCTTTTTTCACGAGGCGGATTATGCTATTAATCCATCTCACGAAAACGAAAGGAGGCATCTGTGAAAGTAACGCCGCCCTGTAAAGTTTCTCAGGAGCAGATTGTTTTCGAGGCCTCGGAGATCGAGGCTCTTCTCCAGCCGCCGCCGCTGGTCCTCAAACCCTACCCCCCCTCCTTCATCACGCTCAAGGGGCAGACCATGCTGATCCGCGAGGCCAAGGAGGAGGAGATCCCCCTTCTGGTCGGTTACATGCGCAAGATCATGGACAGCGAGCAGTTCAAAGAGGGCAAGGACTACTACGACATCGTGGCCGCCCGGGTCTACGCCGAGCTGTTGGGCGTATTGCGCAAGAGGCTTAAAGACCCCTACACCTTCGTCGGCCTGATCGACGGCAAGCTCGCCGGCTTCTGCAACGGCCGCCTCTTCGACGAGAACATCAACATTTCCCTCCACACCATGGCCATCCACCGCGGGATGCGGGTGGGGGCGGTGATGTACTACGCCAAGTGCGAGTACTGCTTCGACATCCTCGGCCAGCAGGAGTTCCAGGCCACCTACGAGTCGATCAACGGCTTGAAGCGCTGGGGGCTGGGGATGTGCCAGCCGTCGAAGCCCTGGCCGGAAATTCAGCACGAGTTGGGAGGCGCCAAGGTCTTTTACATCACCAAGAAATATTGGGAAGCCCGGGTGAAGAAGTACGTGCAGGATCTGGTCGGCACCGAGCTCAAGCGCCCGGTTCCGCCCGAGCTGATCAAGAAGAACGAGAAGATGATCGTTCCCGACGAAGTGGCCATCTAAACGAACAATCCGGGGATGAAAAAGCCGGTCTCGGGCGCCTCCACGCGGCCGGGACCGGCTTTTTTATCATGGCAGGGATGCGATCCTGGATAAAGCGGGCGGGGGGATCGATCCTGCCGGGGTTGATCCTGATGGTCTTGGCCGCCCGCTCGACGGCCGCGGACGAGCCCTCGCCCCCGCGCGCCTCCCCTCCCCCTTCACCAGTCCCATCCGTTTCACACGCACTGCCGGCGCCGACACCAACCGCTGAAGAAACGAGCGCGATCATCTTCTCCACGTATCTGGGCGGGACGGGAAGGGATACGGTCACCGGCATAACCGTGGACAGGGACTGGGAGGTCTATGTCTGCGGCAGCACATCTTCGGTCGATTTTCCTTCACTATCCCCCTACCAGGGCCCCCTATGCGGGACGAAGGCGAGTGACGCTTTCGCCGCCAAGCTCTCCTCCACCGGATCGTCAATCCTCTGGTCCGTCTACCTGGGGGAGATAGGGGGGGAATGCGAGCCCCTCTCGATCCTGGCGGACGCGACCGAGCGCGTCTATCTCAGCGGGGTTGCCAAGGGCGGCACGGCCGAAGCTTTCGCGGCCAAGCTCGACAGCGCCGGCTCCTCGCTCCTCTACGCCGCGTTCATCGGCGGCAGCGGCGCGGACGGATGCCTCGGGGCCGGCCTCGACCAGCACGGATGCCTCTTCCTGGCCGGAGCCACAGCTTCCGGCGATTTTCCGACGGCGGGCGACGGACGGTCCGCCGGCGGCACGGGGAGCGAAGCCTTCGTGGCGAAGCTCGCCTCGGGCGGCTCGGCCCTTATCTTCTCCACCGCACTCGCTCCGGGAAGGGCCAGGGAAGCGGTAATCTTCGAAGAGAACGCCGTCGTGATCGGGGAGAGCCGGTCGCGGGAATTCCCCACCCGGAATCCTCGCCCGCTGGAGAGAATCGGAGAAGGAGAGCCGTTCGTCGCCGCGCTTTCCCAAGCGACCGGCGAGACGACCTACGCTGCCTGCTTGGGAGACGC
The DNA here is from genome assembly GCA_964551475.1 of uncultured bacterium. GTDB lineage: Bacteria > Auribacterota > Erginobacteria > Erginobacterales > CAZKCI01 > CAZKCI01. The sequence goes on along the minus strand of CAZKCI010000117.1, from coordinate 23,977 downwards.
CGGGGCAACCGACGGACTCTCGCTCGACCTCGACAGCGAAGGGGGGCTCTACGCGATAGGCGCCAGCCTCCCCAGCGACTTCCCGTCCCGGGCCGGAAGTTGGAGCGAGGCCGTAGACAGCGACGTCTGGCTGGGAAAGTTCTCCGCCGACTCCTCTCCCCTCGCCTTCACGGTTTTCCTGGGTGGAAGAGGAAACGAGAGGGGGGCCGAGGTCGTCTCTGACTGGCGGAAAAACATCTGGGTGGCGGGTTCCACCGACTCCGACAATTTCCCCACCGCCGCCCCCGCTCAAGCCTCCCGCGCCGGCGGTCGCGACGCTTTCCTCTCCTGCGTCTCCTCCGCGGGGGGCGACCTCCTCTTCTCCACCTACTGGGGCGGAGCGGGGGAGGAGGAAAGCTTCGGAAGCTGGGCGGACCAGGACGCCTGCGTCTATATCTGCGGGCGGACCACTTCGGAGAACTTCCCGACGATCAACGCCCGCCAGGCCGCCTCCGGGGGCGGGGAGGACGGCTTCGCCGCCAAGTTCCGCCCCCCTCCCCCGCCCGGGGAGACCTTCATCGACCGCCAGTACCACAAGCTCTCGCAGATGGTCTCGCGGACGGTCTATCAATTCGACTCCTTCTTCGGGGAGCAGATCGTGGAGGAGGAGATCGACACCCCCTGGATCCGCGTCCGGGGATCGGTGGAGATCAAGGAGCGATTGAAGCTCGACTTCGCCCAGCACTTCAGCGCCAACCTCCCCCTCCCCATCCTGGAACGGCGGCTGCACACCTTCTTCGGGTCCGACGCGGACGACGATCTCGGGACCGACAGCGACTATCGCGACCCGACCGAGGACAAGCATTTCACCGCGGGGCTGCGCTACTACCTCCACCAGATAGCCGAGCTCAAGCCATCGTTGAGCGGAGGGGTGGAGTGGAGCGGAAAGCCCGTGGTCTACGTGAAGCCGCGTCTGGAGTGGGACCACTCCGACGACCCCTGGTACCTGCAGTCTATCCAGTATCTCTACTGGTACAGCGACGACGGACTCGGCGAGACGACGCGCTTCATCGCCAACCGTCTCCTCGACCGGCACTGGTTGACCCGGGGAGAAAGCGAGGTCATCTATTCGAACACCAGCAGCGGCGTCGACCTCTCCCAAGGGTTTGACCTCCGCTATCTCGATTTCAGCCTGGAGGGAATGGACCACTTCGCCGCCAGCCTCGAGTGGGTGAGCAAGGCGCACACCTGGCCATGCTTCCGGGCCGACAGCCACACGCTGACGCTGCGCCTGCGCCACTCGATCTGGCGGGAGTGGCTCCGCTTGGAGGTGGCGCCGAGGCTCACCTGGAAGAGGATCGATCCGGACGAGGGGGAAAGCTACTGGGAGAACGCCTCTCCCTCGGTCTTCCTGATACTGGAGGTGATGTTCGAAGAGGAGAGATAAAGAATAAGAAGGTTCAATGGGCAGCGGGAGGGGCGAATGGACGATATGGACATTATGGACGATATGGACGGAATCAGCGCGACTAAAAATGACTCTCCGAAAGCAGTCCGACACGCCGCTTCGCAGAAGCGGCCTACAAAAGGCAACAAGACCTGATCAACACACCACACGCCGCTTCACAGAAACGGCTTTCCATAGGCGACAATATCTGATAGATAAGCAATATGCCGCTCCCACAGAAAACAGTAACCGAAAAAGAAGCGATCAGTGAACAGTGATCAGTAAAGGGATCGGGGCGAGACGCCCCTCCCACAGTAAACAGTAACCGAAAAAGAAGCGATCAGTGAACAGTGATCAGTAAAGGGATCGGGGCGAGACGCCCCTCCCACAGTAAACAGTAACTGAAAAAGAAGCGATCAGTGAACAGTGATCAGTAACTGATGGACGGATTAACTGATTACTGATCACTCGTTTTTGCAGTCTCACACAACCTCTCGAGAAGGAGGGGGCATGAAAACGGCACTGGTGTGCGCGGCGATCATACTGATGGCGGCGATGCCCGCGGTCACGGCCGCGGAAGAGTTCATCGTCGGAGAGTTCCAGGGGGTCCACGCCGACCTGACAGCGCTCAAGGAGGGAGCGGCCCATCCCGGAGTGATGCGGCCGGATGCGGAAACCCGCCGACTCTGGCAGGAGATGTCGCTCCAGGGGCCGCGGGCCTACATCGACCCGGGGATCAGGGACAAGCGGGGAGCGACCAGCCTCCTGAGCCATCTGAACTACACACCCTCCACACGCAACCAAGGTGCTTGCGGCAACTGCTGGGAGTGGGCCGGAACGGCCTGCTTCGCCATCGACCTCCACGTCCAGGAGGGGATCTACGACAGCCTTTCCGTCCAACACATGAACAGCTGCTACGGGACCGTCTGCTGCGGCGGATGGGCGGAATACGTCTCCAACTTCTTCACCAGCAAAGGATACTGCATCCCCTGGTCGAATACCAACGCCTCCTGGCTGGACGGCGGGAAATCCTGCGGCGGAGTGCCGTCGGTCTCCTGCGGCTCGATCAGCGTCACGCCGAACTACGACATCAACTCCTGCTCGGCCACCTACATCACCACCTATGGCGTCACCCAGGCCACCGCGATCGCCAATATCAAGAACGTTCTCAACCAGAACAAGCCGGTCTGGTTCGCCTTCTATGCGCCCACCTCCGCGGCCGACACCGCCTTTATGAATTCCTGGAACAACCAAAGCGAGAACATCTACCTCATCAACTTCCTGGACAGCTCCGCGTGCGGAGCGACATACACCTCCGACGGCTGGGGACACGCCGTCCTCTGCTACGGCTACAACGACAACGACCCCAACCACTCTGTCTGGTATATGCTCAACTCCTGGGGGACGACGGCGAAGCGCCCCCGGGGAACATTCTATGTCGACATGGACATCAACTACTCCTGCCAGTACTACGACACCGCCTGGCGCGACAACTACTCTTGGGCGTCCTACGACATCGACTGGAACGTCACGCCGGCTACCTCCACCTACCGGGTCCTTGCCAAGGGCGACTACAACGGCGACAACTACTCCGACATCGCCATCTTCCGCCCCTCGACCGGGATGTGGGCGATCCGCAACCTCTCCACGGTCTATTACGGCTCCTCCGACGACATCCCCGTCCCCGGTGACTACAACGGCGACGGCCGAGCCGAAATCGCCGTCTACCAGCCCTCCAACGGCAAGTGGGCGATCCGCGGCCTCTCCACGGTTTACTATGGGTCCTCCACCGACACGCCCGTCCCCGGGGACTACAACGGCGACGGGCGGACCGACATCGCCGTCTTCCGCCCCTCCAACGGCAAGTGGGCGATCCGCAACCTCTCCACCGTTTACCTCGGATCTTCGGCCGATCTGCCGGTCCCGGGGGCATACGTGAACGGGACCAGATCGGAGATCGCGATCTTCCGGCCATCGAACGGGCTCTGGTCGATCAAGGGGCAGACCAGGTTCTATCTCGGGGCCAGCGGCGACATCCCCGTCCCGGGGAACTACACCGCCACTCAGAACGGCCCCTGGAAGGCGGCGATCTTCCGGCCTTCGAACGGCCTCTGGTCGGTCCGGGGCGGCATCCGCTGCAACTTCGGAGCGAGCGGCGACCAACCCGTCCCCGCCGATTTCAATGAATACTATGGAGACGAGATTGCCATTTTCAGAGCTAACTCCGGTTACTGGTCGATCAGGGACTACGGCTCCGCCTACTATGGCGCGGCAGGGGACGTCGGGGTGACGAGGTAGGGATGGGGAATGGGGGATAGCAAATAGCGAATAGTCGGCAAAAAGCCGGCTTGGCCCGTTAGACGGGCCAAGCCGGCTTTTTGCTGACATCGCGACCGGCCAAACGGTGGAACAAGGGAGTATGGACTATATGGACGATATGGACGGCATGGACGAAATGGACGGAATAGGCGCGACTAAAAATGACTCTCCTAAAGCAGCCGGGCCGCCGCTTCACAGAAGCGGCCTACAAAAAACAACAAAACCCGATCAACACCACACGCCGCTTCATAGAAGCGGCCTACAAAAGAAGCGGCCTACAAAAAGCAACATACCCTGATGAAAAACCGGCGCGCCTTATCGAAAACGAGGCGCACCGGTTTTTAGGCGACGGGCAGCTTGATTACTGCTTGACGAAATACATGGCCTGGGCGGCGTTGGCGCCTTCGACCACCTTGATGTGGCTGGCGTCGATGAAGGTGACGGTCGACTGCACGCCCTTCTTGGGGCCATCCTGATTCTCGATGACCAGGTCGTTCCCTTCGGAGGTGATGACGGTGAAGGCGACGGGGGCGGCCTTCTCGCCCATCACTTCCATGGTGATCCCGTCCAGTGTGACCTTCATCGAGGCCGAGCCGATCATGGACAAGAGCCCCTGGGCCATCTGGGGGTTGGCCTTGGCCGCTTCCTGGTAGGCGGCGTCCTTCTCGTAGGTGGAAGCGTCGCCCTTCCACGTTCCCATGAAGGCGAAGGTGAGGTTGCCGGCCACGGCGGCGGCGCTGGTCTCGGAGGGGGGAAGAGAAGCAGGGGAGGCAGGAACGGCGGGAGAAGAAACGTAGGAGGGGGCCGAGCCGGTGTCGACGGCGTAGAGAGATCCGTCCTTCTCGAAGGTGAAGACGCCGTCGGCCGAAGCGAACATGAAGGCGGTGTTGCCAAAAGTCGGCTCGCCGAGCTTCCGCCAGGTCCCCGAGGAAAGGTCGGTGGCGTAGAGGGCGCCGCTCGACTCGGCGCTGTAGAGGGTTGTCCCGATCACCGCTCCGGCGAGAGTGCCGGACCAGTCGCCGGCCTGGCCGAGACGCTCATAGGCCCCGTCGGCGGGGTTGATCCGATAGAGGTTCCCGCTCTTCTCGATCGAGTAGAGGCTACCCCCGGAGGCGAAAAGGAAAGCAGTGCCGCCGAAATCCGCTCCCCCGATCTGCTGATACGTCCCCGAGGACAGGTCGGTGGCGTAGAGGGCGCCGCTCGCTTCGGCCGTATACAGCTTGCCGTCGAGGATCGTTCCGGCCAGCGTGTTCGCCCAGTCGCCGGGCTGGCCGAGACGCTCATACGAGCCGTCGGCGGGGCTGATCCGGTAGAAGCTCCCGCTCTTCTCGATCGAGTAGAGGCTACCCCCGGAGGCGAAAAGGAACTGGGTGTCGGCGAACATCGCCTTGCCAATTTGACGGTAAACGCCCGAAGAGAGATCGGTGGCATAGAAGGAGCCGCTCGCCTCGGCCGTGTAGAGCTGCCCGTCGAGGACCGCGCCGGCCCGCGTGTTCGCCCAGGCGCCCGGACGGCCAAGCTGGCGGTAGGCGCCTTCGGCGGCGGGCAGGGCGGAGGCCGCCGACAACATGATCGCCGCGACGATGAAAAACGCTCTCATCCTCATCAGAATCTCCTTTGGGGTGGGCCCGGCGGGGCGGGCGCGATGGACGGAATGGACGTTATGGACACTATGGACGTTATGGACAGAAGCCCAACCGCCAACGAGTGGCCGCGGCGGGGCGGCGCCTAATCGCCCGATTTCTTCTGCTTGTCGCGCAGGTAAATCGAGCGGGAGGTGCCGTCGCCGCTTCGCCTCTCGGCGATGTCGAAAAGGCCGGTGGCGACGAGGAGCTCGCGCAGACGCTTGTAGCCGTAGTTGCGGGGGTCGAAGTCCGGGGCCTGCTTGGCGATGTTGGAGCCGACCGCGGCCAGATGGGCCCAGCCGGCGTCGTCGGAGGCGGCCTCGATCGCGCTCTTCAGGAGGTTGGCGAGACGGGCGTCGCACTTGAGCTCGTTGGCCGATTTCCGCTTCACCGGCTGGCTCGCTTCGTCGCCGGCCCGCAAGACCTCGGTGTAGACGAACTTCTCGCAGGCGGCGACGAAGGGCTTGGGGGTCTTGCGCTCGCCGAAGCCGTAGACCTTGAGGCCCTGCTCGCGGATCCGGGAGGCCAGGCGGGTGAAGTCGCTGTCGCTGGAGACCAGGCAGAAGCCGTCGAAGCGCCCGGAGTGGAGAAGGTCCATGGCGTCGATGGTCATGGCGTTGTCGGTGGCGTTCTTGCCAATGGTGTAGCGGAACTGCTGGATGGGCTGGATCGAGTTCTGAAGGAGAACCTCTTTCCACTTGCCGAGCTGGGGTGTGGTCCAGTCGCCGTAGATGCGCCGGACGCTGGCCACGCCGTATTTGGCCACCTCGGTTAAAAGCCCTTCGATGATCGAGGCCTGGGCGTTGTCGGCGTCGATCAGGACGGCTAAAACATTCTGGTCTTCTCTTTGGGTGCTCATGGGGAACCTCCTGTTTCGATAATACTGTAACCGAAATGATGTGATCAGTAAACAGTGATCAGTAAAAGATTGGCCCGGCGAATGATGTCCACGAATTGGCCTGGCTTGGCTCGGCTAAAGATTACCACTAGGGCTCAATGGACTGTATGGACGATATGGACACAATGGACGATATGGACGCAACTGGGCCTGGCGAACTACGAATTGCGCGAATTTCACGAATTGGCCTGGCTTGGCTCGGCGAATTTAACTACGAATTACGCGAATTTCGCGAATTGACAATGGATCGCGACCCCGATAGATCGGGACAGGCAAGAATGTCGCTCCCACAGGACTCGGATCGCGGCGAGACGCCGCTCCCACAATCGGCGCAGAGAAGATTCTCTCCGATGCAGCGGTGCGACGGAGGCGGGTCAGGCGAGGAGAACCCGGCCGGAGAGAATGCGGCGGAGGTCGGGGACGACGATGGGGATGTCCTCGCGGCTCTTCACCGGGAAGAAGCGGTCGGCGGTCCTGATCGCCAGGGGCTGCAGCAGGCGGGTCAGGTCGCCCTGGAGACGCTCGAACTGGACCACCGGGCGGACGCCCTCCCTCCCCCGGATCTCCTTGATCGCGATGTAGACAGGGAGGCGGTCGGTCACCGCCTTGACCTTCCCCCGGAGGACTTCCTGGTCGGCCGAGCGGAGGGTTTCCCGATCGAGCCCGAAGAGGGAGAGCAGCGAAGAAACGGCGACGACATAGGTGGCGTTGTTGAACTCGGGTATGCGGTCCTGGTCGAAGGCGGGCGGGAAGGCGAACTCCTCGATGATCTGCGTCCACTCCTTGCGGGCGGAGGGATCGTAGACCCGGGCCAGCGCCCCGCCCTTCTGGCCGGCGGGCTTTTTGCTCACCTCGCAGAGGATCCGCACTTCCCCGCTGGAACGGCGGGAGAGAAGACCGACCAGCGCGGGGCAGACGGTGGCGCCCAGGTTGTCGATGTTGGAGATATGAAGATACTCCACTCCCAGATCGATCATCCTGAGCAGGGGGCGGGAAGGGTCCAGGACGAGAAAGAGCGTGGCGTCGAGATGGCCCGGGGGGTTATAGCGGTCCTCACCCTCGGCTTCGATCTCCTCCCCCGTCTTCTTCCGGCTTATCGCCATCCAGGAGGCCAGGTCCGACTCCAGTTTCCTCTTCCCGTCTTCGGCCGCCGCGCGGTCTTTCCCGGGGGGAAGGGCGGCGATCTTCTTCTCCAGTTTGCCGAGCGATTTCCCGTAGTGGATCTCCAGGTCCCCGGCGGAGGGGACAACCCGCTTCATGATCCCCTGGCAGTAGGTGGAGACGCTCTTCTTGGCGAAAGAGCGGTTCTTCTCCAGAATCTCCCGGGTCTTGGCGTCGGTGAAGTAGGAGTTGAGTATCCAGACCGGGATGGCGCCCCCGTATTCCTTCTCCGCCCAGCGGGCGTGGGCGAGTTTGAGCTCCATAAAGGAACGGGGACGGCCGTCCATCTCCATGATCTCGAAAGCGCCCTTGGGCAGGTTCTCGCCCGGCTTCTGGAAGCGGGTGGCGGCGCCGCCGTTCATCAGGACGAGGCCGTAGGATCCGCGGCGGATCGCCTCCCGGCCGATCTTCTCTTCCTCGGAACCGGCGGGCGGGACCGGGGCGGAGTCTTCGGGGCGGGGGTAGCGGACCTCCCAGTCGTTCCCGAAGGTGATGACGTTGGTCTTGAGGCTGAGCTTACCCGAACGATAGGCGTCCTGGAGACGACGGAACTCGTCGGGGTGAAAACCGTAACGGGTCGGGAAATCGGTCATGGCAAGGTCCTCCTACGAATTGGCCCGGCTTGGCTCGGCGAATGATTTCCACTAGGGATCAATGGACTGTATGGACGATATGGACACAATGGACGATATGAACGCAACTGAGCCTGGCAAACTACGAATTTCGCGAATTTCGCGAATTAACTATGAATCGCGGCGAGGACGCCGCTCCCACGGAAAGCAATAAAAGTCATCTGACTCGAAGCACGCTTCCACTATTTTGATTTCTCCATATTCACTTCGTGTCTTTGTGCCTTGGTGGCAATGCCAGGCCGGAGGCGGAGGAGCAAGACGCGGAAGAAATACTTGAGGAGGATCGAGGCCCGGAGCTTCGATTCCCCCTTCTCCCGGTCGCGGAAGACAATGGGGATCTCCACGATCGGTAGCCTGGACCGGTGGCAGCGGTAGAGAACTTCGGCGACGGTGAAGGGGTCGACGGCGGTCAGCGTCGCGGGATCGATCGCCTCGAGAGCGGTACGGGTGAAGAGACGGTATCCCGAGGTGGGATCGCTGATGCGGATTCCCAGGACCAGGCGCAGATAGGAACGGGCCAGGAGGCTGATCGAATCGCGCCAGCCCCCTCTCCCCATCACCCCGCCCCCGGGCAGAAAACGGGAGCCGACCACCACCGCGGCGCCGGACGCCGCCGCGGCGATGAAACGGGGGATGTCAGCGGGGTTGTGGGAACCGTCGCCGTCCATCTCCACGATACAGTCGGCGCCATGATCGAGCGCCCAGAGGAAGCCTTCCCGCCCCGCCAGTCCCCTCCCCCGGCGGCCGGTCCGCAGAAGGAGATGGACGCGCGGATCCTGGAGAGAGAGGCGGCGAACCGCCTCCGCTGTCCCGTCCGGGGAGTTGTCGTCCACCACCACGGCCTCGATATCGCCGGGAGAGGCGAGAACGGCGGCAGCCACGGAGGCGATGTTCTCCACCTCGTTGTAAGTGGGGATGATGACAATCGTCTTCTTCATTTCAGGCCGATAGGACTCCATGGACGATATGGACGAAATGGACCGGATGGACGAATAAACTTGGAGCAACGGACTCTGATCATCGAATCGGCTGTTTTATTCCCATTCACGATTGCTGCCGTTCCAGCCGACGAAGTCCCAGGCGGTTTGGGCGGAGTCGGCAGAGCGGCCGGCGCGCAGACGCGAGGCCCGGCCCCGTGGGGCGGGCAAGTTCGCGGTCACGATTTCAGCAATTTGCGGATGGCGGACAGCACCAGCTCGGGCGTGATCGACTCCATGCAGTTAGGCTGGACGCGGCAGTCCTGGAGATAGCAGCAGCGGCAGGGAACAGGGGCGACCACTTTCTCCCCCCTTCCGTAGAGTTCAATCTCGGCGGCGGAGGTGGGGCCGAAGAGGGCGACCACCTTCTTCTTCAGGCCGGTCGCGGCGTGGAGGGCGAGCGTGTCGCTGGTCACGATCAGGTCGCAGAGATCGAGCAGGGAGAAAAACTCACGGACCGAGTTCCGGCAGCCGGTGTCGACAAGAATGTCCCCGGCGCAGGACATCAGCCAGTCATTCCGCTCCTCCTCCTCCGGACCGCCGAAAAGGAAGAGGCGGATGTTGAACTCGGCGGCGCAGAGACGGGCGAGGGCGAGCGTCGCCTCCTTGCTCCAGCGCTTGAAACGCCATCTTCCCCCCCCGCCGGTGTTGAGGCCGAGCCAGGGGCGGGGATGAGTGAGGCTCCGCCGGGCGACCAAGGAACGGGCGAAAGCGGTCTCCTCCTCCGAAAGGTTGAGGACGATCTCTCCGGGAGGCGAGCCCAAACCCAGGATTTCATGGATGATCTCCTGGTACGTTCTGCGATTCGCCTTCTTGACATCGTCAAAGACGGACATCCGGAGCCATTCCTCGGCCGGAGCGCTCAAGGCGCAGACCTGGCCACGCTTATCGATGGAGAATCCGCGTTTCTCCTTCGCCGAGGCCCGGGCCAGCAGAGAGGCGCTCACGGGGGCGGTATCGAGGTTGAGGGCGAGCGTGAAGGTTTCCGAGAGAACGCAGAGAAGCCCGTCCGGGAGAAGCGGGAGAACGCGATCGACATAAGGATTGCCGGGGAAGAGGGGAAGGGCGGAGGGGGCCGTGATCCAGGTGATCTGGGCGGAAGGATACTTTTTACGGAGGCCGGGGAGGATGGAGGTAGTGCGCAGGACGTCCCCCATCGCCTCCAGCTTGACGATCAGGATCTTCTCGGCAAAGGGGGCGTAATGAGAACAGGCGGAGCATTTCACGCCTTCCCGCTTGTGCAGCGAGCAGGGACGGTCGCCCCGGTAGAAACGGCAGTCGGATTTGATCGGTTCGGTGGTCGTCATTTCGAACGATAGAACTTCCCGGCGATATATATTATACTAACGACAATCCCACGCCAAGACGCAAAGGGGCAACAACAGAGGAGTCCTGGAGTACTGGAGTAGTGGAGTAATGGAGTATGGAAAGCAGGCTGCGGTCCCGATAACCCAGTACTCCATCACTCCAATACTCCATGCCTCCTATCCTGTCCCGACATGGCTCGTTTGAAAATCGATCCCGGCTCGGTGGACCTGATGCTGACGGCGCTCTCTCTCCGAGACAAGGAGGAGATCGCCCAGGCCGGGCACTTCGCCTTCTCCGCCCTGGGGAAGGTTTTAGCCAAAAACCTGCCCCGCGAGGAAAGCGCCACCAATCCGACCAATTTCACCCGCCGGATGGCGGAGGTCTGGACGGCCAAAGAACTTCCGGAAGAGCGCAAAGCGGAGATCATAAACCTTTGGGGGGAAATCAAGCAATACCTGGGGTCGAAGGCCGGTTACATCCCCACCCTGCGCCTGCGCAAGATCAAGACCTGCGTGGAGAATATTCGCGAGATCTTCGAAGAACACGCGGGGGTGAATCTGTCTGAACTCCTGGCCGAGATGACACTGGTCGACCGCGGGCGCCTGCAGGAACTCTACTCCGTCTATCTGATGCCCGAAATCGAAGGAGAAGAGATCATCTGGAGCGGCTTCGCCGCCGCCGATTTCGACACCATCTTCGCCCTGAAGAAAACCCTGGAGGAGGCGAGCGTTCTCCTGCGGAAAAAGATGGATCGAGAGAGGGAACCGATCCCCGGTCCGGTGATCTCGCATGCCGACTACACTACGGCCTATGTCACCACCGCCTTCGGCGTCGGCGCCGAAAAGGGCCCGGGACAGGAGGTTTCCTTCCGGGTCATGGCGACCAACGATTTCATACTGGCCGGGCTCTACATCGGATTTGCGGCCCGGGAGGCGCGGGAACGCTACTACGGGTTGATCGCGGACGAGAAGCTCAATCCGTCGCTGGAGGCGCTGGAGAGCGCCGGCGCTGAATTCCTGGATACCTTCTGGTTTTACAACCTCGAGAACCGCCTCCCGATCCGGTCATGCCTTTCCCGGGAGAAAGACACGGATACGGCGATTCGGAAACGGGCGGAAGAGGCGCGGGGAATGCTGGAAAAGACGCCGTATACCTGGGACGCCTTCCTGCCGGCCAGGATCTGGACCCGAGAGGAAGCCTGCGGAAAGGGAGCGGGACTGATCGAGGAGATCTGGAAGCTGTATCCGGGGGTCAGGGAAATAATAAACAGGCTGAAGGTTGAGGACTCAAGACTGAAGGCTGAAGACTGAAGGCTGAAGGAAAAAAGGGAAACAAAGGAAACAAGGTAAACAAGGAAAACAAAAGCAACCAGGGCAACAAGAGAAAAAAAGAAAACAGGGGGAAAAACGATTTTCCCCTGATCACTGTCGACTGATCGCTTCCATTGCTTTTACTGTATCTCCCCCCCGCCCTCCACCTTGAAGCGCCAGAACTCGGCGGGGACGACTATCTGGCGGCGGTTCCCCTCCAGCTCCTTGATCGAGACCACCTGGCGCTTGGGAAACCAGATCTCCCTTCCTTGGACCGAGAAGAGATAGGCGCGGTCGGTCTCGCGGACCAGGTCCACCTCGACGGTCGCCTCGGCGGCGGCGGACGCGGCGGCGGCAGAGGAGCGCAGCGCGTAGGAATAGTAATCCTTCTGGATCACAAAGTCGCAGGTCCCGTCGGGCGAGCGGTTGCATTCGGCGAAGCAGACGCGGGGGATAGCCATCTCCTTCCCCTGGCAGGAGATACGCAGATACTCGTCGTTCTCCTCGACGATCTTCCCCTTCACGGCGACCACGTCCCCGAGGATCGATCCCTTGACGCCGGTCGCCTTCTCCTTGAGCTTGCGCATCTCCTTGCGCTTCTCCTGGATCGCGTCCTCGCGGACCTCGATCTCGAAGATGCCGTGCTCGACGCGGCGGGTGGCCCGGATGGCGGAGAGCGGGATCCAGACCTTGCCTTGCCCGAGGTCCACCAGGTAGGCCTCGTCGGTGCGGATGGGGGCCTTCAGGCGCAGGGTGACGTATTTCCAGCGCTGGAATTCGGGGTCGCGGGGATCGGCGGCGGGCGGGGTCTCGTCTTTCACGGGAGTCTCCAGGTTAGCGGGCGATCTGCGGATAGGCAGGGGGGCTGAATGGACGGGATGGACATAATGGACAATATGGACGAGATGGACTCAAAATAATTCGACGCGGTGCTTTCACCGCGAACGGGGCGCAAATGAGCTTGGCGGAAACTCGGCTAATGATTTCCACGAATTGACACGCTTGCCCGCCATAGCCCCGACTTGTCGGGGCGGAGGCGGGAATTTGCACGAATGGGCTTGGCGTTTTAATAGATGATTGAATAGGATGGGTTTGTCCGGCTGGTCTGTTTTTATCCTATCCAATCCTATTCAATCGTCTGTTCAATATACCGGGCCGGAGCGGCATTCTAAGACCTCACATCCCCGGGATCTCATCCTCGACGGCCGATGGCGAGGCGGAGGGCTGGGGCGCGGGGGGGGTGATCTTCACGCCCCGGAAGATCGTGATGATCGTCCCGGCGACGGGACGGGAGAGCTTCAACTCCCGGTCGGGATTGCCCGAGTAGCACCAGCGCTGGAGCGGATCCTTCTCCGACCAGGAGTCGACGTCGCGATGGGTCGCGTCTTCCGCGCCCTCCCAGGAGACCTTGAGCTGGGTGCCGTTCACGTCGAGGGCGACCTCGTTCGTCCCCCACTGCGGAGTCCCCTGGAGATGCCACCAGACCGATCCGCCCTTGGAGAGGGTGTCCTTCACTTCGAGGCGAATGTCCTCGGTCTTGTAGAGGGTGACCTCCCGCGTCCAGGATCCCCGCTTGTCCTTGAGCTTGGTCACGGAGCGGGAGAACTTCTCGTTGTCTTCCCAGGAGGCGAGAGTCGCGCCGGTGTAGTCGTCGAGAATGTCGGCAACGTTGACCCGCTTCTTCTCCCCGTTCCAGAAGGACAGGGTGAGGCCGGTCAGGAACTCCTCCGGGCCGTAGGAGAGGCTCAAGAGGTTCCCGGCCAGGTTGTGCTTGTTGTCCCCGTTCTTGGCTGCCGGGTAGGCCGGATCGATCAGGGCGAAGAGGGCGTCCTCAGCCCAGCCCGAGCGATGGACGATCTTGTCCATCTGGGTTTTGAGCTGTTTCACGCTCGCGTCGTAGACGCTGGCGATGGCGCCCTCCGGCATGCGGTCGCGATAGACCACCTGGCTGCCGTGGAGGGAGGCATCCGGGGCGAGCGGCTCGATGTCCTCGTTCAGATACCACCAGAGGTAGATGGGATTGAGGAGGATGGCGAATGGCCCCCACTGGACCGCCTCATAGCCCTTCGTATTCTGGCCGTAGGGACCGACGGTGTGATGGGTCCCGTAGTAGAACATCTTCTCCATGAGCCACTTCGCCTCCCGGGCCAACCGCTGGTGGGCGGGATCACCGTCGTCGAGAACCGTGGTGGCGACGATCAGCGGCATCATGTAGTGGTCGATATAGTTCTGGCGGTAGTCGCGCCCGTAGCTGGGGCAAAAGCCGTTCCCGGGGAAGGTGTCGATGATCCAGTTGATCTGGCGGATGAAGTTGTCCTTCCAGGCCTTGCCCTCTTCGTCCTTGTCCGGGATGTTCATCCCGTTGGAATAGAGGGCCACCCGGAGGGTTTCCCGAAGGAAGAGACCCTGGTAGTGGCGGGAGTCCTCGGGCAGGGTCCAGGTGTCGTCGTAGGAGAGGAGCTGGCTCGACCAGGCGATCATCTCCTTCCCCTGCTTCCCGCCGACGATATAGCCGACGGCGGCGTTCAGACCGCAAACGATTCCTTGGGCGAAATTGCCGTAGTTGTAGGTCTCCCGCGCTTTCAAGGCCAGCTTGACGAAGGCGTCCTCAATCTCGCGGCGCTCGAGGCGGGTGAAGAATCCCGCCGCGCGCATGGCGGCGTAGGCTTCGGCGACGTCGGCGATGTAGCGGCAGGTCTCCTCGCCCGCCCAGTCCAGGCCGTTATCCCGGACCAGGGCGAGGAGGTTCTTGCAGAAATACTCGGCGGAGGGGCGGAAGCCGGTGGCGAGGAAGAGGAAGGCGGAGTTGGGGAGATAGTCGAACTGGGCGGCCGACTTCGGATACTTGGAGAGGTCCCACTCGAAGAGCTTGAAGTAGTTCCCCGTTTCGAAGTCGATCCACTCGGCGTAGTCCAGGAGCTTCAGATTCTGCGTGGCCACGCCGGTCACGCCGGAGGCCGAGGAGAATGATGAGGCGGCTTCGGAGGACGTGACGGAGTTCTTAGCCCGCGGAGTGCCACGGTTATCGCCCGAATATGTGGCGGTGGGCAAGGCATCAGACCAGTTGCTGGAAGAGTCCCCGCTGACAGAGGCATTGATCCGTTCCATGGATACACCCAGCGTCAAGCCCGCGAACCAGCCGTTGGAGCAATTGACCGTATCCTTGGGTGTACCGGCATCGTCGAGAAGAGAGACGCTATCGCCGGTCACACCGAAGTTGTAGTTGTCGTAAAGATATTCCGCTAGGTTCGTGATATCGGGACGACGGGCGATCACTAGGTATCCCCCAGAGGAGATACTGACCCCACTTCCGATCGGGGCAGTCCAGCCTTGCGTGGAATTGACGATCTTCCATCCGTCCAGATCAACCGCAGACGAACCGCTATTGTAGAGTTCGATCCATTCGCCATCAACGGCGGCTTGAGTCCCGAACCAGTTGATCTCGTTGATCACCACGGCGCCGCCCGTCGGCGTCCCGCCGGGAGAACCGGTCGGCACTGCTTCCGGCGTCCTCGTGGCAATGGGCGTGGGCGGGGGCGTGGGAGTGGTCAGGATGATCCCGAAGAGGTCCTTGTAGATCTTCTTGTAGGTGTCGTCGAGGAGAGGGTAGTCGATCGTCTTCTTGGCCGGGTCGAAGGGCATCGGCGTGGGCTTATAGTCCCAGTGGAAGGGAGTGGGCTGGCGTGAGGAGAAGTCGTCCCGGTCAACCGTCGATCCTCCACGGCCCGAGGGAGTTGGGGCGAAGCGGGGCCGACCCCCGAAAGGCGTCGGGCCGGGGAGACCGGAGGAGCGCAGTTCCTTGAGGGTGGCCGGGGCCTGCCAGACGTAGACGCTGCCGTCCTGGGAGGAGGCGAGGATGAGCTCGTCGTCGGCCCAGACCCAGAGGACGCCCTGTTCGCCGGCGCGAAGGCGTGTGAGCAGCGAGTAACCGCGCCGTTCCCAGGCGTAGACCGAGCCGTTGGAATTCCCGGCGTAGAGATAATCGGAGGCGGGAGCGACCGAGGTCATACCGCCGGTCGACTGGGAGAGAACCTTGACCGGGGCGAGCGAGGCGGCGTCGTAGACGCGGATGGTCCCGTCGGCGTTGGCGACGTAGAGGCTGCCGTTGAAGGAGGAGATGGAGTTGAGGTCGTCGGCGCCAGCCTTGAAAACGGTGAGGACGGAGAAGTCCGCCCGTTTCCAGACGTAGAGCGTGTCGTCGAAATCGCCGGAGCCGCCGTAGACGTGGGCGGCATCGCCCGTCACCGAGATCATGATCCCGCCCGGTCCGGGGCGCTTCTCGGGCTGGGCGAGCTTCGTCTTGAAGCTGAAGTCGGAGCGGTTCCAGACGTAGATGTAGTGGTCGGAGGAAGCCCCGTAGATGTAGTCGGCGTCGGCCCAAACCGACTCTATCGGCCAGCGGCCGATGCCGAGGCTCATCTTGAGCGTCCAGCCCGTCTTCTCCCAGATGTAGATGCGGTTGTCGCGGCTCGCCCCGTAGACATAGCCGGACGGAGACGGATCGGCATAGACGGAGAGGACGGCGTCGGAGGGGCCGGTGAGGGCGGCCTGGAGGGAGCGCGTCGAGCGGTCCCAGACATAGATGGACTTGTCCTCGCTCGCCCCGTAGATGGAGGTGGAGTCGGCGGCGACGGAGAACATCCAGCCCTCGCCGCCGGAGAGCTTGGCCAGGAGGTCGAAGGCCTCGCGGCGGGAACGGGCGGGCGAGAAGGGTCCGGGTTCGGGTCGTTCCTCGTCGGAGAACCAGGCGGAGTCGACGGTGAGAGGTCCGCCGGAACAGTTCGTCACTTCCAGAGCCAGCGAGGCGGTCGAAGAAGTGTAGGAAGAGGCCTTGCTGTATTCAACCAACGTCCAACCCGAATCGTTAAAAATGGTGGGACTCGAATAGCTCCAGCCGCCAGAGTCGTTGATGCCCACTCGCGCAGTCCCCCACCCTTTCACGTAGAAGCTGCCATGGTAGGTCGCGGCCGATTCCACAGAAAGTCCCGTCTGATAGACCCAAGCGGGGACGCTGTCGCTATTATAAAAATCCCCCGCATAATCCGCTGTCCAGGCATAGGTAGTCTGCGACCACGTCCCTGGAGCGCCTTGGTATTTCACCACCCAGTAATAGGTTTCGCTCTGGGAAGACCATTCGTCAAACTCCGGATCGAGCAGACGATTGATCGCCGTTGGAGCTGGCGAGGCGGCGGGGATGGGAGTCGGCGTAGGAGTAATGGGAGAACTCGTCGGCGAGGGAGACGGAATCTGCGTAGGAGAAGGGGAAGACGTGGGGAGGGGGGATGGCGTTGGCGTCTTAAATCCTTCCGGGGTGGGGCTCGGTGAAGGCGAGGGAGTCGGTGTGCGGAATCCCACCGGCGAAGGGGTCGCGGTCGCTTCCGGAGTCGGTGTCGGCGTCCTCTCCGCCAGCCAGACGTAGATATTGCCGTCGTCGTTGGCGCCGAAGATGTAGTGGGTGATCCCGTCGCCGGGGAGATAACGGTCGGCGAAAACCGAGTGCATCGGTGTGGTCACAGAAGTCCACTCGGGAAGAGTGAATTCCGAAAAAGAGGAAGATTGGGGGCTCCAGACGTAGACTTCACTATCAAAAGAGGCGCCGTAGACATAAGCTCGCTCATCCGAAGCGACCGACTCGATGTCATTGGTGGCCCCGGTCAGAGGGGTTTTCGGGGAGAAGTCGGAGCGGTTCCAGACGTAGATGTTCCGGTCTTCGGAACCTCCGTAGATGTACTGAGAATCGGCGGTGACAGAGGACATAACTAGGGAACTTGAGGTCCAGGCGGTATTGAAACCCAGGTTGTTCCGGTTCCAAACATAGATGTAACTATTGGCGCTGGCACCGTAAATGAATTGAGAATCGGCGTAAACCGAGGCCATCTGATCCGTGCCGTTGGCGAGGATGGTCTGAAGGGAGAAACTCGCGGCGTCCCAGACGTAGATATTCTGGTCCTCACTCGCGGCGTAAATATAATCGGAATCGGCGAAGACGGAGAAGATGATGCCCCCGGATGGAGCAAGGGTGGTTTTGAAGGATAGCTGATCGTTCAAATCCCATGACCAGACATAGGTACTACCGTTGCGGTTTCCTCCCACAAACAAGCGGTCGAAGGAAGCTGTCGAATACATATCTTGAGGAGAACCCGGAGGGAAAACCGTTGTATTAAAGGAGAGCCCGGACCGGTCCCAAATGGAAATACTTCCGTTGCCTGATGCCCCGTATATCCGGTTCTGGTCCGCATAAACAGACCACATCGGACTCGCCCCGTTGAGGACCGCGACCAGATCGAAGGGAGAAGGAACGGGAGATGGGCTGGGCGAAGGCGTCGGTGTTTCGATCGGAGAGGGCGTATCGACCGGCGGGGCGGTGGGAGCTCCGGTGGGTCCGGCGCTCGGCTCGGTGGTGGGCTCGGCGGTCGGGCCGGGGGACGAAGCGGGCGTGGGCGTGGTCAGCTCGATGCCGAAAAGCTGGCGATAGACTTGGCGGTAGGCCTCCTCGATCAGGGGATAGGCGATCGTCTTGTCTTCGGTCTCGTAGTCCTTCTCCTCGTAGTCGTCGTAGGTCACCGGGGGGGAGCCGGGCTTGATGATGGTCACTTCCTTGGGATCGCCGACCTTCTTGAGCATGCTGGATCCGGAGACACGGGCGCGGCGGGGGCCGAAGGCGCTGAAATGGTCGTCGGAGGGGACCCAGCGGGAGGAGTCGGGATCGGGCGAGGGCGTGGGGGCGGGCGTGGAGACGAAGGCGTAGGGCGTGGGAGAGGGGGCGGTCAGACGGGGAGCGAACCAGGAAGGGATCGGGGGAAGGTTCGGGTCCGACGGACCGGACTCGGCGCGGAGAAGCCAGGCGGCTCCACCGACGGATAAAAGAGTGGCTGCGAAGATGGCTCGGCGGATTGTCATGGCTTGGGTCCCCATCCTTCCACGAATTGGCTTGGCTTGGCTCGACATTTTAACCGCGAATAACGCGCGCTTGCCCGCCGTAGCGCACAGCGCGAAGGCGGGAATCTGCGCGAATGGGCCCGGCTTGGATCCTATCACCATAACGCTTATCCGCGAGCATTCGCGAATGAATAATAAATCAAATACGCAGCCAGTAATCTCAAATTTGAGATTTCAGATTTCAGATCGACTTGGCTTGGCCCGGCATTTTAACCACGGATCCCCGGGCAGGACTCCATGGACAATATGAACGATATGGACGGTATGGACGCGATGGACCGGAAGAAGATCGACACGGCAGTCCCCGATCGGCGCATCGTCCGTTCAATCCTTTATTTCTTGGCCTTCTCCTCCTCGATCGGGGAGCCGGCGACGGCGACGAATTCCGCTTCCAGGAGCGAGGGGTCGTTCTTGTCCTCCTTGATCTTGAGCTCGCGGACCTTGAGGCCGGGCGTCAGGTGGTCGACCGTGTAGAGGAGGTCCACCAGTTCGGAGAGGGGTACCCGGAGGAGCTTGACCTCGACCGCGTTCACGCGGTACAGCCCTTCGACCGTCTGGGGCGACTCCGGCTTCATCATCGGGACTTCGGCGCTGGGGGCTTTCTCTTTGACCAGGCCGTCCAGCATCTCTTCGAGGGCCGGGCCCTGGCCCTGCGTCTGCATCCGGGCCTTGATCCGATCCAGGCGGCTGTTGACGGTCGCGGCATGGCGTTCCTGCCGGAGCATCTGGCGAAGGACGCCCTCACGGACCACCGCCTCCGCCTGCAGGTTGCGGTAATGGGCCCAGAGGGAATTCTCCCAGAAGAACAGGTACCAGCCCAGGGCCAGGAGGACCAGCGCGACGGCGCCGATGACCAGCGTGCGTTTTTCGCGGGACTTGAGAGTGAGCTTCAGTTTTTTCATTTCTCGGATCTCAGATTTGAGATTTCAGATCTCAGACCGGCCAATAACCGCCAATCGGCTTGGCTGATGATTTCCACGAATTGACACGAATTTTCACGAATGGGCTTGGCTTGGCTTTTTAACCGCGAATCCACGCGCTTGCGCGCCGTAGCGCTTCAGCGCGCAGGCGCGAATAAAGCGCGAAAAACCGGTCGGCTCGGCTTCAACGATTTGAACGGCCGTTCCCTCGGTTACGTGCAACGGCTTCAACGATTTGAACGATTTCAACGGTCCTCACGGATCTCCTTGCGCAGGGGGATGACGTAGCTGAACTCGACCGTCACCACCCTCCCCTCTTTCTCCTTCTTCTTCGACTCCCCGGGACGGATTTTGTCCGTCTGGAAATAGGGCGAGGCCGAAAAGGCGTTCTTGACCTTGGAGGCGGAGGCGTAGGAGTCGGTCCGACCCAGGAAACGGACGTGCTCCTGGTTGATGTCCAGCTCCACCACCTGAACGTCGAGCTCCGGCGGGATGACCCGGCTGATCTCGCGCAGAACATCGAGGGCGGAGACCACGGCGAACTTCCGATAGACGGCGTCGTTCCCTTCCATTCGCTTCACCCGGGACTCCATCTCCGAGAGCTCGGCGCCGGAAGCGGTCGCTTCAGCGCCGGGGAAGGTTCTGAGGAGGACCGACCGGATCTGGCCGGAGAGCTCCTCGTCCCACTTTCTTTCCAGGGCGATCCGGGAGAAGAGGAAAAAGACGAAGAGCGCCGCCAGTCCCAACCCCAGACCGGCGGTGATCAGGAGGCGCTTCTTAACCGATTTCCACGACCCCTGGAAGGCGAACTCCGCCCGGCGGAAGTCGAGCTTCTCGGGGCTGGGGCGAACCACGGAGAGGGCAAGGCCGAGGGCGGGAAGCAGGCCGGACGATGACAGGCCCGCATTCGCTTTTTTCTCCATCTTCTTCCAGGGGTCCGCCCGGGACAGGGCGGCGGCGGCCTTGGCGGAGACGAGCTCGGCGAATTCCGGCGAGGCCGACGCGCCGCCGGAGAGGATCAGGACGGAGGGGGCGGCTTCTCCGGACTCGGAGGAGGCGGAATGGACGGTGCGCAGGATCTCGCTCTCCAGCGGCGCCAGGGCGGCCCGGACGGCGGCGGCCGTCTTCTCACCGGCGGAGACATCGGAGGAGAGGACAAGCTTCATCTTCTCCGCTTCGGCGAAGGACTTGCCCGTCTCCTTCATGATCGCCTGGGTCAGGGAATCGCCTCCCCAGGCGAAGGAGCGGAGGTAGCGGAGGCGGTCGCGGGAGAAAAGACCGACGGTGGTGTGGGAAGCGCCGGCCTCCACGAGCAGGGTCGGGACGGCAGGATCGACCAGTCCGGTCAGGCGATAGGCGGAGGAGAGGCCCAGGAAATCGATCCCAAGCGCGGCCGGGTCGACGCCGCACTCGTTCAAGAGGGCGAGATGGGCGGCGATCTGCTCCTTCTTCACCGCAACCATGATCACCCGGGTCTTCCCCCCCGCCAGCTCCTCCACCGGCCAGAAATCGATGACGATCCGGTCCAGGGGAAACGGGACATGCATCTCGGCCTCGGAGGCGATGACCCGGCGAATCTGGCTGATCTCCCGGAAGGGCAGAGTGAGCGAGCGGATGAAAGCGCGGTGGAGAGGCAGCGAGGAGACCACGGTCTCCTCCCGAAGGCGCCGGTCGCGGAAGAGGCGGCAGACCGCCTCCTTGACCGCGTCCGGGGGGGGCGCGCCGGGCTCCTTCCGGAGGATCGCCTCCTCCTTGAGCCACAAGACCCGCGCGGAGCGGCCCTTCCGCTGCAGGGCGGCGGCCCGAACGGCGGCGGTCCCGATCTCGATGGCGAGACAGGAGCGGGGCAGGCCGGCCAGGGCCGAGGCGTTTTTGAGCCAGGTCATCATGATTCGTATCTCCAGTACATGATCCGGATCTCCTCCGGGAGCCTCTGCACCACGGCCCGCAGACGCGCGGCGACGCCGCCGGAACGTCCCTCGGACAGAATGGTGAAATAGGCGCTTTTGACTTTCATCTTCTCCAGGACCTTGGACGGGATATCCTCGCCGATCGCCTCCTTGATCTCGTCCGTCTTGGCAAACGGTTCCTTCTCCCGGGCGGAGACGATGTCGGCGGCCAGATCCGCCTGGTCCTCCCCCAGCCAGGCCCGCAGGACCTCTTCCGGGGCGGTGTTCACGTTGATCAGTCCGTCGGAATAAACGGTGAGGTAGCGGCGCAGGCCGAGGAAGGCGTCGTCGTCAAGCTTGGCCGAGGGCTTCTCTTCGCCCTTCTTCGTCTCCGATATCTCCTCCCGCAGGCGTTCGCCGTCGAGCATCCTCGGCCCCAGGTCCTTGATCAGGGCCAGCTCGCCGACCGACTCCAGGGGGGCGTTCCGGCAGCGATAGGGCGGCTCGAGCAGGGAATAGCTCTTGTCCTCGGCGTCGCCGTCGTCGTCGAGGTCGATCCAATCGATGATATTCTTGACCAGATCCTTGGAAGCGGAAAGGTCGAGCTCGTCGAAAAGGACGATGAGCTTGTCCCGGACCTCCTCGTTGATCTTGGTCTCCTCCACCTTTTCCTCCTCGCCCTCCTCTCCCGCCGCCGCGGTTTCGTCGGCGGCCTTTTTCTCGTCCTTCTTCCTCGCCTGGGCGGCGCCCGCCGTTTCCCCTTCCTTCTCCTCCGTCCCCTCCTCTTCTTTCTTCTCCTTCTTCTGGCGGAGCTCCTCCACTTCCTCCACGGCTTCTTCGGCGACCAGGTTGACGTTGAATTTCCGGTCCTCGTCCACGATCGAGAAGATGAACTCGCCGCCGCCGAGCTTGACCGGCGACTGAGCCACGGCCCAGACCTCGTTCAGATCGTCCTTGCCTTCCTTTTCCTTGTCCTTTCCTTCGGCGGTCTCCGGTTCCGGCTCCGGGCTCCGGCGGCCGCGGCGCGGCTGATCCGCGGAAGCTTCCGCCGCCTTTTCCTCCTCGTCCCCCTTCTCGTCCTCGAGCGCGTCCTCCTGGAGCAGGGCGATCGCCTGGGCCACGCCGGCCCGGGCCAGGGCGGCGGCCTCGGTGGCGTCGCGGAAGTTCACGGCCATCCGGGCGTCGAGACGGGCGAGATAGCCGAACTGGAGGACCAGGATGGAGAGGACGACAATGAAGAAAGCCACGACGACGAGGACGAAACCGCTCTCGCTTTCCGCATGACGTTTAAAGCCTATGTTCATTCGACGAGTACTGATCAGGGTTCAGGGTTCAGGGTTCAGGGTTCAGTTTTTCATTGTTTACCGCTTACTGCTTACCGCTTACCGTTTTACCGCTTACGTCTTCTCCTCCGTCACTTCCTCTTCCTCCTCCTCGGTCAGGGCGGCGAGAGGAAGATTGACGACGGTGGAGAAACGGTGAAGCGGCCCCTCTTCGTCGACGGCAAGGGCGAGCGTGATCCGGACCGCCCGGGGGAGCTTCTCCTCGGTCTCTCCGTCCCACTCCTCGAGCCAGACCTCTCCGTCGTAGTAGGCGAAATCCAGCCCGCGGACATGTTCGGCGATGACCACATCCTCCCCCTCCTCAAACGGCTCTTCGGGATCGTAGTAGGGGGAACGCTTCATCAGGAGCAGACCGTCCTTCATGCCGAAGCCGCGGTAATAGGTGAGTTCGTAGGCGTCATAGCCCGTCTCCTCCTCGCCTCCGCGCAGGCAGGTGGTGGTGACCAGGGACAGTCGGTCGGCCTCGCCGCCGCGGTAATCCTTGCTTTCGCCCGCGAAAAGAATCACCTCTTCCGCGTAGAGCGGCTGAAAAGCCCCGGAGATCTCCCGGGACATATTGCCGAGCACGATCCGGGCGGTCTGATAGATGTCGGAGACGGAGTCGTAGTTGCGGGTCGATCCGACCACCGCGCTGTAGGCCCAGTAGAGGACGCCCAGGACCGTCCCGCTGAGAGCCATGGCCAGCAGGATTTCGATGATGGTGAAACCAGAAGATGGTGAATGGTGAATGGTGAATGGTGAATGGTGAAAAACCGGCCTAAGGCGCGCGCCGCGATCGGAGCGAAATTGCATAGCCGTTTTCATGGAGCGTCTCAAGACGAGCAATTTGAAATTTGAGATTTCAGATCTCAGATTCCTTCAGTCTGCAGCCTTCTTCTCTTCTTCTTTTTCCTTGAACCGCAGTTTCACCAGGTAGGTGGAGAACTGGGCGGCTTTGCCCGGGGCGGCGGCGATCTGGACCGCGACATCGGCGCGGGCGAGGTTCTCCCCCTCGGGGGCCACCTCGCTCTTCCAGTGAATGAACGAATAGTTCTCGTCCTCGCCCTCGGCCGGCGACGGCAGGTTCTCCTCCTCCGGGTCGCGGGATTCGAGAACGCCGAGCTGGCTGGAGGCGATGAAGGAGGCCTGGGTGATCTCCTTGGAGCGGGTGAAAGCCCGGATAGTGGCGGCGTGGGTGACGAGCAGCGGGACGACGCCGATCGCCAGGAGGGCGACGGCGACCATGACTTC
>CAZKCI010000116.1:0-7037 GCA_964551475.1 uncultured bacterium | reverse complement strand
CATTCCGGATATCACACCGCACGGAACTCGGAGTGGTTCCACATGCTGAACGAGGACATAATCTCCATGCCCGACAAATGGGAGTACCCCTGGTACGCGGCCTGGGACCTGGCCTTCCACACCCTGCCCATCTCCATAGTGGACCCGGACTTCGCCAAGGACCAGATGGAACTGATGCTTCGCGGGGTCTACCTGCACCCCAGTGGACAGATGCCCGCCTATGAGTGGAATTTCAGCGATGTGAACCCGCCTGTCCATGCATGGGCAACGCTCTTCCTGCACCGCACCGAGCAGGCCCTGCACGGCACCGCGGACTATGACTTCCTCAAGTCGGCCTTCAACAAGCTGCTCCTGAACTTCACCTGGTGGGTGAACCGCAAGGACCGATTCGGCAAGAATGTCTTTGAGGGGGGCTTCCTGGGCCTGGACAACATCGGTGTGTTCGACCGCAGCTCCCCACTCCCAACGGGCGGCCACCTGGAGCAGGCGGACGGCACGGCGTGGATGGCGCTGTTCAGCCAGAACATGCTGGAGCTCGCTTTCGAGCTCGCCGTGCACGACCCCACCTACGAGGACATGGTCGTGAAGTTCGCCGAGCATTTCTTCTACATCGCCTATGCCATGAACCGCCCAGGTGAAGACGTCATGTGGGACGAGGAGGACGGCTTCTACTACGACCTGCTGCGGCTCCCCGACGGCACGGCCACGCGGCTCAAGGTGCGCTCAATGGTAGGGCTTCTGCCCCTGGCGGCCACGACGGTCATCGAGAAGGTGCAGCGGGAGCGCGTCCCGCAGGCGATGGCTCAGCTCACGGAGCGACTGCGCCGGATGCCCGAGCTCCTGAAGTCCATCCACCCCACGGGCCCGGGACACCTGGGCGTGGCCGAGCGGGGGGTCCTGGCGCTGGTCAACCCGGAGCGGCTCCGCCGGATTCTCACCCGGATGCTCGACGAGAGCGAGTTCCTGAGCCCCTACGGCATTCGCGCGCTCTCCAAGTTCCACGAGCGGCACCCGTACGTCTTCAAGGTGCAAGGCCAGGAGTACCGGGTGGATTACGTGCCGGGCGACTCGGACAGCGGCATGTTCGGCGGGAACTCGAACTGGCGCGGGCCCGTCTGGTTCCCGGTGAACACGATCATCATCCGGGCGCTGCTGCAGTTCTACCTCTACTACGGCGACAACTTCACAATCGAGTGCCCCACGGGCTCGGGTAAGATGATGAACCTCTTCGAGGTGAGCAAGGAGATCGCCGAGCGCCTCGAGAGGCTTTTCCTGAAAGACAAGAATGGATGGCGTCCGGCGTTCGGCAGGAACGCGAAATTCCAGACCGACCCCCACTGGCGCGATCACATCCTCTTTTACGAATACTTCCACGGCGACAGCGGCGCCGGGATCGGTGCCAGCCACCAGACAGGCTGGACCGGTCTCGTGGCCAAGCTGATCCAGCTTTACGGCATTCTGGATTCCACGCGGGCCCTGGAGGTGGGAAAGCAGGCCGCGTTTATTCAGGGCACCCGCGGCGCCGCTGGGAAGAAGATATGAGAAAGTGGCCCCGGTATCCCGTCATTTATGAAATCAACACGTGGGTGTGGCTGGGTGACAGCAGGAAACACCGGAAGCCCGTGAATCTCGCCACGGTGCCGCCCGAGAAGCGGGATCAGATTGCCTCCCTTGGCTTTGACGCCGTGTGGTTAATGGGTGGGGGAGGGCTCTCATTTACAGCTAGCCAGTTTTTAGGGGGCAGGTCGGCTGACGCCGACGAGTTGATCGAGTTCGCCAGCGCGCTGAAGAAAGATGTCATCGCCTGGCTTGTTCGCAAGCATCCCGATCTGCTCCCGCCGGCTTTTGCTGTTTGATCCGCCCCGCCCATCTGCTATATTCCCCCCCGGTGTTTACCAGTCACTAGTCACCATTCACCAGTCGCCATCTGCGCCCGTAGCTCAATTGGATAGAGCGTTGGCCTCCGAAGCCAAAGGTCGCGCGTTCGACTCGCGCCGGGCGCGTATCAGAGCATAAAACACGGCGTCCTGGTCTGCGCGTTCTCCGTCGCCGCTGTCGGCTTCGCCGCCAGTGTCGCCGGATCTCAAGAGACTCGCGCCGGGCGCGTTTTCGATTGCGGAATGAGGATCGATGATTGCGGATTGAGGCAACTAGATTGCTTCGTCGTCCTTCGCAAGCTCAGGACTCCTCGCAATAACGAGCTGATTGTAAAGAAGTGTTAGGGGCACCAGACTAGGGGAATGGGAACCATGAGATCGGACGGAAGAAAGCCCGATGAAGTGAGGCCGGTGAAGATCAACACCGGCTTCATCGACTCTCCCGCCGGCGCCGCCCTCTTCGAGATGGGGAGGACCCGGATCATGTGCGCGGCCTCCGTCCAGGAGCGTCTGCCGCCCTGGCTGCACCGGGCCCAGATGAACGGGGAGTCGAGGGGCGGCTGGCTTACCGCGGAATACTCCATTCTCCCCGGCGCCACCACCGAGCGGACCAACCGCGAGGCGTCGATGGGGAGACAGAACGGCCGGACGATGGAGATCCAGCGGATGATCGGCCGGGCTCTCCGGGCGGTGGTTTCTTTGGAAGGATTGGGACAGCGGACGCTCTGGATCGACTGCGACGTCCTTCAGGCCGACGGCGGGACGCGGACGGCTTCGATCACCGGCGGCTTCGTGGCGCTGATGAAGGCATTTAACTCGCTGCAAAAGCAGAGGCTTCTGGACAAGATTCCGATCAAGGAATATGTGGCGGCGGTGAGCGTGGGTGTGGTGGGGAACGAGGTTCTGCTCGATCTCGACGCCCGCGAGGACAAGGTCGCCCAGGTCGATTTCAATATTGTGATGACCGAAAGCGGAAAGCTGGTGGAGATCCAGGGCGCGGCAGAGAGACAAAGTTTTACGCGCCAACAACTGGACAAAATGCTCGACGCGGCCGGGAAGGGGATCGCGGAACTGATCCGGGTGCAGAAACAGGCGCTGAAGCAATAGATGGCTTGGATCGCGGCGAGACGCCGCTCCCACAAAAATCAGTAACCGATCAGTAACTGAAGAAAAAGCGATCAGTAATCAGTGGGCGAGCCATTCGCGAAGATTCGCGGATATTCGCGGTTAAATCTTTAGCCAAGCCAGGCTGCGAAGGTCAGCAGGGAGGGAGATACAATGGAATTGGTCATAGCCACGCGCAACCCCGGGAAGGTCGATGAGCTGAAGGCGCTCCTGTCGCATCTGCAGGTCAAAATATATTCCCTGGAAGACTTTCCCCCGATTCCCGAAGTTCCGGAAGAGGGAAAGACCTACGCGGAAAACGCGCTCGCCAAAGCCCGGGCGATCTACAAAGCCGCGGGCAAGATGACGCTGGCCGACGATTCGGGGCTGGAAGTGGACGCGCTCAAGGGTGAACCGGGTCTGCACACGGCCCGTTTCGGCGGCAACGACTTCTCCGACCACGAGCGCTACATGTATCTTCTGAAGCAACTGGAGAAGGTCCCCGACGATCAACGGGGCGCGACCTTCCGCTGTACGATCGCCATCGTGGGGCCGGGGAAGATTCACAAAGTGGTGGAAGGGGCCTGCCGGGGGGCTATCACCCGCGCGCCCCTGGGCGGCGGCGGTTTCGGCTACGACCCGGTTTTCGTCCCCTCCGAATACAGCCAGTCTTTCGCCGAACTCATCCCCGAGGTGAAGAACAAGATCAGCCACCGGGGACGGGCGCTGGAGAAGGCGGCGTTGTTCCTGGAGGGGATCGCGTATGCGGAGATGAAGGAGTAGGGGACAGAAGACAGCGATCAGTGTTCGTCGCCGTTCCCTCGGAGCTTCTCCCGCCGATGTGCCCGATCGCCGATTGTCTCTTCCCGGTTCCTTCCGCCGCTGCCCTCCCCACTGCGATGTCTTCCTCTGGTTAGATGGCAAATGACCAATGAGCAATGACCAATGATATATGTTCTCGCGTTCCTGATGAACATGGTCACCGGGTTGATGATCTGCTCCAACCCGCTGGTCTCGATCAACCGCCTGGGTGCCTCCATCTTCGCTCTGGGCGCGATGGGCTCCCTGGCCTCGGGGGCCTACTCCATCGGCTGCGCCTTCGCCGGCCGTCTCGCCGACCGCTGGGGGGCGAAAAAGATGATGGCGCTGGGCTGCGCCATCATCCTCTGCCTCTATCCCATGATCATCCTGGTCAGGGAGCTGTGGCAGATGTTCGTCTTTGTCATCGTTTCCCCGCTCGCCGGCGCCCTCTTCTGGCCGGCGCTGATGAAGCACGTGGGTGAGGAGGAGAACAAGGAAGATCTCCAGGCGCGGGTGGGAGGGTTCAATATGGCCTGGTCGGCGGGGATCATGATCGGGCCGTTCCTGGGCGGACGCCTCTACCCGATCGACTACCGCCTCGCCTATTTTCTGTCCGCCGGCCTGATTCTCCTGGCGCTGGTCATCACACTGCTCTCCCCTCGCGGAATGGAGGAAAGCCCGCTCCGGCCTCCGCCGGAGACGACCGTCGCCGCCCGCGATCCGTGCGTCAAGTGGTTCATCTATATCGGCTGGCTGGCGAATTTTTCCGCTTGGTTTTCCATCAGCTCGGCGGAATCGCTGTTCCCCAAGCTGGCTCTGACGCTGAGCGTCGGGCCGAAAGCACTGGGGGCTCTCCTCGCCTGCGTCGGTCTGGGCCAGTTTCTGATGTTCGCCCTCCTGAGGAAGACCGACCGCTGGCACTACAACCTTCCCCTTTTGATCTCTTTCCAGGTCCTGGGGATGATTTCGCTGATCATTTTCAAATTCACGTCCGCGGTCCCTCTTTTCGCCGCCGCATTTTTCCTGCTCGGCCTCTGCGCCGGTCTCTGCTACTTCTCCAGCCTCTTCTACAGCCTGTACCGTCAGGAGGAGAAAGGGCAAAAAAGCGGTTTTCATGAGGCGATACTCGCGGCGGCGGTGTCGATCGGCCCCCTGAGCGGAGGAGCTCTGGCCCGGTTCTATGGCCTGCGCACACCCTACGTGGCCTGTTTCGTTCTCTTCGCCATAAGCATAGCGGCGCAGATCACGCTGATGAAGGCCCGGACGCCCAAGAGTTGTCCGGGATTCGAGCGGGAATAAGGTATCCGCCGGCGCGCCCGATCGCACCTGTCCGGCTGCAGACGGAGATCGGGCTTACAAAGCGCAACCACGCCATGTCGGCGATTGTAGGCCGGTTCTATGAACCGGCGTCCGAGCCCGTCACGCCCGATCACACTTGTCCGCCGCAGCGCGAAGCGCGTAGGCGGAGATCGGGCCTACAATGGCTTGGCGAATAATAGTTCGGTTGCCTCGAGGATGCGCTCCCCGGCGATGCTCTTCATGCAGACGTTGTCCGGGCAGCGGCGGCGCTTCTCTGCATCGCAGGGGGCGCAGGGCGCTGTCCCCAAGATGATTTCCACCCGCCGCCCCCGCGGCCCCCAGATCTGCTGATCAGTCGCCCCGAATAGAGCGATGACGGGGACTCCCAGCATAGACGCGAGATGGGTAATCCCCGAGTCGTTGCCGAGATAGAGGACAGCCCGAGATAGAATCGCCGCCGCCTTCTGCAAGGGGGCGATCTCGAGGAAGAGAGCTTCCCCCGGTTCCAGCATCCTCCGCAGTCTTTCCAGCGTTTTTCCGTCAGCCTCGCCTCCCAGTATGACCGGTGTTAATCTCCGATCCTTTTTAAGGCTGCGGGCGATCGAAACGAAGTTTTCCGCCGGCCAGTTTTTGCGAGGAGAACCGGAGCCGGGATGGATGACAAAAAAGGCTGAAGGAGGAAAAGAAAAATCGGCTGAGGACTGAAGGCTGAAGGCTGAAGGAACCGGCAAGGAAAGGCCAGCCTCTCGCAAACGCTGAAAGAGGAAATCGGTGATGTGGATCTGCTCTCCTGGCGGAGGGAAGGAAGGGATCGAGATGCATCGGGCAAGGGGATGGAGATAGGGCAGGGGAGAAAGGCCGGCTTCGGAGACAGCGATGAAGAGAGACTCGTCCTTCAACAAGGACAAGGGATTCTGATCCGGGGGGCAGGCAGGATTGAACAAGCCCGTCCATTCCCTCCTGCCGGAATCGAGGACCTCGAAACGGAGATGTTGGACCAGGAAGGCTCTCTCCGGCGCAGTGATCAAGCGGATGCGGGAATCAGGGAAGCGGGCGCGGAGAGCGGCGAGGACGGGGAGCGTGAGAAGAAAATCGCCCAGCGCCCCGCCTTTGAATATGGTGATCCGATCAATATGCATAGGTCTCCCTGATCGCTGGCCGAGGAAGGCGATATAAGTTACCATCTCGCGAAGGGTGGCGCTTCACTCAAGCCATAAGCATAACGAGACAACAATCGGCTTGTATAACACTTTCATTCCGATCGGAATGAAAGTGTTATACGAAAGCACGCGCATAACTTTCTGGGGAGAAGGGCGTTATGGAAGGCGCCCCGATAAATCGTCATCTATCGGTGTGGATCCAGAGGGCTCACAACGCCGTTGTCGGCATGCTGCTGGCGTTAGCCTGGCTTCCCTGGGCTTTCT
The DNA here is from genome assembly GCA_964551475.1 of uncultured bacterium. GTDB lineage: Bacteria > Auribacterota > Erginobacteria > Erginobacterales > CAZKCI01 > CAZKCI01. The sequence continues at coordinate 532 of CAZKCI010000116.1, read as the reverse complement.
GGGCCGACCTCCCGACTGGGAACCGGCCCAGGGTTTAGTAACTGGCTTCCCTGGGCTTTCTGGGCCGACCTCCCGACTGGGAACCGGCCCAGGGTTTAGTAACTGGCTTCCCTGGGCTTTCTGGGCCGACGCTTTTATCGCCGCGGTCCGCTGGGCGCTCTATCATGGCCGAGGGCCATCCTAGGGCGATCCCTATTTCGGTTCAGTGCCCGAATCTTTCGGGCCGATGCCCCGCTGGACAGAATGGGCGGTCCCGGCTGTTGGATGCATTTTGTTGATCGCCCTGTCTTTCGCCGTCTTCAGGCGCTGTGTTCCGCTCCGCTGGTGGATCTGGGCGGGATTAACGCTGGTCGTTGTCGCCTGGGGATTATGCTTTGTATGGATGCTGATCGACCCCGGCGGTATCCTCGACTGGTACCTTGACTGAGATTTGCCTTTCCTCCCCTCCTGTGATAACGTGCGGGAGGTTGTTCCCCCTCAAAATGCCATGAAAACGGCCTTTTTCTGTCAGGAATGCGGCTACAAGACTCCC
>CAZKCI010000115.1:0-2927 GCA_964551475.1 uncultured bacterium | reverse complement strand
GACTCGCCGGTGCATCGAGCAAATGATGTAGGGGATGCTCAATGTGTTGGCCGGGGAAGCGGGAGGACGGAAGTTCATCCCCGTGTACCAGTCATTGTATTCTCCGGATGCACCGCAATACGTCAGCGAGAATGACGAGATCTTTACGGCGGCAGACACGATCCGAGCGAGAAGCGGGGATCTGGTGTCCTGGAGCAGCACCCATCCCCGATCAGCAGCTGACACTTCCGGGCCTTTTTTAAATTTCGGGGAAATTCGAGGTTCAGTTTGCCGCTTGACATCGGATCGCAGCTGACCTATAAGAACTGTATTCCCAAACGCTGGAAAAGCGGGCGCATCGCGCCCGGAATCAGATCGGACTCGAGAAAGAGGGGATTTTGTGTCGTATCTGAAAGAGATCATCTGGCACGGACGGGGCGGGCAGGGGGCGAAAACGGTGGCGGAGTTCCTCGCCCTGGTCGCCCTGCGCGAGGGCCAATACAGCCAGGGCTTCCCCGAATACGGCCCCGAGCGCTCGGGCGCTCCCATGCGCGGCTACACCCGGGTCTCTGACGCGCCGATCAAGATGCACTCGGCCATCTACCACCCGAACGCCGTCCTCGTCCTCGACGCCAGCCTCCTCAACACCATCGACGTCACCGAAGGCATGGAAGGAGCGGGCGCGGTCCTGATCAACACGCCGCTCTCTCCGGACGAGATAAAGTCCCGCTACTCGTTCCTCGCCGGGAAGAAGGTCTGGACCGTGGACGCCACCGGGATCGCCCGCGCCGAGATCGGCCGCCCCATCCCCAACATGCCCATGCTCGGCGCCCTGGTCAAAGCCACCGGCGTGGTCAAGCTGGAAAGCGTCACTACCGATGTGCGCCAGGAGTTCCAGGAAAAATTCTCTCCCCGCGTGCTCGAAGGCAACCTCAAGGCCATCGCGAAAGCGTTCCAGGAAGTGCGAAATTCCTGATTATTTCGCTTCAAGATCAGAAAAATATTGAGAGCGGGATAACAACTCGTCGAAAATAAAGCTCGTTTATGGAAGCGAAAAAACCAGGCTGGAAAGAAATCCCGATCGGCGGGACGATCGTCAAACCCGGCAACGCCGTCGAGTACAAGACCGGGGACTGGCGTTCGGAGCGGCCGGTGGTGGACAAGGACAAGTGCATCAACTGCCTCCAGTGCTGGATATTTTGCCCGGACAGCTCCATCCTGGTTAAAGACGAGAAGATGGCCGGCTACGACTACTTTCACTGCAAGGGTTGCGGGATCTGCGCCAAGATCTGCCCGGTCCAGGCGATCGAGATGGTCGCGGAGGAGAACGCCGCCTCCATCCCCGCCGACGACCAGGGGATCAGAAAGGCCGGCGGCAAATGAAGTTAAACCATGGAGTAGTGGAGTAATGGAGTCCATAACCAATACTCCAATACTCCAGAACTATTTGGACCATATCTTGCCGGCACTAATCACGATGGATCGGATGACGCACTGCTATGTCTAATACCGTCAAAGCTCTGACCGGCAACGAAGCCGGGGCCGAGGCCCTCCGCCAGATCGACCCCGACGTGGTCGCCGCCTACCCGATCACCCCCCAGACCGAGCTGATGCAGAAGTTCAGCGACTTCGTCTCGGACGGGAAGGTGAAGACGGAGATGATCCTGGTCGAATCCGAGCACTCCGCCATGTCCGCCTGCATCGGGGCGGAGGCGGCGGGCGCCCGGGTGATGACCGCGACCAGCGCCAACGGCCTGGCCCTGATGTGGGAAGTGGTTTACATCGCCGCCTCCCTGCGGCTCCCCCTCGTGATGTCGGTGGTCAACCGGGCTCTCTCCGGCCCGATCAACATCCACTGCGACCACAGCGACTCGATGGGCTGCCGGGACTCCGGCTGGATCCAGATCTACGGCGAGAATTCCCAGGAGGTCTACGACAACCTGGTGATGGCCCTGCGCGTCGCCGAGCACCCCGATGTCCTCCTCCCGGTGATGACCACCCACGACGGTTTCATCATCAGCCATACCATGGAGCGGGTCGAGGTGCTCGACGATATAGACGTCCAAAAGTTCGTCGGCGAACGCCAGCCCCTCCATCCTCTTCTCGACCTCGCCCACCCGGTGACCTACGGCCCCCTCGATCTCCAGGACTACTACTTCGAGCACAAGAAGCAGCAGGCGGAGGCGATGAAGCGGGCCCAGGCAGTCATCCTCGAGGTGGGACGGGAATACGGAAAGCTCACCGGACGGACCTACGGCCTCTTCGACGAATACCTGACCGCCGACGCGGACTACATCATCGTGGCCCTCGGTTCGACGGCGGGGACGGCCAAGGCGACCGCCGACGGCCTGCGGGAGAAAGGGATGAAGGCGGGCGTCTTGAAGCTCCGGCTTTTCCGCCCCTTCCCGGCCCGCGAGCTGGCCGAGGCGCTCTCCCGGGCCCAAGCGGTGGCGGTCCTGGACCGCTCCGAAGGCTTCAGCGGGATCGGCGGGCCGCTCTTCCAGGAAGTTCGCTCCGCTCTCTACGGTTCCCGCGTTCCCGTGTCCAATTATGTCTACGGCCTGGGCGGACGCGATATCAACATCGAGATGATCGAGTCGGTCTACGCCGATCTTAAAAACAAGAAGTTCTACGATCGGGAAGCCTGCCACCTGGGAATCAGAGAATAATTCCGATAATTGGGGGAGCGACATTCCTGTCGCGATCCGAGCCGACAGGGATCGGGGCGAGACGCCCCTCCCACAGCTAATAGACAACGCCATGCCACTTAACCTTAAAGAACTTTCCAAGAAGCCCGAACTCCTGAGCCCCGGCCACCGGGCTTGCGCCGGCTGCGGCTCCGTGGTCGCCATCCGCCAGGCCCTGATGGCGGTGGAGGGGCCGGTGGTAATCGCCTTCGCCACCGGCTGCATGGAGGTGGTCACCACCATCTACCCCTACACCGCCTG
>CAZKCI010000114.1:0-8042 GCA_964551475.1 uncultured bacterium | reverse complement strand
CCTCAGCGCCTGTCTGGTGGATGGTAACACCTTCACCGACTACGGATTCAGCAGCTGCAATAACCTCTCCTCCTGCCACACCGAGGACCTCTCCGGGGCGGGGGCGGCCTATTCCGCCTGCCAGAAGCGCGATTTGGAATCCTGCGATTAACGAATGCAGATGCGAGAGGTTGCGAACGGCGGTAATCAGTGATCGGTAGCCCAGACTGGTGACACGCTGGGTGAGTGCGGGATTTTATCTGCTCAGGAAAATCAACCCGGGGAACCCGGGGAAATCTTCTTGACCAATCCCGTCGGTAGGAGAAGCATATGGATCAGTTTTTCACTTTAGCCATGATGAGCGTCGTCTTGAGATTAGACTGGGGACATGAGGTTAGGCAAGACTGACCCGGCTCGGATAGCGATATCCAGCCGGGCTTATTTTATCCTGCCACGGCAATAGCGTTATACGTACGGAGCGACAGGCAACAAATGAAGGACGTCCTCCATATACTGATTGTCCTGGCGCTCTGCCTCGCGCCCGTCACACTTTCCGGAAGCGAGAGCACGGCATCCGGCCGGATGGACATCTACGAGCCGGCCAGGGACATCGCTCGCACAATGGTCGGGAATGATATCACCGCCGGCAAGGCCTCCAGCGCAAGCGTCGCGATCATGGCCGGCGCGTGGGTCGTGTATTCCGAGGGCATGGGCTTGGCCGACCGCGAGAGCGGGACGCCCGCGACCGCGGAGACGATCTTCAATATCGGCTCATGCAGCAAGACCTTCGCCGCGGCGGCCCTGATGAAGCTGGTGGACGAGGGCAAGGTGCAGCTCGACGAGCCGGTGACGGAATACCTCCCGGAGTTAAAGATGAAGGACCCGAGGTACACGGACATAACGGTCCGCATGCTGCTCAACCACAGCTCCGGCTTTCCCGGCTCGACTTACGCCAATAATATGGGATATGCGTTCAACCCTCAGGTTTACGAGGACACCCTCGCCAACCTTGCCGGCTCCAATCTCAAGACAGCGCCCGGCCAGACCGCCCCTTACTGCAACGATGGCTTCACGCTGGCCGAGATGATAGTCACGCGCGTGACCGGGGAGGAGGATTTCATGGCCGCCGTCAGGAGCCTCGTGCTCGATCCGCTCTCGCTCGACCTGACGGGCCCCAGCGTCGGCCAGCGGCCGCACGACTCCATCGCCAGGAGCTACCAGGCCGGCACCGGCAAGATAACACCGCCCGAGACGCTGTCGTTCATCGGGGCCGGGGGCATCTCCTCGACCGCCGGGGAGCTCGTCAGGTTCATGGACAGCTTCGCGGCGGGCGGCCACCACATCCTGACGGACGCTTCCATCGCCGAGATGATGGAACCTTCGCCTTCGGTCTTCGCCCGGGCCGCGCTGCAGGAGACCGGGATCAACCCGGAGATGAACTACGGACTCGGGCTCGACTTGACGAGCGTCTCCAGGTATCAGGCCAAGGGCATAAGGGTCGTGGGGAAGGGCGGCGATACGGACGACTACCATGCGATGATGCTGCTGGTCCCCGGAGAGAGGATCTCGGTCGCGGTCATAGAGGCAGGCCACGATTGCAGCCCGGTAACCATCGCCTATTCCATGCTCGACAGAGTCCTCAAGGCCAAGGGCTTTATGACGCCGGCGCCCACACCCGCGCCGTTGCCCACGCCCGCGCCGCAACCCATCCCGTCGTCGTACGCGAGTTACACGGGCGTGTACGGCCCTGGCTTCAAGCTCGCCGTCGACTTTGACCACAACGTTGTCGAACTAACGTCCTTGGTCCATGGGAGGAGCTTCTTACCGCAGACAATGACATACAACGACGGCAACCTGTATATGGCTGACGGCACGGCGTTCAAGATGATGTCAGCCGCCGGTCGCGACATGATCATCATTCCCGTGGATGGAGGTTACATGACTTTCGGCCAGAAGCTCGCGACGCTGGATCAGCCGCAGTCGATCGAGCCCGGCATAGACGGTGTGAAGTGGTTGAGGCGGAACGTAAAGCCGTGGGAGGGCATCGTCCTTGCGTGGAATTCGGTCGTGGAGTCGAGAACATTCCCGGAGGCGCCCGGCTACATAGACTTCAAGGGGATCAAGAAGGTGACGTCGAGCAGCACCGCCGGGATGGCGACCGATGCTCTCCGCGACATCACGGAACTGACCATGTTCGGCAACGACGGGTCGAAGTGGGTGTGGGCCCGCGCCTCCGACTGCGTCTACAGCCGCGCGGACACCACGCCGTCAGCGCTGGGCGCCGGGAGCACAAGCGTCACCATCGGCCAGGAAGGCTACAACGAGTGGCTCTGGGCCGCCCAGACCCGGGTCATCACGGTGCGCAAGCCCTCTGACGGCCGGATAATCGTCTTCGCGCCGGACGACTTCTCGGTCAGTTACGACAGCGAGATCGACAGCGGCCAGGCGCTCGTCCGGCCCGGGGGCCTGGTGCAGCTTGCCGGGAACCCGGGAGAGACATTCATGGTGGGCGCGCCCCTGGTGATCGACTCCGGGGATTACAACGGCGACGGCCTCGCGGATATCGCCGTCTTCCGTCCGGAAAATGGCATCTGGGCGGTGCGGGGTCTGGGCAGGACCTACTTCGGGAGAATGGGGGATGTCCCGGTTTCCGGCGATTACGACGGCGACAGGTTCACCGACATCGCGGTCTTCCGGCCGGAGTCCGGTCTCTGGGAGGTCAAGAACCTCACCCGGTTTTACTTCGGAGGCGCCGCAGACATCCCGGTCCCCGGGGACTACGCCGGCGACGGTACCGCCAGACCAGGGGTCTTCCAGCCGGCTTCGGGGCTGTGGGCGGTGCGGGGGCTGACCCGGGCCTATTTCGGGCGGTCGGAAGACCTCCCGGTCCCCGGTGACTATGCCGGTGACGGGGTGAAGGATCTCGCGGTCTTCCGGCCCTCCTCGGGGCTGTGGGCGGTTCGGGGGTTGACCCGGGCCTACTTCGGTCGGGCGGGCGACTGCCCGGTCCCCGGAGCCTATCGCTGGTACGCATCCGGGAAGACCGCCCCCCCCTTCCGGGACGAGATCGCAATCTTCCGCCCCTTGTCGGGTTTGTGGGCGATCCGGGGAGGGAGCCGCTTTTATTTCGGCCAAATTTTGGATATTCCAATCCGCGGCGACTTCGACGGGAACTCCCTGGACGGCGCCGCGATCTTCCGGCCCGAGACTGGCCTCTGGGCGATCCGGGGGGTGACGCGGGCTTACTTCGGCTCCGGGGGCGATATCCCGGTGACGAGGTAGAGGGTGGGGTGGAAGATGGTGAGTGGCAAATAGCCAGCTTTGACCGCCAGAGAAGGGGGCGGTCTCTCCAGAGACGGGGAGCCGCGCTTTTCTATTTTGGTACGGGAGAGGTGAGCAATACCCGGAGCTTACGTTCAGTCATTGCTCGGCCAGGTAGTGGATCCCCCATCCGGATCACGGATTGCTGGACGGAGGGGGATAGTTTGAGGAGGCGGAGGAACTGGCTGATGCGGGCAGGAGAGAAACCAATTTTGCGGGCGAGGGCGGTTTGGGAGCCTATTCCGGGGGTGATTCAGAATACTGCCGCGGCGACCCACAGTTGAGCCAGCCCCGTCGAAGACCCTGAGCGAAGCCGAAGGGAGCGGAGATGAAATCCCCGGGCTTGCCGAATGGGCAAAGGGGTCCCCGTAACCCTAGGCCATACTCAAGAGAAAGCGGCGGGGAAAGAGATCGTTATAGCCGGAGAATGAGCGGAGGATTGGGCGGACAGGCACTGGATCGCCAGAACTGGCTAAGTCGTGCTTGCCTGGCTCCCGAAGGGATTTGGCTTTTGCCCGCAGGATCGAATACACAGGAGGAGAGGATGAATAAGGGACCCGGTTTCAGGATCGCTGCGCTGGTATTCGCGCCTGTCTGTCTCGCGCTGCTGATGGGCGGCGGCATGGTGGCAGCACAGGACTGCGGTTGCGTCGGCGCCACTCAAACCTTCGGTTGGGGTGACACTATCACCGAATCCTGCACTCTCAACTGCAACCTGGATTCGGTCTCGGACGGGACCTGTTTCACGATCGGCACGGACAACATCACGATCGATGGCGGCGGTTTCACTATCTCCGGGGACGACTATTACTATGGGATCGATGTGGCCGGAAGGAACAACGTGGTCATCAGTAATTTCGGGATTTCCGCCTTTTCCACCGGCATCAATGTGTCCGATTCCTATTATATCGAAATCAGCGATAACGTAATCAGCGACAATGTCTGGTGGAGTGGCATCGTGATAGTGCGGGGCGGGCACTGCACCATTGACGGGAATACCCTCATCCGGAACGGCAATGGAACCAACGGAAGGGGCATATTGGTGGGCGCTTCCTCGGACAACCTTATTAGCGACAATATTCTCGACGAAAGCGGCAAGGGCATTTTCATCAACAGCGGCGCCCACGACAACACGATATCCGGCAATCGGGTGACCAACAGCGACTCCGACGGAATTCACGTTGACGGCGGCGCCAGCGGCAATATCCTGAATTCGAACACTATCTGCGCCAGCGGCGGGTACGATATTTCGGACGCCGGCAGCGCTAATGCGGGAGACGACAATATCTGCGATACGACTGACGGATACAACGACACGGGGACCACCGGCTGCACCTTCGACTGTACGCCCCCCTGGATCCACGACTACAACGGTGACGGGACGAGCGACATCGCCGTCTTCCGGGGGAGTTCGGGGATGTGGTCGATCCGGGACCTGACCCGCGTTTACCTCGGTCTCTCGAGCGATGACCTGGTGCCTGATGACTACAACGGCGATGGCACCACCGACACAGCTATTTTCCGGGTGAGCAGCGGGATGTGGTCGGTGCGGGACATCACCCGTTTCTATTTGGGCGGTGCGGGCGACCAGCCCGTGCCGGGAGATTACCGGGGCGACGGCACGGCGGAGGGGGGGATCTTCCGGCCGCCGTTATCACTGTGGTCGATCAGGAACGTGACCAGGACCTATTTGGGCGTCACGGGAGACACCGCCATCCCGGGCTACTACGACGGCGACGAAACCAAGGACATCGCCGTTTTCCGGGGGACTTCGGGCATGTGGTCGGTACTGAACCTGACCAGATTTTATTTTGGCTCGTCCGATGACCGGCTGGTCCCGGGAGATTACGCCGGCCCCCGGGAATGGGAGGGGGGAATCTTCCGCGAGTCAACCGGACTCTGGTCTATCCGGAATGTGACCAGGATCTACTTGGGGAGCGCGAATGACTGGGCGTTGCCTGCCGACTACAACGGCAACGGGGTTGATGAAGCAGGCATCTTTCGCGATTCCACCGGCCTCTGGTCGGTTCGCGACCTGACCCGGGTGTACTTCGGGGCGACAGACGACATTCCGGTGACGAGGTAGAGGGTGGGGGATAGAGGATAGCGGGTGGTAAATAGCCGGCGTGGACCGGCAGAGAGAAGGGCGGTTTCTCCAGCAATGGGGAGGCCGCCCTTTCTCTATTCCGATTGGGAAGAGGTGAAGAAAGTCCGAAGTCTACGTTCGGTTATCTTCCGTGCAGGTAGTGGATCCCCCATTCTGATCACTGACTGTTGGATCTCCGGGGGCAGCTTGAGGAGGCGGAGGAACTGACTGATCCGGGCTCGGTAGACACCGACTTTCCGGGCGAGCGTGGCCTGGGTGCCTATGCCGGGGGTATTCAGGAGGCTTTTATACTTGAGGGCAAGGATGAGGGGATTGCGGTAGGTTCTGACTGGCCCGATCCGCCTCCGTTCAGCCTCGAGGATGTAGTCAAACCTATCCCGGATCAGGGTTCGCTCCGCCATTGGACCGGGGAGTCAAGCGTCCCTCCCACCCGAAAAGTGGTTAACTCCCCTTTGGATACAGGTCCAGTAGGGGGGTTGCCTCTGTCGGGTGGTTTTTTTCTGCCATCTCCCCGAATATCGATGTCCTTCAAATCCCCCCAGAATCTGATCCGGATACGTTCGGGGGTGTAGATGACTTCTTTCACCAGCAGCAGGATCAGGTTGCGTTTCTCGTCGAAGGAGAGGCCATGATACTATAATCAGCGGTCCCCGACTATCCGCAGCGGGGGGAAACAAATGTAGAAGCTATGCCTTGCCCTCGCCGAGGGGCCTGTGCAGATGAACGATACTGAACTGACCGTCATCATTCCGGTAAAGAACGAGGGCGGGAATATCGGATCTTTATTGGAAAACCTGCGAAAGGTATTGGGCGAGCTCCGGGTGAGTTATGAAATTATAGTCATAGACGGGAACTCTGATGATGACACGGTCTCTCAAGCTCGGCGTTATGCCGACCGGCTGATCGTTCAAAAAGAACCGGGGTACGGCAATGCTCTCACGGAAGGCTTCGCCCAGGCGGGTGGAGAATATATCCTGACCATGGACGGCGACCTCTCCCATCCGGCCGAATTCATCCGGTCGATGTACCATAATAGGAAGGGAGCCGACCTCGTCATCGCTTCCAGGTACATCCCCGGCGGGAAAGCGGAAATGCCGGCATGGAGAAAGATGCTCAGCCGGATATTGAATGTATCGTTCTCCAAGCTGCTTTCCCTTCCGATCAAGGACATCTCGAGCGGTTTTCGCCTTTACCGGTCATTGATTCTTCATGAGCTTGAGTTGAAGAACGGCGATTTCAGTATCCTGGAGGAAATCGCCATCAAGATGTGGAATCGCGGCGACCGCATTATCGAAATACCCTTTGCCTATAGACCGAGAAGGCATGGATGCTCCAAGGCCAAACTCCTGGCCTTCGGCAAGTCGTATCTGGTCACGGCCTATGTAATGTGGAGATTGAAGCTTTCCGGGAAACGCTGAGAAAAATGCGGGAATATTTTTGCCCGGGTTCTATTTCCGAATGCAAGCTGAAACCTTCTGTTCCTGGCAAATCCCGTTGGCTGGTTTCATCCTGGCAAAAGTCGGGGTGCCATTTTTGACCGGCTTGTCGCTGTTTCTAACCTATTGCCTGCAGGCCGTCTTCCGGTTCATCGATTGGTTGCGGGATTCGCTCCCCTATTCGGCGATCGTCGTCGCGCTGGCGCTCATCGCCCTGTCGCTGTCGGGCTGGAACTGGAGAAGGCGCAGACTGGGAAGAGCCGCCTTGCTGACGTCGGCGGCCATCATCATGTCTGTCGTCTTCTTCGCCCTGGCGAAATCCTCTGTCGGGGGCCTCTGCGGGCAAAACCCTCCCCCGCTTTTTACCGCGGCCATGGAAAGCGTAGTCAGCGCCGGCGTCGGGCTCTACGCCGCCCTGACCGGTCAGGTCATCCTCGCCCGGCGGGTGCTTCTCCTGGCCGGAGTCTTGGCCTGCCTGGGCCTGGCCATTCGAAAAACGAAGCGTCCCCGGCCCTATTTCCGGGCGCTCGCCCTGGTGGCCGCCGGTATGGCCGAGAGCTTCATCATCACGAAAAACATCCCCGCAGCCGTTTATCTTTTCGGCGTGACGGTTCTCCTTCTCCTCGCCTCCGCCTGCTGGCGGCCAACGGGCGCCCCGGATCGCGGCTCCTGGCCGCCTTTCGTTCACTATGTTTCCATCATCGCGGTTCTCCTCGCCGCCTTCTGCCTGGGGCTTTACCGGCTGGAGGTTTATCCCGTGCGCTACCATCCCGACGAGGCCGTGGCCGGCAACGAGATCATGGCCCGTCTGGTAAAGCTCCCGGAATTTACCTCATCCCGCGAGAACCGACTCGCCAGCATCCGGGAACACCCCGCCTCGTACTTTCTGTGGAGCGTGGGCCAGGACCGACTTCCCGCCGGATCGTGGAACCCGTTTTTCGCCTATCCGGCCATGCTCTGTCTCAAGCTTCTGCCCGTGGACTTCGTCAGCGTGAGAACTGCGTGCGTGCTTGCCGGCATGGTGTCGGTCCTGGTCCTGACCCTGCTCGGTCGGCGCATGTTTGATCCGGCCACGGGTTTGCTGGCGGGCTTATTCCTCGCCGCGTGTTCCTGGCAGCTCGCCCTGATTCGGGTGACGCTCAACGAGAGCGGCACGACCCTTTATTCCCTGCTCGTCATGTATTTTCTCTGGACAGCGG
>CAZKCI010000113.1:0-6395 GCA_964551475.1 uncultured bacterium | reverse complement strand
AGGCCAGTCTTGTGGATTACATCAGGATCTTCTTGATGTCCGTCAAAAGGAGGCCCAAGTTCTCTTCGATGATCCCCCAGACGATCCGATCATCGATCGAATCGTAGCCGTGGGCCAGAATATTTCTGAAGGAGATGATGTCGCGTTGTCCACGGATACGGTTCAGAACGTCCGGGGCTATTTTGCTGATCCGGTTAAGAGCTTCGCCGATGATTTCGAACTTCCTCTCCACGCCGCTCCGGAGCAGCTCGTCCGCGCTGTAATCCTTGAAGCTTTTACCGGCCACGAAGCCCTTGATCGCCTTGGCCGCTTCGAGAATGTCGAGCAAATGCTTGCGGAGGTCATCCTTCATAGATCGGAACCAGGCTCCGCAGAACCCGCCGCTTGAAATATGGGTTTTTCAGGCTAGCCGGAGTCAGAAGGTCTACCTTGCAACCCAGCGAGTCCTCCAGCTGGTGAAGAAGGCCAAAGAAGCGCCGGGCAGGAAAACGATCGGGATCCCGGAACTCCACCAGCAGATCCACATCGCTCGACGCCGTCCCCGCCCCCCTGCTTACGGAGCCGAACGCTGCGAGTCGAGCCACGTCGAATTTCCGGCACGCCGGTAGGGATACCTTCTTGATTTCTTCGAGGGTCTTCATCGGATTCGATACTGATCGCTGATACCATATTTTACCACGGATCCTGCTCTGGAAGCAAAATGTCCACCTCAAGCAAAAACTCCCAAACGAGACCGGCGAAGAGCCGATTTTCGTTTGGGAGTGTCGCTTGACTCCCCGAACGTCACTCCCAGACGAATTTTCTTCGAAATAGGCTTCCCCCTGTTTCCCCACCGAATCGGACATGGAGAGAGGCGTATCTCTTTGTCTCCCATAGAGAAACCGTTACAACCACCCAAAAGCTACCCCAACCCCCTATTGCTTGCCCTCCAGTATAAAAACCTTCTGGGGGCGCCAGAAGTAGGTTCCCAGGCAAAACTAGCTCGAAAAATAGGGGTATCCCCTGCCCGGATAAACCAGCTTCTCCGGCTCATCAAACTACCCCCTTCCATCCAGCAGTCCGTGATCAGGATGGGAGCGCCGCTACCCTCGCGGAAGATAACCGAACGAAAGCTGCGTGCATTGCTCACCACCCCTTGAACAGGGAAAAAGGGCAGCCCCCGTCACCCAAACAAGGGCTGCCCTTGTCTTCCAAACCAGACTGTTTTTTACCGCGTAACCGGGATGTCTCCCGTCCCTCCGAAGTACACCCGGGTGAGGTTCCGGATCGACCACATCCCCGTTGAGTCGCGGTAGATTCCGGCGTCATCAATCCCGTCCCCGTTGAAATCACCCGGCCGCGGGTAGTCGAAGCAGTTCCCGAAGTAAATCCTGGTCACGTCCCGGAACGCCCACATCCCCGAACAACCCTTGAAGACGCCGAACGACCTCGTGGCATCACCGAAATAATTGCCGGGGACCGGCCAATCGGTAGCGCCGCCGAAGTAGAAGCGCGTGAGGTTCTGAATAATCCACTGGCCGGATGAAACGCGGTAGAGCCCTGCCTCCGCCGTCCCGTCGTTTTCATAGTCGCCCGGGATCGCCCAATCGCCGGTCGCCCCGAAGTAGAAGCGGGTGAATGAGCGGATCGACCACATCCCCCCGTTCTCGCGGAAGATCCCTATGTCGCAGGATCCATCCCCGTTGTAGTCGGCCGGGACAGCACGGTCCTCCGCTCCCCCGAAGTAGGCGCGGGTCACTCCGGAGATTGACCAGAGGCCCGTGGAGGGACGGTAGATGGCGACATCCGCTGTTCCGTCCCCGTCGTAGTCGCCGGGGCCGGGCTGGTCGGTGGCACCGCCGAAGTTCAGGCGGGTGATGTTCCGGACCGACCAAAGCCCCGCCGAAGGACGGAAGATGCCAATGTCGTCGGCGCCGTCGCCGTTGTAGTCGCCCGATTGGATTACCGCCCTCTGGGGCACCACTGATGGGCCGCAGGTGGGCGTCGGCGAGGGCGAAGGAGCGGCTGTGGGCGTGGGCGGGATCGCTGTCGCCATCGGAGTCGGTGTTGGGGGGATCGGCGTAGGGGGAACGGCGCTGGGCGTGGGCGAAGGAGCGGCTGTGGGCGTGGGCGGGATTGCTGTCGCCACCGGCGTCGGTGTTTCCACTATCGGTGTCGGCGGGATTGGCGTAGCAGGAACGGCGCTGGGCGTGGGCGAAGGAGCTGGAGAGGGCGTCGCGCTGGGCACAGGTGTCGGAGTGGGTGTGGTCAGTACAAGCTGGCAACCACGGACCTTGACATCGTCCACCTGCCACCACATGTCGGCGCTGAAGGCCAAATATTTGAAGACTACTTTGACATCGGACTCGAAGCCTGCGCCGTGGAGGGGCAGGGTGTAGGTCTGCGGACCTCTCTGGGATGAGCAGATATTGGTTAGTTCCCACCAGGTGGTCCCGTCAACGAGTGCGCTGACCGTGCAACACGCCCCCGCGGTGGAGTAGATGTCGCTCTTGAACTCCACCCAGGGGTTCTCGGCTAGGCTCAAGTCCAGAGTGGGGCTCCGGAGGTAGGTTTGGAGGCTCCCCCCGCAGTAGTTGCGGTTCGCGTCGGCGAAGTTCCCGGTCCCGCCCGTGTTGTTGGCGTTTCCGGCCACGGTGCCGGACTGCCACGCGCAGACGCTCATGCCCTCGGTTTGGACCGTCCAGCCCGTGGGCGGCCAAGTCGAGAACCCTTCGTTCAGGACCTCGACCTCCGTCCATCCTCCGAGACAGCCGATCTGCCACGGCGTAGGGGTTACGGAAGGGACTGGAGTCGGTGTCCTTGTCGGGGTTGCGGATGGGGCTGGGGTCGGGGTCCGGGTGGGTGTCTCGGGGATCGGCGTAGGCGTGGGCGAGGGCGTCGCGGCCACCGGAGGTGTCGGCGTGCGCGAGGGGGGCGCGGTCGGTGTCGTAGTCGCGGTCGGAGGCGGCGTCGGCGTCCGGGTCGGGGTCGGCGTAGGAGACGTCAGAGGCGAGGGGGTGGTGAAGAGGAGACGGCTCACGAACGCGTCGGTAGCGCCGTTCGTGCTCGACTGGAAGGCGTCGACAGTGGGAAAATTCGCGCTGGCCGTGTATCCGGCAATGTATATGCGTCCCGCCGCATCCGATGCGATTCCCTTCCCGTAATCCCCATAGCTCCCTCCGAGGTAGCTTGAGAAAAGCAGCGTGGAACCAGAGGAGGGAAGCCTGCTGACAAAGGCATCGCAATCCCCGCCGCCGTACGTCGTCTGGTAGGGGTTGACGGTGGGGAAATCGGCGGCCTGGGTGTATCCGGCCACCAAGGCGTCTCCCTCGCTCCCCAGCGCGATGGCGCTGCCGTCATCGTCGAGAAAGCCGCGGAGGTATGTGGAGTAGACGAGGCCGCTGCCGGTGGAAGAGAAGCGGCTGACGAAGGCGTCGCCCCCCCCGCCGGATGCCTGGTAGGCGTTGCGGGTCGGGAAATCGTAGGAATCTGTCGATCCGACGACATAGGCGCTGGCGGCGCTGTCTACAGCCAAGGCCTGGATATAATCCCGGTCGTCGCCGCCGAGAAAGGTGGAGTACGAGATGGAAGAACCGCCGGAGTCAAAGCGGGTGAGGAAAGCGTCCCCCGTGCCCGCATTCCCCGCCTGGTAGGGGTTAAGGGTCGGGAAGTTGACGGAGTAGGTATCGCCGGCAACATACACCCTCCCGTCGCTGGCACAGCGGACCCCGTACGCTTCATCGGTCGAGCTTCCGCCAAGGAAGGTCGAGAAGATGAGCGAGTCGCCGCCGGAAGCGACCTTGGTCAGGAAGGCGTCCTTGAGCCCCTGCTGTGACTGGTATTGGTACCAGAAGGGGAAGTCAGACGAATAGGTGTAACCGGCCACGTAGGCGCAGCCGGCCGAATCGAAGTCGATCCCCGACGCTCCGTCCTCGTCCGTCCCTCCCAGATACGACGAGTAGACCAGGGCCGTACCGGACGAGGCGAGCAGGGAGACGAAACCGTCGAGGATGCCCCCTCCGTAGGCCGGCTGATAGGGGTTGCGGGTGGGGAAATTCCCCGAGCTGGTCCTGCCGGCGAGGTGGGCCCTCCCCGCCGCATCGACCCGCAGCGCGCGGACGGTGTCAAAATCGTTCCCCCCGAGATAGGTGGAGTAGACAAGGACGCTCCCGGACGAGGAGAGCTTCGTGATGAAGCAATTCCGGGATCCGAGCAGGGACGACTGGAACTGGGCATAGAGAGGGAAATCGGTGGAGTCGGTGTTCCCCGCCAGATAGGCGCAGCCCGCCGCATCGGCATCGATCGCGTACGCCTGGTCCTGGAGGCCGGTGCCTCCCAGGTAGGTCGAGTAGTCGAGGCTCAGCGTCTGGGCGGGGAGGGAGGGCGCGATAAAACCGGCTAAGCAGGCAATGGCCATAAGGGTCGGGAATCCTCTCATGGTCGTCTCTCCTTTCGGTGTAGGTGCATTCAGACAATCTCAGATCAGGATAACCTGCTGTATGGACGGTTACTCTGATGTATTCCCCCGCATATCGTCAAGGTCTAATCCGAGGTGTCTTTATTATCGTCGGCCAGATACTCAAACCCGTGAACCGGCGACACCGATCGTGATCCGTCCCTTTCCCATCAGTGATGAGCAATCCCCATGCCAAGCCCCGCGCCAATCAAGTATAGTCACAACCAACTGTGCTGCTCGCTATTGGGCCATACGCGGGAACCCATCCATAGCCGATCTTTATCCCCGACAAGTTACGCTGTGGGAACCATGTGTTTCGCATGAGCAACAACTGCCCGTTCGACCTGCCCCCCGAAAACCGGTCACGGATCTGGAAAGAAAGATGGCGCAGAACGTAGCACGCTCTGCGCCATCTGACTGGCTCCCCGGTCCAATGGCGGAGCGAACCCTGATCTGGGACTCGTTTGACTACATCTTTGAGGCTAACCGGAGGCGGATCAGGCCAATCCGGACATACCGCAACCCCCTCCTCCTTGCCCTGGAATATAAAAAGCTCATGATCTCTTTCCCCTCGTCTTCAGGCACAACGACATGAGGGGTGGGGCGTTGAAGAGCTGAAGTTGTTGTGCTGGAAGTGGGCGGCAGGCAGGTTGGTGTGGGGCAGGATGCGATTTCGGTCCGGGTGGTTGAGGCGGACCATGAATCTTGAGGCCCCGATGATTACCAGCCGCCCAACACAGCACAGCAAATCGAGCGGGGAAAGCACATCTACCCCACAAACAACGGCAAAGCGGAAAAAAGGATTTGCGCGTTTCTGGAGATTGCTTTTCTGCCCGCCCAAATCTCCGCTCATTCTGCTGCTTACTGGCCGGCTATGATGATCTCTTTTGCCTCGTCTTCCAGCACAACGACATGCACAACATTTTCGGCGATTTTGATGGGACTCTGAATTTTCAAGCTCTGATTCTGGCTCATCCCGGCATTTATCGTAACCGTGAAATTGCCGCCGTACTGATCAATAAGCGCCACTTCTACAGCTGAGGAAGAGTTGTTTTTCAAGATGAGACTCACAACCGCTTTCTCTTGAGCATGGGCTAGGTTTACGAAGAGCAGGGCGGAGAGGAACACGAAGCCGAGTAGCATTTTGAAACCTGCATTCGAATTATTCATGGTCGGGTTCTCCCTATTTCATTCCAACAAATAGAGCTAACAAGAATATTGAATAGACGTAGCTACTTTAGGGGACAGAACAGTCTATCAGCGTGTTACCGGGATGTCTCCAGAACCTCCGAAGTAGACCCGGGTCAGATCACGCACCGCCCACTGACCCGTCGCATCGCGGAAGATCCCGAAGTCGTCGGTGCCGTCGCCGTTGAAATCGCCCGGACGCGGATAGTCGAAGCAGTTCCCGAAATAAATCCTGGTTACGTCCCGGAACGCCCACATTCCCGAACAAGCCTTGAAGATGCCGAATGCCCTTACCTCTGTCCCGAAATATGTGCCCGGCACCGGCCAATCGGTAGCGCCGCCGAAGTAGAAACGGGTGATGTCCCGGATCATCCACTGACCGGAGGAGACACGGTAGATACCCGCCTCCGCCGTTCCGTCATTGGCGTAATCCCCCGGAATCGGCCAGTCATTTGTTTCGCCGAAGTAGAAACGGGTGAAAGAGCGGATGGACCACATACCCCCGTTCTCGCGGAAGATCCCGATGTCGCAGGAGCCGTCCCCGTCATAGTCGGCCGGAACCGAGCGGTCTTCCGCCCCGCCGAAGTAAGCACGGGTGAAACCAGAGATCGACCAGAGTCCGGCGGATGCCCTGAAAATGCTGATCTCGCTCGTCCCGTCTCCATCATAGTCGCCGGGGGCGGGCTGGTCGGAGGAGTTCCCGAAGTTCAGACGCGTTATTCCCCGGACCGACCAAAGCCCGGCGGAGGGACGGAAGACGGCGATGTCGGTT
>CAZKCI010000112.1:0-48845 GCA_964551475.1 uncultured bacterium | reverse complement strand
GACGTAAGGATGGATCTTCATTCTCACCGTCAAGTGAGCCGGCTAACAGACATTAGCCAGCTTTCTCGCGGCATCTCCCCCGACTACTCGATCCCGTAGCCCAAGCGCGCACTGTCAGCCCTTCCTCCCCCTCCAGCCTGTTCTAGCGGGTGAGGTGTCTCGCCTTATCTAATCGGGCTTGGTGACGGCTGTGGCTGGGATTGCTGGATCAGGTTGCCGTTTGTGTCCCATTCGATTCGGCTGACTTCAACACCGTCACGATACTCGATCTCCGACTGTCTTTGGCCGTTCTCCCCATACCAGGTGAACGCCTTTCCGTGCAGCTTACCGGCGCGATATTCTTTTTCGTGCCATTTATGTCCGTTCTCCCAGTAAGCCGCTACAAGTCCCGAAAATAGCTCATTCGTATCGCGTTCATATTTTAGTCCATCCTTTGTAAGTAATGCTCTTGGCTGCACCGTCTTGAGTGGAGGACAATATCTTATCAAGTTACCGTATTCGTCCCATTCAACGCGGCTAATCTCAATCCCATCCTGATACTCGGAATCGCGCTTTTTCTGGCCATTCTGGTACCAATACGTCCATAACCCGACTGCAATCGACGGTTTCTCTCCGTCGGGAAACGTTGGCTTTCGCTTTTTAAGCATGCCTTCCGAAAACTTCTGCCCATTCCCGTACCATTGCGTCAAGCGCCACTCTTCCCTACCACTCCAATACTCTTCCTCCAGATGCTTCAACCCGTCTTGGGACCAGAGCGTGAATATCCCATTTCTCTCGCCGTCCCGGAATTCGCCCTCAGTCTTTATCTGTCCGTTCGGGTGGTATGAAACCGTTGTTCCCGTGAATGGCGTTTCAGATGTCTGCTCGTAGAATAGACCATCTCGCTCAACTAGCCCGTCTTTATCCACCACTTTCTGCCCCTGAGCCTGCAGAAGCCAGGGAACCACCAATACCGCCGCCACCCCCGCCATCACTCCGATTGCCTTCACGAATCTCACGAGAAGAATCTCCTCCGTCATCTGGGTACATTATTCTTCGGGGTGAACTGAGAGATCGAATCTAGCGTAAAGCTCTCGATGTATCTATCGAAGCGGGGCGAGCGAGGGCTGGCCGCCCAGATTACTCCGTTTACCGCCCATAAGTACAGATTCCTGTATTCGAAGCATTGCATAGGTAGAGTTCCGCTGTTATCATGCCAGATGATTCTTCCGTCGGTCTCTTCTGTCCATTCGAGGGACACCCTGTCTTCGCAAGGTTTAATGTAGTTGAGGGCGATACGGAATATATTGTCCTGCCGAACCGCATGAACCGCGAGTGGGGAACCAAATTTATTCACTGCCGCGTCGATCGTCAAATTCCCCAGCAGCAGATGTTCCCTGACTATCCCGGAAAGAAATCCCAGGACTGCAAGGTCATCCTCATTGACGCCAGGCTTGGGCTTTCCATCATCATTGAGCAACTCATCCGCACAATCTCGGAATGTTTTAGTTGTCGCCTCCAGGGTTTCGTATCCCGGCTGTTTGGTCATTGGCAGATATTCCGGACGCGGTGATGGGGATGGGTCTTGTGCCTGAGCATAGTTTGGACACAGCAGTAGAATCGTTGCCGCAGCCCACGGTAGGAAACAGTATACGATTGCTCTTGCCACGAGAAGAATCTCCGGGTTCGGCCCTTCCCCCCCTCCAGCCTGTCCTAGCGGGTGAGCGGGATGCTGATTTATGGGTTTGGTTAATGGGTGGCTGGAGAAAAGGGCACTCCTGTTGTTGACGGTCTCTTCCTTGCCGGATGAGACTTATCCGGATATTCGCCAATATCTGCATATTTACCTCTAACTTGGAACTCGCCCTGTTCATTCTGCCGGATTTCAATTTGTGTGGCGATAGCTTTCCTTGGAAATTCCTTCTTAACTATAAAGGTATCTCCGGCCCATACTTCAAGAAAGGACTCACGATGTGTGGGACAATGAAACGACTTGATTTCGTTCGGCCTGATTATGTAGCTCCCCGGCTTTTCATCCATCTGTTGGCCGATAATAAAATAATATTTCGCGATCAAGTCATGGCTGGTGTGGTTAATAATAATGTTCTCACTCATTATGACGCATCCAGTCAGACCAATAATCATCGGCAAGACCCCCGCCAGCACTCCGATTGCCTTCACGTATCTCACAAGATGGATCTCCGGTCTAAGCTTCTGATCGCCCGAGACAACGATATGTTTCAGGACGAGATTCGAGTCCCTCTCTTGGCCGCCATCCCGAAAATCTGCCCCAGTGACATTTCCGGGTTCCACGAGGCCTCAATGTCTACCTTGTAGAGTTTCTGGACCTTCATCGCAAAACTCTCTAGTTCCAGGGAGTCGAGATAACCTTCGATTGGATAGCAGGCTCGATAGATATCGATTATCCGGTCGGACGGTCGGAACTTGAGTCGCGCATTATTCCGGAAGGCGAATGCGTCAACAAACACTTGGAGGAACTTCCGGAACTCTTCCACGTCAGCATCCGGAAAGGCCTTTCGCCAGTCCCTTCCAGTGCAGGATCGAGCCCAGTAAATCTTCAGGGCGCGCCTTCGCCTGATCTCAAAAGGAATCACGACCAAACCCGTGAGAATCAGGATAGCGAGTAAAAATATCCAGAGTTCCTTCATCTCTCCATCCCAACGGGCATAACTCCGCCTACCCGCGTTATCTCCCCATTCCTCTCGCCCCTCGATCCTATAGCCCAGTCACACGCTTCCGTCAGGATTCCTCCCCCTCCAGCCTGTCCTAGCGGGTGACGGGGGGAAATGGGGCTTGGGGATCTAACGACAAGCTCACCCATTTTTACCCTCCGAACACCGGGTAAAAGTCGGTTGAAGCGACTGGTTAACTGCTTGGCTGGTCTTGAATATCATCCTTAGTACCAATAATTCCATCCCGACCTGCTGAAATGGTAGAAGGTTCTAAGGAATAATAGTAAGGATGGCCCCATTGATCCGAAGGAATGCGAGACCTAGATATATATGGTCCTCGCCACCCTTTAATGCCGGGATTTGATATAAGCACTGCCAATCCCTCTTCTGTCGTTGGGTACCGAGAGCAATCTTCATAAAATTCCCTTAAAGCGCAATTAAATATGCGGAGATTTATCTGTGTCACTACTTCTTTAACTGGGGATACTTCTACATGCGAATACCATTTAAACCAGACAAACAGGCAAAGAACTATAAATATCCCTAGCATAATGAGATTTTTCTTGGTTACTTTCATAGATGCGAACTCAACTAACATCTCTTTCCCCGCCGACCCGCGTTATCTCCCCATTCCTCTCGCCCCTCGATCCTATAGCCCGAGCACACGTTTCCGTCAGTCTTCCTCCCCCTCCAGCCTGTCCTAGCGGGTGACGGGGGATGTCGTGTCTCGTCTTATCTAATCGGGCTTGGAGACGGTTGCGGCTGGGGTGGCTGGACACTGATTGGAGTCAAGGGGAACCCAGTTGGTTGAGCAGACAAATCAGCAGCGGGAAGGTGCGTGTCGGGCAAGAACACGTAGAGCTTCCCGTCTGGTTCTAGCTGGGCATGAATCACAGACGCTGCAACGGGCTCGCAGTATTGGCGAGGTGGATACGGGAAATCATAGCGCGACTCAGAGGATGCCGTGGTTATGACTAGATGCTTTTGCTGAAATGGGAATGTAAAAACAGCCGTTGCTCCTTTAGCGATTGTTGTTTGATTTTTCAAGCCCTCGACGGATATTGTGATATCGGCTTCGGTGTGGTTGCAGAGTTTGAGCCTTGGTTCAAGACTGCATGATATGCCCAGGCAGGCCACTAGTGTTGCCATCGTGATCAGTTGTGCTTTCATCATTCTCCAAGCAGGTCTTTTCAGAAATCTCCAACTATTGAATGGCAAAGGCACTGGAGATTCGAATTGCGCTGTCCCATGGTCCTCAACGCCAGGACAGCCGCCACCCCCGCCATCACTCCGATTGTCTTCACGCATCTCACGAGAAGAATCTCCGGGTTCAGAATCAGGTGGCCCGGCGATTAGCTCTACTGCGATATGCTCCGTACTTGCCCAATAACCCGAACTAGCATATTAATGCGGAGTAGATTGATCATTATATCCGGAATATGATCTGTGGAATTCTTCTGCTGCCGATATGTAATATTTATCATACCAGCATTTCCATTCTTTGGGATCGGCATCAAATATTGCCATATTATGAATATCATTTTCGTCGGCAAAGAACCAGATAATGTTAGGACCTCCCAGGATATCAGCCATCCTTTCCGGCTTCGCTACAAAATTATAGAGAGCAAAGGGCGAAATATGGACCTCTTTGGTTCGAATTGAAGAGTATCCAATATCTAGTCTGCAGTATTTATATTTTAGAGGGCTTGTGATGATAAATTCGAAAGTAGCGTATTCCTTGCCAGGCCCATCCGATGAACAAAGTTGCAGTCCTTTCCGAATATCGGTACAGACAGAAAATGCTTGAAACTCCATCATGCCCTCGGAGGCTGAATACGATGAGAATGCGGGAGCTATGTCGGGTGCTGGAATAGGGGATTGGGCCGTGACCAAATTCACATATTTATCCAAACGGGGTGAGCGAGGGCTGGCCGCAAAGACCAGCCCTCCTCCCGTCCATAAGTACAGATCGCTGTATTCATAGCATTTCATGAGCAGCGTTGATCTGTCGCTGTGCCAGACGGTTTCTCCGGCAGTCTCTTCAGTCCAATCGAGGATAATGGGGATGGTGATACGGAATATGTTGTTTTGGCGGACCGCGTGGATTGCCTGAGGTGGGCCGAATTTATCTATCGCTGTCTCGACGTGCTCATTCCGCAACCCCAGATGTTCGCCAATTATCGCGGAAAGTAACCCCAGGGATCTAAGATCATCCTCACTGACGCCCGGCTTGGGCTTTCCGTCAACATAGAGCAATTCATCCACCTTTTCCCGGAACATCCTAGTCATTGCCTCCAGGGTTTCATATCCCGGCCATTTTGCAACTATGGACAAATATTCTGGCAGAGGTGATGGGGATGGGTCTTGGGCCTGAGCAAAGTTTGGACACAGCAGTAGAATCGTTGCCGCAGCTAATGGGCGTAAACAATATGCGATTAGTCTTCTCACAAGTGGCCCTCGATCCCGTAGCCCAACACACGCTTCCGTCAGTCGTCCTCCCCCTCCAGCCTGTCCTAGCGGGTGACGGGGATGTCGTGTCTCGCCTTATGTAATCGGGGTTGGAGACGGCTGGGGCTGGGGCTGCTTGATCAGATTGCCATCCGTGTCCTGTTTGGACTTGAAGTAGACCTTCTCCACGTAACCTTCTCGCCCTGGTTCGCCAAATGATCCTTCTATAGTGAGCTCTCCTTCACTTCGTCGGACATAAAGAATAGCCCCAGTATCCATAGTTTTTTCTAGATATATGATGGCAGAATTTCTGATTGGGTTCACAGCTATTGCCCGAGGCTTTAGCGAACGGAAGGCATCTGGAATAGGGGATTCGCCGAAATCATCTGAATACATTTCGTGCAATTCACCGTTTCGGTTGGCTTCATCAATTAATTCCGCTATCCCATTGGCGATAGTCTTAAAATATTCCTGATTCCGATTATCGAGAAAAGCCTTTCTTTCTTGAATCCGTTTGTCAAGGGTCCACGGATTCACACCAAAGACAAATATATAAAGGCATGCAAATCCAACAACGAGGATGACTGGAACGGCGATGAACCAGATTCCAATCCTAATCGCTCTCTTCATTGCATCTGCCGAAGCTGCTGTTATACAGATTCCGCCATTTGCCGAGGTGCTGAAGCGATGGGTGCTTTAGATATGCTATCCCAAGGCTCCCGATAATAAATACCCGGCCAGACATCTCTGTCCAAAGCTGGTTCAGTCTTGCCGAACCTCATGTCCCCAGTCTGTTCTCACGATGGCTTCACCTCGCTACCTGGTGACGGGGATGTCGCCAGTTGAACCGAAATACACACGTGTCAGGTCCCGGATCGACCATAAGCCGGCAGTGGCCCGGAAGATCCCGATATCGTCAACCTTGTCCCCATTGAAGTCAGCCGTGATGGGTGTGTCGGCGGCGCCTCCGAAACAGGTCCGAGTGAGGCCGCGTATGGACCAAAGACAGTTAGAGGGGCGAAACACAGCTGCCTCCCAGGTGCCGTTCCCATCGTAGTCTCCCGGGACCAAGCGATCAGAAGAAGCCCCGAAATACGCCCTGGTCACGTTCCTGATCGCCCAGAGATTGGAGCCTCCCCGGAACACCCCCATCTCCTTCGTCCCGTCACCGCTGTAATCCCCCGGGCAAGGTAAGTCCCCAGTCGCCCCGAAGAAGGCACGGGTGAGGTTACGGATGGACCAGAGACCCGAAGAGGCTCGGAACACCCCGATCCCGCAGGTGCCATTCCCGCCATAGTCACCGGGGACTGGGGCGTCGTCAGAAGAGCCGAAGAAGAGCCGGGTGACGTTTTTGACGGCCCAGAGAGCTAAAGAGGGCCGGAAAACGGCGATATCGCTAGTCCCATCCCCATTGTAATCTCCGCAGGCGGGGATATCTCCATTCATCCCCAGGTAATACCGGGTCAAATTCTTTACGCTCCAGAGGGAAAGCGAAGGTCGGAAGATGGCAAAATCGGAAGTACCGTCGCCATTGTAATCCCCAGAATCGATTATTGGGCGAGACGGTACCCAATGGGCATATTTGAGTTGTATGTTAGTCGCATCATAGTAGCTTATATGCGGATTGCCAGAAGTATCTAGAGCGATAGAGCAGTGATAACCAACGCCGCCTTCAGAATCGACAGTTTGAATACTCCATTGCAGACCGTTATAGTAAGCATACTTTAAATCATAACCAATATTTGATTCATGATAGCATATATGCGGTTTCCCTAGTGAGTCCAATGCAAGAGATGGCCAGTCAACTGCCTCGCAACCTGATATATCGATGTCCCACTGTGTACCGATCCAGGATGCATATCTAAGACATCCTTGACTTGTGAAACTGATGTGGGGTTTACCGGAAGAATCTAGCGCCATAGAAGTATATGGGCCAGCGTCAGTTACCGACTGAATGTTCCAGTTTGAGCCATTCCAATAAGCATATTTTATTCCTCCGTCTCCGAATTGCTGACAGTAATTTATATGGGGCTTATTTAGAGCATCCAGAACTATATTTGTATATAGGACTGCCTCCCCGGCAGTAGGGCCATTGTAATAGACTGTTTGGTTATTCCATATCGAGCCGTCCCAATGTGTATATAGAAGGGCGTGGTCTTTGGCCAGGAAACTGATATGCGGATGGTTAAAGGAATCCAGTGCAAGAGAACAATATTTGCCAATATTCTGGTCTGGATAAATATTGATAACCCATTGAGCTCCGTTCCAATAAGCGTATTTCAGCAACCTGATCCCCGCAACGTAGTATCCAATGTGTGGGTCATTGGAGGAGTCAAGCTCAAGAGAAGAATAAACACCAGCGCCATATTGGCTATCTACTGTTTGAATGGCCCATTGGGAGCCATTCCAGGAAGCATATTTAAGACAGCCACCGGAACCCAAATAGCATATTTTCGGGTTTCCGGAAGAATCAAGTGCTATGGAGGTGTCTGCTCCCAAAGTAGCAAATACTGTGTCAACTGTCTGAATCTCCCACCTCCCCGACTCGGCATACAATGGACCTGCCGCAAATAAGAAGTACATCCCGACCGAGGCAATCATGGTCCAGCTCAAACAGAGGATTTTCATGGTCTCTCCCTCCTGTCTCTCGATCGTAATGATGCCCTCCTGAAGCAACCAGGTTTCCACTGTCCCCCAAGGATAAAAGCATAAAAATCCCCGCCCCGGACTAAACATCCAGCAGCGGGTCAAAGGGCACTATAAGCTTCTTGCCTTTATAGGGCATAGCGTGTCTTCCTATGCTGTGCGTATCGTATAGGTTTCCTTCCCCGAAAGTCAAGTTGAAAGTTTGGAATAGGGCGGATTATCTCTGTTTGCCTGGATATGTGTAGCCTATGCCTTCCTCAAGATCTGCCCCCCGTCATAGAAGTCCTCCCCCGGCTGTCTTGAACATAGCCCCCCGTCAAAGAACTCCTCGCCTGGTTGTCTGAGGCATTTGGCGTAGTCGAAGTACTCTTCACCCGGTTTTCTAAGCACCTGGCCGCCATCAAAGTACTCCTCCCCTGGCTGCCTGAGAACCTTGCCGCCATCAAAATATTCTTCTGTCCGGGAGATCATGATTTGTCGTTAGGCCAATAACCAGTCAATTGTGGAGATTATATTTGACATATCCACATTCGACTATTACATTCCTGCCTGATGTTTGGAATAGTCAAGTTTAACCACTGAGAGAGGAGAGCACAATGGCAAAGGGACTGGTAGCGTTAGAAGCCCAGATCTCGGCCCTGGCACAAGCAGATGCCGAGAAACGGGTGGCGAAGGTAATGAAGGCGGCGAGAGTCATAGCCAAGGCTCTGGCCAAGGTGGCAAAACAGATGTCGTCTTTCCAGAAGGCGGCAGGTGGGAAGGCTCGGCTTGGCAGGAAACCAGGACGTAAGCCGGGGAGACGCCCTGGACACAAGCCGGGAAGGAAATCCGCCGGCAAAAGAGGCCGGAAGGCTGGGATCACTCCCGCCGCTCTCAAATCCCTCCGGAAGAAGCTTGGAGTCAACCAAGACGGTCTGGCGAAGCTCCTCAAGGTGAGCCTTTCCTCCATCCGGACCTGGGAACAAGGGAGGGCGAAGCCACGGAAAGCCAAGCTGGCCCAGATCCTAGCTCTCCAGGCGAAGAGATAGCCCACCGAGCTTGATTCAGTTTGGAAGAAGGGGTGGTTTCCCGATGGGAGACCACCCCTTTCACCTGGGATATGTCTGGGAAAGACATCAGAAACGTCAGTAACTCCAGATCGGGAAGAAAGACGGCAGCGGTTTATGCGTATACCGAAGGAAAGGGCGGCTCTTAATGCTAAGGAGCCGCCCTTTTACAAACATCCAACTGATTATCGCGATATGGACTACTTAGCCTTGCTCTTTTGATCCTTAGCCGATGGTTTGACGAACTTTTCGTATTTCTTAAATCTGGCTAGGAACGCCAGGAGCTTAATTACACGTTTATGATGTTGCGTTAATATTTCTGCGGCTATTGCACTGGTTTTATCTTTTCCTAATTGGGCCTCTTCCTTTTTAAGATCTGTGGTGCTCTCAATATAGTCAGCAATCTCATGGCCTATATCATAGGTCACATTGTACATAGACATCCTATCCTTGGACGTCATCGTAGAACCTAATTTCATTAAATTGCGCTCAATCCTGTAAAACGCAATATAGGAATTAAATACCAAAACGCTAACCCTACCCGCACTGCATTGAATATGCTTATTAGGGTGGATATACTTATCGATGAGCTCTAATACGGATTCCAATCTGTTGAACTCGAATGGATCCGATCCGGCCATAACCGGTACTTGACTCTCAGTTCTTCCTGCCTTCTTCATAACATTGTCTCTCCTTGTCCCCCAATAGGGAACAGTAGCAATGACAGCCAAGCTAATGCTCTCCGATACTATACGGTGGTTATGTATTTTATTCTCTTAGGGGAATATGCGGCTTCCAAAACTCGCGGAATAGAAACCGTAATAAATCTAGTGAGGATTGCCTTGTGTCGCTGGTTCCTGTCACCTCCTTTCAATATTTTTATGAGTGTAGCAGATAATCAGCCGCTAGGCAAGTCGCATAATTCGGTTTCCCCTCCGACGACTGAGAGGGGGTAGGATGGCTATTCCCGCGTCAACAGGACAACCCCCGATACCCCTTTCCCGCTTCCTATTGGGTCCAGGAGAGACGATCTGGGGGGAATTGGGGATCCCCCTTCACCTGGTCCTCCAGGGCGATTTTCGGGGTTCCAGCCGCAAAAAGACCTCCCAGGATTGCGTATAAACCACGATCTCGGACTGGGTAGGTGGCTACACCCCTTTGATGTAGGCGTATCAGGATAAAACATCAGAAACGTCAGTAACTCTAGACCGGGAGATGGGAGAGACGGGAGTTAGTGGGGTTTTGTGAAGATAATGGGCGAATTCTCATACCAGGAAACCACCCTTTCTTACCAGTAAATTGATTTTAACGTGGTACATGGGGATCGCCAGTCTAGAGCACCGATCAGGCCCACAATGCCGATTCTTGTCCCCTTGCTATGCTTATCCCCTTATCAATCAATCAGATGTCGTGGTCCGACCTCACATTCGTAAACCAATCCCAAATTTCACCTAAATTTCTGAGCGTTCTATTTGACACCGTTTTCTTTCCCCTCACTAGCACTATTAGGATTCGGCCGCTTGTTTATCTTAGCCTTTTCATGTGCGAGTATTATTCCAGCAATGCTGCCACAGATATGAGCCAATGTTGCAAATAGCAAGTGGTTAATATTATCTCTATGCTCACGCCGTTTCTCGACAAATATATCCCCAAGAGGCCTTCCAATTAATTCTATATCCGCCAATCCAATTTCCTTATCCTTCTCGTGAGCACATTGATTTCTGACTTTATTGATATTTTTCATGCATTGAAGCAATGCGTCGTATTTATTATCCCTATTTAGTGAGTCCATCAATGCAACTTTTTGATAATAGGTTAGATTCCCTTCGTCAACTAATCTAAATCCACGAGGCAGCGATAGCGATAGAATCTGATCCATATAATATTCAATCAATAAATGAGCTCTAAGAATGGACAATACGGGTGATTGTTCAATTGAGCATAATTTACAGAAATCAGCATATTCCACCTTGCCTTGTCTTATAATTTCAGGATCCTGATCCATGATATCCTCCTCGAACAATACTTCTCTGACTTCCTCCATAGCTAGAGATCAAGTCATTATCCAGCACTCAATTGTTTGAAAGCAAGTTCATCCGTCGCTATGGCCTGTTTGGGCAATTGATTATGTCTTCACTATCTTCGATCATGCCTTCTTACCTTGGTTTTACCGGCTAAGAATGTTAGATATAGTATCCAAGCCAAGTTCAGCGAAAAACCGATCAGCCTTTTTGCAAACTTTAGATTTTCGATCTGGGTCCTTATCGAGTTCTTCGCAGAAGCACAGTACTCCCGATTGCCAGGCTTCAACTAGATCGTTCACGTGTACCACTACGCATTTGTCAGAATTGTTAGTCAATTCTAAGGTGCGTTTTAAATCTTGGACAGCAGCCGTTCCCCATGCATAGCAGATGTAGCGAGCTTTTCCTGAGGACCTTAATTGAGATTCTGGCGTAAAGGTATGCAATAAACCACAACGGGCAGCATATAAATCCAGAGATGAGCATGCCAGTGGCTTAACCTTGAGAAGATAGGTATCAACCCAATTTGTAAAGCTTCTTTTGGTAGCGAATTCTTCGTTACTATCGAGCCATCCAACAGTGTCGATTCCTGAGTAAATAAGGATGAGAGCTGAGCTGTTAAATTTCTTTTCGAGGCAAGCTTCTATACCAGATGCGAGCAACAGCATATTATTATACAGAGGAAGTTCGCTCATTAGACTCCTTTTTATGCATGTCAACATTCGGGCTATCCTGGGGACACTCCTGCGGCCTGACGTCAGGTTTAGTTCGGCGCTATGCCGTAAAGTTGGATTTTAGATCTTTTGAATAAGGACAGCACCGCTCTCCCCCACCATTGCACGCCTCTGGCCGTGAAGCGCGACCAGTTCTCTTGATTCGGGGGCATACTTAACTCCCTGACCATTTCAGCTACGGGCTAGGTTTCTTTTGGCAAATGATATGGCCAACATTCTCTTCACAACACCTCCGCCAATGTCCTCTCCCGCTTCAGCCTGTCCATGAGCGCCAGGCGGGGGGCCTGGATGTTGACCTTCGGCTAGAAGTCGATCGGGCCGATCCGATTGGGAATGCTCGCTCTCATATTTCGCCTCGTTATGCCTTCCCCCCATCCAACCACCATAGGCGAGGCGAATCGGGCGCATTAGTAAGAGATAGTATTTTGCTTGAAATGGAATGAACAACATCTAATAGCCATGGGATGCGGAAATGGATTTCCCGCCATTGCCTACGTGTCGTTAAGTCTACCGAATTCGTGTAATCAATACCTATATGGTTATTATTATCATCGTCAATGTGGGAATACCCGGTTGCCAATTCTCCTAGCCTATACTCATGGATTAAGCTAGAACGAACATAATTGTAAAATACCATCGGATAGGAATATTGCCGAAGGATCTTAGATTCTAAGCCTGGACATATTCCAATCAGATCATCTTCAGCCATATCGATATCTGCCGAAGTAACAACCCGCCCTCCGCAATATTCCGCATAAATATCAGGATATCTATTATTAATTATCTCAACTTCGGCATTTGCCCCATTCTCTGCAAGATATGCAATTAGAATAGGTATGCTAATAAGCAGGGGGTTGGGGATCAGAGACGGATCTGCAAAGCGTACCCAGACTTCTACAAAACGTCTTTTATCAATTCCATGCCCAGGCCATATATCCGCCGCTAAACCGCTTATTGTGCTTGATATTAAGATACATGCATCATAGTAATTCCCGCCACATTTCCCCTCAGCAAGAGCCTTAGCTACATTGATCCTTCGTTGGATAGTCTCCATGTGAGGATTTACTTTATGAATATTATTTACCGGATTCATCTTCTCCCCTCCTCCACAATCCCGATCTCCTCCGCCGTCAGACCGAAAATCGTGCCGTTCCCTGTAAAAGTGATTGGCAGACGACCTATTCAAAATTCACATATTGTGATCTTAAACGCTATAGTTCCCCAGTATCGGCACCTTTCCATCTTTTACTAGCCAGAGATGACTTCCGAATATTATTCTCCAGCTTCCGAATTATGCCTATTTATCATCCCTATTCGTGCATATCCGTCTGCCAGAAGAGAAGAATTGCTCATTCGAAGAATATATATATTGGATGGACTTAGATCGACGAGGAATTGTGCCCCCAGATTCAGGATTGCAATCCAAGCTCCTGCTTCGCTATTGTATGTCAAATTAAAACCCGGGATTAATGCAGGAGGAATGCTTGTTTTTATGAGTGCCTGGCGTTTGCCAATGCCGCCTTTAATATATTGACGCAAGCTATCATAACAATGATTGCAAACGAAGGCGTGGCCTTTGAAAAGGCATAAGAGTTCAAATCCAATTTTATAGAGTGATCGCACAAATAATTTATCTAATTTCATGACCTGTGTAAAGGAACCGCTCAATTTTGCCGAATGGTGAGTAAATCTAGTGACTTTGACCGCAGATTGCTTGTTCTTCACTGGAGCTACGATCATGCCGTCTGGTGTTTTTGTTGCTTTATTGGTTAAATTAAGATGGATGCATATTCCCCCTTCATCCCGTTTAGCTATCATCCCTGGCTTTTCCACTCGTGGTGAACGGCCACCCTTTGTTTTGTCCCTATTTATCAGCACCTTGAAAAGCCCTAATTGCTGTTGTAGGTGTTGGTCCAGCCGACCAAGTGCTATATTGCATTTTTTGCAGACTTCGCTGTCATATAGAACAATACGACGTTCAATCACTTCTCCGTTCGGGAATGGGACTTTAATCGGCGTGTCGCCGACAAGTCCCTCGGGGAAAATATGCTCCTCAGGTTCGTTTCGCGTGGGACCTCGACAATAGATGCAATCGCTCATTTCGCCACCTGTCCTACAAATTTGATTTCCTCTTCCGTCAAGCCATAAAGCTCATATACCAGCCGGTCGATCTGATCGTCGGTGGTAGCAATATCTCGTTGCAACGCTATCAGTTCGGGTGGAGTGCTAAATTTGCGCAGTTGCTGCTGCATCAAAAGCATTTGATCTACCAGTTCAACCATTTTGCCCCGTTTCTCCTTGTCATGCGCGGGGATGGGAAGCGCTGCAAGCGCGGAGATATATACTTGAGGAAAATCGTCCTTCTGCGCTGTTATTGAACTAGATACATAATACCATGAGATCAGGCGAGAATTTAATATTCCCAATGCAAATTCAACATCTGCATTATGCTCAGAGGGAACCATATTGAGAACGTTATCCGTAGTGATCATAGTCTCATTTGTAAGGCTGGCTTGCAGACGGAACTTCCGAGTTAGAAGTCTGCGCAATACGATCCTCTTGCCCTGAAAGTTGTTCATTGGCCGGATCGAAGCTATTTGAGGACAGTAGCGTATGAACGATTTGCGCTTAGGCTCTATAAAGTAACGCGACAGTTCTGATCCTTGAAGCTCCGGAAGGTATTCTGCGTTCAACTTGGAGTCGGCATGTAGAAATCGTTGCTCAATCTGATCCTCGCTGTGTTTCTTGCGGCTATAAGGCTGCACTCCTCTTTGGATTCCAAACCAATCACCATATTTCATAGGTGTCCCCGTGAGTTTAGCGAGAACACCGGAGTGGCTTGAGGATAATATCGGAGACAATCGGGACATCTTGTCGTTCCTGAGGTTTCGGATCGGCACGCGAATTCCCACTGACTCCGGTATCGAAGAGAGTATTTCCTTTTTCGGAAAATAGTGTACTAGACATGCTTCATTGTTTGTGGTTCGCGCAAGCACGACTATCGAAGTGTCTATGTATGCGTCCCGAAAAACGTCAAAAGGCAATGCATATGCAACCAGGGGTTCACATACCTTCAATAGATGGCGTCGCGATGCCAGATAGCTCTCTCCTGTTAACCATGAAGCGGGGATAATGAAGGATAATCGCCCGCTATCTTTTAAAAGATCTGAAGCCTTCAGTAAAAAGAGTTCAAAGGAATCCCCGACAGTGGATAAACCTGCATATTCGAATGCAAAGTAGTTCTCGGCGGTTTCCGAAAACCCAGCACCATAAGGCGGATTCCCGATCACTGCATCGAAACCGCCTGACTTCATAACCTCAGGGAACTCGGCTTTCCAGTCGAAGGCGTTGATCTTTTCGCGGTCGGCAACTTCTAGTTCCATCTCGTAGATGTCCGGCCCGATCAGTGAGTTGCCGCACTTGATGTTGTTCCCGAGATCGGGAAGCGCTCGTTCCCGCCAGAGCTTCATCTGACGGTCCAATGTGTCCTGGTTCTCGTTCTCCAAAACTTTGAGGAGAAGGCTGAGCTTGGTCACCTCCACCGCCTGGCTGTCGATGTCCACCCCATGAATGTTGTTAAGGAGGATGCGCTTCTTTTCCCGTGTGGAGAGATACCACTGCCCTCCCTTCCCCTGGTAGATCGGCATCTCGGGCTTTGCTCCAGGGACTAACTTCCTCAAGGCGGCTTTGGAGATGACGCCTTCAAAACCCTGTTGGGGAAGGAGATGATTGACGTACCAATCCCGGTGGTAGTTTAGAAAATAGGCATAGGCCCCGATCAGGAACGAGCCGGAGCCGCAGGCGGGGTCGAGGATCTTGAGCTTCTCGATCTGCTTGGGGGTCTTCTCCTCGCAGAGCTTGCCGACTGTGTTTTTGACGATGTAGTCCACGATATAGGTCGGCGTGTAATAAACCCCGCCGGCCTTGCGGACTTCCGGCTTCTCCTCGACCACGGCGTGGTGGCCGGCGGTGAGGCGGATCACCTTCCCGAGGAACTGCTCATAAATATTCCCCAGTATATCCACCCCCAGAACCGAGAATTCATAGGGGCTTTCCGGATAATAGAGGTTGGCCAGGATATCCTTGAGGGCCTGGTCGTCGATCTTGATCCGGGGGGTGAGGAGGTCGGGAGGGGTCACCATCTCTTTCTCCTGCCGGAAATGGAAAAGGCCGGAGTTGTATTTCTCGTCGGCCTTCTGAAAGATCTCCCCCAACCTCTTGTAAATATTCTGGCCGTTGAGGAGGGCCTGAAGCTGGCCGTACTGTTCGATCCCCCGGTCCTCGCAGATGCGGAGGAAGATGATCCGGTCGATCGTTTTCTCGACCGTGTAATTGAGTTCCCTGATCGTGAGGGAAGGGTTGTGGATGGCGATGCTCTTGGCCAGGAGCGTTCTCCAGGCTTCGATCTCCTTCAAGAATTCGACATCGACCTCCTGCGTCGTCCGGCGGCCAATGACGGATTCGGCATATTTGTCGAAGAGCCCTTCCATGACCGCCTTCCGGGAGAAGACGGCGGCAATCTCGTCCCACTTGTCGAGGTACTCCTTATAGGTGACATACATCACACGATCTTTGCCGGGCTTATCCTTGTGCTGGGGGCGAACGCGGCAGTTGTAAACGGCGAACTCCTCGACATCGGTGAGGATGGAGAGGGGGAGATCGGCGGACCAGGCGTAGCGGCGGAGTTGATAAGCCGGGTCCACGCCCTCCTTGATGTCCACGGAGGGCTTCTTCGCTTCGAGGAAGAATTTCCGCGCCCCGCCGATGCGGAAGCAGTAGTCGGGGGCCTTGGTGTAGCCGCCGATCTTGATCGCGTCCTCGTTGATGACGTCCTTGTAGGCCTCTGCCCAGCCCTGCTTGTTATGGACGTCCCAGCCGAGTTCCTCGAAAAACGGTTCGATGAATTCGGAGCGCAGGTTGGCCTCTTTGTAGCCGGGGCTTTTGTAGGCAGGCAAGTTGCGCTCGAAAACTTCGATCATACGCTTGATTCTCTCTGGGGCGGGCATGGAGTCACCGTGCGGTTGCCTAGAATGGCATTGTATAGAGTGAGGGGCAAGTTGTTCCACAATTAAATCAGCAAGGTGGGTGCAGATCTTTAGATCCGCTTCGGTTGGGGTGACTATCTAACTCGCCTTGTTCATACCACGCAACGGCACCCCAAGCCAGCGTGACGTGGCTTGTGGCAAGGTACATCTTGCCGGCTGCTGACTGACGAGGCATTTGGTCAAAGAGTTTCGGGCTGGTCGCCTGCCTATTTATAGGGGCTGGCCGACGCACCCCCATGATTACCTACTCCTCGTTTCCCCCTGTTCCAACTCCCCCTGCGTCATAAGGCAAGTGGTATCGGGAATATCTCCATAACCACTTGCAGATGAAAGGGGGAGATCATGAAGCCTTCCGTTTTGAAGGCCGTCCTAGTGACGGCCTTTCGCAATCGCCAGAACATCCTCATCACCGGAGCTCCTGGAATCGGTAAATCCGACCTAACGGCCCAGGCCGCCGACGAGGCCAAGGCCAATCTGATCGTCTCCCATCCCGTAGTCAGCGACCCGACGGATTTCAAAGGTTACCCGTTCCCCGTCGGCAAGACGCACGCAGATTTTCTCCCATTTGGCGATCTCCTGGCCCTTATGAAAGCCGACTCGCTCACGATCATGTTTTTCGACGATTTAGGCCAAGCCAGGCCAGCCGTGCAGGCATCTCTGATGCAGCTGGTGCTCGGCGGACAGATCAACGGCCACTCCATCAACAAGGAACACGTCGTCTTCGTCGGTGCCACCAACCGCGCCACGGACCTCGCCGGTGTCCAATCGATCCTCGAGCCCGTCAAAAGCCGCTTCCTGATTCTTGAGCTCGACGTTGACGTAGACGACTGGGCGCGCTGGGCCATCACCAGCGGCACTCCGGCTGAACTCGTCGCCTTCATCCGTTTCCGTCCCGAGCTTCTTCATCAGTTCACGCCGAGTAGAGAGATCAAGAACTCCCCCTGCCCGAGAAGCGTAGCCAAGTGTGGCGACGTGATCAAAGCCGGGTATCCCGAAGAGACATGGCATGAGCTATTCACGGGGTGTTGTGGCGAGGGGTTCGCCACGGAGCTGCTGGGTTTCCTGAAAATCTATCGCTCCCTGCCGGATCCAGCTTACGTCATTTCTCATCCCGAGAAGGTGGAGATACCGGAAGACCCAGCCACGCTCTACGCCCTCACCGGAGCGCTCGCGGCCAAGGCGACAGAGAAGAACTTCGATTCCATCGTGCGCTTTTCCAACCGGCTTCCCGATGAGTTCAACGTCCGGCTCATCACGGATGCACTTACCCGCAACCGTGAACTCGGTCAGACCAAGCCGTACCAAGAGTGGTTCCTCAAACACCAAGACGTAGTCATCTAAAAGGAGGGAACATCTCATGTTGACGAAACTTCCCGAGAAAGCCTTGCTCGTAGATATTAGGATCGGTAACTGGAGCGCCAGGATCCACGACGCGGATGCCTCCCAGAGCGTCTCGAATGAGTATAAGAACGACCCGGCATACGCCCGGGTGAACAAATCCCTGGTCGCGAGAGAGGAGATCCAGAAGATCTGGCAGCTGGTCTACGAGGCCCGGCGGTATCACTACTCCGTTACGCTGCCCTGGGGAGACAACGGGTCCCGCCTGCTTCCCGCTACCCTCTACCTCGATTTCACCAAGAAGATCAGCGCCTATCGGCAGCAGTTTATCTCGCGGGTCGAAAAGTTCCTGAGCCTCTACCCTGATCTGATCAAGGACGCGAAGAAGAGCCTCGGGGGTCTGTTCAAACAGGACGATTACCCGAGCCCCGGCGCCCTCCGAGGGAAGTTCAGCTTCGAGACGCACTTCACGCCGATTTCCGATGCCAATGACGTGCGGGTGAAGCTCCAGGAAGAGGACGTGGAGAAGCTGAAGCGCCAGATCGAGGCTCGTCAGACCGATCTCCAAGCAGAAGCGATGAGGAGCGTGTGGGAGAGACTGTACGAGGTAGTGGGACACCTCTCCGAGAAGCTCAACGACCCCAAGGCGATCATCCGGGACTCAGTCGTCGAGAAGGTCCACGACCTCGTCGCTATCCTCCCCAAGCTGAATATCGCGGGGGATGCGGCCTTGAACAGCATGACGAATGAGATCCGGAAGAAAATCATTCGCCACACCCCGGAAGAGATGAGGAAGACCGATGGCGTCCGGGGAGAGGTGGCGAAAGAAGCTTCGGAGATCCTGGACAAGATGAAAGGTTACGTCGGAGGAGGTGGAGGCAAGTGAGCGCCCAGAAGAAGCTGACGAAGGCGAGGACGGTACTGGTGATGAACCATCCGTTCTGGGCGAGCCTGGCTCTCCGTCTCCCGTTTGTGGCCTGCGGAGACGGAGAATGCGCCACCGGTTACACCGACGGGACGAAGATCGCCTACAACCCGAAGTTCATTCAGGAACTGACTGAGCCGGAGGTGGTGTCGTTCATCGCGCATGAGGTCTGCCATCCGTCGATGCTTCACCACCTGCGCGAAGGATCCCGGGATCACCAGCGCTGGAACAGCGCCTGCGATTACGCGGTGAACGAAATCCTGAAACAGTCCGGGTTCGAGATCCCGGACGACTGGCTGCTGGACGAGAAGTATCGGGGAATGTCTGCGGAATCGATCTATCCGCTGCTCCAGGAGAAGCCGCCCAAAGGTTGGTCCGGGGGTTGCGGCCCGGGAGAAGTGAGGAAATACCCTGGTAAAGGCGGGGGAGAACCCTCGCAGTCCGAGATACGGGAACAGGAAGCCGCCTGGAAGACTGCGATCTCTCAGGCGGCTCAGATCGCGAAAGCGAGAGACGAGTTGCCGGAGGGGCTGGAGCGCTTCGTGAAGGAGATCCTGGAGCCGAAGATAGACTGGCGAGTGGTCCTCGCGTCCTACCTCACCGATACCATCGACGGTGACTATTCCTGGAAGGAGCCCAACCGTCGCTACGCCACCAGCGGCGTCTTTCTCCCTTCGATCGCCAGCGAGCCCACCGGCTCCATCCTTCTCCTCATCGACACCTCCGGTTCTATCAGCCAGGACGACATGAAGGACCTGGCCAGCGAAGCCCAGGCGGTGATGGCGGCGTACCAGGTAGAGATGGATGTGGTGTACGTGGACGCGAAGTTCCAGGGCAGCCAGCGATTTACCACGGGAGACATCCCGCTGAAGCTGGAACCGAAGGGCGGCGGGGGAACGGACTATCGGCCGGGGTTCGCCTGGGCTGAGGAGAGGGGACTGACGCCGGCGTGTGCCGTGTATCTCACAGACGGCTGGTGCTCGGCATTCCCGGAGCAGGCCCCGGCGTATCCGGTTCTCTGGGTCCTCGGGGGAAGGTACCCGGCCGAGAAGTTCTCCCCGCCGTTCGGAGAGGTTCTGAAGATGTCCAGGTCGTGAAATAACGGAGGACGACGATGGGACGCGAACTGAGAAAGACGATCGAGAATGGGGTGGAGTTGTGGGCGGTACATGAGACGGTCAGCGAGGTCGAGGACGCGATTACCCCTGGATTCAAAACCAAGGCGGAGCTGATCGAGCACATGGTTGCCCACGGGACGGATTGGGACGGCCCCTGGCCAAGACCAGCAGCGGATGATTTCGTCAACCGCACCGGCTGGGCTCCCAGTTTCATAGTGGGGCCGGAGGGGCTGAAGAAGGGATACGAGCGGACTGGATGGGACAAGGTAAAGTGAGGTGAAGGTGAAGGCCTCTCCACCGGATCGGTTCCGCTTTGGTATCGTTCGAGATCATGGGGTGGCCGGGGGTGTCGGGCAGGTGGTTCAGCTTCATGCAAGGGCAACGCATCCCCGCCGGTCGTGGCGGAATCCAATTTAAAGATCACCGCAAATTTCCATTGGACAGGGAAGCCGAAGGAATGCCGCCCGGACAATGGGGTCGTATGGACAGGTCCCGCCTGGGGATCGTTTGAGATCATGGGGTCGTTGGGGGTGTCGGGCAGGTGGTTCAACCTCACGCGAGCCATAACGTTCGTGGAAGACCGCCGGCACAATTGCGCGTATGTTCACCGCAAATTTCCATTGGACAGGTTCCGCTTGGGGATCGTTTGAGATCCTGGGCTGGCCGGGGGTGGCGGGCAGGTGGTTCATCCTCACGCGAACCATAACGTTCGTGGAAGACCGCCGGCACAATTGCGCTTAAGGTCACCAGAAATCTCCATTGGACAGGGAAGTTGAAGGAACGCCGCCCGGACAATGGGGTTGCAATCGTCTGGCGCGTCGTCGATCAGGGGATAAAAAAAGTGGGGCGCGGGGAAAGGAATCCCGCCGCCCCACTTTTAGCTTCCCTCCCAAATCAGAAGGGAACATCATCGCCCGGTTTCCCGTCGCTGACGATGGACAGAACCTCGTCTCCGTCTTCGGGGATCGGGGGCTCCTGATCCACTTCCGCCTCACTCCCAACCCTCCGGATCAGGGAATTTACCGTCGCTTCCCAGAGCGTTGTCATCCGTCAGTCCTCCCTTCCGTCCGGTCCCCGGTTAAGGTTTTCACCTGATCGGGGTTGTCCTCTTCCGAATTTTCCGCAGGACGTACCGAAGAATTTCGAATACGGCAACGACTAGCGCGCCGCGTAGGTCTGGCGGGATGGGGGGGATTGACGGGATGGACGGGATCTTGGGCACTGCGCGCCTCCTTCACTATGGTTAGCCGATGGCTTCCGTCTGCTCCTGGGCTATAGTCCACGGAGAGCGAGTTCAGGAACCCCCGGACGATTCGGATTATTTTCAGGTCAATCACCTCCCTCAGAGAAAGAGCGAGGGCGCCTGGTCGTCCAGACGCCCTCGCTCGGTTAACGTCTTAACTTCCCCAACTACGACACGGTTCCGAGAACGGGCAAGTTTTGCACCTCCAGCTCTGAACCGGGGCATACGCTCCCGCTTGAACTCCGCGTAGCATATTTTCAGCAGTCGCCCACAGACGATCGAAGTCCCGAGGACCCAGGGTGGTCTCGTACGTCACCATACTGGGGGTGGGGGTCTTAAGTAGCACTTGCCATTGAAACCTCTGGGGACCTCCTCCGTTCCGAGCGGCGAGGGCATAGGTATAGGCGCACGCCTGGATGTCGTTTTCCGTCTTGTCCGAGGTGTACTTCCTGGCGCTGGTTTTAAGATCGACGGCGATTTCCTTCCCTTCCGCTCGGCACAGCTTGTCCAGAATACACTTCAACCCGATTCCCAGGTCTTTCCCCTCGCTGTTCTTCATCGGGACGTTGATCTCGAAATCCACCTCCAGGATTTCTTCGTCCCGTGGTGTATTCTCGACGAGGCAGTCGATCAGACCCACGCCTTGAACCAGCAGCGAACCGAAAGTCTCGTCCTTGTTGAACAGGATCGGGGGATTGCTCTCCTTCAAGGCGAGGAGGGAGTCACAAAACACCGCCGCCACCTCTCTCCTCTTGATCTTCTGCTTCCCGCGGATCGCCTGGTACAACTTCGCCGCGGCCAGATGCACGGCGCTCCCGAGGAGGAGGTTTGAACTGACATGCGCCGGCTCCGCTTCCTCCTCGTAGACGAAAGCGAAATACCGGGGGCAGTTCAGGAAAGCGTTGATTGAAGACGCCGACAGGTAGGGTCTCACTTCCCGCCCCCGTTTTTCCCGGCGAGATCTTCGAGAAAAACGCTGGCCTGTTTCCGGCTCAGATCACCTATGGAGTTGATCCCGTCGGCCTTCAGCTTCTCCTCGAAAGCCCGGATGCCTCCCTTGAAGCGTCGGGACAGCAAGCCGATCAAGAATTTCTTCTGGGCTGGGGTGATAATGGGATCCTGGTTGGGATTTCTCCTCTCCGGCTCCCTCACGATCGGCGGCTCTTCTTCGGTGACGGCGACCCGGGTTCCGTTTCCGTTTCCGTTCGCCACCGTCTTCCCGTTGCCGTTCGCCTTCCCGCTCCCATTGGCGATCTGCTGGTCCACCGCCGCCTTCACCTCCTCAAAGAGCCCGGCGATACGAGCCTGCAGAGCCGGGGGATTCTTCACCAGCTCGTCGCTGGCCTCGCAGGAGATGGAACAGTTGGCGCCCACCGAGGAATACTGCTCTTCGCCCTGCTGCTTTTTCGACACACCGATGTTCAGGGTAATCATCTTGCCCTCCTTTCCCTTTTGGTTCTCCGACGGAAGTCCACAGCTCTACAGATCCCTTATGACCGAACTCACTCGGAGAGTGGAAGGGGAGGGGGATGGCAGGGAAAGGTTTTCCCCACCATGCGAAAATAAATTCCTATAAATCGCTCGCGGGGTCTTGAATTCCCCCGGACCGCAGGTATATTGACGTCAGGTAAAGTATTTTGTGAGTCGGGCTCAGACCCGAACGTCGAGTTAGAAGTCAAAGAAGATTTCAAAGCTACGCCCCACGTGTCAGTGTGACCGGGGCATTTACGGAGCGGGTATGACGGTGCGCCCACGGTATGGGAGCCCGGGAAACCCTCTCCGGCGCGAAATTCGGAGATATAGAATATAGAGAGAGATAGTCTGTAAACAGACGTTCACGTCACGGCAGGTATCTCCGCCGGCAGTCCCGACATTCGGGGCTGCCGGTTTTTTTATCCTTTGCCACCATGAAAACACTTCGGGTTGACAGACAAGAATTGGAGCGATTCCTGCTGGGAGTCGGTTCCCACCTCTCCCTCCGCCGTCTGGTGGCGAAGAGGAAAGCCCTCCCCGTCTCCGAAGCCGACGCCTGGCTCGACCAGTGGTCTCGGATCAAGGACCCCGTGGAGAAAGGGCGGCGGTGGGAAGCGGAGATTGGCTCTGGCTCGGAGTTGCCTCGGGTCCAGACCGAATCCATCCGAGTCGCCGGGATCCTCGCCGGTAACCTCCAGCCCGTCCTGGAACGCGGGATCATCCCTTCGCGCCCGCTACCCCAGGCCGCGACGAAGCCCCCGCGATCCGCCGCGAAGACGAAGGTCTCCCAGAGCTTCCTCAACCTGATCTTCGCCACCGAGCGCACGATCAGGAGGCATCTGACCGCCAGCCGGGCGCGGAACGACTTGGTCAAGGCGGAACAGCTTGGGGCGCTGCTGACCGGAGGGTTCGAGGGGGTTCGGTTGAACGTAATGGAGACCAGGCTCATCCACGGCATCTTCAACCTCCTGGGCGACCTGGCCAAGGTGACCAGGGACGGCAACATCGAGATCGGCGGATTTTCCGAGCTTTACACGGCGATGGGACTGGAGAGGAAGAGGACGGCCAGGGGGAAGATGGAGTACGACGGGCGCGAGGTCCAGCAGGCCAACAAGGTTCTATGGGGGCTTGCGGGTAAGGCGCAACAAGTGGTTTCCCGGAAGGAGACGACTCCTCCCGGCTCTCGGCATCCGAAATTCGACATCCTTGTCACCAAAACACCTCTCATCCAGGTCGGCTATCTCGATAAGGACATCACCGGCAAGAAGGTCCGCTATGTCGCCGCCACCGCCAGTCGTCCCCGTGGGTCTGCCATCCCCTATAGGATCGTGATCAAACCCCATCCCGCCCTAGTCGCTGAATACCAACGGTACTTCCGGCTGCTTCCCCGGGATCCCTACCAGGAGATCCGGCGCATACTTCCCCCCGGCCAATACGTCCAGGCGCATCAGTTGAACTTCCTCAGTTGGCTCCACCGCCACCGGCCGGGGCAGCAGGTCATCGAAAGGAATAAGAGGTCGCTGGCGGAGGAGATCGGGCTCGGACACCTCGTCCAAGGCGGGCGGTGGAAGGAATTGTCGAAGGTGATAGCGTCGAACTACCGCCTCGCCAAGCGCCTGGGATACCTCAAGGAGTACCGGCAGAACGTTCCCAACCAGAGCGGGGGGGTAAAGGACGTCTTGACCCTGAACCCCGCAATGGTTGTTCACGCCGGTCCGAGGAGGCGAACGTGAAGGAAAACCGAAATCTCAGTCTACGGCATTACCGCACGAAGTCTACGGCATTAGAGCAGGAAGTCTACGGCATTAGCGCAGGGGTGGTTTTGCAAGGCGTTGGTAATGAGATGGTTATGAATCGGTTTCCCGCGTACATATATATAAATATATATACAGGGGGAGAGGGGTTTCTCCGAAACCCTCTCCCCCCAACCACTGAAAAAGAGCGACACCCATGAGCACAAGCACGACGCAAGACCTGTTGCGTGAGATCTACCCCCTGATCCAGCAATCGGCGGATCGGCTTCTCCCCGATTTCGGGTTCCGGCGGATCACCAACGGCTGGGAGGCCAGCCAGGGTGCGATCGGCGGCTCCCCCGCCAAAGGCCATCTCTACTACTACACCAACACCCCCTTCTGTCTGGTTGACAACAAGACCGGGGACAAGATCAGCGTCTGGGACTACGTCGCAACCACCTGTGGCCTTACCGAGAACCGCGATGTGTTACGGAAGCTTGCCGAGATGGCGGGTTACACCCTCCCGGACCTCGTCCAGTCCCCCGCAGCCGCCCAACGTGACCAAGACCTCCGGCAGGCGGGGGAGGTACGGGAGACATACTTGAGGATGACCCAGGCCTCCCTCTCCCAGCCCGAGGGCGCCCAGACCCTCGCCTACCTCCACGGTCGGGGCTACACCGACGCCGACATCCGCGCCATGGGTCTGGGATTCAACCCGGGCTGGGAGAAGTCGCTGGGGTTCCTCACGGGCAAGGGGTTCTCCCG
Source organism: uncultured bacterium (assembly GCA_964551475.1). Lineage (GTDB taxonomy): Bacteria > Auribacterota > Erginobacteria > Erginobacterales > CAZKCI01 > CAZKCI01. Next base: position 23,638 of record CAZKCI010000112.1, on the reverse strand, counting down.
GGAGGCGATCGAGGGGGGACTGAGGTGGTTGAAGTCGCGGGATGCCCACAAGGTTGTCATCCCCCAGAAGGACCCGGGCGGAAGGTTGGTTGGACTGTGGGGGCGGGTGATCGACGGCGAACCTACGGCAGGCGGCAAGTACATGACGCTGAGCGATGGGTCGGCAATCGGGAAGTATCCCTCCGGGATCGAGACTTGCGTCGGACAGACGACGGGCATCTGTGTGGAAGGGTTATTCGACGCCAGGCTACCCGCGGCGAGGGGGCTGGTGGGTGTAGTGGGGTGGGGGAGGACAAGTCCAACCGGGGCTCAACTGGCAACGCTGGCGGGTATCCGGGTGAAGAACCTAATCTTAATCCCGGACAACGATGATGAAGGCCGGAAGGGGCTTGAGAGAACGATAAAGGCGGCTGTCGGCTACGGCTTCAACGTCTATGTCGTAGAACTCCCCTCCGACTGTAAGGACCTGGACCAGTTCGTGGTGAAACACGGTGTGGAGTCGTTTAGGGAGTTAGCCAGCGATCCGATGAGCGGCCATCGGTGGATGGGGAAGCGGATCCTGGAAAAGCATGACCTGGACGCGGACAGGGGCGAGAGGGAAGCGCTCGACGAGATTGTCGCTTACGAGGGCACGATCACCGATCCGCTGGGGCGGAGACAGTTCAGGGAGCAGATCAGCGCGGCGCTCAGGTTGTCGGAAGAGCAGTTGGAGAGGATGTTCCGGGAACACCGGGAGATCATTCGGGAGCGGGAGACGAGGCTGCGGCTTTCGCAGCTCGGGCGGGACCTGATCCAGGCATCCGACGAGCGTCCTATTTCCGAGATCAGGGGCGACATCGAGAAATCCCTCTCCGCGATCACGGTCGCCGAGGTCACCGAGCCCGCACCCTTCAATCCCGAGGAAGCCATCGCCGCCATCCAGTTGCTCCCCGAGAACCTTCCCACCGGATACCCCTCTCTGGATGCCCATGCTCCGCTATGGGTCCCGTCGCTGGTAGTTGTCGCCGCCCGAGTTGCCCACGCCAAGACCACCTTCACCTTCAATCTCTTTCGGAAGGCGCTGGAGCAGGAAGAGAACGCCGGCAAGCCCTTCGTCATCGTCTCCCTCGAGGTCCCCCCGCCTCGACTTTTGTGCCAGTTTATCGGCGCGGAGACCGGGATGGGCTGGCTGGACGTGATGCGCGAGATCAAGAACCAGATGATGAGCCAGGCAGTTATGGACGCCCTGGAGAAGTACCGGGGCTACGCCGAGGACAAGAGGCTCTACGTGGTCAGCGACCGTGGGCTGGGGGTGGACGAGGTGTGTGCCATCGCCACCCAGATCCAGAAGGAGCACGGCCAGATGGGGGCGGTGGCTATCGACTACCTCGGGCTGCTGGCGAATCATGAGGAGGGCGAGAATGTGGAGCAGAAGTACTCCTCCGTCATGAACCGCCTGACCACCCTGAGCCACGAACTCGTTTGCCCCGTCATCGTCATCGCCCAGATCAACCGCGAGGCGGACAAGAACCGGAGATCCCAGGAGTCACGGATGCCGAGAGCCGACCAGCTCCGTTATTCGGGCCAGATCGAGAGCGACGCCGATGTGGTCTGGGGATTGTTCAACGTCACCCACGACCGCCAAATCGACCAGAACGCCATCGTCAACCCCGACGAGACGCCGGTGCAAGCGTCGTATGTCCAACCGGCGGATGCCCAGATTGTGCTCCTCTCGCTCAAGGATCGGTACGGGCCGGGGTTCCGTCCGATCAACTTCCGGCTGACCAACGGAGTCCGGATCGAGGAGTGGAACAGCCCGGATCCCGGCACCGAAGGCAGGGAGAGGCAGGACGAAGAGGTCCCCGTGGATCAGGGTGTCGTAGTGGAAACTGAAGACCTGCCGGGGTTGTCCGACGACTGCCCCTCGGCATCGTAGGTCTACGGGGCAAACGGAAAGGAGGTGCGTGACGGAAGAACGAGACTAACGGTAGCGTGAGGCGTTATGGGTTGAGCGTGTAGCAAGTGTCAGTAGTGGGAAATTTCACAAACTTAACAACTTTGGAGGACTGATTATGTCGAGTAGCAAGCAGCGTTTACTGTCCCCGTGGGCTGAGGTGGCTTTCCCGCATCTCGCCTCTCCGGACACGAGATTCAGCGCGGCGGGAAAGTATACCGCCTGCCAGGTGCTGGATCCCGGAGTACCAGGACACGGACAATTTTTAAAAAATATAGAAGATATCGCAAAAAAATTGGTTGGAGAAAAGGCGACGTTGCCGATCAGGGATTGGAAGGACAAGTTCGGCAACGCCAACGGCGAGAAGCTGGTTAAGTTCTCGTCGTCCTTTGCTCCGAAAATATATGACAGATCGAACAATCCTCTGGTGGGAAAGCTCATCGGTGCGGGCTCGGTCATCAGAGTCTCGGCGACCGTTAACGTTTACAAGGGAGTCGGCGGTCGCTCGGGGCTCAGCCTGTACCTTAACGCGATTCAAGTGCGGGAGCTCGTGGAGGGCTTTGGTTCCAACCCCGAAGCCTATGGGTTCGTCGCCGAGGTGGCGGAAGCAGCGCCAGCGGCGAAGGGTGAGGGGGCGGCACCAGAGGTCCCGGCGGACTTTTTTAAGGAGTCTGACGAGGCACCCTTCTAACGATTAACGACGATCTCGGCAGAGGGGGCGGGATTCCCCGTCCCCTCTGGCGGGATCCAGGGAGGTGTAAATGAGCAACGTGTCACCCAGAGATAGACTCATCGGTCTCCAGGCCTGCGCCAAAGCCGTCCGCTGCGAGGGGCAGGATGTCGAGGAGACCGCGAGGCTGGCGATACAACTCTATGACTTGCTGGTGGCAAACGCGGTGAAGCCGGGAGTGATGCCGAAGAAGGACGCCCTACGTTACAGGGAGCCCATGACGTCGGAGCAGAGAGCGGGGATCGGGAAACTGGTTCAGGACAACAAGCTGGACCGTGCCCGGTTCGAGAAGTGGATGGGCGCTTTCTTCCCCGAGGTAAGGGAAGAGGGATTTCCTGGACTCTCATCTGAACACGCTGCGCGCATCCTGGCTGGGACGGAAAAATGCGTGAAGCTATTTTCAGCGGCGGTGGCGAAAGACGGGGCTGCCCCGGCTGTCGGGGCTGCCCAGAACAACAACGGCTAACCGGCTTTTGCCGGGAGGGAGACACCATGAACATCGACACATCCTGAGACCCGAACAGCCCCGCAAGGGGCAGGGAGATAGAGCCGTTCGGGGAAGCTGCCGACGGTGATCCGTCGGGGACAATCAAAATCGAAGTTAATTTCTGGAATAAGAAAAGAAAGGAGAACTGTTATGACTAACACGTCGAGGAACTCAAACCATGATAGACATCTACGCGCACTTGACCCCAGAGGAAAGGCTGGATAAGGCGGCGGCGATAATCGCCATCGGCCTCCTCAGGCTGGCGGCAAAAAAATACCCATCTGGAATAAAAGATGAAAAGGCAAAGGAAGCTACCGTTACACGATGATTGGGGGTTCAGACGGGGATGCCTCGGGTCCTGGGGAGAAAACCCCGACCCGAGGCTCCCCCCGATTTTTTACTTGATTTTGCTTCTAACCCCAGTTACACTCCGAGGCGAATCATGAATACGATCCACTGTGCAATCTATTCACGGGTATCCGTCAACGACGAGGCCGTCCAGACCCAGGAGTACAACACCCTGGATAATCAGGAGGACAGCTGCAAGGCGTATATCCTGAGCCAGAAGTCTCAGGGATGGCGGATGTTCGACATATACCGTGACCCGGGCAAATCTGGCGGCAGCCTCAATCGCCCCGCCCTGCAACGGCTCCTTGGCGACATCAGAGCGGGTAAAATCCACAAAATCGTCGTCTACAAGATTGACCGCTTGACCCGGAGCATCAATGACTTCCTCAAACTCTGTGAGGATTTTGAAAAGTACGGGGTCCAGTTCGCATCCACGACCCAGCAGATCGATACGGGTACTTCTTCTGGGAGGCTTCTTCTCCGCATTCTCTTAGAGTTTTCTCAGTTCGAGCGGGAGATGGTTCAGGAGAGGACGCGGGATAAAAGGTGGGGGATGGCAAAGATGGGTATGTGGACCGGGGGTTATATTCCAATCGGCTACTCAAACCAGGATAAGAAACTGGTGATCAACCCGGAGGAAGCCCGCATCGTCAAACAGCTTTTCGAACTCTATAGCCAACTCGGCAACTTGAGCCATGTTGCCGCCCAGTTGAATCGAAATGGGTACAAGACCAAGTATAGAGTCGCTAAAAACGGAAAAAAACTGAGCGGGACCCGATGGGACAAGAAAAAAGTGGCCCTAGTTCTCGCCAACCCAGTTTACATCGGCAAAATTCGATTTATCGACCCCAAAACCCGCAAGGAATACATCTTTGACGGTCTCCACCAACCAGTCATCACCGATATGAAACTCTGGGAGCAAACCCGGGTCATCCTCGGCAAGAATCGGGATCTGCGGAAATCTTACAAGCAGAACAAGTACGAGCTCCTCTTATCGGGGTTGGTTAAGTGCGGGACCTGCGGAACGATGATGTCCAACTCTTCCAAGGGCAAAAACGGGAAACTGTATCTTTACTACAAATGTACTTCCGTATGCGAGACCGGTAAGGAGGCTTGCCCCGTGAGAACCGTCTCGGCCGCGGAGTTGGATCGGGCGGTGGTGGAAGCGTTGAAACAGCTGGGCGCAGACGACAAGATACTGGAAAAATCGATCCGCGAAGCGGACAAACTGCAGCGTGAGGGAATAGGTACATTCGGGGATGAAAGACGGCGATTAACCCAGAAACAGTCGGAACTGAAGGAGCAGATCAGACAAACCATTGCTCTTCTAAAAAGGCTGCCTGACGGGACCCAATTCAATACTGTTGTGGAGGAACTGGCTGGGATGGAAAAGAGCGCCGCAGAGATGAGAGAAGAGTTCCTGCGGGTCCAGACCAATATCGACATCATGGAGCGGCAGAGCATAGACGCCGAAACCTATAAACGGCTCTTCCGCCAGTTCGGGGAGATGTACGCGGAGCTCAACTTCGAGGAGCAGAGGAGTCTGATCATGCTCCTGGTAAGGGAAGTTCTCTACACCCCTCGGCAGATGACCATCAAGTTCTGGGGGGACTTGAAAGATATAGACCTGCGGGCAATGAAAAAAAGCTCCCAGACGGAAAAAGGGGTGCAACCAGTTTTCGTCTGGGAGTGTAAGCCGACTCCCCGGGCAGGGCTCGAACCTGCGACCTAGTGGTTAACAGCCACCCGCTCTACCATTGAGCTACCGGGGAATAATTGTCTTCAAATACTCTCTGCCGATACCAGATTTAAGGAATTTCTCGCGACTGCGCGCTTCTGCCCTGCAACTGGCTTTTTCTTGATGGACCAGTCTGAAGGGCCTTCTCCCCTTGGTTGATTTAACCTCGCCGTTATTGTGGGATTCCAACCTCTTTTGCGGATTGGAAGATAAACCAATGTAGAAGTGCCCATCCTTCTCGCTAACGAGAACATAGACATAGAAGTTCATGGCCACCCGATCCCTGCCTGCCAACAGGCAGATACCATTGAGCCCCGCCTCCGGCGGGTAAATACCGGGGAAAGTATTCACCTATATGTCGCGTTTCGCCCCGCATTCATTCCATAAATTTTGGCTGACCAAGCCGGGCGCCGGGTCACAGACCCGGCCTACAACCAGCCCCCCTCCACAAGCCAAGCGAGAGAGACAGGCCTCTGCGAAACACCGTTTGTCAAAGAGCAGCGCTAAAAATGGATCGGGCCCGGGAGGGCCCTCCCACAAAAAACAGTAACCAATAAAGAAGTAAACAGTAAGCAGTGATCAGTCAACAAAAAGTGCCGCCCATAAGACCACATCGAGGATACTATAACCAAAGGAGGGGGAAAGGGAATATTTTTGCGAAGGATAAATATACAAAAAGGGACCGAGCGGCCAGCCCGGGAAGGTCGTTGCTCCAGCTAACTCAGAACCGCACCCCCTGAGAGGAAACGTCCTGACGCCTCAGGTGGCAACGACCCGTGCTCCTGCTCAGCTGCTCCCGGAACGACGCCGACCGCTCGGCCACGTCGCGATATCCACAAATGAGCTGGACGACCCTCCAATACAGGTGGCGCTTCGGCATTCCGAATGGGCGACGCGATTTCGCGTTCCTCTCCCGTCCGCGCCTCCAGGACTCCCAACCTTCGGTCCCAGTATCCGGACTCGATGTCAGGTCGTCCAGCCGTTATTAGGATAGCATGCGCAAGGGAAGAATGCAAGTCCGGCAACAATATTTTTAATTTTTATTCGCGTGACGATCGAGGCGCGGAAGCCCTGGCAAAAGATTTCAACAGACGATTGAATAGGATTGGAGAGGATAAAGATGACGAGGCCGGGGCCAGCCCATCCTATTCAATCCTATTCAATCGTCTGTTCAATATGCCGCGGGACGGGCCTGCCGCGCGGACATTTATGTCCGCGCCTACGAAACGATGCAGACCGGCGCGAGTGATCCGTAGCCGCGGACCCTCCGCGAGCAAAAAACAGTTGCCCCTTCACCCGGTTTCGGATACAAGAAGGGCGTGAAAGTCGACTTGCGGGCCTTTATCCACATCGACGACCTCCAACCTCAGGTGGCCTGCTTCATCGCCTCGGTGGCCAAGGGCTACATGCCGCTCGAGCGGCAGGCCTCCCTCTTCATCGAAGTGGCGCCGGGGATGCCGATCAACACCATGACCGACATCGCCCTGAAGTCGGCCCAGGTCACGCCGGGGATGCAGGTGGTGGAGCGGGCCTACGGGGCGCTCGAGCTTCACGCCCCGGAACGCGCCCAGGTGGCCGCCGCCGGACAGGCGATCCTCGATTACCTGAAGCTCCAGGAGTCCGACCGCTACGCCCCGACGATCACCACCACCCAGATGCTGACCGGGATCACCGGCTGGCACGCCATGTTCATCAATCGCTTCCGCCACGGCAACTTCCTCTACGAGAACGAGACGCTCTACACGCTGGAAGTCACACCCGCCGCCTACGCCGTCTACGCCGCCAACGAGGCGGAGAAGGCGGCGAATATCAACGTGATCGAGATCATCGCCTTCGGGGCTTTCGGACGGCTCTACCTGGGCGGCAAGGAAGAGGAGATCGCCCAGGCCTCCGCCCGCGCCGTCGAAGGGCTGAAGGCGATCACCGGCCGCCCCGCGCCCGCCGCGGAATAGTCTCCTTTGCGGATCGCGCTGGTCAACACCAACCGCGTTCGCCCGCCCATCGCCCCCCTCGGCCTCGAGTATTGCGCGGCGGCGCTGGAGGCTCACAACTTCGCCCCCGAGATACTCGATCTCTGCTGGGAAGACGATCCCGCGGCCGCGATCCGTCGCTTCTTCCCATCCGGCGATTTCGCCCTGGTCGGCGTCACGCTCCGCAACCTCGACGATTCCGCCTGGGCCTCTCGCCATTCCTTTCTTCCGGATTTCCTCGGAATGCTCTCGGAGATCCGGAAGGCCACCGACGCCGTCATCATCCTCGGCGGGGTCGGCTTCTCCATCGCGCCCGCGGAGGTCCTCCGGGCCGCCCCGGCCGACGGCGGCATCCGGGGGGACGGCGAAAGCGCCCTGGCGGATCTGGCCCGTTCGATCGCGGCCGGCGCCGACTGGCGCAGTGTCCCGGGACTGGTCTTCCGTTCCGGCGGCGTTCTCCAAGAGAATCCTCCCGCTCCTCCCTCGCTCGATTCATTCCCCCGGGGGAGGAGGAGGTTCTTCGACCATCGCCGCTACTTCCGTGAGGGCGGCCAGGCCGGTTTCGAGACCAAGCGGGGATGCCCGTCCGCCTGCGTCTTCTGCGCCGACCCCCTGGCCAAGGGGCGCGCCGTCCGTCTCCGCTCACCCGCGCTGGTCGCCGATGAGATCGCGGATCTCCTCGACCAGGGCATCGACCATCTCCACACCTGCGACAGCGAGTTCAACCTCCCCTCCTCCCACGCCGAAGAGGTCTGCCGCGAGATCATCCGGCGGGGGCTCTCGGGAAAAATCCACTGGTATGCCTACTGCTCGCCGCGTCCTTTCTCCCGCGACCTGGCCCGACTGATGAAACAGGCGGGCTGCGCAGGCATCGACTTCGGCGCGGACGCCGCCGATGACGGAATGCTCGCCTGCCTGGGCAGAGATTTCACCGGGGACGACGTCCTCGACTCGGCACGGAAGGCGCGGGCGGCGGGGATGGCGGTGATGCTCGACCTCCTGCTGGGGGCGCCGGGAGAGACCCGGGAGAGCCTCGTCCGCACGATCGAGGCCATGAAGGGTTCCGCGGCCGACCGGGTGGGGATCTCGCTCGGCGTCCGGGTCTACCCCGGCACGGAGCTGGCGCGGAGTCTCGGGGGGACGCGGGAAGGCCTGTCCGGCGGAAAGGTCCCGGCCGAACCCCTCTACTACCTGGAGCCCGCCGTCGCGCCCTTCGCCTCCGAGCTGATCGACCGGATGATCGGGGATGATCCGCGTTTTCTCTTTCTCGATCCCTCGCGGAAAGAGCGGAATTACAGCTACGACGCGAACCGCGTCCTGGAGGAGGCGATCGGGAAGGGAGAGCGGGGGGCCTACTGGGACATACTCAGGCGGGTGTAAGAGTCGTCCGCTCCTCCCAAAGGTATCGTCGGAAATATCCTAGTTCTCCAGCGCAAGCGACGGCAGCCAGTAGTTGGCAAAGCGGATTTGCTCCGGCAGGTCATCGGCCCGGATCTGGTTTCCCCTCGCCCGCTCCGCCGCCCGGGAGAGTATGGACTTGAGCTCGCGGTAGTTCCCCGGCCAGTCATAGTTGAAGAGGAAGGGGACGGCGTCAAGCGAAATGGCGCTTCTCCGTCCCTCCCGCTCTCCCGCCAGAATGTAGTGGGACAGGGGAACGATGTCCTCTTTCCTCTCCCGGAGGGGGGAGAGGGCGATCTCCAGAACCGCGATGGCGTAGTACAGGCCGGGACTGAACGCCCCCTCCTCCGCCCTCCGGCGCAGGCTTTCGTCCGCCCCCAGGATGAAACGGACGCGGCCGGGATCCCCCGCCGCCCGGGAATGCTCGATCAACGTTTTCAGGAAGATCTGCTCCCGCGGCTCCAGATTTTCGATCCCGTCCAGGAAGAGGGTGCCGTCATCCGCCTGCTCCATCAGGCCCGCGCGCGGCCCGATTCCGGCGATTGTCTCCACGAAGTCCCGGCGCGAGCCGGTACGGTTGAAGCATAGGAAGGGCCGGCGGCCGCGGGGGGAGAGGAGGTGGATCAGGCGGGCCAGGAGATCGCGCTCGGTTCCCTCTTCACCCGTGAGCAGGATGGGGGAGGATCCGGCGGCAGCCCTCTGGATCAAGGAGAAGTTCTCCCGGATCAGGCGGCTTCCTTTCAATAACCGGTCAAAAGCGGCGGCGGGGCTCATGCCAGATTCTCCTCCCCTACTGAAAGCAAATAGTGTGCCAAACCCCACAGGATCCGATCTCAAGATGGAAACGCCGTTTTAATGCGGTTCCGCGGGGGCTTTTCGCCCCCCGCGGCGCTGAAAGATTGCAACGGCGGTTGCGTGCGTGAAACATCCTCACATTCTCCGTGAAAACCGCCGCTTTTCATGAATAATGGGATTGCTCCACGGCAACTACGAGAGAAGAGATGCGTTGAAATGGAATACCTGATCGACGGTTATAACGTTCTCGCGGTCAACAAGCTCTCCATGGACGAGTCCGGCAGGATGCGTCTGCGCGCGAGGCTCCTCTCCCACTTCGCCGGGAAGCAGGTTCAGGTCCGCGTGGTTTACGATCACCGCGGTCACCCCTTCCCCCGGGTGGAGACGATCTCCTCCGTCCTGACCGAGGTCTTCGTCAGCCACGCCGACCCCTACATCGTGGAGCGGGCCGAGTCTTTCCGGAACCCCCGCGCACTCACCGTGGTCACCGACGACCGCAAGGACATCGTCAACCGCGTGCGCCCCCTCCGGGTCCACCTGCAGTCCTCCCGGGAATTCTTCGAACTCATCTCCCCCCGCGAGCCGGCGCCCGACGAGACCGAGCCCAAGCCGGAATCCGACAGCGCCGAGGAGATCGCCCGCCTGCGCGAACTCTTCGATCACTGAGGTAATCAATAGGTTCAGCACATGATACTGTGGGTAGATTGGGATTAGGATAGGTAGCCGCAGCCTTTAGGCTGCGTTCATGCCCGCCGCGCTCGTAGCCGCGGCCTAAAGGACCCGTGTAAAACGCAGGCTAAAGCCTGCGGCTACCGCCATCCTGGCCGGTAATCGGGGGTTGGGAAGCCCACACTATCGTGCGTTGAGCCAATTAATATAAGGAGACCGGACCATGAAAAGAAAGATCATCACCATCGACGAAGCGAAGTGCAACGGCTGCGGGGAGTGCGTCCCCAACTGCCCCGAAGGGGCGATCCGGATCGTCGACGGGAAGGCGCAATTGGTGAGCGACGTCTACTGCGACGGCCTGGGCGCCTGTCTCGGCCGCTGCCCGCGGGACGCCATCACGGTGGAGGAACGGGAGGCGGAAAAGTACGACGAGCGGAAGGTGATGAAGAACGTGATCGGTCAGGGGGAGAAGGCGATCCGCGACCATCTCGCCCACCTGAAATCCCACGGCGAAGAGGGCTATCACCGCGAGGCTCTCGCCGTCCTCAAGGAGAAGAGAATCCCGATCCCGGAAGGGGCCGCGCCGTCCCGACCGTCCGCCTGCGGATGCCCCTCCGCCCGAATCGTTCACAGCCCGGTGGAGGAGGAAGCGTCCTCATCCGGCCCGCGTCCGTCGCGCCTCAAGCAGTGGCCGGTCCAGATCAACCTGGTGCCGCCGCACGCCCCCTTTCTCGCCGGGGCCGATCTCCTGATCGCGGCCGACTGCGTGCCGGTCGCCTACGCCGGTTTCCATGACGACCTCCTCCGCGGGCGGCGGGTGGCGGTGGGCTGCCCCAAGTTCGACGACCGTGAAGCTTACCGGGAGAGGATCGCCGACTATTTCCGGCAGAACGAGATCAAGTCGGTCACGGTGGCGCGGATGGAGGTGCCCTGCTGCGGCGCCCTGACCGGCCTCGTCGAAGAGGCGCTGAAGGTCTCGGGGAAGAAAATCCCCCTCCGCGAAGTCATCATCGGGATCAACGGGGAGAAAAAATAGGTGAGTGTCTTCAACTGCCCGGGATCGGAGAGGATCCGCTCGCCCCAACCGGAGCCCATCAAATGCCCCTGGTGCGGGGCGGAGTCGGAGCTCTGGACGGACGAGACGGAGGCGGACTGCCCGCGATGCGGCAAGCCGGTCTTCCGGGAGATGCCGCCTTCCTGCTGGGAGTGGTGCGCCTGCGCCCGGGAATGCCTGGGGCCGGAGAAGTATGACAAGCTCAAAAAAGCCCGGGAAACCCGAAAAAATGATGATGGAGTGGTGGAGTAATGGAGTGATGGGTTACAATACTCCATCACTCCCATACTCCATTACTCCTTGAGATCTACGCTCAGTCCAGTGCAACCATAACTGAAGGAGGATGCCGATGAAGAAACCAGTTGTCGATGCTGAAAAATGCGTCACCTGCGGCGCTTGCGAGGCGGCCTGCCCGGCCGACCCCAACGTCTACGAGATCAAGGACAAGGCCGTGATTGCCCACCCGGAAGCCTGCACCGAGTGCGGGGCCTGCGTCGAAGCCTGCCCGGTGGAAGCGATCGAGCTGAAAGAATAAGCGGGAGTAATGGAGTACTGGAGTGATGGAGTAATGGGCCACCGGTCAGCGGTTTCCCAACACTCCATTACTCCACCACTCCAGTATTCCGTTTCCCCGAGGTGAGTCATGGAAGGTTCGCGGATCTCCCAACACGAGTCCGTCCGGCGCGCCTACGAGCGGATCAAGCAGGACGGGATGACCAGCATCTGGGACCGCTTCGAGGCCCAGGGGATGGGGGGCGACCTCGACCGGAGATGCCCCTTCTGCCTCTCCGGCGCCCGCTGCGACCTCTGCTCCAACGGCCCCTGCCGGGCCGACGCGGCCAAGGACAAGCGCGGGGTCTGCGGCATCACCGCCGACGGGATGGCGATGCGGATGATGCTCCTCCGGAACGTGATGGGCGCGTCCACCTATCACTACCACACCGAACAGACGGTGAAGACGCTCCGCGCCACCGCCCGGGGCGAGACTCCCTTCCGGATCACCGAGACGGAGAAGCTCAGGGCCTTCTCCCGGAGACTGGGCGTGGATGCCTCCGGATCCGACGCCGAGATCGCGCTCCGCCTCTGCGATTTCGCCGAAGCCGACTTCAACCGCAAGTATGATGAGCCGAGCCGGATCGTCTCGGCCCTCGCTCCCCAGGAGAGGCAGGAAACCTGGAAAAGACTCGGCATCTTCCCCGGCGGCATCTACGGGGAGATGATGCTCGCCACCTCCTCCTGCCTGACCAACGTCGACGGCTACTACGTGAGCCTGGCCCTGAAGGCGATGCGGATGTCGGTCGCCACCGCCTACCAGTCCCAGATCGTCAACGAGTATTGCCAGGACATCCTCTTCGGCGTCCCCCGCCCCCACCGGATGAAGGTGGACCTGGGCGTCCTCGACCCGGACTACGTCAACGTCCTCCCCAACGGCCACGAGCCCTTCCTCGGCTTCGCCATGATCGACCTGGCGCGAAAGCCGGAGTGGCAGAAGAAGGCGCGGGCGGCCGGGGCCCAGGGGATGCGGATCATCGCCAACATCGAGACCGGCCAGGAGATCATCCAGCGCTGGACCATGGACGACGTCCTCTTCGGCTTCACCGGCAACTGGATCATGCAGGAGGCGGTGCTGGCCTCCGGCTGCGTCGATCTCTTCGTCGCCGACATGAACTGCTCGATGCCGGTCGATCCCCTCTACGCCGAGCGCTACCGCTTCCGCCTCGTCCCGGCGAGCGAGCTGGTCGCCTTCGAGGGCGTCTCCGATCGCGTGAACTACGCGCCCGACCGGGCCGCGGCGCAGGCCGCGGAGCTCCTCCAGATGGCAATCGACAACTACCCGAAGCGGCGGACCGCGGTGAAGCCGCTTGCGGGGCAGCCCGTCCGGGAAGCGGTGGTCGGCTTCTCGACCGAGTCGATACTCGCGGCTCTGGGGGGGACGCTCGATCCTCTCCTCGGAGCGATCAAGGACGGGAAGATCCGCGGTATCGCGGGCATGGTCTCCTGCTCGACGCTGCGCGATTCCGGCCAGGACGTCCACACGGTGGCCGTGGTCAAGGAGCTGATCAAGCGTGACATACTCGTCCTCTCCATGGGCTGCGGGAACGGAGCGGTCCAGGTGGCGGGTCTCTGCTTGCCCGAGGCGGCCGCATCCGCCGGTCCCGGCCTCAAGGCGGTCTGCGGCGCCCTGAAGGTCCCCCCGGTCTTGAGCTTCGGGACCTGCACGGACACCGGGCGGCTCGCCGATCTCCTGGGGGCGGTCTCAGCGGCCCTGGGCGGCGTGCCTCTCCCCGACCTGCCGGTGGCCGCGGTGGCGCCAGAATACATGGAGCAGAAGGCGACGATCGACGCCGTCTTCGCCCTCGCCCTGGGGCTCTACACCTATGTCAATCCGGTCCCCACGGTGACCGGGGGGCCCAAGCTGGTCAAGCTCCTGACCGAGGACTGCCGGAACGTGACCGGCGGCGTGATGTCGGTGGAGACCGACGCGGTCAAAGCCGTCGAAGGCATCGCCGCCCACATCGAGTCCCGGCGGAAGAAGCTGGGGCTATAGCCGACCGGCCGCGACCAAAGAAAGCCGCGGATTGCGCGGATTATTCGGGAATATGCCGCGGCGCACCCGCGCCGCGCCGGAATTCAATCAGGAGACTGACCATGCAAGCGGCGACCATGATGTTGGCGGCGGTTTTCGTTGCGATCGCTCTGGCTCTCGCCTCCCCGGCGCCGGCGGCGGAGGCGGCATCCGCTGCCCCACCTCCGCGGGTTCAGAACCTCCAGCTTTCGCTATTTCCACCGGCCCAGCTCTTCGACGACGAGACCTCGATCAAGGGGTTCCGGCTGGGTATTTTCAGCATGAACCGGAACATGGCCGGGTTCGACGTGGGGCTGATCCCCTGGACGAAAAGCGACCTGACCGCCCTGCAGTTGGGCGGCGTCAGCGTGACCGGGGGGAACGCGGGCGGGGTCCAGTTCAACCTGGCCAACATCGTGATGGGCGAGGGGGTCGGCTGGCAGTCGGCGAGCCTCAATCTGGTCGGCAAGGACTTCGTCGGGTTCCAGGACGCTTTTGTCAACTACGGCGGGGGGGAGACGGTCGGCCTCCAGCTCGGCCTCTTCAACTACTCCCGCAAGATGGTCGGCGTCCAGTTCGGCGCCCTCAACATCGCCACCGAGCTTCACGGCATCCAGATCGGAATCGTCAACGTGGCCGTCAACTCCTCCCTTCCGGTCCTCCCCATCGTCAACGCCAAATTTTAAAACCGGGGGAGAAACCGCCGGTTTTAAGATTGAACCGGGGACCGCGTTCTTCTTCTGTGTCGCGGGGTCATGAAATTTCACCGCAGCATTCCACTCTGCCTGCTCGCCGTTCTCCTCGCGGCGACGCTTCTCTCCTGCCGCCGGGAAGGCGCCGGCCGTAAAGATGAAAAGGGACCGACGGTCTCCGCCCCCGCGCCCGCGGCGCCCGGGCCGTGGCGGGAACTGCGCTATCCCACCGACCAGGAGAGCCTCCTCTCCTGGGAAACGCCCGGCGTCCTCATGCCCTCGTCCGGGGAAGACCCGCGAAACGGGAGCTATGGATCGGTCCGAAGCGAACGGGTGGCCAAACGGATACTCGCCGCCTTCCACGAGGGTATCGACATCGCCCCTCTTTCCCACGTCCGGCGGGGGCGGGCGGCGGACGAGGTGAGGGCGATCGCCGAGGGGAGAGTGGAATATTTCAACCGCTATCCCGGGAACTCCGACTACGGGACCTACATCGTCCTCGCCCACGAGGACGCGCTGGGGACGTTCTACTCCCTCTACGCCCACCTGGCCCGGGCCGCCGACGGGATCAAGGCGGGGAAGGCCGTAAAAGCGGGCGAGACGCTCGGCGGGATGGGGAACACGTCCGGCGGCTACAAGATTCCCCTCTGGAAGTCCCATCTCCATCTCGAGATCGACCTGATGCTCAACTCCCGTTTCCGGTCCTGGCAGAAGTCGCAGAAGATGGTCCCCGACCACGGGAACGCCAACGGCTGGAACCTGGTCGGGATCGATCCCCTCTCGCTCTATCGGCAGCATCGGGACAATCCGGATTTTGCTTTCGCCGATGTCATCGACGGGGTGCCCGTCGCCTTCGAGATCGTCGTACAACTCGCGAAGATCCCCGACTACTTCGACCGCTATCCGGGTCTCTGGAACGTCCCGGACTTCGCGGGGGGCGCGGTCGTCATCTCCTGCTCCGAGAACGGCCTTCCCCTCGCCGCCCGCGCGGCTGATCCCGAGGAAGAGAAACCCATGGTGAAGAAAAACTACGCCATCGTTGGGGTCGACGAGGAGACGCTCGGCCGGAACGGCGCCCGGATCATCGTCAAGTCCCGCGGCCGCTGGGACCTGGGGACGGCGGGGAAGCGGTGGCTGTCGATTTTGACCTTCTGAAGTGGATGTCGCGATATATAGCGAGAAATTGAAAAACTCGGTCAATGCGAAGCGAAAACAGGCCGAAGCAAGAAGACTTTGGCATAGGAGGGAAACGTGAAAATGGGACAGGTTCTGCCTGCCGGCGCGATGCTCGTGACGGGGATCGCGCTTTCGCTTAGCCCGTGTCCGTCCCGCGCCGACGTCTGGGCGGACTACACGGCGGCGGTCGCCGACGCCGCACAGGACGCCACGCCGGAAAAGATCTCCAAGGAGCTCACACCGATCGCCCCCTACAACCCAAGCTTGATCTGGGAAAATCCGCAGACCACGGCGGGCCGTGTGCTCCTGGAGACCTGGGGCGGCCAGTTCTATTCCGACAACTATCGCCCCGGAGACGAGTTCACCGTCGACACCGATCACCTGGTCTGGCTCTCCTCACCCACCGAGATCAGGGGTTTCGCTAAAAACCGGGGTATTTCGCGGGAGGATCTCGACCTCCGGATCAAGCAGTGCCTGGGGCTGCCCCCGGACGCCGCGAAGACGGTCTTCGTCGAGTTCTGGGTCGATACCTCCGACCTCTTCCGCCCCTCGCCCGATCCCGAGATCAGCGATTGCGAGGCCGAGATCGATTTCCCCGCCAGCCCCTATTTCTCCATCCAGAGCGAATACCGGGAGTGGTTCAACTCCCTCAGGGCCTCCTCCTACACCGGCCCCTCTCCTTACCCCTGGACGCGGCTCGGCTACACCTACGACTGGGGCGTCCAAACCGGGCACGTCGGGATCAGCGAGTTCGTCCTGCGCGCCTCCGCCCGGGCCACCATCAACGCCATCGTGAACACGGCCGACTACCTGGGCTATGTCCCGCCCCTCATCGCCGGTGGAGACTACGACGGCGACGGGACATCCGACGCGGCCATCTTCCGCGCCGGGTCGGGGGAATGGATCGTCCGGAACGTCACGCGCGTCTCTTTCGGATCGTCCGGCGACACCCCCGTCTCCGGGGACTACTCCGGCGACGGGACGGCGGAGATCGCCGTCTTCAGGCCTTCCGCCGGAGTCTGGGAGGTCAGGGGGGCGACCTGCTTCGTCTTCGGGACCTATTCCGAGACTGCCGTCCCCGCCGACTATGACGGGGACGGTCGGGCGGACCCGGCTGTTTTCTCGCCGCTCAACGGCGCCTGGAACATCCGGGACATCACCCGTGTAACCTTCGGGACCTCGAGCGACCGGCCGCTCCCCGGCGACTACGACGGCGACGGGACGGCCGAGGCCGCCCTCTTCCGGTCTTCCGACGGTCGCTGGACGGCGCGGGGGACGACCAGTTTCTATTTCGGCTCTTCCGCCGATTTCCCCGTACCGGCCGACTATGACGGAGACGGGGCTCTCGACGCGGGCGTCTTCCGCGCATCCGCCGGACTCTGGTCGGTCCGCGGGATCACGCGGATATACTTCGGAGGACCCTACGATCAGGCGGTCCCGGCCGACTACGACGGCGACGGCCGCGGTAACCCGGCTCTCTTCCGCGACTCCTCCGGGCTGTGGGCGATTCCCTCGCTCACCCGCTTCTATTTCGGAAGCGGAGGCGACACGCCGGCGGTGAAATAGTGAATAGGGAACGGAGATCGGGCCTACACCATGAAATAGGAGAAGCGCAATGCTTGCGAAAATCGTTCCGGCCGCGTTGATATTCTTTCTCGCGCTTCCCGCCGCGGCCTTCGCCGCCGGAACGAAGGCGGCGCTCGCCAAGCTCAAGCCCTGGGTGGTCGAGCAGACGCGCGCCGGGGCGAGCGCGGAGTTCCTGATCGTCCTCTCCCGCCAGGCCGACCTGAGCGGCGCCGACGAGTTCCCGACGAAAGAGGAAAAGGGCTGGTTCGTCTACGAAACCCTACTCGATACCGCCCGCTCCACACAGGGTCCCCTCCTCGACTACCTTTCGCAAAACGGCATCCCCCACCGCTCCCACTACATCGTCAACCTGATCTGGGCGAAGGGGAGCCGCCAGACCGCCCTCGACCTGGCCGCCTTCGGCGAGGTCGGCCGAATCGAGGGGAACCCCCGGATCATGAACGATCTCCCCGCTCCCGTTCCCGCACCGGCGCGCGCGGCCTCGTCTGGCATCGAGCCGAACATCGGCTATGTCCAGGCCGACCAGGTCTGGGCGATGGGACACACGGGCGAGGGGATCGTGGTCGGCAACCAGGACAGCGGCTTTGAGTGGGACCACCCCGCCCTCAAGGAGAAATACCGGGGCTGGACTGGCGAGACCGCCGTCCACGACTACAACTGGCATGACAGCGTCCACGAGACGGGCTCCTCCTGCGGGGCCGACTCCCCCGTCCCCTGCGACGACCACGGCCACGGGACGCACACGCTGGGGACGATCATCGGCGACGACGGAGCGGGGAACCAGATCGGGATGGCGCCGGGGGCAAAGTGGATCGGCTGCCGGAACATGAACGACGGGGCGGGGACCCCGGAGACCTACCTGGAGTGCTTCGAGTTCTTCCTCGCCCCCTACCCGGTGGGCGGGACGCCGGAGGAGGGGAACCCCGACCTCGCGCCGGACGTGACCAATAACTCCTGGGGCTGCCCCGGCTTCGAGGGCTGCGAGGCGGACACGCTCCTCCTCGCCATCCAGGCGCACCGCGCCGCCGGGATCATGACCGTGGCCGCCGCCGGGAACGAGGGGCCGGGCTGCTCCTCGGTCTCGAGCCCGCCCGCAATCCACGGGGAGGTCTACTCGGTCGCCGCCCTGCACACGGGGACGGACGAGATCGCGAGTTACTCGAGCCGCGGGCCGGTGACCGCGGACGGCTCCGGCCGCCGCAAGCCGGACATCTCCGCCCCCGGCCATCTCGTCCGCTCCTCTTTCCTCGAGCACACCTACCTCTCGATCATGGGGACCTCGATGGCCTCCCCCCACGTCGCCGGAGCGGTGGCCCTCCTCTGGTCGGCCCGTCCGGAGCTCAAGAACCAGGTCGCCGCCACCGAGGCCGTCCTCAACTCCTCGGCCGCGCCCATCCATTCCAACGACTGCGACTCCGACCGCTGGCCGAACAACACGTTCGGCTGCGGGCGTCTCGACGTCAAGGCCGCCGTCGACTACCAATCCCGCCGGTGGGTCCGCGACTTCGGTGGCGACGGAGCGAGCGACGCCGCCCTCTTCCGCCCCGCCGACGGATCCTGGCTGGTCCGGGCGCTCACGCTGGTTTCCTTGGGAACCGATGGCGACCGTCCCGTCCCAGGCGATTACAACGGCGACCGGATCGCCGAATGCGCCGTCTTTCGCCCCCCCTCCGGACGCTGGTCGGTCCGCGGCGTCACCTCTTTCGGCTTCGGGACGGGAGACGCTGTCGTCTTCTCCGGAGACGGAAACGGCGACGGGACCGCCGAGGCCGGAATCTTCCAGCCCGCCTCCGGCCTCTGGGCGGTCCGGGACATCACTCGTCTCTGTCTCGGCGGCTCGGGCGATTCTCCCGTCCCGGGTTATTACGCCGCCGGGGCGATGGACGTTGCCATCTTCCGCTCTTCTTCCGGCCTCTGGCAGATCGGGCGTCTCAGCCGTTTCTATTTCGGTTCTTCCGGCGACTCGGCTGTTCCGGGCGACTACGACGGAGACGGCCTCTGGGAGGCGGCGGTCTTCCGGGGATCGTCCGGCATCTGGGCGGTTCGGGGTGTCACGCGTTTCTGGTTCGGGGCCGACGGCGATGCCCCCCTGCCGGGGGATTACGACCGCCTGTCCGCCGATGGCGGGGCGGTCTTCCGGGCAAGTTCGGGGTTCTGGGCGATCAGGAACCTCACGCGGTTCTCGTTCGGATCGTCGGGAGATGTGCCGGTGACAAGGTAGGGAGTGGGGAGCGGAGAGTTGTAGCGGGGGAGGGGAAAAATACTTGCAAGAAAATGCCTCCGAAATCGATCCTTATCATTGAGAGGTAACGCAACCCGGCCGCCGACGGCGGCAAGGATCGGAGGAGGCCATGAACAGGGTCATCGCCGCTCTGGCGGCATCAGTTCTGTTGTGCAGCGCGACCGTCCGCGCCCAGGACGCCCGCTGGGAGATCCGGGATCAGACTCGTTTCTGCTTCGGGCTTGTCTCCGACCTCGCCGTTCCCCGCGACTACACCGGCGACGGCTACGCCGACCCGGCCTTCTTCCGGGAGACCCAGGGGTGCTGGGAGGTGCGCGGGATCACCCGATTTTCTTTCGGCGGCGGCGGTGACGAGCCGGTTCCCGCCGATTACGACGGGAACGGGGCGGCGGAGGCGGCGGTCCGCGTCCGCCTGAGCGGCCTCTGGACCATCCGTGGAGTCACCCGATTCACATTCGGGGGGGAGGGAAATGACGCCCTGTCCGCCGATTTCAACGGCGACGGGGCGGAAGATGCGGCCTTCTTCCGGGAGAGCGACGGCTACTGGGTGGTACGGGATCTCACTTCTCTCTACTTCGGCGCACCGGGAGACCGACCGGTCCCGGCCGATTACGACGGCGATCGAACGGTCGAGATCGCCATTTTCCGGCCTTCCGAGGGGCTCTGGAAGGTGAAGGGGCTGACCAGCGCCCTCTTCGGCCTCAGCGGAGACCAGACCGTCCCCGCCGACTACGACGGCGACGGAGCCGCCGATCTTGCCGTATTCCGCCCACCCTCCGCCCTCTGGTCGGTTCGGGCATATACGCGGGCGGTCTTCGGAGCGGACGGAGACACGGGAGTCCCGGCCGACTATAATGGAGACGGCGGAGACGATATCGCCGCTTTCGGCCTGTATGTCCCCTCTCCTACGCCGAGCCCTTCGCCCACTCCCAGCCTGACGCCTTCGCCGACTCCTTCCCCCACGCCGTCTCCGATCACGCCGACGCCAGCCCCCTCGCCGACCAAGACGCCGTCCCCCAGCCCCACCCCAACCCCGACTCCTTCGCCTTCCGCCTCGCCCTCGCCCACACCCAGCCCCACACCATCGACGACCCCGACTCCCACCTCCTCGCCCACCCCTTCGCCGACGCCGTCCCCGACCACCACCCCCTCCGCGACGCCATCCGCCAGCCCCTCGTCCACGCCCAGCCCCACGCCATCGACGACCCCGACTCCCACCTCCTCGCCCACCCCCGCCTTCCGCACGCGCCTGGACGAGTCCTTCGACGGCTTCCAGGACGGGACCCGCCCGGCGGGGTGGACCTTCGACAACTGCAACGCCGTCGCCGACGCCTGCACAACCGCCGGGGACTTCGGGAAGGCCGCCCCCTCGATCAGATTCGATGGCGCCGGAGACGCCGCCACTTCCTCCGCCTTCGCCAATCCCGACCGCCTTTACTTCTGGATCAAGGGCCAGGCGGCCGCTCCCTCAAGCCGCCTCCTGGTCGCGGAATATTACTCCGGATGGACCGCCGTCACCGATGTCTCCTCGATCCCCGGAACCTACGGCGGGTACGCCTACGGGCCCTTCGCCCTCGACCCGCGGACGGTCCGGGTCAGGTTCTCCTGGTTCGACAACGGCGGCGACCTCGTCCTCGACGACGTCCAGATCTCCTGCCTCTTCACGCCGACTCCGACCCCCTCGCCCAGCCCGAGCGCAACGCCCACCGCCAACCCCTCCGCCACGCCCACGCCGTCTCCCCGGCCGCCGATCTCTCCGAGTCCCTCCCCGGCCATCCCCGCTCCCTCGCCTTCGCCGTTCGGTTCGCCGGTTCCCACGGCCACTCCTCTCCCGGCCGACGGCTACGTCGTCGCCGGGGGAGACTATGACGGGGACGGGACGGCCGAGATCGGGATCTTCCGTTCCCTTTCCGGCCTCTGGTCGATCCGCTCGCTGACCCGTTTCTGGTTCGGCGCCTCGGACGACCATCCCGCGCCGGGCGATTACGACGGCGACGGCACCGCGGAGGCAGCCGTCTTCCGCCCGGCGGTCTCCCTCTGGTCGATTCGCCTGGTTACCCGCTTCTGGTTCGGATCGTCCGCCGACCATCCCGCCCCAGGCGATTACGGAGGGGCCGGCCGCGTCTCTCCCGCGGTCTTCCGCGAGTCCTGCGGGATGTGGGCCGTCCATGACGGCGGCAGGATCTGCTGCGGGGGCTGCGGAGACCGTCCGGTTCCCGGCGATTACGACGGCGACGGTTTCGACGATCCGGCGGTCTTCCGCCCCGCGGACGGTCTCTGGGCTTCGGCCGGACTGACCAGGTTCTACCTGGGTTCATCGTCCGATCTGCCCGCGCCCGGCGACTACAGCGGAGACGGGACCTGGGAGGGAGCGGTCTTCCGTCCCTCCGCCGGCCTCTGGTCGGTGCGGTCGTTCACCCGCCTCTGCCTCGGCGCGGCGGACGACCGTCCCGTTCCGGCCGACTATGACGGGGACGGGCTCGACGATCCGGCCGTCTTCCGCGAGTCCAACGGCCTCTGGATGGCGCTCGCCGTCACCCGGATATATTTCGGAAACTCGGGGGATCTGCCGGTGACGAGGTAGAGGGTAGAGGGTAGAGGATGGAGGGTAGAGGATGGAGGATAGTGGCTGGAAGGGCGCGGGTGGAGGCGGGGTAATCGGACGGATCAACCCGATCCGACTGATCCGTCCGATCGGAGAATGCCCCGCCGGCCACCGGCGGAAATAACTTTACAACCAGCCTTGCATCCATCTCCGCAGCCGCTATAATGGCCGTGGGAGATCGTCTCCCTGTCCGGAACCCCCGGCATGAGCGGCACGGCTAAAACACCGTCCTCCTCGATCCCCTCCCGGAAACTGCTCGCCATCGTCGACCGGGACGCCACCATCTATTCCAGCCAACCGATCGCCTACGCCTGCTACCAGGCGGCCTTCGACGAGGCGATTGAACCGTTCTACCCCGGCGCGGCGCGGCTGGACTTCCGGACCTTCACCCGCGACTACAATCCTTTTGAACGCTTCGCGGTCTATAAGAAACACTACCCGGGACTGACCGAGGACGACCTGAAAAGGGCCGGCGAGGCCTCCTGGAATTTCTACCTCGCCCACCGTGAGGAGGACTGCTTCAACCCCCTCATCCCCGGCATGGACAAGTTCCTCCGCCGCTTGAAAGCGGCCGGCCACCGCGTGGTCATCCTCACCGCGGCCGATATCGACGACCGGCGGTTGCGCGAACGGGGGATCCCGCTCGACGGTTTCTTCAGCATGTACGCCCTCAAGGCGGAGAAGAAGATCAAATCGACAAAGCGGGAAGCCATATTCTACCTTCTCTCGCTCTACGGCGCTGAAACCGGAGAAGCCGTGACCATCGGCGACGCCCCGCTCGACCACGTTCCCGAAGTTCTTTCGGTGGGGACGGCCTTCGACCTGGGCTGCTCAGACTCCCGAGACGCTCTCCGGGCGGCGGTACGCATCTACGCCTCCCGTGTGAGCGACCTTTTCCCCCTCTTCGGCCTGGGCGAGCTCACGGCCTGATCCCCCCCCGCGCGCCCGTCGAGCCGCTATCCCGATCTCCATTTTCGTGACGATCTTGGCCGGCCGTCCCCACGGCTTCATGCCGTGGGACGGAAAAATCAGTCTCAGGAGGAGCGACCCCCCACTCCCTACCCCCTCCCCCTGCCGCCTGCGGGGAAAGGGGGAGAGGGGCGGTACTGCTGTTCGCCGATCGTTCGTCCCCACGGGACAAGCCCGGGGGAGACGGGCTCAAGGCGATCCGCGATGCCATTCGGCAAAGCGCCCGCACAACGGCCGAGTGCTGTGTCATATCATGCAATATCATATAGTAAATATCAGTTGACAATATCGGGTTTTGGTGGCTTTATAGCAATATTACTCTCGAAATGTACCGATCCTTTCAAATCACTTAACGAGGAGACGATGAGATGAGACTGTTTAAGGCCTTGGCGGCGGTGACTGCGCTTCTGCTCTGTTCGGCGTCCGGTTATGGCGCCACGGTCTTCAATGAAGGTTTCGACGACTTCCAGACCGGCGTCCGGCCGGCCGGGTGGATCTTTACCAACTGCAACTCGGACACCGATGTCTATACCAGCGTCGGCAACTACGGCGCCCTATTGCCGTCGGTGAAACTCGAGGCTACCGGCGATCAGATCGTCACCGAGACCTTCACCGCCAATGGTACAAATGCTCTCACCTTCTGGCTGAGAGGGGTCGCCACCGACGGCACCAGTTCTCT
>CAZKCI010000111.1:0-27949 GCA_964551475.1 uncultured bacterium | reverse complement strand
GCCGGGTCGGCCGCCTCGCCCCTGATCCAGAAGGTCAGCCAGTCGGGGTTGGCGAAGGTCGTGGAGGTGGCCGCGTCTCCGGTCTCGTCGAACTTGATCGCGGGTGAGGCCTTTCCATAGTCGCCGGCGGTGGTGTAGGTGTCGGTGTCGGCGTTGCAGTTGGTGAAGGACCAGCCTGACGGGCGGGTCCCGGTCTGGAAACCGTCGAAGCCTTCGTCGATCAGGTATTGCCAGGGGGTGGTGTCGAAGTTGTAGACGACCAGGGCGAAGTCCTGGTCGGTGGCGTCGCCGTTGGCCGGGACGCCGTCGCCCGCGATGGTGGTCGCCTTGACGGTGATGGTGACGTTGCCGGTCGTTCCGGCGGGAAGGAAGACGCACTCGGTGTTGTTGCGGACATCGGCGGCCCCTCCGGTCTGGGAGACGCCATTCGTGAAATTATTGCCCCGGTAGAGAGTGCCGTTGATCGTCACTTCGAGGTCGAGGTCGTTGATGTAGGCGTTCCCAGAGGTGGCGCCGGGGGGGTCGGTCCAGACCAGCGCCGCCCGGAAGACCTGACCGGGCTGGTCGAGTGCGCCCTCGACGGAAAAGGACTGGCCGGAGGCGGTGAAGAGCTCGGTCTGGTCGAGGAGGTAGCGCTCGGCATCGGTATTGAAGGCGAGAGAGAGGTCGGCGATGCCGAAGCCCTGGTTGTTGGAGGGGAGGTTGTCATTCGCGTCCACGCCGGTCATGAAGTGGGCACAGTGGACGACGTAGGCCTTCTTCAGGGC
Organism: uncultured bacterium; assembly: GCA_964551475.1. Classification (GTDB taxonomy): domain Bacteria; phylum Auribacterota; class Erginobacteria; order Erginobacterales; family CAZKCI01; genus CAZKCI01. The sequence goes on along the minus strand of CAZKCI010000111.1, from coordinate 27,182 downwards.
CGGGCTGGGCGAGGCAAACTCGTAGACGCGGGAGAGGAAGTTGGTGACCAGCGAGACGAAGCCGGAGATGGCGGGCGTGGAGTGGCTGGTTCCCGAGGACTCGGCGTACTTGATCTGTCCGACGGGGTTGTACTGGTCGCAGACGCCGGAACCGTTATAGCTCGCGTCATAGGAGGCCGCGCCGTGGATGTGCGTTCCCGGCGCCACGATCTCGGGCTTGAAGCGGGAGTCGAGGCAGGGGCCGCGGCTCGAGAAGTCGATGATGTCCTGTATGTTGTCGGAGCCGCTCACGCCCACGCCGCAGCCGTCGGTGTAGGAGAGGACGGCATCGTTGTTCTCGCTTGCACCCACGGCGATCACGTTCTTGGCCGTGGCCGGCGTTCCCACGGAACTGGAACCGGACCCGGCGTTGCCGGCGGCGAAGACGAAGAGCATCTCCTGGTTTCCTGCGGTGCCGGACTGGGCGTCGCGGGTTCTCCGGTCGTAGGCCTGGGAGTCGATGTCGTAAGCTCCCGCGTTGTCGGCGCCCCAGGAGTTGGATGTGGCGCGGACGCCGGCGGCATACTGGTTGGAGACCATCAGGTCTTCATCGGGATAGGACCAGCCCGAGGGGCCGAAGATTTTAGTCGAGGCGATGCGCCCGTAGGGGGAGACGCCCAACCCCCAGTGGTAGCCCTGGGAATCGACGTTGGCGGGGGAGCCCGCGCCGTCATTGTAGCCGCCGACGATCGAGCAGTTGATGTTCCCGTGGCCATCCGCGCCCTCGGGAGTGAAACCGGAGGCGCCGGCGGCGATGATCGCATAGGCGACGCGGGAGGGGAGCCCCGCGTTGTTGAGCTCGCGGAACTCGGAGTTCCCGGGGGAGGCGGCGTTTCCGGTGTCGAAGCCGTCGTCGACGATGTCGATGATCGAATACTCGGCGGGGTCGGTGGGGAAGGACAGAGAGGAGAGGAAGGAGAGGTAGCCGGGCGCGGAGGGGCCGGTCTCGCCGGGGTTCAGGTTGCGGGCCATCGTCTGGTCCTGGCGCTCGCATAAGAGTTTAGGCTCGACATAGGGCTCGACAGTGACCACGCCGGGGAGCGAGGCGAGAGAGGAAAGGGAGGAAGCGGCGACAGAGACGCGGACGTTGATGTAGTGTCCGCCCAAAGCTTCCTTCGGTCCCTGGAGCGTTTTGACCGAACCGGCAGCGATCTTTTCCGCGGCCGAACGGGCGCCCTCGCCGTAGTTATAGAACTGGACCGTGACCATGGTTTCCCCCTCGGCCTTGTCGAGCCTCGGGGAGAGGGCATACCAGGGGTGATAGGGGCCGTAGTACTGGACAGGCGAAGCGGAGGCGGCCCGGGCCACGGCCGGCGCCGCGGAAGCGGGGACCCAGATAATGTAGGCGTTCTGGGGGACGTACTGGACGATCTCCGCGCCGGCCTTGGAAATGAGAGCGATGTCGGCATCGAGAGGAGGAGCGGAGAACTGGACGAGCATCAGCCCGTCGGCGTTTTCGGCGGCGGTGAGAGAGGGGGGAACGGCGGGGAGCGCGACGGTGGTGTCGAGGACGGCGCGGTTGAGTTCGATTCGGTCGAAGTCGGGGCGGGGGAGAGCGCCGGAGAGAGAGGAGGCCCGCTCGGCGGAGACTTCATAGACGCGATAGGAGGAACGGTCGGCGACGAGTTTCGCTCCGGCCTGTTTCAGAAGGGCCGGCGAGGCGTCGGCGGGGACGATGACCTTGACGCTTTTTTCGCCCGCGGCGGAAAAAGAGATCGCGGGGAGGAAGGAAAGGAGGAAACAGAACGATGAGAAAACCGCAAACGCGCGCCAGAAGCCGCTCGACTTGATCACGGGTCACCCCTTGGTTTGTGGTGGCTGGTATTGGAAAAGGGGCATTGTAAGGCAGGGGCCAGTAAAGGCAAACAAGAAAAATAGCCGGCCGGACGACCGGACGGTATGGACGATAGGACGGTATGGACGAGATGGACGATATGGACCAATAAAAAGGCCCGCCGCGCCAGCCGAGCCTTTTTACTATCCTCTATCCTCTACCCTCTACCCTCTATCCCCTATCCTCTACCTCGTCACCGGATAGTCCGTGCTGGAGCCGAACCAGACGCGGGTCACGTCGCGGACCGCCCACTGGCCGTCGAGATAGCGGTAGACGCCGACGTCGTCATGGCCGTCGCCGTCATAGTCGGCCGGGCGAGGGGCAATGTTGCCGCTTCCGAAGTAGACCCGGGTGAGTTCGCGGATCGACCAGAGTTTGTCGGCGGGACGGAAGATCGCGCCTTCCCAGGTGGGGTCGCCCGCGTAGTCGCCCGGCACCGGGTTGTCGGCCGAGGAGCCGAGGTAGAAGCGGGTGATATCCCGGACCGCCCACAGCCCCTGGTCTCCCTTGTAGACGGCGACGTCCAGGATGTTGTCGGCGTCGTAGTAGCCGACAGCGGCCCGGTCGCCCGAGCCTCCGAAGTAGAAGCGGGTGACGTTTCTCACCGACCAGAGGCCGTTCTCGGCGCGGAAGATGCAGACATCGGCCGTCCCGTCGCCGTCGTAGTCGCCCGGAAGGGGATAATCGTTGAGCATGCCCAGGTAGACGCGCGTGAGGTCTCTGACCGCCCACAAGCCCGAGGCTCCCCTTTGCGTGGCGATGTCGCAGACGCCGTCGCCGTCGTAATCGGCAGGGACGGCGGCGTCAACAGAGGAGCCGAAGTAGACCCGGGTGAGGTCGCGGATCGCCCAGCGCCCTTGGCTCTGGCTGTAGAGGGCGATGTCGCTCACTCCGTCGCCGTCGAAGTCGGTGTGGACGGAACAGCGCAGGGGTGTCGGCGTGGCAATGGGGGAGGGAGCGGCGACGAGAGAGAGGTGGTAGACGCATCCCTGCGCCCCGCCCGCCCAGACGTTGTTCTCGTCGTCGGCGGCGATCTTCACCGAGGAGCTGACGGGAAGTTGGGTGGAGAGCGTCCGCTCGGCTGCTCCGGAGCCGGTGCTGAAGATGAAGAATGACAGGAGCGCAACGACCGCTACGGGAAACATTTTCATCGACTCCCTCCTTGCGCCCGACGGGCGATAGAACACCATGGACTGGATGGACGATATGGACTCGATGGACGCTATGGACTGAATGGACCGCAAGGACCGATGGGGAAAGCGTGCCTTTTTACTATCCTCCACCCTCTATCCTCTATCCTCTAGTGTGGTGTTCCAGAAATACCTTGTCCGGATTTGTCATTGCGAGCGAGAGCGAAGCAATCTCAATTACTTGCGCCCCAAGAGATTGCTTTGTCGCTTCGCTCCTCGCAATGACAGTATTATTGTAAAGCAGTGTTAGTGACACCACACTAGTTCGTCAGCCCCGTCAGAAGGCCATTGGTGACGGTCAGTATGACCACGCCGGAGGTGAACTGGCCGATCGGCGTCAGGTAGGTCCAGAGCTCGGTGATGCCGGCCCGGGCATAGGTGACGGTTTTTCGCTCCGGCTCGCCCCAGGAGGCGAGGACGTCGTCGGCGGTCATGCCCGGGAGGATTTTCCCCTCCAGGATGGCGGTCTTGATCTCCGCGCTGATGGCGGGGCGTTCGTCGACGTAGTCCTGCCGCCGATGCTGAGCGGTGGCGCAGCCGTGGAGGAGGAGGATCGCCGCCAGGACGCCCGCGAATCGGGAGTATTTCATGGACGATATATTCTCCGGGTATTCGCTACTTGGTGATCGGAGTATCGCTCAAGCCGCCGAAGTAGATCCGGGTCAGGTCGCGGACCGCCCAGAGGCCGGCCGAGGGACGGAAGGTGGCGATCTCCGCGCCTCCGGCGCCGTTATAGTCGGCCGGGACGGTCTGGTCGGAACTTCCGCCGAAATAAACCCGGGTGACGTTCCGGACGGACCAGAGGCCGTAGTAGGAGCGGTAGATCCCGAAGTCGGTCAGGCCGTCGCCGCTGAAGTCGGCTCCGACCGGCGTGTCGCCGGACCCACCGAAGAAGGTACGGGTCAGGTCGCGGATCACCCAGAGCCCGGAGGAGGGGCGGAAGACTCCGGCCGACTTAGCGACGCCAGGGCCGTAATAGCCGGGGACGGCGGTATCGGAGCTTCCGCCGAGGTAGAAGCGGGTCAGGTCCTGGATGGACCAGAGACCGGAGGAGGAGCGGAAGATCGCCTGCTCGGCGGTGCCGTCGCCGTTGTAGTCTCCCGGCGCCGGCGCGTCCCCGGAGGAACCGAAATAGAGGCGGGTGATGTTGGGCACCACCCAGAAACCATAGGAGGAGCGGAAGAGGGCGAGGTCGGTGCTGCCGTCGCCGTCGTAGTCGCCGCAGACGGGGAAGTCGGAGGCGGAGCCGAAGTAGGCGCGGGTCAGGTTCCGGACCGACCAAAGGCCGTAGGAGGAGCGAAAGACGCCGACCTCCGAAATCGCGTCGCCGTTGTAGTCTCCGGAGTCGAGCAGAAACTGGTTGAAGGATGGAGAGGCGCTTTCAAGCACCCAGAATGTCTTGTCCAGCGCGCTCAATGCCTGTCCGCTGGCCTGGATAGACTGAACCGATACGATGGCCGCACTGAAGCAGGTCAGGACGATTCTTGCCGCGCGAAGGGTATTTCCGGACATGGCATTTCTCCAGCGGTGGTGGATTTGGAAGGCACACCGATAGGTTAGCACAAATAGTGCTGCAAGGGCGAATAATCACCGTGCTACACTAGCTCCTCAACCATGAGGGCGAGCATATGAGCATCGCGGATAACGTCCATAAGCTTCTCTCCGAAATCCCCGCCGGGGTGGAGGTGGTGGCGGCGGCCAAGACCCGCGCGCCGGAGGAGATCCTGGAGGCGGCGGGGGCGGGGATCAACCTGGTCGGGGAGAACTATGTCCAGGAGGCCCAGGCGGCCCGTGACGCGCTCCTGGAGCGCGTCCGCTGGCACCTGATCGGCCATCTGCAGACCAACAAGGCGAAAAAAGCGGTGGGAATCTTCGACCTGATCCAGACCGTCGACTCCATCCACCTCGCCCGGGAAATCGACAAGCGCTGCGCGATGATCGGCAAGACCATGCCGATCCTGATCGAGGTCAACAGCGGGCGGGAGGAGCAGAAGTCCGGCGTGATGCCGGAGGCGGCCGAATCCCTGATCCGCGAGATCGCCGCCCTGGCCCATGTCTCGGTGCGGGGGCTGATGACCATGGGGCCTTTCGAGGGGGACCCGGAGCTTGCCCGACCCTATTTCGTCGAGACCAGGAAGCTGTTCGAAAAGCTCAAGGGGATCCCGATTCCCAACGCGGAGATGAGAACCCTCTCCATGGGCATGACCAACTCCTACCGGGTGGCGATCCAGGAGGGATCGAACATGATCCGGGTGGGAACCCTCATTTTCGGGGAGAGGCGTCGGGATTAGGCTCGCAATGACATGCTTATGATAGTTATTCGTAAGACGACGCACTGGCAAATGTGATATCATCCCCCCACACAATTTCGATCGCGGAGCAAAACCAACATTCCGGAGGAATTTTTCATGAAGGCAGGCCTGTTATTCACCGGCAGCGGCCCGATCCTGATTCTCACCAGCTTCCCCGCTTTTGACGCTCCCGGCCTGATCGCCAAGCTCAAGGACAAGGGGATCGACAAATACGCCGCCTTCGAGGTGCCGGTGGAAACCTGCCGCCATCGGTACGGCGCCCGTTTCGTCTCGGTCTGCCAGGAATTAAAGGAAAAGGATGACCTGAGGGTCCTCGACTACAGCGGCGAGCATGCCTTCTACAGTTTCAAGTGGGAGGAGATGAAGGATCCGGTCAAGGTCTACTCCCGAAAATAGCGATCGCCCCGCCCGGCGGACTCGGTAGAATTCAACAGACGATTGAATAGGATTGGATAGGATACTGACGGCCCGACAAGCCCATCCTATCCCATCCCATGCAATCGTCTGTTCAAGCTTTCGAGCCGGTTTTTTTAGCCGGGGTGACGCTAGGGAGAAAGCCTGACATGATGACACGCTCCCGGCCCCTTCTTCTCCTCGCCGCCATCGTTTTCCTCGCCGCCATTCTCCGCCTCTCCTTTCTGGACCTGATGGAGTTTAAGAATGACGAAGTGGCGGGGATCGTCCTCGCCCGCGGGGCGCTCCGGGACGGCCTGTCCCGGGAGGGGATGGCGGGGATGATGAGCGGGGCGGGGATCCGCAACCCGCCCGGATTCGTCTATCTCCTCCTTCCGGTCGCCGCCTTCACGGCTTCGCCCCTCCCGTACGCTTACTGGGTCGCCGCTTTCGGCGTCGCCGCGGTCCTCCTCCTTTTCTTGATCGGCCGGGAGCTCGGAGCGCCCGCGGCCGGCTTCTGGGCGGCCGCCTTACTCGCCGCTCACCCCTGGCACATACTCTATTCCCGCAAGATCTGGGCGCAGAGCCTGCTGCCGTTTTTCGTCCTGCTCCTTCTCCTCGTCGTCGCCCGCTGCGAGAGGGTTAACAAAAGCCGTGCGGCCGTCTGGGCGGGGATCCTCGCCAGCCTGATCTGGCAGATCCATTACTCCGGCTATTGCGTTCTCCCTTTTTTGGCGCTCTGGCTGTTGGTCTCGGCGGCGCGGCGGAGGCTGAACTGCCTTTTCGCCGGCGGGGGGATCGTTCTGGGAGCAGCCATCCTTGTCCCTTACGCTCTCTATCTTCAGCGAACGGGAGGGGCTGATCTCTTCCGCTCCTTCTCCGGCCCCTGGTTCGGCGGCCCGGCGGCCATGGAAAACCTCGGGAAAATCCTCCGGGGTTTCGCCGCCACCGCTTTCTCCGGAGGCTTCGGCTATCCCTTCACCTCGGCCCTCTCGCCCCTCTCCCGGACGCCGCTCGGAGAGGGCTCGCCCGGGATCTCCGCCGCCGCCTCCGTCGCCCCGTTCCTGATCCTGGCCCTGGCGGCGGCCGGTACCTTCGCTTTTTTCCGGAGGAAAGCGGCGCCGGTCCTGGCCGGTTTTGTCCCCTGGCTTGTTCTGTTCGTTCTCGCGCCGCCCGTCCTGTATTTCATCCGCGGCATCGAAGCGCCTCCCCATTATTTTCTCGTCTCCTTTCCCGCCGTTCTCTTCCTGGCCGGATCCGGGATGGAGACCATATCTTCGGCGCTGGCAAAGCGCGGTTTGTCGGCCGGCGGGAAAGGAAACGGAAGATTCGCCGGAGTGGCGCTCGTTTCCGGTGCGGCGATTCTCGGGATGCTGGTAGTCTTTACGGGAGTCAGCGTCTGGAAGGCCTTCATTGTCCGCGTCGGGACAGCGGAGGGGACGGGGGGGGACTACGGGCTGACCTATCGCGTTCAGGAGAGAGCCGTTCGGGCCCTGATCGAAGAGCGGGTGGCGGAGGTCGACGCGAGCCTGCTGCGGGATGAGGGGATCGGCATCCGCTATCTGCTCGATCTGAGGCGCGACGACTGCCGGCCCGACCCGGCGGTGCGCGCCCGCCTGATCGACACGCTGCTTTTCCCGGGGCGGAAGTGCTCGACCTATCGCGGAGAGACGGTGGGGCGCCGGGTCGGGCCGATCAGCATCTGCCTGTCGGGCCGGTAATAGCCGCCGCCGCTACAGGCTATTCACGGGCACGAGATGGAACCCGGAAAACGCAAGACGATCACAGTCATCGCCGCGGCGGGCCTCCTCGCCGCCTACATCGCCTTGGCGGTGGGGAGCTCGCTCGACGACTCCGCCACTTTCGACGAGGGCGTCCACCTCGCCGCCGGATTCGCCTGGCTGAAGTGGCCCCGCGCCCAGATCTACGACCCGGCCAACCCCTCCTTCAGCAACGCGCTCGCCGCCCTGCCGCTCCTCTTCCTCCGCCTCGACCCGTTTTTCGACCGCGTCGAACCCCCGGGGCTTTCTCCGGAGGAAAACCTCGGCTTCATCCAATGGCTGAGCCAGAAGCTGCTCTACCGGACCAGGCCGGGGGCGGACCCGATCCTCATCGTCTGCCGTCTCCCCATGATCCTCCTCTCCGCTCTCTTCGGCCTGACCGTCTTTTTCTGGGCGCGCCGTTGGGGGGGCGACGGGGCGGGACTGATCGCGCTCGCCCTCTTCGTCTTTTCGCCCGAGATGCTCGCCCACGGAAGGCTGATCACCAACGACGCGGGCGGGGCTTTCTTCATGACCCTCTCCCTCTTCCTCTTCTGGAGAGGGCTCAAGGCCGGCACGATCTCGCCGATCGTCTTCTCGGGACTGGCCGCCGGCGCCGCCGCCGCGACCAAGTACGCCTCGCTTTCCCTCGTCCCCCTGGTGTTCGTCGCCGGGGCGGTTTTTACCGCCGCCGATCGGAGGGGGAGGGGGGAGAGGAATCGCTGGAGAAGCTATGCCGGAAAGTATCTCCTGTGGCTGGCCGCGGCCTTCCTCGTCGTCGCCGCGGTCTACCGGTGGCGGGATCTCCCCCTCTACGGGAAGGGGATCGCGGAGACCTTCGGCCATTACCAGGGCTGGCGCCCCTCCTTCCTCCTCGGGCGCTACAGCGGGACCGGCTGGCGCTATTACTTCCTGGCCACCTTCTTTCTGAAAACCCCTCCCGCCTTCTTTCTCCTTTTGCTCCTGGGGGGGGCTTCGCTCCGCCGTCGGATGGCGAAGGAGTGGCCGGATCTTGTTTTCGTTCTCTTCCCGCCTCTCGCCTATTTCCTGGCCGCCTCTCTCTCCCGCCTGGCCATCGGCAACCGCCATATCCTGTTTGTCTACGCGCCGCTCTTCGTTCTCATCGCCGCGGGCGCCACGGCGATGAGGCGGAAAGCCTTTGTCCTTCTCGGCCTGCCCCTGCTGCTCTGGTATGCCGCTTCCTCTCTCCGGGTCTACCCCCATGGACTCGCCTACCTGAGCGAGTTTGCCGGCGGGCCGCAAAACGCGGTGAACCTTCTGAGCGACTCCAACGTCGACTGGGGGCAGGACCTGAAGCGTTTGCGGATCGCGCTGGACCGGCGGGGGATCGGCGGCGTCATCCTCTCCTACTTCGGCGAAGCCGATCCCCGCTACTACGGGATCGACTATCAGTACCTTTTCTCGGACGGGCCCCTCAGCTACCGGGAGTTCAATAAACCGCCGGACAGGAAATATCTGGCGATCAGCTTAAAATGCCTCCAGGGGGTCTCCTTCGAAGATCACGATCTCTTCGCCTGGCTGAAGGACTATTCCCCGGTCGAGACGATCGGCCACACGATCTTTCTCTACGATCTCACCGGCCGAATTGACGCCTACCTCCGCCTCGCTTATAATTACGCGGAGACCGGGCGTCCCGCGCTCGCCGAGAAGGAACTGCGGGCCGTCCTGGCCCTCGAGCCCGGCCATCCCTTCGCCCGGCGGGCGCTTCGCGACCTCCGGCAAACCGCCGGCGGCGCGGCGCGGAAAACCTGGAAGTGAAAATTTCGCCGAAGAACGAGTGGGTCCTCCTCGCCGCTCTCATCGCCGGCTATGTGGCGGTTTGCTTCCCCCTGTCCCTCTACCGCAATTACGTTCTCCTCTCGGTCAGCGCCGATTCCGGTTCCATGGTGCAGGCGGTGTGGACGACCGCCCATGGCTACGGGCTGCTCTATCTCCCCTGGCTGGGCGGGAGCTATCTGGGAGATCATTTTTCCCCGTTGCTCGCGTTCCTGGCGCCGCTCTATCTCCTGGTTCCGCATGTCGGGACCATCCTGTTCGTCAAGACGCTGGGGATCGGCCTCGCCGCCTGGCCGACGTATCTGCTCGCCCGCCGGCGGCTCAAGAATCGGAGCGCCGCCCTCGTCTGCGCCCTGGTCCCGCTCGTGTATCCGACCATCCTGAGCCAGCATTTCAACCAGATCAACCCGGACCACTTCATCCTGCCGCACCTGCTTTTCAGTTTCTATTTTTTTGAGACCCGCCGGCCCTGGCCGTTCGTTCTCTTCGCCCTGCTCGCCCTGGGAGCGAAAGAAACCGTCGCCGGGGCGATTTTCATGTTCGGAGTGTACGCTCTCGTCCAGAGGAGGGGCTGGGCCTGGGTCGTTCTTCCCCTGCTGGTCTCGACGGCCTTTTTTCTCGGATACTATTTATTTTTCGGCCCCTATTGCAGCCCGGGGGGCGAACTGGCCTCGCTGCGCTATCTCGATTATCTGGGGGGGTCGAAGCAGGAGATCGCCCGCACTCTTCTGAAAACGCCCTGGGCGATATTTCGCCCCTTGCTCTGGCAGAAGATCGACAAGATCGTGTATGCGCTCGCCCTCCTCGCTCCCCTGGGATTCATCCCCCCCTGCTTGAGTTTGCCTTCGCTCATTGCGCTTCCGGATTTCTTCGCCAACCTGATCGGCCCGCCCGCCTTCAGCGTGCTGAAATGGCATTATGGAATAGTCGTCGGGTCGTTTTTTTGCGTGGGCTCGATCTATGGAATTGCCCGGCTGGCCCGGAAGGCCGAAGAGAAATGGGGCGGGAGATCGGAGCTGCTCCTCGCCGTGGCGCTCCTGTGTACCTGTCTGGCCGGCCTGGGATCGATTCTGCAACCGCGCGACTGGCAACGCGGGCCCAACCATCGAGCCCTGAAGGAGGCCCTCGCTCTCATCCCCCCGAACGCATCGGTCCTGGCCAGCGACGATCTCTACCTGCGCCTGGCGGAGAGGCTGGAGGTCGTCCCTTGGGAAAAATTTCTGGGCCTCTATCAGAAACAAAGCCATCCGCGTTCAGCTCTGGATTTCGATTATGTTACTGTAAATGCGCTGTATTACGGGCGCAACCGGCAGATCAGCGAGTGGGTCGTGCGCCTGCTCCAGTCACCCGAACACGGTGTTATTTTCGATCGCGATGGAATGCTCGTCATCAAAAGAGAACAGCGCGCCCGCTGAGACCCCGCCGCGCCGCCGGATCGCTCTGCGGCGCGGTCCCTGGTGGGCTCTCCTGCCCATCCTCGTGTCCGCCTATCTCGCCTTCCAGGGGCTCCCCGACAACTGCTTTTGGGACGACGAGGCGGGGACGGCGATCTTCGCCCGGAACCTCCTCCGCTTCGGGAAGCTCACCGCCTGGGACGGCTGGAACCTGATGGCCTACCGGAACGGGTTCGAGCTGGACGACGATTTCATCAACCGCTACATCCCCCCCCTCCAGTTCTACCTCTGCGCCGCCTCCTTCCGGCTTCTCGGAGAGACGACCTTCGCCGGACGTCTGCCGTTCGTACTCGCCGGCCTGCTTGCCCTGGCGGCCTTCGCCCTCCTGCTGGCGCGGCAGGCTGGGGATGCGCCTGTTTTCCGTGTCTGCGCGCTCGCCCTGCTGGCCCTCTCTCCCTCCTTCCTTCTTTTCATCCGCCAGTGCCGTTACTTTCCGCTGGCCATCCTCTTCCCCCTGGTCGCCTACGGAGGCTACCGGCTCTATATCGACCGGGGGAGGGGAGTCGGGCTGGCCCTGGCCGGCGCGGGATTTCTCGGCCTCTTCTTCAGCCAATCTCTCGCCTGTCTCTGCTTCGCTGTTGCCCTCGCGGGCGTGCATCTGGTTTTTCACCTGCGCGCCCGGCGCCTTCTCCCCCTCCTCCTCTCCGGCGTCTTCTGCCTCGCCGTCGCCGCCGCCTATATCGCTTATGTCCGCGTCATCTTCCCCCCCCTGCCCGCGGCCGGGGAAAAGTGGCTCGCGGAACGCGGAGTGCTGTTCCTCCGGAACCTCCGGGAGATCAACGCCTACGCTTTCCTGCCCGGGGCGGTTCTCCCGCTTCTCGTCTGGCTCAATTTCGACCGGGCGTTCGCTGCCGGCCTGAAGAGGCTCCTGCGGGAATGGATTGTCCTCTGCGTCCTGTTTGTCGCCGCGGTCAGCGTTTTTTCCCCCCAGCCGTTCATTTCCGGAGGCGACGCCGACGTGAGGTATCTGATCTCGCTCCTGCCGTTTTTCGCGGGGCTCATGGGCCTGGCGGCCCATTTTCTCTGGGGAAAATGCCGGGTGGTCGGCGCGGCCTTCGTCGGTCTTCTCCTCTTCACCAACCTGCTCACGCTGAACCCCTGGTTCCCCATCCCGCCCCGCTTCGATCTCGTCTCCTACGCGCGGGAGGTCCACGACGACTACCCGACGGCCTACGAAGCAGCCATCCTTTTCATCCGGAAGAACTGCCGGAAGGGCGACGTGATCGTGGTCATACCCCCGAACATGACCTTCCCGCTGCAGTTTTATACCGGGGATAAAATCCGCTACGGAGGGGTGCTGGACGGCACGACCAAACTCGACCTGGGCCGGGTTCGCGCTTTGAGCCCTTCGCTCCTCTTCGAGGAGAGCGAGCCGGACTGGATCGTCTCCTTCGGGCTGAGAAACGTGACCTTCGAAATCCTGAACTACTACGCCGGGCGGGGGGTCCTCTTCACGCCGCCCGCCGTCATCAATGTCTATTATCTGGGCGAACAGATCCGGCCGGAGATCCTGCTCAGGAATTTCGGCCCGGTGAAGAAGTTCGATGCCGAGAAGGAAGGGGTGCTCTTCTTCAAGAGGTCGGGGGGAGGGGAACGATAGGGAAGAACATTTATCATTTATCATTTTTCAACGGGCATTTGTCATCGGGCCGGCGCGCGTTTCGTGAACGAGGACGGGGAACGTACGCAACCTCACGCAACTTCACACAATCTTACGGAACCTCTTCCATGACTCTTCTCCTCCGCATTGACCCCCGGGCACCCGATCCGGACGCCGTCTCCCCGGCGGCGGCGGCGGTGAAAAAGGGCGGGATCATCGTCATCCCCACCGAGACGGTCTACGGCCTCTGCGGCGACGGTGGGCGGGCGGATGTGGTCAAGCGGATCTACGCGATCAAGGGCCGGGCGGAGAACAAGCCGCTCACCCGCCTGGCGGCCGACTGGGGTGACCTGGATGAAGTCGGCTGGCGGCCGGAGGCCAGGAGAGTCGCGGAAAAATTCTGGCCGGGGCCGCTGACGCTCGTTTTGCCGCTTCGGGACGGGGGCGCGCAGGGCTTTCGTTTCCCGGATCACGCGTTGACCCGCGCCATTGTCCGGGAGGCGCAGGTCCGCTTCGTCGCCACCAGCGCCAACCGGAGCGGCGAGCCCCCGGCGGTAGACGGGGAGGAAGCAGAGAGAATATTCGGGGGGGTGGTGGACCTGATCCTCGACGGTGGCAAGGTGGGAGGTGCGGCATCCACGGTCCTCGACCTCTCGGTGACGCCCCCCCGCCTCCTCCGGGAAGGCCCGGTGTCGCGGAAGGAACTGGAAAAGGCCTGGGGCCGGGCTATACTCTAGGCCGTTATGTGGGAGGGGCATCTTGCCCCGATCCAAGCCGATGAGGATCGCGGCGAGACGCCGCTCCCACAAACACGACTTGCGACAAGCCTGAAACGTTATCTGTGGGAGGGGCATTCTTGCCCCGATCCAGGTAGGCCCGGCTCGCGGCAAGTCCCGAAGAAGATTTCGGGATGGGGCAAATGCCGCTCCCACAATGTGCGAAGACAAAGTTTATAGTGTTGACAGCGGTATCCTTAACTAAAATATTCCGGAGGTAATATTTATCATGGAAAATCTGTGGAGAGTCGACCGGGAGATCGCCTCCGCCATCTACGGGGAGCTGGTCCGCGAAGACGAGGAGATCATCCTGATCGCCTCGGAGAACTACGTGAGCGAGGCGGTTCTGGAGGCGCTGGGAAGCGTTCTCACCAATAAATACGCCGAGGGTTATCCGGCCAAACGCTTCTACCAGGGGTGCGAGTGGGTGGATCGGACGGAGGAGATCTGCCAGGAGCGGGCCCGGGCGGTCTTCAAATGCCAGTACGCCAACGTCCAGCCCCATTCCGGGACGCAGGCGAACATGGCGGTGTATTTCACGGCCTTGAACCCGGGGGACGCCATCCTGTCCATGGACCTCTCCCACGGGGGGCACCTGAGCCACGGCCACAAGGCGAACTTCTCCGGCAAGCTCTACCGCATGGCGTTTTACGGTGTCGATCCCAAGACCGAGATGATCGACTACGGCCAGGTGGCGGCGAAGGCGCGCGAGCACAAGCCCAAGCTGATCGTGGCCGGGGCGTCCGCCTATCCCCGCCAGATCGACTTCGCCCGCTTCCGCGAGATCGCGGACGAGGTGGGGGCGAAGGTGATGGTGGACATCGCCCACATCGCCGGGCTGGTGGTGGCCGGCTACCACCCCGACCCGGTGCCGGTGGCCGACTTCGTCACCGTGACCAACCACAAGACCATCCGCGGCCCCCGCGGCGGGATGATCCTCTGCCGGGAAGAGTACGGCAAGGCGATCGACCGGAATGTTTTCCCCGGGATCCAGGGCGGCCCGCTGATGCACGTGATCGCGGCCAAGGCGGTCGCGCTCAAGGAGGCCCAGGCGCCCGGCTTCAAGAAATACCAGCACCAGATCATTCTCAACAGCGCCGCCCTGGCCGAAGAGATGAAGCGGCGGGGCTACCGGCTGGTCTCGGGCGGGACCGACAACCATCTCTTCCTGATCGACCTGAGGGAGAAGGGGATCAACGGGAAGCAGGCGGCCGCCGCGCTGACCCGGGCGGGGATCTGCTGCAACTCCAACCTCATCCCCTTCGACCCGCTTCCCGCCACCCAGACCAGCGGGATCCGCCTGGGGACGCCCGCGGTCACCACCCGGGGGATGAAGGAGAAGGAGATGCTGCGGATCGGGGAGTGGATCGCCTCTGTCCTCTCCCATCCCGAGGACGAGAAGACCATCGGCCGGGTGCGCCACGGGGTGAAGGAGCTGACGGCGGCCTTCCCGATCTACCCGGGGCTCAAGGAGCTCTGGAAGCCGAGGCCGGAGGTAGCATACTAACCGGCTGGTTAATGGGCTAGGGTTAGGAAGTGGGTCTGGAAAATGGGTTAGGGTTAGGTATGGGGAACCGACCGCCCGCCAGGCTACACCATTAACCTCACCCATCGACCAAACCCACTTCCTAACCTTAACCCATCGACTATAAGTTTCCCGTCGGCGGCTGGGGGGGCGGACCTTCCTGGCTCTGCTCCTGCGCTTGGGCGGGGCGGGGAATAGAAAGCTTCGCGCGGACGATCAGGTTCCGGAACCAGTCGTTGTAGACCTGGGCGCTCTTGCGCTGCCAGGTCTTCTCTTCCCAGTCCTTCCGTTCCGCCTCGGGCAGGGGCGGCGCCGGGATCCGCTCGGCCACCCGGAGAAACGCATAGCCTTTCTCGGTGGGGAAGACCGGGGAGATCTCGCCGACCGGGACGAGAAAAGCCGCCGGCAAAAACGCGGCCAGGGTTCCCAGCTCCTCGGATTTGGCCCGGACCAGGAGGGGCGTTTCCACCGCCTCGCGGTCGATCTTCTTCGCCGCCTCGGCAAAACCGATCTTCTCCTTCTCCATCAGTCCGCGGATCTCATCCAGGGCGTCGCTCGCCGCTTTTTTCGTCTCCCGGTCGGTCAGGTCGTCGTTGATCAGCTTCTTTAGATCCTCCTTGGCCTGATCGAAGGTGAGGGTTCCCGCCTCGGTCTTGTTCAGGAGGCGGAAGAAGACCACGCCTTCCTCCAGCGGGTATTCTTCCGTCGCGCTCGTCTCCATGGTGAAGGCGGTGCGGAGGAGACCGGAGGCGTCCTCCAGACCGGGGAGGGTCGCGTCGCGGGCGATCGGACCGGGGGTCGAGAGGGCCAGCGAGTATTTCTCCGCCACCGGCTCGAGGAGGGGGGAGGCCTGGAGCAGGCCGTCGATCTCATCGGAGAGCCGGTCCAGCTCGGCGTAGGATTTTTCCTCGGTCAGGCGGTTGACGATCCTGGTCTTCGCCTGCTCCAGCGTCGGGACCGCGCCGTCCTTCTCGGCCAGGAGGCTTTGGTTGGCCTTGTAGTAGTCTTCGATCTCGTCATCGTTGGGCGCGACCTTTTCCGCGATCGCCTCCAGCGAAAGAAGCAGGTATTGGATCTCCACCCGGGCCGGGACCTGGAACCGGCTCTGGTTTTCCTGGTACAGGGAGAAGAGGATCTCCTCCTTGATCGGGACGGGTTCCGCGTAATTCGCCCGGTCGATCTCCACGTACTCGCCCTTGACCTGGTCGTTGAGGAGGGCGTGATAGTCGGCGATCTCCCGGGGGGAGACCAGGGCGCGCAGACGGATGGTATTGCGGAGCTTCTCCATGGCGATGAGGGTGCGCATTTGCTCCTGGAAGACATTCTCGGTCAGCCCCAGGGAGGCGATCCGGCCGCGAAAGAGATCGGGATCGAAACGCTTCTGGCTCTGGAAGAAGGGGAGCGAGGCGATGAAGGCCGCCAGTTCCTTCTGATCGATGGTGATGCCGATGCGGGCGGCCTCCTCGGAAAGGAGGAGGCGCTCCCAGGCCATGTTGGTCAGGACGGAGGGATCGGTCACGGCCTGGCCGGTGAGGCGGGCGAGAACTTCGACGGCCAGGGCGGCGGAGGAGAGCTCGCTCTCCGGAACGTTCCGTCCCCAGACCTGGCCGACCGTCTTGCGGCCGACCGTTTCCGCGCGCTGGAAATAGTACCAGGTCCCGTATCCCCCCATCCCGATGATCACGACGACGGTCAGGGGCCAGAGAACGTGCTTGGCGTTTTTCCGCATTACATTGAGCATGGTATGGGCTCCGTGGGGTAAGGTTTACGCGCGCATTATAGGGCAAAGAGGCGTATCCGCAATATAAAATCTCCCGGTTTCATCACGATGATCCACGGTCCGGGGCCGTTCCGAAGAGACGGCCGGGGCGATTTTAGGGACTTGACGGGGAAAGGCGAGCGATGATATCAAGACTGCATATGACCCAGACGCCGTTAGCTTTCCCGCTCCGCGCCGGGAAAACGCTCGCGATCTTTTTGCTCCTGGCCCTCCTGGCCGGACTCGCCTCCCTGGCCGGCGGCTGTGCCGGGCCGGAGGGAGGCTCGTCGCTCCCCTGGGCGCAGCCGGAGCCATGGGAACAGCAGCCCCGGCTCGGGGTGCCGATGTAAAAAGCTGGGCGAGAGGCAAGGGCAAGGTTAAAGGTTTGGTCACGGGGCTAGGGTCAGGTGGGGCATGGCAAACGGTTCGCCGGGCTGCACCACACACCTAGCCCATTTACCAGACCAATAACCTTACCCTTGCCCATGGACTTTCGGTAATATCCCCCTTGTGAAGAAGCTCGCTCTTTTCGTGGCCTCGATTTCTCTGTCCGGTTCGGTCGCTTTTCCAGCTCCCCTCCCGTCTATGAAGGAAGCGAGGGCTCTCTGGGTGGAATGCGAGGGGAGCCAGGAGACGATGTCCTCCCGGAAGAAGATCGACGAGCTGGTCGTCCGGGCCAAGGCCTGCGGATTCAACGTCCTCTTTGTCCAGGTCTACCGCCACGACCGGGCCTGGTTCAACTCCAGCTTCGCCGACACCACCCCCTATCGTCTGGTCCTGAAGAAGGAGAGGATCGACCCCCTGTCCTACCTCCTGGAGCGGGCTCATCAGGCGGGCCTGGAGGTGCATGCCTGGGTCAACATTTTCCGGATTGGGAAGAATCTGCAGACTCCCATCCTGCGCCGCCTGGGCCGGGAGGCGCTCACCGCCGACGGGGAGGGGCGGTCTCTTCTGCGCTACCCCCCGGCGGATCTTCCCGACGGCGGCTACTGGCTGGAGCCGGCGGACAAAAGCGTGCGCGCCCATCTCTGCCGGCTGATCGAGGAGCTTCTGCGGCGCTACCCCGCGCTGGACGGGCTTCAGCTCGATTTCATCCGCTACCCTTATCGGTCTCCCACCGCGGGTTCGCTCTGGGCCCGGAGAAAAGATTTCGGCTACGGGAAGGCGGCGGTGGAGAGATACCAGGCCCAGACCGGAATCAATCCTCTGACCATGGAGCTGACCCGGGCTTCCTGCCAGGCCTGGGACGACTGGCGGCGCCGGCAGGTGACCGACACGCTCAAGGACATCGCGGCGACGGCGAGAAAGGTCAAGCCCTCGATCAAGTTTTCGGCGGATGCGGTCGCCTATCTCGACCGGGCCTACCTGGCAGCCTTCCAGGACTGGCGGGGCTGGCTGGAGGAGGGGATCGTCGATTTCATCGCGGTGATGAACTACAGCACCGACTCGCGCCTGGCCCGCTACCTGACCCGGGCCTCCGTGGCGTCTCGCGGCCTCCGGCAGGTCTATATCGGCCTGGGGGCTTATCTGCTCCTCGACTGTCCCGAGGCGCTGGTCGAACAGATAGCGGACTGCCGCTCGGCCGGAGCGAACGGGATCGCGCTCTTCTCCTACGATGCCATGCTGACCGCCCCCCGGGTCTTCGACCTGGTCCGGAAAAGGGCTTTTCTCCGCCCCGCCGTCGTCCCGGCGATGACGGGGAAGTGATAAGGCAGGAACGGCGGGAAAGGCAGGAAGGGCGGGAACGGCGGGAAAGGCGGGAGAAAGGCGCCCAGCCCGGCCAACCTACGGTCTTGCCGATCGGTCCCGTCTGTGGGACAATTCTCCCCCGACTATGGCTCGGCAACGACCAACCGCTTCGGCCGATCCCCTCCGCGCTTTGGCCTGGGAGGAGATAGCAGCTCAGATCGCGCCTCCGGAGACGGGTCCGTTCCGATGCCTGGGCGAGGACTTCGCCGGCTATCTCAGCCGGCGGCTGGCTATCCCCTTCGCCCGCGCGGGCGGCCCGGCCGGTCGCCGCTTCTCCCGGATCTACGGCTGGAGGGTACTGGAGGGCCGCGGCGGGCCGGCGGCCGTGGCGATGATCCACGGAAATCTCAAGGCGGGGGGAGAGGCGGTCCTCTTCGGCTACTGCCGTTTCCCCGGCCGGGAAGATTTGGCTGACGGGGAGAAGAAATGCCGCGAGCAGGGCGTCGATATTCCGACTCGCCTGCCTCCGGCCGGAGCGCTCGCTCTTTCCCGGATCGCCGCCCTGCTCGCGGCAGGGCCTTTCGACCGCTACAGCATACGGAAGAAGGGGATCTGCTATGTTGCGACTTTATATCGATAGTATTCGTCCAACCGCACGGTCTTGGCTTGTGCGCGCGTTCAAGCAAACGTAACCGTTCACGTACACGGGACCGAGAACGTGAACGAGAATGAGAACGAAAACGTGTACGTGTAAGAGAAAGGGAACAGGAACACTATGCGGTCTGCTTTATCGGCAGCTTTAATTGTGCTCGGGTTTCTTCTCCTTTCTGGAATCGGCCAGGCTTCCGCCCGGAAGCCCGCCCCCTCGATCGACCGGGTGATCCTGGAGATGGAGAGAGTGAGGGAGGAGATCCAGGACCTGACCGTGACCGTGGAACGGACCATCGCCGCCGAACCGGGGCGAACGCAGCGCACGGCGGAGATTCTCGTCTCCTATCGCCGCCCCGACCGCCTGCGGACGGAGGTGAAGGGTGCCGACGCGCGCTTGGTCGTGATCAAAGAGGAACGGATGTGGGTCTATTCCCCGGGACTGGAGATGGTGGAGATCTACAACCTGGAGGGGGAGGAGGAGAGGGAACGGGCGATTTACCAATCGAGCTGGGGTCTCACCTCTCCGATCAAGGTCCTGGTGCGGGGGATGAACCGGACGCTCTCGGTTCTTCCCGACGGTTCCTATCAGGTGGATCTTGTCCCCGACCAGAAGGACTCGGAGATCGAGAGGATCACTGCCTGGGTCGATCCCTTGAGCTGGCTAATCACCAGGATGGAAATCCGACAGCCGGGACGGCCGCCGACCACACTGGCCATCAAGGACTGGCGGGCCAACCGGGGGGTGGCGGACGCCGCTTTCGATTTCACCCCCCCGCCCGGCACGGACGTCTTCGATCCACTGCAGAAGAGCGGCGGCCGCCCCGCGGCGACGCCAGGCTCGCCGGAGCTATAAGATGCCGCCCGCGTCCTTGACAGCCGGGAGCAAAGCTCAAAGCGCTGAGCGCAAAGCGCCCGATAGTTTCGCCGGGGCGCTATGCCCTATGCGCTATGCTCTATGCGGCCTGCACTCTGCGCCCTGCGTGTTCCCATGAACCTGAACGTCATCGAGAGAGCCGGACGGGGGATCATCGACACGATGGAAGGGGTGGGGGGAACGGTGCTCACCCTTTCCCGGGCCGTCGGCTTTTTCACCCAGGCTCTGCGCTATCGCGTCCTCATCCTCGAGCAGATGCTTTTCGTTGGCGTGGAGAGCCTCCTGGTGGTCTCGGTGGTGGCGCTCTTTGCCGGGATGATCGTGGCCCTGCAGACCGGCCATGAGCTCGCCCGCTTCCAGCTTGAGGGAACGATCGGCAACATCGTCGCCGCCTCGGTCTGCCGGGAAATGGGGCCGGTCTTCGCCGCGATCATCGTCGCCGCCCGGGTCGGCTCGGCGATGGCGGCGGAGCTGGGGACGATGAAGGTCTCGGAGGAGATCGACGCCCTGGAAGCGATGTCGATCAACCCCATCCGCTACCTGGTGATGCCGCGGGTGGCGGCGATCCTGATCATGCTTCCCATCCTCACCCTCTATTCCGATCTGGTCGGGATGGTCGGCGGAGCGATGGTGGGGCGCCTGCAGATCGGGGTCTCTTACTACTCGTTCTACCAGCGGGTGGTCCGGAACCTGGAAGTCAAGGACATCTATATCGGAGTGCTCAAGGCCGCGGTCTTCGCCCTGATCATCTCCTCGATCGCCTGTTCCCAGGGGCTCAAGGCGGACTCCGGCGCCCAGGGTGTGGGGCGGGCGACCACCCGGACGGTGGTCTTCAGCCTGCTCTTCGTCTTGATCTTCAACTATTTCATCACTTCCATTTTCTACTGAGCGCTTCGCCCTCGGCAGAAAGCGGAAAGGACCGGCCCCACGCCGTTTCACGGGAGCGGCCTACCGGGGCCGGCTGGGCGAGTTCTGTAGGCCCGCTCTGAGAGCGGGCGCGTCGGGGCCCGGCCGCCGGTTCGCACCTGTCCGCCGCAGTCCGCAGGACGGAGGAGGAGAACCGGCCTACAGGGCGCGGGCAGGACACGAAAGCCATGATCGAACTCAAAGAAGTCAAAAAGAAACTGGGAGGGAAGGAAGTCCTCAAGGGGGTGAACCTCCGGGTGGAGAAAGGGAAGATCTTCGCCATCATCGGGGGTTCGGGCGCGGGCAAATCGGTGATCCTGAAGCACGTCATGGGCTTCCTCCGCCCCGATTCCGGCACGGTGGTCGTCGACGGGGTCGCCGTTTCGACCGCCGGCGGAGACGAGCTTTACGCCCTGCGCAAGAACATCGGTTTCCTCTTCCAGACCGCGGCGCTCCTGCGCTCGCTCACCGTGCGGAACAACCTCGCCCTTCCTCTGCAGGAGCACGACCACCTCGCCCCGGAGGAGATCGACCGGATCGTCACCGAGCGCCTGAACTGGGTGCGCCTGTTCAACGTGGAGAACAAGCTCCCGAGCGACCTGAGCGTGGGAATGATGAAGCGGGTGGGGCTGGCCCGAGCGCTGGTGCGGGACCCCAAGATCATCCTCTTCGACGAGCCGACCACCGGCCTCGATCCCGTGCTCTCCAGCACCATCGGGCATCTGATCGTAGATCTGCACCGGAAACTCCATTTCACCGCGATCGCCGTCACCCACGACATGCATCTCTGCTATCTGATTGCCGACCGCGTCGCCATGCTCTATAATGGTCAAATTATTGAAACCGGCACCCCCGCCGAAATCCAGGCCAGCCGCAACCCCCTGGTTCAGCAGTTTATTCACGGGATGCCGGAGAAGGAATAACGCGGCCGAGGCGGCGATTGCACACCAGCGCGGAGTTATAAACCGCCGGCGGGAAGGGGCCGTTGCACGTTGAACGTTACACGTTGAACGTTACACGTTTTACGTTGCACGTTTCACGAATACATCGCGGAGAATTCGCGGATTCCAAAGGGGAGTTATGGGCCTTTCCACTGAAATGCGTGTCGGCGCGGTTTTCTTTGTCGGGATCTGCCTGCTCATCCTCTTCACCGTGGTCCTGAGCGACATCCGCTTTTTCAAGAAGTATTACACGCTGGACGTGCTCTTCGAGGCCGTGGGCGGCCTGGAGAAGGACGACCGGGTGACGATGGGGGGGATGGAGATCGGCCATGTCTCCGAACTGATCCTGGAGGAGAAGCAGATCCGGGTGCGCCTCTCCCTCCGGGAGGGGTCCCGGATCCCGAAGACGGCGGGATTCAAGGTGGGCGACATCGGGGTCATGGGCGGGAAGAGGGTGGATATCTCCTGGGGCGAGGAGACCGACGCCTACTTCTCCTCCGGAGCGGAAATCCGGGGAGTCACCACCCCCGGCCTCTCCGAGGCGATCGGAAACCTGGGCAAATCGGGCGCCAAGATCGAGGAGATCCTCGCCTCCGTCAAGAAGGTGGCCGACCGTCTGGCCGAGGGGGAGGGGACGGTGGGCAAGCTCCTCAAAGAGGAGCAGGTCTACGAGTCGGTGAAGGCGGTGACCGACGAGCTCAAGGAGACCGCCCCGCGCCTGAACCGGACCATGGCCAACCTGGAGGAGATCACGGCCAAGATCAACCAGGGGGAGGGGACGATCGGCAAGCTGGTCAACGACGAGGAGGTCTACAATTCGGCCCAGGAGACCCTCTCCTCCGTGAAGACCGCCTCCCAGAAGCTCACCTCCCTGGCCTCCAAGGCGGAGCGGGTGGAGTTCTACATCGGCGCCGAGTCCGCCTACAACTTCGACACCCGCCGCTCCCTGTCCAAGGCCTACTTCGAGATCGAGCCGACCTCCAGCAAGATCTACCGCATCGCCTTCAGCATGTTGTCCGGAGAGGGGACGGAGGCGGACCGCACCGACGAGCCGGACAGCGAGTTCGACGCCCAGATCGGTCTGCGCTTCTTCTCCGACCGCCTCACCCTGCGCGCCGGGATGCTGGAGGGGCGGATGGGAGGAGGGGCGGATTGGCGGATCTGGGACCGGAAGATCATCGCCACGGTCGAGGGCCGGGATGTCTGGACGAGAGAGAAGGACGAGGGGATCAGCCCGTTCCTCCTCCGGGCCTATATCGACGCCGATCTGTTCTGGGGGTTTTACATTCGGGTCGGCGTGGATGATATTCTGGACAATCCCGCCCCGATGGCGGGGGGCGGGTTAAGGATCCGGGACGACGACATCAAGGCCCTGATCGGCGCGGTGGGTCTGGGCTCCTGATGAGGATGACCATCGAAAAAGAGGGGCTTAAATTCGCTCTGCCGCTTTGTGCGGCCGGGATCGTCGGCCTCTTCCTGGTCTGGCCGCTGGGAGTGTTCCTGCTCCTGCTCGCCGCCGCCGTGACCCTGTTTTTCCGGGAGACGATCGCGGAGGCCTCCTTTTCCGCCGACCAGATCGTCTCCCCCGCCTCCGGCCGGGTGATCGACATCCGGGAGACGGAGGAGAAGGAGTTCCTCCAGGGACCCGTCCGGCGGGTGTCCATCTTCATGTCCGTCTTCGATGAGCATGTCAATTACGCCCCGATCGCCGGGGTGGTCGATCACCTGCGCCATCGACCGGGCAATTTCCACCGCGCCTTTCTGGAGGAAGCCGGCGAAGCCAACGAGTCCATGGATATCGGATTGCGGGGAGAGAAGGCTTCGGCGCTGATGCGCCAGATCGCCGGGATCATCGCCCGGAGGATCGTCTGCCGGGCCCGCCCGGGCGAGCGGATGGCCGGCGGGCAGAAGCTGGGCCTGATCCGTTTCGGATCGCGGGTGGATCTGTTTCTTCCCCGCTCAGCGGTTCTCCGCGTCCGCGCGGGGGACCGGGTGAGAGGCGGGCGAACGATCCTGGGGGAGATCCGATGAAAAAGATCTATATTCTTCCCAACCTTTTCACCACCGGGAATTTTTTCTGCGGGATGCTGGCCTTGCTCTGGGCTTTCCAGGGCCGCTACGTCCCGGCGGGCTTCCTGGTCATCCTGGCCATGGTCTTCGATTTCACCGACGGGCAGGTGGCGCGCCTCTACCACGCCACTTCCCGTTTCGGCGTCGAATACGACTCCCTGGCCGACTTTCTCACCTTTGGGGTGGCCACCTCCGTGATCGCCTACCGGGTGGCCTTGGCCGACCTGGGGCGATTCGGGATCGCCTTCGCCTTTCTCTACGCGGTGATGGTCGCCCTGCGCCTGGCCCGCTTCAACACCCAGGTCAAGAAAGAGGAGAAGACCGATTTCACGGGCCTGCCCTGTCCGATCGCGGCCGGCGTCGTCGTCTCCTACATCATCTTCATCCATCGCTACAACCTGAAATACTGGGACAAGGCAATCCCTTTCCTGATGATCGTGCTGGGCGTGCTGATGGTGTCCACCTACACCTATCCGACGCTGCTCTCCCTGAAAGCGCGCGGGAAGACGCCCTTCCTCTATCTGGTGGCGACCATTCTCGCTCTGGCCATCATTATCTTCTGGGCCGAGATCGGCCTCCTCCTGGCTTTCCTCTCCTACCTGAGCCTGGGACTGGCCGGAGCTTTCCGTCACCGCGCCCGGAAGCGCAAATCCTCCGAGCCCGTCGCCCTGCCCGCGCCGAGACCGGAGGGGCCGCCGCGATGAAACAGCCTTTTCCCATCCTGGTCGTGGACGATGAGGAGATCATCCGCGACCTCCTCGCCGAGGCCGCCTCCGCCCGGGGGTTCGCGGTGCGCACCGCGGTTTCGGGGGAGGAAGCCATCGCCCGCGTCCAGGAGAAGCCGTATCCCCTGGTCATCCTGGATATGAACCTCCCGGGCAAGACCGGGAAAGAGACGGCCGCCGAGATCGCCCAGCTTCGTCCGGAGACCCGCTTTATCATCCTGACCGGGGGGGGCGCCGCCGCCGCCCGGGAGTTCAAGGACGTCCCCCAGGTGGCGGGCTTTTTCTGCAAGCCGTTTTCGATCATCGAATTTCTCCGGTTTCTGGAGAATGCGGCGGCCCCGGAAGGATGAAATCGCCCGCGCGATATTTCCTGGTTCTGGCCCTGGCGGTGGTCGTCGCGGCGGTGATCGTCTGGCGCCAGCGGAGGGAAGGGCCGCCGGAAACCCGCGCCCGCTCCCATTACCTTCTCGCCCAGGCCGCCGAGGCCTCCGGCAACGCGGAGCGGGCGCAGGCCCTCTGGGCCGAGCACATCCGCGATTATCCCGATTCGCCCGAGAAGGGCGAAGCTCTTCTCGGGCTGGGCAGGTTGCTCCTGGCCGCGGGAGACGAGGCGGGGGCGCGGGAGCAACTGGCGGCCGGAATCCGCTCCGTCCCGGCCGGTCCGCGGGCGAAGAAGGCGCGGGAGGATCTGGGCGCCCTCAACCGCAAGGCCTTTTTCGCGGGGGAGGCGGAGGGATGGACGGAGGAGCACACGGTCGTTTCCGGGGACACCATCTCCTCCATCGCCACCCGCTTCCACGCCACCGCCGCGCTGGTCAGCGCGATGAACGGATTGAAAGATGCCGTCATCCGGGAGGGGCAGACGTTGCGGGTCCCCGCCCGGCGTTTCGAGGTCCTGGTCAGCAAATCGGCCAACACGGCGACCCTCCTCTACGGCGGCGAGTTCTTCAAGGTCTATCCGGCCGGCACCGGCAAACAGAGCTGCACGCCGGCCGGGACTTTCACCATCGCCACCAAGCTCGTCGATCCGCCCTGGTATACCGACGAGGGGGTCATCCCTCCGGACGATCCCCGCAATGTCCTGGGCGCGCGCTGGATGGGCTTCAACGATCCCTACGCCCACTACGGGATCCACGGCACGGTGGAGCCGGATTCGGTGGGGACCCAGTCCAGCGAGGGATGCGTCCGGCTCCTCAACGAGGACGTCGCCGAGCTCTACGATTTTCTGCCCTACGGGACGACGGTCACGGTGATCGAATAACGGGAACGGCAGGCTAGGCAGGAGGGGCAGGAAAGGCAGGAGTGAAATGGTTGGCCGGGCCGCGCGGATCTCCCCGACGTCCATCGGGATGATTATTTTGGGAATGTTAATGAGGTGAATCAGAAGGTCCGCGCCTACACGGGAAACTCACGTTGTCCCCAGCGAGATGAGCGAACGGAACCGACACGTCCTCGATTTTGAAAAGCCCCTGATCGAGATCGAGGAGAAGATCGCCGAGCTCGGCCGTTATTCGGAGACCGAGAAGATCGGCCTGGACGGCGAGATCGCCCGCCTGCGCCAGGAGTCCGACCGGGTGCAGAAGGAGATCTTCTCCCGCCTCACCCCCTGGCAGAGGATCCAGCTCGCCCGCCACCCCGACCGCCCCTACTTCCTCGACTATGTCCCGCGGATTTTCACGGAGTTCGTCGAGCTTCACGGCGACCGCATGGGAGCGGACGACCAGGCCATCGTCGGCGGGCTGGCCCGTCTCGACGCCTCCCGGGTGGTGCTCCTGGGCCAGCAGAAGGGGCGGGACACCAAGGAGAACCTGCGCCGGAACTTCGGGTCCGCCCATCCCGAGGGCTACCGCAAGGCGGCCAGGCTGATGAGGTTGGCCGACAAATTCCGCCTGCCCCTGGTTTGCTTCATCGACACCCCGGGAGCGTATCCCGGCGTCGGGGCGGAGGAACGGGGGCAGGCCCATGCCATCGCCGAAAACATCCGCCTGATGATGGAACTGAGGGTTCCCATCGTGGTGGTGATCATCGGAGAGGGCGGGAGCGGCGGGGCGCTGGGGATGGGAGTGGGAGACCTGGTCTACGTGCTGGAGAACGCCTACTATTCCGTGATCTCCCCCGAAGGCTGCGCCGCCATCCTCTGGAAGTCGAAGGACAAGGCCCCGGAGGCGGCGGCGGCGCTGAAGCTCGCCCCGCGGGATCTCCTGGAGCTGAAGCTGGTGGACGGGATCATCGCCGAGCCCCTGACCGGCGCCCACCGGGACTTCGACCGGGCGGCCGCCCTGGTCAAGCAGGCCATCCTGGGCGGCCTCCAGGAGCTGGAAGGGCTACCGAGCAAAATCGTGATTCATCGTCGTCAGGAAAAATACCGGAGGATGGGGATCTATGGCCAGAGCGGCGGGTAAAATCAGGAAAGCGCTTCCCCGGGACGTGGCGCAGATCAAGGCGCTGATCAACGGCTACGCCGACCACGGCTGGATGCTGCCGCGGTCGCTCTCCGACATCTACGAGGGGATCCGGGACTTCTGGGTGCTGGAAGACCGGGGCAAGGTGGCGGGTTGCGTCGCCCTGCATATCTGCTGGGAGAACATGGCGGAGGTGAGGTCGCTGGCGGTGGCGGAGAGCCATCAGAAGAAGGGCCGGGGCGCGGCCCTGGTCGCCGTCTGCCTGAAGGAGGCGGCGAGCCTCGGCGTCCGGAAGATCTTCACGCTCACTTTCATCCCCGCCTTCTTCGCCGGCTGCGGCTTCCGGGAGATCGGCAAGGAGGCGCTCCCCCACAAGATCTGGCAGGACTGCCTGAACTGCCAGTACTTCCCCGACTGCAAGGAAGTGGCCATGCTGAAGGAGATCAAAGACTGACCCCGTCCCGGCTAAAGAATTAACCGCGAAT
>CAZKCI010000110.1:0-29107 GCA_964551475.1 uncultured bacterium | reverse complement strand
CAGGAAGTTCTTTTCGAAAGCCTCCCCGAACTCGAGGTAGGTCTTGTCCAGGGGGGCGAGCTCCTCCTCCCCGATCACCGAAGCCAGGGCGCGGACTTCCTTGACGTGGGAGTAGCTGGCGAAGAGCTGGCTGGCCAGGTGGGGATGGTCCTCCCGGGTGAAGCCTTCGCCCACCGAGTCCTTCATCAGCCGGGAGAGGGAGGGCAGGCCGGCGATCGGCGGGTAGACGCCCTTGCGGGCCAGCTCCCGTTCCAGCACGATCTGCCCTTCGGTGATGAAGCCGGTCAGATCCGGGATGGGATGGGTGATGTCGTCGTTGGGCATGGTCAGGATGGGGAGCTGGGTGATCGAACCGCGGCCGCCCTGGATGATCCCGGCCCGCTCGTAGATGGAGGCGAGGTCGCTGTAGAGGTAGCCGGGGTAGCCCTTTCGGGCCGGGACCTCGCCGCGCAGCGTGGAGACCTCGCGCAGGGCCTCGCAGTAGTTGGAGATGTCGGTCATGATCACCAGGACATGGCGGTTCTCCTCGAAGGCGAGGTATTCGGCCAGGGTGAGGGCGGCCCGGGGGGTGGCCAGCCGCTCGATCGAGGGGGCGTCGGCCAAACTCAGGAAGAGGGCGACCTTGTCGAAGGCGCCGGACTCGCGGAAGGTATCGATGAAGAAGCGGGCGATGTCGTGTTTCACGCCCATGGCGGCGAAGACCACGCAGAAGCCGCCCTCCTCGCCGGCGATCGTCGCCTGGCGGGCGATCTGGGCGGCGATTAGGTCGTGGGGGAGGCCGGAGCCGGAGAAGATGGGGAGCTTCTGTCCCCGGATCAGGGTGTTCATCACGTCGATGGCCGAGATCCCCGTCTGGATGCACTGCCGGGGATACTCCCGGGCGGTGGGGTTGATGGGCAGCCCGTTGACGTCGAGGAAGGCCTCGGCGGCCGGTTCGGGGAGGCCGTCCAGGGGCCGCCCCTGCCCGTCGAAGACGCGCCCGAGCATCTGGGAGGAGACCCCGATGCGCTGGGGCTCCCCGGTGAAGTGGACCCGGACGGAGGGAAGGGAGAGGCCGGTCGTCCCCTCGAAGACCTGGACCACCGCCCGCCCCTCGGCCACCTCCAGGGTCAGGCCCAGACGGACTCGGCCCTTCTCGTCCACCACCTCGACCAGTTCGTTCCAGCCCACGTTGTGGATGCCCTGGACGAAGATCAACGGCCCCACTGCCTCCTCGATCCCGCGGTATTCCAGCCCCGCGGTCGGGATCAGTTTATTCATCTTCGGATCGGTCATGGGTTATCCAATACGAGTGATCACTGATCACTTTCGTTATCATACGAACTTCTCAATCGAGCTCTTCAGTTTCTCCAGCAGTTTGTCCAGGCCGTCGGTCTCCTGGTTGGGATAGGCGAGCTTCATCTTGATGATCTCTCCGAAGACCTTGAGCTTTTTAAGTCTCAGAAGCGGCGCCCCCCGCTTGATCGCGTCCAGCCCCAGGATATAGAAGCTCGCGATGATCCGGAGCATCTTCATCTGCTTCTGCGGCGAGCAGAAGGTGTCGTTGGCGTCGAAGGCGTTCTGCTGGAGGAAGGCGTCCTTGAAGAGAGCGCAGGTCTCCAGGACCAGACGCTGGGTGTCGGGGAGGACGTCGGGACCGACCAGCCGCACCACCTGCTGGAGGCGCACCTCCTTCTGGAGCAGCTCCATCATGAACCGCCTGAGCTCCCCCCAGTCCGGATCCACGTTCTTCGTCCACCAGGTTTCCATCTCCACCAGATACTCGGAGTAGCTGTCGAGCCAGCTCACCGAAGGGTAGTGGCGGGCGTTGGCCAGGTCCCGGTCGAGCGCCCAGAAGGCCCGGACGAAACGCTTGGTGTGCTGGGTCACCGGCTCGGAGAAGTCGCCTCCCGGAGGCGAGACCGACCCGATGACGCTGACCGACCCGGTTGCTCCCGAAAGCGTGGAGACGAACCCTCCCCGCTCGTAGAACTCGGCCAGGCGGGTGGGGAGATAAGCGGGGAAGCCCTCGTCCGCCGGCATCTCCTCCATCCGGCCGGAGAGCTCCCGGAGGGCTTCCGCCCAGCGAGAGGTGGAGTCCGCCATCACGGCCACGTGGTAGCCCATATCCCGGTAGTATTCGGCCAGCGTGATCCCGGTGTAGATGGAAGCCTCCCGGGCCGCCACCGGCATATTCGAGGTGTTGGCCACGAAGATCGTCCGCTCCATCAGCGGCCGCCCGCTCTGGGGATCGACCAGCTTGGGAAAGTTCAGGAGGACGTCGGTCATCTCGTTCCCGCGTTCGCCGCAGCCGATGAAGACGATCACCTGGGCGTCGCACCATTTGGCGATCTGGTGCTGGATCAGGGTCTTGCCGGTGCCGAATCCGCCGGGGACCGCGACCACGCCGCCCTTGGCCACCGGGAAGAGGGTGTCGAGGACCCGCTGGCCGGTGAGGAGAGGTTCGTGGAGGGCGAGCTTCTCGCGGTAGGGGCGGCGGCGGCGGGCCGGCCAGACCTGGAAAAGGCGGATGGCCGTCTCCCCTTCCGGCCCGGCGGCGACGGCGACGGTGTCCTCCAGGCGGTATTTCCCCGCCGGGGCGACGGTGATGAGCCGGCCCGAGACCTCCGGCGGGACGAGGATCCGGTGGACGACCAGAGGCGTTTCGGGAACGGTCCCCAGGATCTCGCCGCCCGACACTTCCGCTCCGACGGAGAGGAGGGGGGTGAAGTCCCAGACCCGATCGCGGGGGAGGGAGGGGAGGTGGACGCCCTTGCGGATATAGCGGCCGGAGGTCTCCCGGATGGTCTGGAGCGGCCGCTGGATGCCATCGAAGATGGCGCCGATCAAGCCGGGCCCGAGCTCGAGCGAAAGCGGGTGGCCGGAGCCGTAGACCTCCGCCCCCGGCCTCAGTCCCGTGGTGTCCTCGTAGACCTGGATGACGGCCCGGTCGCCGTCGAGATGGACGACTTCCCCGACCAGGCGGTCGTCGCCGACCTCGGCCAGCTCGAGCATGAAGGCGCTGCGGTCGCCGCGGGCCTCCACCACCGGCCCGCTGACCCGCGTCACTTTTCCGATGATCCGTTTCACGTTATTAGATGATCATCCGCGCCTGCGCGCTGTGTAGGCCGGTTCTGTGAACCGGCGTCCGCCGCCTCGCAGAGGCGGCCTACAATCCGCGAAATCCGCGCAATCCGCGGTTTCATTTGGTTACAGCCGCTTCGCCGCCGAAGAGCTCGCGATAGGCGAGACGGCGCAGGTAGGGGGCGAGGCGCCGGAAACGCGCCGAAAAGGTGTTGTCGAAAGACACCCGCCCGGCCGCCGCCCGCACCAGCGCGCCCGGTTCGTCCGCTCCCTCGCCGGCCACGGTGAACGCGGCCGGCGGGAGACGGGCGTCCTTGCCGGCGCGCTCCACCTCGCCGGCGATCTCCCGGCCGAAGGAACGGAAATCCCGCGGGCTCAGGGCGATCTCCATCTCCGGTCGGGCCACGGCGCGGGCGGCCTCGACGATGAGGTCGCGAAGCGCGGCGCGGTAGTCGGGTTTCCCCCGGAAGGTCTCCGCCTGTTCCCGGGCCCGGACGAAGGCCTCGTCCACCGCCTGTTCCCGGGCCAGCAGGAGAAGATTGCGCGCCTCTCCCCCCGCCTCGGTGAGGAGTCGCTTCCGGTCCTTCTCCGCCTGCTCCCGGGCCCGGGAGACGATCTCTTCATGCTCGCGGTCGGCCTGGCGCCGCGCGGCGGCGAGTTTATCTTCGCGCCGTAGCCGGGCCTGGGCCAGGATGGAGGAGGATTCCCGTCCCGCGTCCTCGAGGATCTTCTCCTCGAAGGCGGAAATGTCAGGTGCGTCGTTCATACAGTAGCAGATGGAGTATTGGAGTCATGGAGTGATGGAGTAATGGAAAAGACAGTTCCCCCAGTACTCCATTACTCCATCACTCCAGTTTTTAGATTGCTATCCCCACCGCCTGACGGATCAGGTCGGACGTGGTCTTGCGCCCCGGCCGGGGGCCTTGGGCGTCGGGAATCTCCAGGACCAGGGGAAATCCCGATTTATACACCAGGAAATCCACCTCTCCCCGGATCGACTCCGCCGCCGCCTCGGTGATCAGGACAATGCCCACGTCGTCGGAGGCGGACGCGACCGCCAGGGCCTCTTTGGCCTCGAAGGCGTTGGTCACCACCCGGCCTTCCACCCCGGCCAGACGGAATCCCCAGACCGCGTCCTCGTCGCCGATACAAAAGAATTTCATGACAGGGCAGATGCTAGCTGAGGTAGATCACATCCGAAACAACCGGAATAAATTCGAAATCCGAAGCACGAAATCCGAAACAAATTCGAATGACCAAAATTCGAAACCGCTCGCGGCAGAACCGAGTGCAGCTGAGGGGAGAGAGGCGTCTGGTTGTCCATTGTTTCGAAATTTCGAATTTTTGGGTTTGTTTCGGATTTCGATATTCGGATTTCGAATTTATATTCGCTGTGAGATTCGGTCACGATCCTGGGACCCAGATGTTTCTCCGGGGAATCTATATTTTCCCGAGAATCATGATGGCGATGATCAGGCCGTAGATCGCGATCCCTTCCGCCAGTCCCACGAAGATCAGCGTCCGGGTGGCCAGCTCCGGTTTCTCTCCGATCGCCCCCACCGCCGCCGCTCCCACGTAGGCCACCGCGATACCGGCGGCGATGGTGGAGAGGCCGGTGACGATGGCCGCCGCCAGAAAGCCCCAGCGCACCACCGCGGGATCGCGGTAGACCGCGGCCGCTCCCTCGGTCTGGGCCAGCGCCCGGGAGAGGCCCACGCCCAGGACGATCAGAACCAGGGCGAGCACCGGAAGGAACATCATGAAGATCTTCCGCTGAAATGTTTTCATCGCGCTTGTCATGACTGCCTCCTTTTTAAAGAACGATGGTGTCAGTTATCCGGAGTGAGGGGATGGTATTCGACGCCCTTCCCGGCGGGGAAGAACTTGGAGAAGAACTCATAGTATTCCAGACGTATGGACTGAATGACAACAACAATCCCTTCCAGGAGGATGATGCCGAGGTTGCCGATGATGAGGAGCAGGACCGTCCAGAGACCGGAGAGCGGCCAGGCCCGGACCGCCCGGATCAGGCTGAAGAGGGCGAGGAAGAGGCCGATATGGGCCAGGGCGAAGGCGGCGACGCGGATGAAGGAGACCGTGTTGGCGAGGTAACCGGTGACCAGCTCGATCACCTCCACCGCCGTTTCCAGGAGGTAGGTGAGCACGCCTTCCGGGAACATCTTCCCGGTCGCGCCCAGAGCCCGGCGGAGGGGGGCTTTCAGGAAGAGCAGGAGAATGGGCAGGCCGAGGAGGGCGACCATCAGGCTGGGCGGCGTGGGGGAGCGGAAGATGAGGGCTTTGATCGCGAGGCCCGCCGCGCCCCAGTAGAAGAGGGCGCCGATCAGGCCGGCCTTGTCGAAGACGGCGTCGAGAAAACGGCGGGAGCGCAGGGCGTTCACGATATTGAGGAGGAGGCCGAGCGTGACCACCGCCACTCCGAAGAGCACCGCGGCCTGCATGATCGAGGCGACGCTGCGCATCGGCCGGAGCCAGAAGGCGGGGATCAGCTCCTCGTAGCCGCAAAACTCGCCGTAAAGGAAGCCGAAGACCATGGAGGAGAGGCCGCAGTAGAGGAGGAGGGCGGCGATCCGGGCGATCTTCGGACGGGTTCTCAGGAAAAGCCCGCCCAGGGCGAGGAGGAGGCCGTGGCCGACATCGCCGAACATCGCCCCGAAGAGGATGAGAAAAGTGACGGCGACGAAGGGGGTGGGGTCGATCGCCCGGTAGTCGGGAACCCCGTACTCGCGGACCAGGATTTCGAAGGGCTTGAGGAAGGGGGGATGGGAGAAGGCGACCGGAACCTGGATCTCCCCCGTTCGCACCCCCGCCATCGCTTCGGGATCCTGGAATTCGAAATAACAGCGCCCCTCGGTCAGATCGCGCACCCTCTTCACCAGATCCTCCGCCCGTTTTTTGGGGACCCAGCCGGAGATCAGATAGGTTCTCTGCGTCTTGCGGAAGTAGGACTTGGCTTTCGCGATCGTCCGCGCCAGCTCGAGCTTCCGCCGGAGACGGAGCAGGCCGGGGACCAGTGCCTCCTCGGCCGCGCCGATTCGCCGATCGATTTCGGCGAGTTCATCCTGGAGGCGGGCGATGGTCGCCGCGATCGCGGACTGAAGGTCCCGGTCCAAACCGGCCTGGTCAGGGGGCAGGCGGGCGCGGTCAAAGCCGGCCTCGTCCAGGGATTTGTCCAGAACGGCGCGGTCCTTGCGGAGCACGATCACGATCACGGTCAGCCGCCGGTCGGATTTCTGGACCGGGAGGACGACGTGGGGGACGGTTTTCAGGCCCGCTTCCAGGAAAGGCAGGTTCTCTTCCGGCAGGTTCCCCA
Source organism: uncultured bacterium (assembly GCA_964551475.1). Taxonomy (GTDB): domain Bacteria; phylum Auribacterota; class Erginobacteria; order Erginobacterales; family CAZKCI01; genus CAZKCI01. The sequence continues at coordinate 22,713 of CAZKCI010000110.1, read as the reverse complement.
GCTCGATCTCCAGAAAGGAATAGCGCTTCTGGAGGGGGAATCCGATCTTGTCCAGGGCGAAGGTTCCGATCTCCTGGAGCATCCGCTCCTGGACGGAGATCTCCTCGCTTTTGGCCGCGCGCTCGGCCCGGAGGGGATGAAAACGCTCCTCGGCCCGGAGGAGGTGCTTGTCCGCTTCCGCCTGGTCCGCCGGTCCGTCCGCCCCGCTGAGGGGGGCGGGACGAGGAGCGCAGGGGGCGAGCAGATCCCGGGCGCGGGCAAGGGAGGCGTTTTCCCAGGAGACCGCGTCCGGCGCCCGCCCGGCGGCGAGACCTTCCGCCCAGGGCTCCAGCTCGGTGACCCGGACGGGATGGAGGAGGCCGGACTCGACGATCCCCTCGGTTACCCGGTCGATGCTGACGTCGAAGACCAGGAGGTCGAACTTTTGCATGGCATCGGGGCGGAGCATCAGGCGGTCCTCCGGGCGAGGGCGAGGGAGTAGATGACTCCGGTCAGCCAGCGGGTCTCCGACCGCTTGAAGATGAGGTAGGAGAGGATGGTGCCGATGGTGAAGGGGAAGGAGCGGAAGACGGCGCGGGCCTCTGAGAGCAGGACCTCCTCCAGCGCCCGCTCCAGGAGGGAGAGCCCGGCCGGATCATGAAGCTGGGCGGCGAAGCCGCCGATCTCCCGATAGGATTTGGCCGCGAGGCCCGTGAGCATCTGCCTCAGATCGGCGGAGAGAGCGAGCGAGCGCAGGACCTCGGCGTTGATCCGGTTGCCGTGGGGCAGCAGGCTGGGCAGGATCTCCGCCAGGGGGAGTCGGTAGTGCTCGCGCAGGCGGATCAGGGTCTTGACGTTCTCGATGTCGATCTCGGTCCCCAGAAGCCTCCGGGCGGTCGCTCGATCGGCGGCGGCGAGAGAGGAGAACCCCCGGTGCAGGCGGGCGTAATAATCCCCGTCCAGGGCGATCTCCAGGGGCAGCAGGTTGCCGGCTTTGGAAAAAGCGTCCCGCGCGCCCAGGAGCGGCCCCCGGTAGGGAGAATCGCCGAGGAGGGCGAGGAGATCGTCGAAGGAGGAGGCCGCGGCCAGGCCGGCGATGGGGAGCGGGTGGCAGATGGTTTCGGAGATCAGGTAAGGAAATTCCTCTTCCCGCTCCGAGGGCTGGAACCAGAGCCGCAGCGCCGCCTTGAAATTCTGGAGGTCGTATTTTCCCAGGAGGAGGAAGACCAGCTCCCGGACGCCGGCGTGGGAGGCGGAGAGGATTCTTCGATGGAGGGAAATGTCGTAGAGAAGCAGCTCCTTCTCCAGAAGGCGGGGATTGCCGGCCGGACCGGGGAGGGACACCGCCTCGCGGTAGGCGGTGGCGAGGAGCTGGGCGATAAGCTCCTCCCATCTCTGGACGCGGGCGAGGGCGTCCCGCTGTTCGGCGCTGAGGAGCGCGCCGGCCATGGCGCGAACCTTGGCATTGAGAAAAGCGTAGAGGGAAAGGGAGCGGAGGATCATTTAAGAAACGATCTTCAGGAGTTCCCGGAGCAGGCGGTCGGCCAGGCGCGCCATCCGTCCGGGTTCCACCCGGCGGATTTCCTCCGCCTGTTTTCGGGCGTCGGCGAGAATCACCGCCTTGTCCCGCACCGCGCGCTCCGCGGTCTCCCGTCGGATCGCCTCCGCTTCGGCTCGCGCCTGGGACCGCTCGCCCTCCCGGATCGCCTTCGCCTCCATCTCCGCCCCGTTGAGGAGGGCCTCCGCTTCGGCCCGGGCGGCCTCCACTCGGCGCTTGCCTTCGTCTTCAACGAAAAGAATTTTTGTCACCGCGTCGCGCATATCGCTCTTGAATTCCGTCGCCTAAGCATATAGTGTATACTCTGGAGAGTCAAGAAATCCGGAGGACGGAAGATGAAATTATCCGAGCTGATCGAGGAGCAGTGCATCACGGTATCCCTGCGCCCCGCGCCCAAGGAACAGATCATCCGCGAGATGGTGGATCTCGCTGCCCATTCCGAACGCGTGGTCGATGCGGAGGAGGTCTACCGGTCGGTTATCGAGCGGGAGATACAGGGCAGCACCGGCCTCGGCAGCGGCGTTGCCATCCCCCACGCCAAGTCCAAGGGGGTCACGGGGCTCGTGGGGGCGCTGGGGATCTGTCCGGAGGGCACGGATTTCGAGGCCAAGGACCGCTCCCTGGCCTACGTGATCTTCCTTCTCGAGGCCATTCCCGACAACCCGGGTCCCCACATCCAGGCTCTGGCCAAGATCGCCTTCCTGATCAACAAGACGGACTTTGTCTCCGTGGTCCGCAAGTGCGTCTCTCCCGCCGAAGTCTGCCAGGCGCTCCAGCGGTTCGAGGACGGCCTGGGCCAAATATAAAGCGGGATCGTTTCCGATCCCGCTTTATATTTGACGTCCGTTTCACCCATCCCCGGTCACTTATTCGCCCCTGCCTCCATCGCCGAGGCCTTCGAACTCCCTGGGGTCGGGGGGCTTTGGCCGGGCTTTGTCGGCCGAACCCGAGACCAGGTAGACGAGCCCGCCGATCGCTCCCAGAAAGATGACCATGACCAACATGATGAAGGAGAGAGCTCCCGCCTTTTCCAATCCGATCAGGTCGGCAAAGAAATACACGTAAGCCCCTTCCCGGACACCCAGGCCGTTCAAGGAGGGTATGACGGTCGCCACGGCGATCAGGGGGATGAGGAGGAGAAAGTTTGCGAAGGGCACATGCTCACCCAGTCCTTGGACGATCAGGTAGTTGAGGGCAATCGTCAGGAACTCGATCCCGAAGGTGGCGAGTGCCGCCAGTCCGACCCGGGTCGGGAAGCGGTGATGGCTGTGGAAGATCCGGTAGACCTCCAGGACCTTGCGCCGGATGATCTTGTTTTTTATCGGCTTCAGGATGAAGAGAAACTTGGCGGCGAACCTCCGCCAGACGAAGAAGATGATGAGGAAGGCGATCAGGAGGAGGATGATGAGGAGGATCACCCCCGGGAGCTTGCTGGGCAGGAGATCGTAGCCGAAGATCAGGGCGGTGGCGGCGACCAGGACCAGGCAGATGATGCCGATGATCCTGACCACGAAGAGGGCGACGTAGGGACCGACCGCGCTCCCGCTGTCCCGGCTCAGGTAGTAGCCCTTGACCACGTCCCCGCCCACGGTGGTGGGGAAAAAGTTATTGAAGAACATCCCGATGAAGCAGTAGCGGATCAGGCGCGGGAGAGGCGAACGGATCCCCTGGACCAGGAGGATCTGCTGGAGGCGGAAGGCCTCGAGGACCACGAGGACGATCGCCCCCAGGCCGAGCGCGGCCAGGCAGTCCGGCCGCTCGCTCCAGATCTGGGAGAGGTTGGCGGCGATCTTCTCGATGTCCAGGGAGAAGACGAGATAGGAGAGGAGGCCGAGGCTGACGGCGATTCTCAGGACGGTGAGAAGGATTTTTTTCATTGCGGATTGATGATTGCGGATTTGAAATTGTAGTATTTCGCTGTGATCCGGGGGGCGAGTGCGTAAAGGACGGCGTTGCGGAAGCCCTCCTCGCGGGTCGCCCGGCCGCCGGTGAGGATCCCCTCCGCCCCCATCTTCCTCTTGGTGAGTCTCATCCCGGCGAGCCGGTCCATACAGGCCCCCATCTCTTCCCCGCCCGATCGAATGGCGCGGACGACGGACGGGGGGACCTCGCAGTGGACGCAGCCTCCGACCGTCTCCTTTTTGCCGTCCCAGACCGCGCACCAGACGCAGGTGAACCAGCGGCCGGAGATCTTCGCCATCCCGCCTTCCAGCCCCACGCCCCAACGCGCGCCGGTTTTTCGGCGGGCGGAGCGCGCCCGTTGGATTGCCCCCGCCAATGTCTCCTCGTTGGAGAGAGGATTGGCGGAGACGCCCGAATCGACCTCCACCGCGGAAACAGCCGCGCGGGGATAAATCCGCCGCAGAACGGCCGCCACCGCCCGCCGTTTCAGGGGGTTTTTCGATCCGACCGCGACGCGCATGGTTTTTCCGCAAACAGCCGACCTGGATCGGGGCGAGACGCCCCTCCCACAAAAAGCAATGACCGAAAAAGAAGCAAACAGGGAGCCGGTATAAGCAACCGATCGCTGATGACCGGTCGCTGTTTTTCCCGTGGGAGCGGCGTCCCCGCCGCGATCCCAGTCGACAATGTCTGTCGTGGTTCCTTTGCGCTTTGGCGTCTTGGCGCGAGAATGGATCGCGGGATTCGGTGTGTCTTAGAACCGCCGGGCAAACGCCGCCAGCGCCTCCCGGAAGCACTCCATCGGCGCCCGCAGGAGCCCCGCACCGATCTGGCCCACGCCGGGATCCTTGTGGGCGATCCCGGTGTTGATGAAGGGGACGAGGTTGAGCTCGACCACCTTGCGGATGTCGATCCCGATCGGCGTTCCGCGGAAGTTCAGGCCGGGGATGAGATAGGTGGAGTGTTCGGCCGTGGTGATCTCGTACATCTCCTTGGTGAAGCGGACGGCGTCGGAGGCTTTCCCGCCCACGAACTTCACGATCGCCGGCGCCGCCGCCATCGCCGACCCCCCGATCCCCGCCACTTCGGAGACGGTGGAGTCCCCCAGGTCGGGGTTGGAGTCCTTCTCGGAGAACCCCGGGAAGTAGAGCCCCTTCGGCATCCCGGCGGGGGCGGTGAACCAGCGCTCCCCCAAGGCGGCGATCCGGATCCCGATCTCGGTTCCGTTCCGGGCCATGGCGGAGACGACCGAGGAGTCCTTAAGCCCGAGGAGGGGATCGGTGGACGCCTTGCAGGCGGCCATGGAGAGGTTGAGGAAACTGTGGTCGTTCGCGGAGATAAAGAGGATGACCTGGCGGATCGTCTCCTTATCGATATCGGTGGCCAGAAGATGGGGGACGATCTCCCGGATGAAGAGCGAGGTGGCGGCGACGTTGCGGTTGTGGCACTCGTCCCCCATCATCAGGGCGCGCGCGGTCAGATCCTTCACGTTGATCCCGCCGGATTTCTTCACCGCTTTCTTGAGGGCGGGGGCGAGGACCGTCTCCATCCACTTCAGGCGTTTGATCACGTCCTCGCTGTAGGCGCCGAAGCGCAGGACCTTGCCCAGACCTTCGTTCAGAGTGCAGAAGGCGGTGTTCCCGGCCGACTGGTTTTTAACGACGTAGACATACATGGAGGAGGAAACCACGCCGGCCATCGGGCCGACCGCCTGGTGGTGGTGGCAGGGGGCGAACTCGATCTTTCCGTTCGCGGCCAGCTGCTTCGCCTCCGCGACCGATCCCGCCATCCCTTCATAGATCAGCGCTCCCATCACCGCGCCCTGGACCGGCCCGCACATCCTCTCCCAGGACACGGGGGGGCCGGCGTGGAGGATCAGGTTCTTCTTCATCCCCGGGATCGCCTCTTTCGCCGGGAGGATGTCGATCAGGACCGGCTGGGCGCCGATGATGAGGCCGGCGGCCTGGGTGTTCGCGGCCTCGATCCGTTTCCGGATCTCCGGCCGGTTCAGGGAGTCGAGGATGGCGATCGTCTCCGGGTCGCCCCCCGCCGGCGGCTTCCAGTCCACCTGCGTCGCCTCCACCCCCTGGGCCCTCACCGATTCGGCGAAGGTCTCGAGCCCCAAGTTGATCACGGAGATCTTTTGGTTGAAAAGGGATTTGGAAACGGTCATGGCCTCCTCCTTCCGTCTGACTGATCCTGGCTTCTGATTCCGTAGGCGCAGACCTTTAGGTCTGCGCGTTCCCGTCCCGCGGACTTAAAAGTCCGCGGCTACTATTTTAACACCAGGGCCGCGAAGCGGGCGGCCTGGGCGTTGGAGGGGAGGACGATCACTCCCGCCTTCTCCAGCGCCTCCTTCTGGCGGGAGTAGCCCTGGGGGTCCTCGTCGGTGCCGCAGATCGAGGCGATGCAGGAGAGGTAGCGTTTCCCGGCAGCCTTGCGGGTTTTCGCGATCGCCGGGACCAGCTCCGCGGCCGGATCGGCGTGGGAGCCGTAGCCCAGGACCACGTCGAGGAGAAGGACCCCCGTCCCGGGATCCTTCGCCTCCTCGACCAGGCGGTCGCAGCGCAGCGTATAGTCGATCATGGGATGGGGGCGCCCCCGGGTGAACTCGTCCTCGCCCAGGTCCACGATGGTGTGCCCTTCGCTCCGGGAGCTGTTCTGGAGCTTGAGCGAGGGCTGCAAAGGAATGTTGGAGCGGATGTCGCCGATCTCCCGGCTCAGGATGAGCAGGGATTCGTCGGCGAGCGTCCCCCCCGAGAAGAGTCCGCGGAGGAACTTTCCCGCCCCGATCTTCGCTTTCTCTTCCCGCGCCCGGGCTTTCACGCGGGCCTCATCATCGCTGAAGGATCGGGGAACGAAGGCCGTTCCTTCCCGGACCGCGATCGCGAGCTCCGCCGCCTCCTCCAGACCGGGAGCGAAGGGGAGGTTTCGCTTCTTCGCCTCGGCGGGGTCGCCCTTGAGGAAGTTGATGACATAGCGTTTCTTCAGAGGTTTGACGAAGTCGAGGATCTTTTTCGCCACTTCCGGGGCGGGGGGCTTGGAGATGAGGACGACGATCTTCGTCTCCGTGTCTTTCTCCAGGGCCTTTATCCCCTGGAGCATGGACAGTCCCCCGACCGGCGCCGAGAGATCGCGTCCGCCCAGGCCGATCGCTTGGGTGATCCCGTATCCCCGCTTGTGCAGGATGGTGGTCACCTCCTGGATCCCCGTTCCCGAGGCGCCCACGATTCCGAAGGGGCCCTTCCGGACGACGTTGGCGAAGCCCAGGGCCGTCCCGTTGATGATCGCGGTGCCGCAATCCGGGCCCATGACCAGGAGATCGAGTTGGGCCGCTCTCCGTTTGAGGGCGATCTCCTCCTCGACCGGGACGTTGTCGGAAAAGAGCATCACCGACCGGCCGCTCTCGAGCACTTTCATCGCTTCCCGCCCGGCGTAGAGGCCGGGCAGCGAGATGACCGCGATCGTCGCCGAGGGATTGGCCCGGAGAGCCTCGGCGTAGGTCTTGGGCAGGGCTTCCTCTCCCGCGGTCTCGTCCGCCGCTCTCCGGGTGAGAAGCTCCTCGGCCATTTCCAGCGCCCGTTTTTCCGCCGCTTTATCCGAAACCTTGAGAGCGATGATCAGGTCTCCGGACTTCGCTTGCTCCCCCGGCCCGGTAAGAAGCCCGCTGGCTTTCAGGATGGACTTGTTCGCCGCGGTCCCCATGATCGTGGAGACTTCGACCACGCCCTCCGTCTTCTTGAGTTCGCTGGAGACCGACATCAGGAGCACGGAGTCGAGATAGGTGTTCTCCCGGACGATATTGGTGGTGATCATCGTTGCCTCCGAAACCAAGGTTCAACGGTTCAATGGTTCAACGGTTCAAGAGCCAACAGAGAAGGCCGTTGCCCGTGACACGTTGCACGTATTTTTACCTTCAGCCTGCAGTCTTCAGCCTGTTTTTCTTCTGCCTTGTTTCCCGATAGTACTGCGGCGAGAGGAGCGGCGCCAGCGCGTAGGTGAGGATGTATTCGTAAGCAAGCTGGCGGCTGGAGAGGCCGCCGGTGAGGATCCCGATGGCGCCCATCTTCTGCTTGGTGTTTTTCCCTCCGGTCAGCTCATCCATGGCGGCGCCGAGCTCGGCGCCGTCGTCCATCACCCGCCGGCGGACGGCGCGGGGAAGAGCCACGTGGCCCCCGCCCCCGACATGGCACCGTTTCCCGTCATAGACGGCCGCCCAGCCCGCGGTCATCAGCCTGCCGTCGATCACCGTGGTGGAACCCTCCATCCCGATGCCCAGGTCGGCCGCTTCCGCCTTGGCGGCCCTTTTCGCCCGGGCGACGGCGCCTCGGATCGCTTCCTCGTCGCTCAGGGGATTGGGGGAGACGCCCGATCGGACGTCCGCCGGGACGATTGTCGCCGCCGGATAGACGCGGCGCATGACGTTGCGGACGGCGGCGAGCTTGACCGGGTTGCGGGATCCGACGGCAATTTTCATGGAACGGCCCGAATTATGCCACAAAGGCACCAAGACACGAAGAAAATCAGATGAGATTGACAATGGTGGGCGGGAGTTTATGATGAGAGACAACCCGTCTCCGGAGGAATGACCGTGAAAAAATGCTTGTTGATCGCCGCCGTTTTGACCGTTGCCCTGGCGCCTGATGTTCGCGCCTGGGAGTCCGACAAGGCGGTCGAAGGGGGCTACGCCTTTCTGCCCCTGAGCGACCTCAAGGACGAGGACGGCGAGGTCCGGATGCATTCCGTCCGGGTCTTCGCGACCGCGCCCCTCGCTCTGAGCGAATCGCTCTTCCTCTCCCTGCGCGGCGCCTACCAGGGTCTGTTCGTCGGCTATGAGGATCTGGTCTTCTCCTACCCCGACGGGAAGGGAGGCGTCTTCACCGAGGAGGATCTACCGGACAAGCTGCAGGCGGTCGACGCCGCGCTGGGAGTCGGCGCGGCTCTCAGCGACGACCTGACCCTCTACGCCGAGTTTCAGCCGGGCGTCCACAGCGACTTCGAGGACGTGACGAGCAAGGATGTCTACTACCAGGGCGGCCTGATGGTCTCCTGGAAGTTCAGCGAGGAGCTCTCCGGGCTCATCGGCGTCTATTACGGGGATGACTTCGGGGAGCCCGAGATCTTCCCGCTGATCGGGGCGCAGTGGCAGATCGACGACGACTGGGCCCTGGACCTTTTCCTCCCCGAGTACGGCGTCTTCAGCTACCGCGCCGCCGACTGGCTCTCGATCGGCCTGCGCGGCCGCCTGGAGGGGCATCAGTTCCGCCTCTCGGAAAATATTCCCTGGGAGAATACGGTGGCCTGCTACGAGCAGATACTGGTCGGCCCCTTCCTGGATCTCCATTTCAGCAAGCGCGTCTCTCTTCGTCTGGAAGGGGGGATCGCCACCGCCCGGACCTTCGAGTTCCGGGACGACGATTCCAGCGCCAAGCTCTACGACGGCGACCTCGAGAACGGCGCCTACGTGGGGGGATCGCTGTCCTACGCCTTCTGAAACCGGACTAATGGAGTAAGGGAACGCGGGAGTAATGGAGTACTGGAGTATGGGAGTAATGGAAGGGCGGGCTGGCCCAATACTCCATCACTCCGATGCTCCATTACTCCCTTTTTTGTTGAGCAGCCACTCCCCGTCGATCGGCGTGAAGCAGTCGGCCGCCTGCTCGAGCTCCCGGGCGGTGGCGCGCTTGACCGCGCAGACCTCCACCCGGCAGCCCTTCTTCTTGAGATAGGGGACGATCTCGGTGAAGTCGCCGTCGCCGCTGAGCAGGGCGATGGTGTCGAGATCGTCGGCGTATTTGATCAGGTCCAGGGCCATGCCCATGTCCCAGTTCCCTTTCATGGAACGGTCGGCCCGCACCTTGAGCGGCCGGCGTTTGACCTGGAAGCCCTTGAACTGGAGCATCTGGAAGAAGGATTCGGGATCGCCGAAGTCGGCCTGCACCACGTAGGCGATCGCCCGGACGATTTTCCTTCCCCCCGCCACCCGGGTGCGCAGCTCGTCGTAGTCCATGCGTCCGCCGCCCAGGAAGTCGCGGACGGTGTAGTAGACGTTCTGGACGTCGACGAAGATCCCCAGCCGCTCCTCCTCCCGGGGCGGGCGTGTCGGGGCCGCGGGCTTCTTCGCGAACTCCAGCGCCCGCAGCCTCTCCCGGAGGCCGGCCAGTTCCTCCTCCCGTCCCCGCAGGTTTTTTTCAGCCTGGATTTTTTCCCGCTCGGCCAGGTTGATGGTGAGGCGGTCCTCCTCGATCTTTTTCCGGAGGACGGCGGCTTCCCGGGCCGCGTTTTCCGCGACTTTCAAGTCGTGCTCGGTCCGGCGGAGGTTCTTTTCCAGCGCGTGCAGGTGGGACGAGAGATCGTCGGGCCGGTCCGCCGGGCGCTGGGATTCCAGCATCCGCCGGGCGTTCTGCTCCTCCGCTTCCCGCTCTTTCAGGGCGGTCTTGATGCGGATGATCTCGCCCTCTTTTTCCTTCACTTCTTCCAGGCGCTTCCTGGCCAGATCCCGGGCTTTCTGGGCTTCGGCGGAGGATTTCCTCAGCGTTTTCTCCAACGCCCGCACCTCTTTTTCGCCGTTCTCGCCCACCCGGCGCAGCTCGTCGATCAAGTTCCTCAATCCGCGCAGTGTTTCGCCCTCGCCCTCCTCCGTCTTCTTTGCCGCCGGGGCGTCCGCCTCCGGCAGGCGGACGGGCGGCGGGGGGGAGTCGAGTGCCGCCTTCGCCTCCGCGCCGAATTCCGCGATCGTTTTCCGGGCGATCAGGTTGACCGCTATTCTCTCGTCGCGCAGGGCCGCCCAGAGGCGGGGACCGAACTCCCCGCGCTCCAGGAGGTTCAGCCATCCCCGCAGGGAGGACCGGATTTTATTCGCGCCCTCGCGGCCTTGCCGGTCCCGGCACTCCCGGTTGGCGCGGTCGAGAGCGGCCTGGAGGCGGGGGAGAAGATCGGGCCTTTTGCGCGCGTCATCCCGGAGATGGCCGATCAGGTCGCCGGGGCCGAGCTTCTCCAGGCGGTATCCGGGCGTCTCCACCTTGAGCTCGCGGCAGAGGGCGATCAGCTCAAGGTGGGAGAGCGACTGGCTCAGGATGGCGGCGAGCAGGTGATGGGTCAGTTCGGAGAAAAACTCTTCGATTTTCATGGTCGGCTCCGAATAATTAGATAGCGGTATCCCGGCGATTGTTCAACGCATATTTTGCGCTTCGGTGTAAGATGACCGCGGCCGCACCCTCGTCCGGAGGGAGGGCCGATAGTATACCGAAACGCGCCGGGAAAAGGGGGGAGAGGGCGCCGTGAAGAGCGTGGCGATCTACTATTTCACGGGGACGGGGAACACGCTCCGGGTGGTCCGGGAGATGGCCGGGGTTTTCTCCGAACGGCATATCCCGACTGACCTGTTCCCGATCGAACGGTCCGATCCGCGGGCGGTGCGGCTCGACGGCGCGCTCGGCCTCGCCTTCCCGGTGGCCGCCCAGTCCACCTATCCCTTGGTCTGGAGATTCATCGAAGGCCTGCCGCGGGCGGAGGGAACCGGGGTCTTCATGGCGGACACGCTGGCGGGTTTCTCGGGCGGGATCGTGGGGCCGCTGAAACGAACCCTGATCAGCAAGGGCTATCGTCCGCTGGGCGCGGTGGAGATCATCATGCCCTCGAACTTTTTCCCGGGCAAACGCGATCCGGCCCAGGAAGCGAAGACAGTGGCGGCGGGGCTCGCCGCCGCCCGCCGTTTCGCCGAGTCCCTGACCGAAGGGAAAGGGCGCTGGGGACGGATTCCCCTGCTCTCCGACCTGATCTGCCTGATCTCCCGCTCGTCTCTGCTCTGGAACCAGCTGCGCCGCTTTTTCCCGCTTGCCGTCGACGCCGCTCGCTGCACCCGCTGCGGCGTCTGCGCCCGGATCTGCCCGACCGGGAATATCGCGCTCCAGGATCTGCCGGTTTATGCCGGCAGATGCGAGCTCTGCATGCGCTGCCTCTCCTTCTGCCCGGCGTCCGCGATCTCGGTGCCCGGGAAGAAATGCGAGATCTATCGGGCGGCGGAGCTCAGGGAGATCTTGGGATCTGAAATTTGAGATTTGAGATCTCAGATTTGAGATCTCAAATTTGAGATTTAAGATCTGAAATCTGAGATGGTGGATCTGAGATATGAGATCTGAAATCTGAGATATCCAACCAGAGGTATAAGGAAAGAACACCGTGAACGTCCGGCTCTTCTTAGACCGCGCCACCCGCATGGGCTTCTCGCGTCTGCCCGGGGGGACGAGGTTCCCTCGTCTCATCGCTCTTATCGCCGTCCTGGCCTTTCTCCCCGGCTGCGGCGGGGGGACGGAGGCGGAGGAGAGGATCAAGGTGGCCGGCGTCTTCACCTCCTCCGTCGACGAACCCTGGGCGGCCGCCCTCCAGCAGGCGCTGGAGAAAGGGGAGCGGGACTCCGAGATCGCCTATGACTTTGTCCAAAAGGTTCCCCCCGACGAAGCTCCCCGGATTGCCCGGGAGTATGCCCAGAGGGGTTACCAAGCCGTTTTCGGGGAGGCTTTCGCCTGCGAGGAGGAGATGCGCCGGGCGGCCGCGGACTTCCCCGAAGTCGCCTTCTGTTTCGGATCGCGGGGAGGGCCGACCGAACCGAACTTCTCGGTCCTGGACGCCTATGTCCACGAGCCGGCCTATCTCTGCGGCCTGCTCGCCGGCAAGATCGCCGGGTCGGGGACGATCGGAGCGGTCGCGGGTCTCTCCACGCCCGGAGTCGAGCGGACGATCAACGCCTTCCGGAGAGGACTCGGGGAGTCGGCGCCTTCCGCGCGGCTGCTCATCGCCCGCTTGGAGCAGCGCTACGACCCCGCCGCCGCCGAGCTGGCCGCCCGCCGACTGATCGAGCAGGGGGCGGAGATCGTCTTCGGGGAGGCCTACGGCGTCTTCCCCGCCTGCCGGAGGGCGAGGGTGATGGCTCTCGGAAACCTCCTCGACCAGTATTCGCTCGCTCCGGAGACGGTGGTGACCGGACCGGTCTGGGACCCCTGGCCGCTGATCGAGTCCGTCCTCCGGGGGGTGAGGAACCAATCATACCGGGCGGAGGATCTCTCCTCGGCCTGCCTGATGGCGCGGGGCGGCGCCCGGCTCGCGCCCTACCACACCTTCGACCTGAAGATCTCCGCCGAGATCAGGGAGTCGATCGAGGAGAAAAGGCGCGAGATCGTCTCCGGCGCCTTCCGCGTCCCCATCGACGAGACCGTCCGCCCCTCCGACTGATTCCCGGCTCGGCTTGGCTTGGCAATTCAACTACGAATTTCGCGAATTACGCGAAGGGGTCTGGCTTGGCTTGGCTAAAATTGGCTCAGCACATGATACTGTGGGTAGACTGGGATTAGGATAGGTAGCCGCAGCCTTTAGGCTGCGTTCACGCCCGCCGCGCTCGTAGCCGCGGCCTCAAGGACCCGTGTAAAACGCAGGCTAAAGCCTGCGGCTACCGCCATCCTGGCCGGTAATCGTGGGTTGGGAAGCCCACACTATCGTGCGTTAAGCCTTAAAATTTAACCGCGCATTGCTGCCGAGTTCGGCCGTTGTGAATTCGCGTAATTCGCGAAATTCGTAGTTAGGTTTTTTAGCCAAGCCAATTCGCGCGCTATTCGCGGTTAATTTTTAGCCGGGCCAGGATCAGCCAGGCCGCGGCGGTGAGGAGGCTTACCGCCGCTCCCGCGAGCAGCGTTCGCGGGAGGTAGGTCAGGCGGAGCTCTCTCCCCGCGGACGCGGAAGGGATGACCGCCAGGCGCCCGTCGTGGTCGATGACCCGGCCCTCGGCGCATCTCCAGTCCGGATCGTAGTTGCGGTTGATGACGACCGTCTCGGACGAGGGGCGGTCCCGGACGACCGTGATCCGGTTCGGCTCCCAGGAGATCTCACCCCGCGCCGGCTCCCCGGCCGGCTGTTCGATCTCTCCCCGGTAGGCCGGGTTGGGCACGGGGAGCCCTTCCGGCCAGACGATGAAATAGCGCGGGATCGCCCGCCGGGGGACGTCCACCGGGACCCAGGCGTCGATCGTACCCACCCCGCGCTTGAAGTTGTAATAGGGCGCGGCGCGATGGGGCGGATCGAGGGGGCGATCGAGCCCGGCGCGGTTTTCCACCTGATAGAAGCCCCCGCCCGGCAGGGGATGGGGGAGGAAGTCCGCGGGGAGATACTCGATGGACTTCAGGCACTGGAGATGGATGGCGAGAGGGAAAGGAACGGCGACGAGGAGAAGCCCGGCCGCCAGGAGTCGTCCGGTTCTCGGCCGGAAACGGGCCGAGATCGCGGAGACGGCCACCCCCGCCATGAGACAGAGGAAGATCGCGGCGGGCGGGCCGAAATACTTCCCCGGTTTGTCGATCAGGTTGAAGAGGGGGAAATAGCGCCAGAGGACTCCGAAGAGATCGGGGCGCGCCCCCGGCCCGCAGGCGAGCCAGGCGGAGAGGAAGGCCGGCACCGCCAGACGGAGAGCGAGGCGGGGGGAGAGGACGAGGGCGGCGAGGGCGGCGAGGAAGATCACCGGGCCGACGGCGACGGAGTGGTTTACGGGCGTTTTCCCGACGAGCATGGACGGATCGGCCAGCCTTCTCAGGAGCTGGAGAGGGGAGCAGGAGACCGTCTCTTCGTAGCGGGGAGAATGGCCGGAGAGAATCTCCGGCCGCAGCCCCCCCTGCTTGGCCAGAAACCCCGCCATGGGGGCGAGCTTGACCGCGGAGAGGAGGAGGGAGAGAGAAAGAGCGCCCAGGCAGATGCTGGTCAGCGGGGGATGCCTGAACCCCCAACGCTTTTCTTCGTGCCTGGGTGCCTTAGTGGCGAGATTTGCATTCGGTCTGGGAGGAATCACGTCCCACAGGACGGCGCAGGCGATCAGGAACATCCAGACGACGAGCGGCGCCGACTTCGGCTCGAGGGCGAGCAGAGCGCCGTACACGACCAGCAAGCGGAAGTAGATTTTTCTCCGGCCCTGGAGAAGGAAGTGCAGGCCCAGAGGGAGAGTCAGATAGGGGAGCTCGGTGATGTTTCCCCCGACGAATTTCCCCGGGAGGAGGCCGCTCGCGAGCAAGGCGGCCGCGGCGAAGAAGGAACCGGTCGCGTTCAACCCCAGGCTCAGGCGGGCGAGCCACCAGACGCCGAGTCCGCAGAGGACGGAGAAGAAAACGTAGATGAGCTTGAGCCCCGCCACTTCACCGAAGACGAGCGAGAGGGCGACCAGGGGGTTGAAAACCGGGCTCTCCGGATTCTCCGCTGTCGGATACCCCCCGGCCACGGCGGGCGTTTCCAGGGGCAGTCGCCCATGCCGGAGCAGCGCCTCCCGGACGATCGCGTGCTGTGTGGCGTAGAGGAAGAAGTCGTCGTTTTTCGGCGCCCCGTCCCAGGGGAAGAGGAGGGGGAGGGCGAGTCCGATCGCCAGGACGGAGAGAGCCAATTCGGGCCAGGGGAGGCGGTCGAGGACTTTCATGATCGCCCTCAGTATAGCAAAGATATCGGTCGCTTACCGAGCGCCTGCTATTCCTGCCCCTCCTTCCGTTCCTGCCTCTCCTGCCCATCCTGTCCCAGACCGCCTTGACTCCCGGTCGCGCCTGTGTTTCAATAACCCTTTCGCCGGAACGCTTCCAACCAACCCAAGGGGGGAAAGAGATGAAGGAGCAGGACAGGAAGAAGGTGCTGGAGAACACCATCAAGAGGTGCCGGGAGAAGGACATCATCATCCCCACCTTCGATCAGATGGCCCATCCGGAGAAGGTCCCGCAGGGGATCAAGAACGAGCTCAAGAAGATCGGGCTCTGGGACACCCATCCCCGCAACCTTTTCCGGATCACCTGGAAGAACGAGCCGGTGAAGACGGGCGGGGGCTTCGGCAAGGTCAACTACCTGGAAATCCCGCGCGAGATCACCGGCATCAAGGCGCGGGTGCTCATGCTCCTGGGCAAGTTTTTCCCCACCGGCGCCCACAAGGTGGGGGCGGCCTTCGGCTGCCTCGCCCCGCGCCTGGTCACCGGCGAGTTCGACCCCACCACCCAGAAAGCGGTCTGGCCCTCCACCGGCAACTACTGCCGCGGCGGCGCCTTCGACTCGATCCTGCTCGGCTGCACCCCCGTCGCCATCCTCCCCAAGGAGATGTCGAAGGAGCGCTTCGAGTGGCTGAAGCAGATCGGCTCGCAGATCTACGCCACCCCCGGCTGCGAGTCGAACGTCAAAGAGATCTACGACAAATGCTGGGAGCTCAAGCGCGAGTTCGGCGACAAGGTCGTCATCCTGAACCAGTTCGACGAGCTCGGCAACTCCATGTGGCATTTCGCCGTGACCGGCCACGCCATGCAGGAGGTATTCGAGGCCGAGAAGAAGAAAGGCCAGAGGCTCTCGGCCGTCTCCCTCACCCAGGGCTCGGCCGGGACGCTGGGAAGCGGCGAGTATCTCAAGGAAGCCTACCCCCTGGTCAAGCTGACCGTGGGCGAGGCCCTCCAGTGCCCGACCCTGTACCTGAACGGCTTCGGCGGCCACCGGATCGAGGGGATCGGCGACAAGCACGTCCCCTGGGTCCACAACCTGAAGCACACCGACGTGGTGGCGGCGATCGACGACAACGCCTGCATCGCCCTGATGCGCCTCTTCAACGAGCCGGCCGGACGCAAGTTTCTGAAGGGGATCGGGGCGCCCAAGGAGGTCGTGGACAAGCTGGATCTTCTCGGCATCTCCGGGATCGCCAACCTGATCGGGGCGATGAAGACCGCCCGCTACTTCGAGTTCAACGAGAACGACGTCATCATCACTCTGTCCACCGACTCGATGGAGCTCTACGGCTCGCGCCTCCAGGAGTACCGGGAGAAGGAAGGGGAGTACACCGCCGTCCGGGCCGAGGTCGACTACGGCAAGTATGTCGCCAATCTCGGGATCGACTGGCTTCTGGAGACCTCCTACTACGACCGGAAGCGGATGCACAACCTGAAGTATTTCACCTGGATCGAGCAGCAGGGGCGCCAGCTCGAGGACCTGAACGCCCAGTGGAACGACGACCGCTGGTGGATCGATCAGTACCATTCGGTCGGCAAGCTGGACGAGAAGATCAAGGAGTTCAACGAGCGGACGGGCCTGCTCAAGAAGTACCAGAAGTAACCCGCCGTCTTCGACGGCGGGTTGTTCTCAACCCGAATCCATCCCGAGCCGTCAAGCTCGGGATGGATTCGGGATTTTTATTGCCCGCTCGGACGTCATTTCCTCGCCTGGCTCATCGCCTGGGCGCGAGGGAAAGGGAGTAGGGAGAAGTCGCGGAGGGATGGTGACAGCGAAAGAACGCGGCGCTATAATAATCCCGGGCTGGGGTGACTTTATCGGAATATCGAAGAAATTCCGAATTCCGCAATCCGAAAATCAACAATCGAGAAGGGGAGGTGCGCCATGACTGATTTCATCAAGAAGGCGTTTCTGACCGGCATCGGTCTCACCGCCGCCACGGTGAAGGCGCTGGAGGACGAGACCCGGCGCCTGGTTAAAAAGGGCAAGCTCAACGCCGGCGAAGCGGACAAGATCATCGGCGAGCTCGCCCGCTCCGGGGAGAAGCACGTCAAGGAATACCGCAAAACCCTGGACGAGGCGGTGCGCAAGGCGGTGGGGTCGCTCGGGCTGGCCCGACGGAGCGAGGTGGAGGAGCTCAAGAAGAGGCTCGCCGCCCTGGAGAAGACGCGCGGTGGCCGCTCCGCTCGGAAGTAGCCTCAATCCCTTCACCGCGGTCCGGGACCTCAAGCGCGCCAAGTATCTCCTCTCCGTCGTCTTCCGCTACGGTTTCGAGGACGTCGTCCGGCGCCTGCATCTCCCCTTCGAGCCGCTGGCCCAGCGTCTGTCCCGGGTCCGCCCCGATCTCTCGCTCTCCGAGCGGATCCGCCTGATGGTCGAGGAGCTCGGCCCGACCTTCATCAAGCTCGGGCAGTTTCTCTCCATGCGCCCCGACATCCTCCCCGCCGACCTGATCGCGGAACTCGGGAAGCTTCAGGACGACGTTCCCCCCGTGGACTTCCCCCGGGTGCGGACCGAGATCGAGCGCGCGTTGGGGAAAAAGATCGGAGAGGTGTTCTCCGCCTTCGACGAGAAACCGTTCGCCTCCGCCTCCATCGCCCAGGTCTACCGGGCCCGCCTCCGGGGGCAGGATCGTCCCGTGGTCTGCAAGGTCCGCCGTCCCGGGATCGAAGCGGCCGTCGTCTCGGATTTTCACCTGATCGCCTTCGCCGCCCGCCAGGCCCACGAACGGATCGGAGAGCTTCGTCATTTCAACCTCCCCCAGGCGGTGGAGGAAGCCCGGAAAGCCCTTCTTCAGGAGCTCGACTTCGAGATCGAGAAGGAGAACATTTATTTCTACCGCCGCCTGGCCGTCGATTCCCCCGAGGTGATCATGCCCGAGGTCGAAGAGGAGGTCTCCGGCCGCTCACTCCTGGTCATGGGGGAGGTGGACGGACTCAAGGCGGCGAGGCTGCAAGGGATTGAGCTCAGGAAAAAGGCGGCCGGAAACCTGGTCGGGGCGTGTTTCCGCCAGATGATGATCTTCGGCTTCTTCCACGCCGATCCCCACGGCGGGAACATCCGTTTCGATCCCGAGGGGCGGGTGATCTTCTTCGACTGGGGATCGGTGGGGAGGCTCTCCTGGAAGATGCGCTTCAAGCTCGCCGAGTTCCTGGAGGCGCTGGTCGGGGGCGACCCGGTCTGGGCGGTGGACTGCGGGCTCGCTCTCTCCGGTGATATCGATGTGGAGAACCGGGAAGGGCTGGAGGAGGAGATGCTCATCCTCCTCGATCGTTTCCGGCATCAAGCCTTGCGCAACGTGAACATCGGGCGGGCGCTTCTCCAGGTCTTCGAGATGCTCGGGCGCTGGCGCATCCGCTTGAACTCCCACTATCTCCTGGTCGCCCGCACGCTCATGGACCTGGAGGGCCTGGTCCGGGAGCTCGACCCGGAGTTCGACCTGATGGCGAACGCCCGTTCCTACCTCTTGCAGGTCAACGCGGAAAGGCTCCAACCCGGACGGGTCTGGTCCGTGCTCCGGCGCAACCTCTATCAGACATTCGGCCTCCTGGAAGGCCTTCCGGGGAGGCTCAACAACATCATCACCAAGCTCGAGGAGGGGAAGCTGACCATCGTCTATCAATACACGGGGCTGGATCGGATGATGTCTACGCTCAAATCCGCCGCCAACCGCCTGGTGATCGGGATGATCCTCTCCGCGCTCCTGGTCGGATCCTCCCTGGTCATTCTCGCCCGCCTGAAGCCCACGGTCGTCGGCGTCTCGGTCCTGGGCCTTCTGGGCTACCTGATCGCCGCGGTGCTCGGGCTCTGGATCATCTACATCTCCTATCGTGATCGCTGAGCAGCGATAGATTATATGTTACAGATTGCCGATTAACCGTGGATCGGGATCGGTTATTTACTGATCACTGATCACTGATCACTGTTTTTCTACTATCCTCTACCCTCTACCCTCTACCCTCTATCCTCTATCCTCTATCCTCTACCTGTGACCACCATCGACGACATAGCCGCCTTTTTCCGCCCGGACGGAGTCCTCTCGAAGAAGCACCCCGGCTACGAGTTCCGCCCGGAGCAGGTGGAGATGGCCTCCGCGGTGGCGCGGACGATCGGACGGGGCGAGACGCTCCTGATCGAGGCGGGAACGGGCGTGGGCAAAAGCCTCGCCTACCTCTATCCCCTGATCCTCTGGACCAAGGCCCTGGGCAAGAAGGTCGCGGTCTCCACCGAGACCAAGACCCTCCAGAAGCAGTTGATCGAGAAGGATATCCCCTTCCTCGTCTCCGCCCTCGGCGTCGACCTTCGGGCCGAGCTCTGCCTGGGCGCGAACAACTACCTCTGCCTCCTCAGGCTCGACCGCTCGGGGCAGAGGGAGCTTTTCGAGTTGAAACAGTCGGTCAAGCAGTACCAGGCGATCCTCTCCTGGTCCCGCCGGACGGAGACGGGGATTTTCTTGGAGCTCGACTTCACCCCCCGTTTCGAGGTCGCCGCCTCGGTCCAGGTCGAGCCGGACATGTGCCTGAGGCGGAGATGCCCCCACTTCTCTTCCTGCTTCTTCTACCGGGCCCGGGAGCGGGCGGAGACGGCGGACCTCCTGGTGATGAACCACTACCTTTTCTTCGCCAACCTGGCCGTGGGCGGGGGGGCGTTGCCGCCCTTCGAGGCCGTGGTTTTCGACGAGGCGCACTCGCTCGAGGAGGCGGCCACCTCCTTTCTGGGGGCGGAGGTCTCCCAGCACCGCATCCCCTCTCTCCTCAACCACCTCTACAGCGTCAAGACCGGGAAGGGATTTCTCCCCGCCCGCCTCCAGAACGCCTTTCCGGCTCAGTCCTGGGAAATCCCTTTCCGGGAGGCGCACGATCTCAACGAGTCCTTCTTCTCCCGCCTCGAGGATTCCTGGCGGGGGAAAAAGACCGTCCGGATCAGGGAGCGGATCTCCGCTGACGACCTCTCCCGCGCCCTGATCAACCTGATCGACAGGCTCAAGGATATGAAAAAGCTTTTCGCCGACGATGAGGGGAAGGAGGAGTTCGGAGGCTATCTCCACCGGGCGGGCGAGATCGTCTCCGATCTGGACGCGATCTCCAATCTCAAGAACGAGGACTGGGTCTACTGGTTCGAACGGTCGGGAGAGAAGCGGCGTATTCGCCGGGCGCTGCACATGGCTCCGATGGAAGTGGGGGAGTATCTCCGGGAGAAGGTCTGGGGGAACTACGCGCCGGTTATCCTCACCTCGGCCACCCTCTCCACCGGCGGGAACTTCAACTACCTCCGCGGCCGCCTCGGCATCGAGGGCGGCAACGAACTCATCCTCGCTTCGCCCTTCGATTACCGCTCCCGGGTGGTGATCTACACCGACCCCCGGATCCCCGATCCCGGCCCGCGGACGCGCGACGCCTACGAAGACCGCGTGATCGAGGATATCGAGAAGATCGTCCAGGCGACCGAGGGAGGGGCCTTCGTTCTCTTCACCTCTTACCGGGTTCTCGACAAGGCCTACGAGGCGCTCGCCCCCCGCCTCTCCCGCTACCGCCTTTTCCGCCAGGGGGAAGGGGAGAGGTACAAGATGCTCGAGGAGTTCAAGTCCCGCCCCGACTCGGTCCTTTTCGGCACCACCTCCTTCTGGCAGGGGGTGGACGTGCCGGGCGAGAACCTGCGCTGCGTGATCATCGCCAAGCTCCCCTTCGGCGTCCCCGACGAGCCGGTTTTCCAGGCCCGGATCGAGCGCATCCGGGAGGCGGACGGGGATCCCTTCCACGAGCTCCAGCTTCCGGAGGCGGTCATCATGCTCCGCCAGGGCTTCGGCCGGCTGATCCGCCATCGGAACGACTACGGCGTGGTGGCGATCCTCGATCCGCGGGTGAGGACCAAGGGTTACGGGAGGGTCTTTTTCTCCTCGCTGCCTTCCTGCCGTTCCACCTCGGACCTGGCCGAGGTCAGGGCCTTCATGAAAGAGATGAGGGCAGGAATTAAGACTGCCGTTATGGACGATATGGACTAGATGGACGGGCCGCTTTGTCCATAGCGTCCATCACGCCTCGGGATGAGCCTGCAACCTGGCCGCGACCTCGTCGATCGAGGCCGGGGACTCCACCGGGAAGCACTGGGCCTCCTTGCTGATCTGGCGCATGAGTCCGGTGAGGACCTTGCCCGGTCCCACTTCGACAAAGGCGGTGATCCCCTGGGCGAGCATGAACTGGATCGACTCGGTCCAGCGAACCGGGCCGTTGATCTGTTTGGCCAGGTTTTGCCGGATCTCCGGCGCCTTCGTCTCCGGACGGGCGTCGATGTTGGCGACGACCGGGATGGCGGCGTCGGCGATCGCGGCCTTTGCCAGCTCCGGCCGGAACTTCTCCGCCACCGGGTCCATCAGGGAGGAATGGAAGGGAGCGGACACCGGCAGGGGCAGCGCCCGCTTGGCCCCTTTGGCCAGGGCGAGCTCGATCGCCTTGGTGATCCCCGCCTTTGTCCCTGAGATCGCGGTCTGGCCGGGGGAGTTGAAGTTAACCGCCTGGACCAGCCCCGCCGCGCTCGCTTCCCGGCAGAGATCGACCACGAGTTCCGGAGAAAGGCCGACGATCGCGGCCATCGTCCCGCCGACGGTTTTGTTCGCCTCGTGCATCAGCGTCCCCCGGATCCGGACCAGGCGGACAGCCTCCGCGAAGGAGAGCGCCCCCGCCGCCGAGAGCGCGCTGTATTCGCCCAGGCTGTGCCCGGCCGTCATCTCGGCCTTGATGCCTTTGGCCTTGAGGAGCTCGCAGGCGATCAGGGACACCGTGAGGATGGCGGGCTGGGTGTTGAGAGTCTGTTTCAAGTTCTCCTCCGGGCCCTCCCGGCAGAGCTGGGAGAGGGAGAATCCGAGCAACCGGTCGGCCTCGGCAAAAAGCTTTTTGCCGGCTTCGGTCTGGGCGAGGTCCTTGCCCATCCCGACGTACTGGGATCCCTGCCCGGGGAAAAGAAACGCAATTCTGCTCATAGCGCGCCTCCTGACGACTGGTTGATGGGTTAGGGTCAGGATATTGGTTTGGTCGATGGGTTAGGCCTCTGGTCGGCTCACGCCAGCCAGATCGCCGCCATTCACCCAACCCCTTGACCAGTCCCACTTCCTGACCTAACGACTATTTTCCTCGGCCACTCCGGGGATCTGTTCTTGGAGGGTCTTGGCCCGCTTCATCAGCTCCAGGAGCTGGTCCTCGATCTCCTGGGAATCGCTCCCGTCGCGGGGGCGGGCCTCGTAGGCCTTCTGCAGGGAATCGATCAGCTTTCCGGCGTGTTTCTGGATGATCTGGAGCACCTGGTCGCGCGACGGCCGCTTGCTCTGGAGCCCTACCCGCGGTCCCTGGAAATAGCCGAGCTTCTCCATCGCCTCCGTTTCTTCCGCGGATTCCTCGTCCGTGGCAACGCCGAGGCTGTCCGCAGCCCGAAGGATTTCAAAACGCGCGTCGGCCTCGAGCCAGCCTTGGAGGGCCTCCGGCGGAGGAGGGGGATCGGCGAGCTCCGGGGGGAGCTCCCGGTAGAGGCGCTTGATGGGGAGGAAGAATTCCTCGCGGGAGAGGAGGCGCCGCTCGACCCAGTCGAGGATGGCGGATTTGAACGTATCGTCCGGCATGAGGCAAAATGGCTACTAACGGTTACTAGTGTGGTGTTCCAGAAATACCTTGTCCGGATTTGTCATTGCGAGCGAGAGCGAAGCAATCTCAATTGCTTGCGCCCCAAGAGATTGCTTCGTCGCTTCGCTCCTCGCAATGACAGTATTATTGTAAAGCAGTGTTAGT
>CAZKCI010000109.1:0-6995 GCA_964551475.1 uncultured bacterium | reverse complement strand
GCCGGGTCAGTCTTGCCGAACCTCATGCCCCCAGTCTGTGCTCACAATGCTTCCTGCCTGCCTCTCGACGGGGTTAGTGTGAACCGCCGCGAACAAGCATCACCCTCTTGGTATTGGAAGTCAAGCCGGCTCGCGAGATTTATTGTCAAGCAATTGTATCTGGTGACCGGAGGCTAGGGAAGAAGGGAAGAGCTGGTCGATGAGCTGTCCGTGTTTGCCACGTATATGCGTCCCAGCTCGGCCCATATTGATCGAGCGGCCCATGAGAAGAGAGAAGGGAGAGGGAGTTGGAGGGAGAGGCTGCTGTTCGAGAGGGGCGAGAAACTAAGAGGGCCGATGGGGGAAGGCTGGGGAAGACTGGATGATCTGGCCGAAGAGCTACCCGTATATGCGTCCCAGCTCGGCCCAGGTTGATCAAGCGGCCCATGTAAAGAGAACTGGGGGGAGAAAGGGGAGTGAGGGGCAAAGATGTTGGGCTGGAAGTGGGCGGCAGGCAGATTGATGTGGGCCAGGATGAAGCTTGAGACGGTGCAGGAGTTGGAGGGGATAGCAGTGAGGAGGGAAGTTGTTGATCTGAGTGTGGGCGGCAGACAGATGAAGAGGCGGAGGTGAGGATGGGGGAGTCTGATCGTGTTGTGAGTGGGCGGCAGGCAGATCTATGTGGGCCAGAATGCAGACTGAGAGGGGGCTGGAAATGGAGGGGACGTGGGGGTTGGAAAGGGTGAGGGGCAAAGTTGTTGAGCTGAGAGTGTGCGGCAGACAGATCAATGTGGGCCAGGATACGGTTGAGAGGGTCCGGGTTGTTGGAGCGGACCAGGGATGAAGCTTGTTGGAGAGATGCCCGTTGTTCGTGTCCAGTTACGGCCCAGGTTGATCAAGCAGCCCATGAGATAAGGAAAATGGGAGAGGCGCTGGGAATGAAGGGGGTGAAGAGGCGGAGATGAGGATGAGGGTGTCTTGATCGTGCTGAGAGCGGGCGGCAGGGAGGTGAAGAGGCAGAAGTCTTGATCGTGGTAGGAGTGGGCGGCAGGTAGGGATTGAAGAGGCGAAGGTGAGGATGTGGAAGTCTTGATCGTGGTATGTGTGGGCGGCAGGCAGATGGGTGTGGGCCAGGGTGGGGTTTAAGTCGGTCCGGGTTGTTGGGGGCGGACCATGAATCTTGAGGCCCATATGTTTGTCCAGTAGGCCCATATTGATCGAGCGGCCCATGAGAAGAGGGAAGCGGGACTGGGGTTGGATGTGAAGGGGATGAGGGCTGAAGTTGTCGTGCTGAGTGTGGGCGGCAGGAAGGTTGGTGTGGGCCAGGGAAAAGCTTGAGACGGTGCAGGAATTAGAGAAGGCGCTGGGGTTGTAGGGGGGGTAGGCAGGGGAGAGGATGGGGGGGTTGCCTAGGCTTAGTGTGGGCGGCAGGCAGATCAATGTGGGCCATAACGCAGCTTGAGTCGGGGCAGGAATTGGAGGGGAAAGCGGTGAATGCCTGAAGTTGTCGTGCTGAAAGTGGGCGGCAGGCAGGTTGATGTATGGGCCAGGGGGGAGAATGTAGAAGCTTTGATCGTGGTAGGAGCGGGCGGCAAACAGATCGATATGGGCCAGGATGAAACTTGAGCGGGTCCGGGGTATCAGTTGAAGTGGCCCATGAATCCCGAGGCCCTTATGATCACCAGCCGCCCAACAGAATCAATCGAGTGGGAAAAGCAGCGTATCGGGCTTGCAAACAACGGGAAAGTGGAGGAGATAGATTTCGGGTTTGTTCCACTAACCAACCGGAAGATAACCGAACGGAAGTTACGAACATTGCTCTCCTCCCCCCAACCGAGATGAAGAAAGGGCGGCCTCCCCGTTGCTGGAGAAACCGCCCTTTTCTTGCTAACCAGACTGATTCTATCGTGTTACAGGGATGCTACCGGTGGCACCGAAGTAGATCCTGGTGTAGTTACGAACAGACCACATCCCGTTGGAACCGCGAAAGACCGCAATCTCGTCGGCTGGGTACGGGCTGAGAATGGCCGGCGTCGGCACGTCCCCGGCGCCACCGAAGTAGTAGCGGGGGCCGCTGTAGTTGGCCCACATCCCCGAAGAGGGGCGATAGACGTAGGGTGAGTTCGTGCCATCGCCGTCGTAGTCCATCGGTACTGGTATGTCCCCGTCGGCCCCGAAGTAGAACTGGTAGAAGCCGCGGATCGCCCACAATCCGGTCGCGGGGCGGAAGACGCCGAAGTCGTCCCGGTGGTCACCGTTGAGGTCGGAGACGACCGGAATATCGGCGGAGGAGCCCAGGTAGGCCCGGGTAACCCCCCGCACCGACCACATCCCGGTGCTCTTCCGGAAGATCGCGATGTCGCAGCGCCCGTTCCCATCGTAGTCCCCCGGGACCGGCAGGTCGGTGTAGGCGCCCAGGTATGCCTGGGTGATTCCGCGCACCGACCAGAGCCCGGTGCCCGGCTGGTAGACGGCGATGTCGTCGCGCCCGTCGCCGTTGTAGTCCCCCGGCACAGGGATGCTGCCCAGTCCCCCGAAATAAACGCGGGTTACCCCCCGCACCGACCAGAGGCCATCGCTGGAGCGGTAGACGGCGATGTCGTCCCGCCCGTCGCCGTTGTAGTCCCCGCCGGCGATGACCCGGGGGTTGGGGGAGGAGTTGAGCCACAGGCTGTGGGTCCAGGTGTGGTCGCTCCCCGCCTGCACCCAGCTGTAGAGAGAGACGGTGTATCCGTTGCCCGGCCAGGGGTCCATGTAGTAGAGGTAGTTCCCCTCCAGTCCGAACCCGGCGAGAATGTGCCCGCCCCCGCCGTCCCAGCTCCAGCAGAACACGAAGGGACGCCGCGCGCGAAGACCGCCGCCGGCGGTCGCCTGGTCAAGGGAGGAAGCGAAACCGCTGGCGGCGATGCCCGCGAAACGGCCGAGGATGTAATCGACCCCCCGGCGGTAGTAGGGCGCCTCGTTGTCGTACCCGTAGGTCCAGTTCCAGGTGTTGTAGCCGTGGGTCCCATAGGCGGCGATCACGGATTGGGTGAAAGCGGTTCCGTAATACTCGAGGACCGCCTGCGAGGTCCCGTCCCAGCACCACTGGTCGTATTCCTGGAACTTTTCGGGAAAGTTCAGGATGACGGCCTCGAGACGGGGCAACGGCAGGAACAGCAAAAGGGATGAAGCCGCGATGGTTCGCCAGGCATGTCTCATAATGGCTCGGCCTCCTTGTGAACGAATTGCGGGATTCCAGGTAACATGACAAAGCATGAAACTAAGGCTGAGATCGGTTGGCCTCGACAGCGGCCTGCAGCCCCGGGACCGCCCTCGCGAGATCGGCGGTTTCGGCATAGGGGTTCGGCCCCGACCGCTCCTTTCCCTCCCGACCGAAGACGAAGGGGGTGAGGTTCCGACCGTCTTTCTGAGGAATGGTAAAGAAATGGGTCGACGCCGCAAAAACGCTGACCAGGAGCGGGTCGTAGCCCTTCTCCCGCGGCCACCGGAGTAGGAGGCGGTCGAGTTCGGCGGCTAGACCCGCCTGGCCGAGTGAAACCGCCCGCCAGGAGCCATCGACCGTGTCCACGGTCAGGAGAAAGCGCGACCGGCCTTCGGCGACGACCGGGAAGAGCCACATCCCGGTGGGGGAGATAAGGGAGGCCACCGAGTCGCCCACGAGGTAAGCGTCGAGCGCGGCGGGGGTGATGGTGTAGACCCGGAAGGGATCGCCCAGTTCCGCGCCGCCGCACCCCTCACGCTGTCTCTCGGGGAGGGCATTCATGAATGGTGGGAGACCCTCCCGGGCCGCCCAGATCGCCTCTGGCGGTGCCGTTTCGCACCGGACATTCCAACTGAAGAGAAACAACGGCAGGATGATCAGAACCAGTAGAGATCTAACACCATGCTCACGGTATCTCATATTCTGCTCCTTCTATGGTTATTTCTTGTAACCCATGCGAATAGAATACCCGGCCAGATATCGCTATCCGAGCCGGGTCAGTCTTACCGAACCTCATGTCCCCAGTCTGTGCTCACAATGCCTTTCGACGGGGTTAGTGTGAACTACTGTGGACAATCATCTCCCTCTTGGTTTTCGAAGTCAAGCCGTCTCAGGAGATTTGTTGTCAAGCAATTGTATCTGGTGACTGGAGAGGGAAGAGCTGAGGGAGAAGCTTGTTTGTGATGCTGCCCGTTTTTCGTGTCCAGCTCGGCCCATATTGATCGAGCGGGCCATGAGAAGAGGAAAGGGTGCGGGGGCGGATGTGAAGGGGATGAGAAGCAAAGTTGTTGAGCTGAGTGTGGGCGGCAGGCAGGTTGATGTGGGGCAGGAAGCAGAATAAGAAGGTCCGGGTTGTTGGGTCGGACCATGAATCCCGAGTCCCCATTTGATCACCAGCCGCCCAAGTTATTCGATCAAGCGGGGAAGCAGGGGGCGAGTCTAAAAACAACGGGCAGGAGGAAAAGAGCGATGGAGTGCTGTTCTGGCGATTTCTTTCCTACCCGCCCAACTCTCCTGCTTACTGACCCGCCCTCGATCTCTCCTCTGATCAGAAGACTCCATCACCTTCCCATGAACACAAATATCAATAATCTGACTAAACGCTCCCAGAAGATTCTAAAGGCATTTTTCTGATAAACTCGTACCGCTTTCATGCCGTATCGTTTTCTCTTCGTATATATTTCACCCGATTTCAGCATTTCTCATCCAAGTATGTACATCCATCAGCTTTCGCAGCATCCACGGCATATTCTCGCTGTTGAAGCCACGGAATTTGAAATCCGGTTGGGCAGGTCGGGGTTGGCTTTTTACTAGGCGAGCGGTTAAACTTGAGGCAAAATCAATGGAGGCATGAACGGTATGAGAAAGATAGTCTTCGCCGCGCACCGGAGGATTCTCACGGCCGCGTTCCTCCTCGCGGCCGGCTGCTCCGCCGTCTCCGCCTTCGACCGGACGGGGGCGCGGCCGGCGGACCTAGTGATCGTCAACGCCGACATCTTTACCTCCAACCCGTCCCAGCCTTCCGCCCAGGCCCTGGCGGTAAAGGGAGAGCGGATCAGCTACGTCGGCGATCATGCAGGGGTGGCCGACTTCGTGGGACCGGAAACCGAGGTTGTCGACGCCGGAGGGAAGCTCGTCACCCCCGGCTTTGTGGACAGCCATTGCCACCCGCTCTGGATCGGCGGGATCGGATACCTCATGCCCGACAACCTTTTCGCCTGCTCTGACTTCTCGGAAATCGCCGCTGCGATGAAGGCCCAGGCAGCGGCCCAACCCGGCCTTCCCTTTGTCGGGGGGATCGGCTGGCGAATGGACCAGGTCCCAGGAGGGGTTCCCCACCGGGAGATTCTCGATGGGGTGATCGCCGAGCGCCCGGTCGTCCTGATGGCCTACAGCGGTCAGGCGGGGTGGATGAACACGGCGGCGGTGAAGTATTTTTCCGGGCGAAACCCCGCCGCCTTTGAGCATCTCCTGCCCGTGCGCGACGGAAAGACCGGCGAGTTCACCGGGGAACTGCGCCACTTTCACTCCATCAACTTCCTCGACTACTATTCCTGGGAAGAGCTCGGAAGCGAGGTCGAGGAAGGGATCATGCGCTCCATGACTCGGACGCTCGACTCGGCGGTCGCCGTCGGGGTCACCTCCCTGCACGACGTCCAGATCTACCCCCAGTTCGTCCCGCTGATCCTGAAGTTCCGCGACCGGGGAGGACTGGACAAGGTACGTGTCGCTCTCGCCTATTACGTCGGCCCCGAGCGCCGGGAAGACCGGAAAAAACTGGAAGAAGACCTGCGCTGGTGGAAGAAAATCGGGGAGGAGGAATCCGGCCCCCATCTCGCGCTCGGCCGCGCCATCAAGTTCTATATCGATGGGACCGTTGACAACCGCACCGCCTTTCTCCTCGAGCCGTATGCCGACGACGCCGGCAATTTCGGAAGGCCGGACTGGTCCCAGGAGGGTTTCAACTCCGTGATCGAGCTCGTTGACCGGATGCGCCTCCAGGCCTGCACTCATGCCTGCGGCGACGCCGGAATCCGGCGGGTTGTCGACGCCTGCGCAGCGGCACGCGCCGTGAACGGCGAACGGGACTCCCGCCACCGTGTCGAGCACTGCGAGTTCCCCACCCCGGAGGACCGGGAGCGAATGGGGCAGCTGGGAATGATGGCGTCGATGCAGCCCGCCCACTTTTTCGGGGACGAAATGGTGGAAAAGGGATTGGGGACGGAGCGGATGAGGCGCTTCACACCCTGGCGGTCGCTGGAGCAGGCGGGGGTCGGGCTCGCCTTCGGGAGCGACTGGTGCAATAGCCCCTTCAACCCTGCCTACGGGATTCTGCTCGCCGCCACCCGCATGAACTACAAGGAGGAGACCGACTGGGGGCCGGAGGAGGCGATCCCGGTCGAGGACACGATCCGCCATTGGACGCTCGGCTCGGCCCGGGCGATGTTCCTGGAAAAAGAGATCGGATCGCTCGAGCCGGGCAAGTACGCCGACTTCGTGATCTTTAACACCGACTTGCGGGAGATAACCTCCTGGTGGTTCCTCCTCACCCGCGACCTCGAGTTGGGACAGCTCGATGACCTGGTGGACCTGACCGTGGTGGGGGGAAGAGAGGTCTACCGGAAAGAGGACGCGGACATCGGGGTTTCCGGGCGGCCGGGCCTGAAAAGGGGGGCCAAGCTGTGAGCCCGAAACCGAGGACGGATCGAGGATCGTTTCTCCTGATCAGCAAAAATCTCACCCTAACCCAGGTGTAACCAATTTGGGTCAG
This sequence comes from uncultured bacterium, assembly GCA_964551475.1. Classification (GTDB taxonomy): domain Bacteria; phylum Auribacterota; class Erginobacteria; order Erginobacterales; family CAZKCI01; genus CAZKCI01. The sequence continues at coordinate 261 of CAZKCI010000109.1, read as the reverse complement.
GTGGGACGGAAAGCCGGTATATTCAGTCTCTTCGGCATAAAAGACCCACGAAACAGCCCGCCGTAATCGCCGCCGCGAACCCCCCTACCCACCGCACGAACCCCTGCGATTCAGAACAATTCGGACGGTTCACATCCACGGACCTGTTGAACTTCCCCGTGTCCACCGTCAGGCACCAGATCGCAAACGCTCCGCACCCGATCACGAACAAACTCTCGAACAGTCGCATCAGTCCACCCTCCGAATCGTGACCTGCCCCCA
>CAZKCI010000108.1:0-4943 GCA_964551475.1 uncultured bacterium | reverse complement strand
GATCGGGACGTCGCCCGCGATGCCGTAGGCCACGTCGCTGATGTTGTAGACCCGGAAGTGCCGATCCGACGGCCGCCACAGTCCCAGGTCGTCCGCCCCGTCGCCGTTGAAGTCGGCGGCGTCAAAGACATGGCGCACCGGTGTCGGCCCGACAAAGGGCGTCGGCGAGTTCGGGGCGGCGGTCGGCGTCGGGATGACCGGCGTCGGCGTGGCCGGGACCGGTGTCGGCGTCTTCACGGCCGGCGTCGGAGTGTTCGGGACCTCCGTCGGTGTCGCGATGATTGGCGTCGCGGTCTTGGCCGGAACCGGAGTCGGCGGCGCGGGAGCCGGTGTCGGCGTCTTAGCTACCGGCGTCGGGCTGGCCGGGACCGCGGTCGGTGTCGCGGGAGCCGGGGTCGGAGTCTTGGCTACCGGCGTCGGCGTGGTCCCCTCGGTCACAATAACATCGTCGAGGGCCAGGTCGCCGGCGCTCTTCGTGAAGGTGAAGCGGAGCTGTGTGGTGGGGCTGCTCAGCGTGAACGATCCCATGTTGGTCCCGCCGGTGGGGAGCGAGGCGAGAGTGGTCAACGCGTTCCAGCTCGCGCTGTAGAACTCCTCGATCAGAAGCGAGCTGGTGAGGTTGGTGTCGATCCCCCGAAGCCAGAAGGTGAGCGCCCGCGGGTTGGCAAAGGTGGTCGTAGTGACCGCGTCGCTGGAGGCGTCGAGCTTGACCGAGGGGAGAGCCGCGCCGTAGTTCCCTTCCGTGGTGTAGGAGTCGGTGTCGGCGTTGCAGTTGGTGAACGTCCAACCGGCGGGGCGCGTCCCGGACTGGAAGCTGTTGAACCCTTCGTTGATCAGCTCATCCGGGCCGTCCGCCCGGCCGTTCAAGACCACCAGGGCGAAGTCCTGGTCGGTGGAGTCGCCGTTGCCGGGGACGCCGTCGCCGCCGATGGTCGTGGCCTTCACGGTGACGGAAATCGTTCCGGAATATCCGGACGGGAGGAAAACCGCCTCCGTGTTGTTGCGGGGGTCGGCGGTGCCGCCGGTGGAGGAGACATCCCCGCTCATGTTGTTGCCCTTGTAGGTGTTCCCGCCCGCCGTCACTTCCAGGTCGAGGTTGTTGACATAGGCATTGCCGACGGTGGATCCCGGGGCGTCGGTCCAGGCCAGGACCACCCGCACCGGCTGTCCCGTGGTGTTGATCGTCCAGGAGTTGGTGTAGGACTCGCCGGAGTTGCCGAAGAGGTGCGTCTGGTCGACGAAGACCCGTCCGGCGGTCCGGTTGAAGCCCTGGCTCATGTCCGCGATCCCGTAGCCCTGGTCGGGGCTCGGCAGGTCGTCATTGGCGTAGACCCCGTTCAGGCGGCGGCCCATGGAGATGATGTAGGCCTTCATCAGGGCCGGGCTGGGATTGCTCGTGAAATAGTTCCGCTTGAAGAAGTTGCGGACCAAGGAAGCGACGCCGGCGAGCGCCGGCGTGGAGTGGGAGGTGCCGGACGACAACGCGTATTTGGTCTGGCCGACGGGGCTGTACTGGTCGCAGACGCCGGTCCCGTCGTAAGCGCCGTCATAGGAGGCCGCGCCCATGATATGGGTTCCCGGGGCGACGATGTCCGGCTTGACCCGGAGATCCTCGGTGGGGCCGCGGCTCGAGAAGTCGATGATGTCCTGGGCGCTGGAGGCGCCGGTGTTGTCCACCCCGCAGCCGTCCGTCCCGTTCTGGTTGTAATTCTCGCTCGCCCCCACGGTGAGGACGTTCTTGGCCGTGCCGGGCGTCCCGATGGAATGGCTATCCGGCCCGTCGTTGGAGGCGGCGAAGACGAAGAGCATCTCCTGGTTGCCGCCCGTGCCGGACTGGGCGTCCCGCGCCCAGGTGTCGTAGTTCACGCAATCGCTGTTGTAGACGTCGGTCTCTCCGCCCCAGGAGTTGCTGCTGATCCGGACGCCGTTGGCGTACTGGGTGGAGATCATCGACGTCTCGTTGGGAGATCCCCAGGAACCTCCATCGGTGAAAACCTTGTTGGATGCGATCCGCCCGTAGGGGCTCACGCCGAGGCCGGAGTGGTAGCCGTCGGAGTCGACGTTGTCGGGCGTCCCGGTGCCGTTGTTGAAGCCCCCGACGATGGAGCAGTTGATGTTCCCGTGGCCGGCCACGGCGTTGGCCGAGCTGATCCCGGAGGAGCCGACGGAGATGACGGCGTAGGCGACGCGCGAGGGGAGGAGGGCGCTGTTCAGCTCCCGGAACTCGGTGTTGCCGGGAGTAGAGGCGTTGCCGGTGTCGAAGCCGTCGTCCACGATGTCGACGATGGTGTATTCGGCGGGACGGGTGGGGAAGGAGATGGCGTTGAGCCAGGAGAGATAGGCGGCCGCGGTGGGCTGGGTCTTGGCCCCGTTGAGGTTCCCGGCGACGATCTGGTCCTGCCGTTCGCAGCAGAGATGGGGGGCGACATACGGCTCGACGTTGACCACGCCGGGAAGGTTGGCGATCGTGGAAATGGAGCCTCCCGGCACGGTCACCCGCAGGTGCAGGTACGTCCCGCGCACGGCTTCCTGCGCCGGGGAGATCACGCGACTCGCCAAGGCGACAATCTTATCCGCCACAGCCTTCGTCTCCGGCCCGGAGTTGAAGATCTGCACGGTGACATCGCGCGGGGAGGAGTCGGAAAGGGCGGAGTCCAGACGGGGAGAGACCGCGTAGTAAGGGTGGAAATCGCCCCGATAAGCGATCGGCCCGCCGCCGTTCTTCCAGGAGGAGATCGCGGCCGCGGCGGCGTCATCGGCCCAGATCATGTAGGAGTTGAGGGGGATATACTGCACCACCCGGGCGCCCCGACCGGCCAAGCCTTCCAGGATGGCGTCGGTGGGCGCCTGGGAGAGCTCGATGAGCATCAGGCGCTCGCCCTTCCCCGGGCTCCGGAGTGTGGCGGGGACCGGAGCGGCGCGTTCGAAGGCGCCGACCGGACTGCGGCGCAGTTCAATTGCCGCCGAGGCGACGGAGGGCGACCAGGAAAGCAGCACCGCCGCGGTCGACAGGGAAACGCACCGACAGAGGGCGAGAACCATCATCCGCTTCATACCAAGTCTCCCGGCAAAGCCGTTTGGGTTGTGGACGAAGATTATTACTTTTTAGTATCCCACGCCATCCGCGATGTGTCAAATGTGAATAGGGACCAATAAACCTATCGGCGGCGTGTGCGTTTAACATAGTAAATATGGTATTATCAGAAAAAAGGAGGTCCTGATGAAAAGATGGGCGATGGGCTTGCTGATGTTGTCGGGCATGGGTCTTGGCCTGGTTTGCGCGGCTGCTGACTTCAACGGCGACGGCACCGGGGATATGGCTACTTTCCGGGGGAGCACCGGGCTTTGGTCGGTGCAGGGAATCACCCGGATGTATTGGGGAGGCACGGACGACCTTCCCGTTCCCGGGGATTATGCCGGAAACGGGACGGACTCGGCGGCGATCTTCCGGCCCGCGAACGGGATGTGGTCCGTCCGGGATATCACCCGTGTCTATTTCGGCAGCAGCAGCGATCAAATCCTGCCGGGGGACTACAACGCGGACCGGACCACTGACATTGCCATCTTCCGGCCATCGAACGGGATGTGGTCCGTTCGGAACATCACCCGGACTTATTTCGGCGGTTCGACGGACGTGGCCATCGCGGCCGGAACCGTCAAAGATCCCTACCAAACGATGAGCAATTCCGGCGGTGTTCATCCCTCCGGGTTCTATGAGGAGTTCAACCTCGCGGACATCTGCCCGGACCTTAGCTCCGATAATATCGTAAGAGACGCCACTATTTTCGGTGTCGGTGGGAGTTTCGAATGTGAGTAACGAAGACGGCTAAGGACTATCAGGCCAGGGAAAGGGCGGTCTCGGGAGAGACCGCCCTTTTCCTTCGGGGGACGGGAGACGCGCTGGTGGCGCGGGAAGAAAAAGATTGACTATTTTGGCTTTATCAATATCCTATACAAGCAGAGTGGTCGGGTCTTGGCGAAACAACAATCGGGACCCCCAAAAAGGGAGGAGTATCATGAAGTGGATGCTGGTTTTGACGGCGATCGCGGCGCTCACCATGTGGGCGGGCGCGGGCTACGGCGCCATCATATTCAACGAGGGATTCGACGGCTATGACACCGGGACCCGTCCGGCGGGCTGGACGTTCGACGGCTGCGACCAGGACACCGACACCTACACCGCGGCGGGCTATTACGGCGCCGCTTCCCCGTCGCTGCACCTGGACAGCACCGACTTTGTCGTCACCGAAGAGGTTCTCAATCCCAACCTCATCCAGTTCTGGATCCGGGGCACGGACACCCAAAACACCAGCTCGCTTCTGGTGGAAGAGTATTACACCGGTTCCTGGCACGAGCTCCTCACCATCCAACCGCTTCCCATCACCCCGACCACCGAAGGGCCGTTCGCGTCCAGCACATTCACGACCCAGTATCGTTTCACCTACACGCGGTATGTTGGCGAGGGATATCTCGCTCTCGACGACATCCGGGTAGACGAGACCGACCCGACGCCGACCGCCGCCCAGCCGACGCCGACCGACGCCCCGAATACGCCGACGCCGGTCCCGGCCAAGACCGCGACGCCGACGCCGGTAGTTGCGGCGACGCCGACGCCGGTTCCGGCCAAGACCGCGACGCCAATCATCGCGACACCGACGGAGGTCCCGAACACTCCGACGCCGGCCGTGAAGACGCCGACACCGGTCCCGGCCAGCCCGACACCGGTCCCGGCCACACCGACGCCGGTCATCCCGACGCCGACCGACGCCCCGAATACGCCGACGCCGGTCACCGCCCCCACGCCGGTGCGCCATGTCTTTGACGCCGCCGACTTCAACGGCGACGGGGCGGACGACCTGGGACTGTGGCGGCCGTCGGATCGGCACTTCCGGGTCTACAACATCAGCGACGTGGCCTACGGCATCGCGGGCGACGTCCCGATC
>CAZKCI010000107.1:0-4564 GCA_964551475.1 uncultured bacterium | reverse complement strand
GGATTGCACTGTTTACTGTTTACCGCCGCCAGTTCCGGTGCTATAGCATTGTCCGCCATGAACCCACTCCAACCCGCGGATTCCGTTCCCCGCATCATGCTCGTCGCCTGCGGAGTTATCCGCAGAGAGGGAAAGATTCTTATCGCCCAGCGCAAGCCCACCTCCCGCCTGGAACCCCTGAAATGGGAGTTCCCCGGGGGAAAGATCGAGTTCGGCGAGAACCCCCCGGACACCCTGCGCCGGGAGATCCGGGAAGAGCTCGATTTCGACATCGCGGTGGGGAAGATCCTCTGCGTCTCCTCCCACACCTGTCCGAGTTCCTCCCCTCCCCGCCATCTCCTCATGCTCGCCTACGAATGCGTCTACGCCTCCGGGACGCCCGCTCCCCGGGACGTCCACGACTTCCGCTGGATCCAGGCCGAAGATCTGGGCGCCTACGATTTCGCGGCGGCCGACCTCCCGGTGATCGAGGCGATCCGGGGGAACCGGCCCTCCGCCCCGTCCGGAGGCGAACGGTCCGACGCCGGCACCAGCGTCTCCGAACTCAAGGGGGAGGTCGCGCGATTTGTCGCCGAGCGCGACTGGGCGGAGTTCCACTCGCCCAAGAACCTCTCCATGTCCATCACCATCGAGGCGGCGGAGCTGATGGAGCATTTCCAGTGGCTGACGGTCGAGGAATCGCGCCGGCTGCCAGCCGATCCGGTCGCTTTCGACGCCATCGGCCAGGAGGTCGCCGACGTCGCGATGTATGTCCTGAGCCTCTGCAACTCCCTCCAGCTGGACCTGAGCGACGCGATCATCCGCAAGCTCAAGCTCAACCGGAAGAAGTATCCGGTGGACAAGTATCGGGGGAAACATACCGCCTAAATCTAGTCGATGGGTAAAGGCAAGGTTAATGGTCTGGGAGATGGGTAAGGTTAATGGTGACGGCTCGTCTGACGGGCCGCACCTAACCCTGACCCCTTGACCAGACCCACTTCCTGACCCTAACCCATGAACCGATCGGTTGAGAGGGTGCATATCCTGGTCTCCGGCATGGTCCAGGGCGTCTGCTTCCGCGCCTCCGCCCGGGAGCGCGCCCGCGCGCTCGGCCTGACCGGCGTCGTCCGCAATCTTTCCGACGGGAGAGTGGAGATCATCGCCGAAGGGCCGAAAGATAAGCTTGACGCCCTCTCCCGGTGGGCCCGCCGGGGCCCGCCGGGAGCCCGGGTCGAGGATGCGACCGCGGCCTGGGCGAGGCCGACCGGGGAGTACTCTTCGTTTCTCATCGCGCACGATGCTTGAATCGTTTTCGCCCGGGAATGGCTTCGCCGGCGGGCACGTTTTAGTCACTTTCCCGACCACATACACGCTTTTGCGTGTATGTGGTTTTGTCCTATTGTGGGAGCGGCGTCTCGCCGCGATCCGAGCCAACAGGATCGGGCCGGGGACGGCCCTCCCACATTGACAACTTTTATGCGCGTGTAAGATCCTATTGTGGGAGCGACATTCTTGTCGCGATCCGAGCCAACAGGATCGGGGCCCCGATCTTGATATGCATCTAATCGTAATCGGGGCAGGCAGGAATGCCCCTCCCACAATAATATATTTCCAGTTTTCTTCGTGCCTTGGTGCCTTTGTGGCATAATTGGGTTGCGGGCGTAGCCCGCCTTAAAGGATTGACATCCGCGTCTCCCCGGTTCACACTGAACGCCATGAAAAGCTTCAAGCTGCAGCCCGGCCCGGGACGACTCGCCGCCCGCCTGGCGGACGCCAAGAAAAGGCATCTCTGGAAGGAGATCCTGGCCCAACCGATCTTCGCCACCAACATCCTGCGCCTGGGCGGGGCGCTGATGCGCGACGGCCAGTATCAGGAGGCGGTGGAAGTCTACGAGTTCGGCGTCCGCTGCCATCCCCATCTCTATCCGCTCCGCCTCTGCCTGGGCGCCGCCTACGAACACGCCGGACAGGAGGAAGCCGCGGTCCGGGTCTATCGGCAGGCGGTCAAATCATTCCCCGATCGCTTCCGGGCCTATTTTCGCCTGGAGAAGCTCTATCGGCGCGGCGGGTCGGTCTCCGACGCGATCCGTCTCTACCGGGATATCCCGTCCGCCAACCCGCTCAAGGAACCCAGCTACCTTCGTCTTTTCCAGATCCACGCCCGTCTCGGCGATCTGGACACGGCGATCGCGGTTCTCCAGGAGGCGCTGAAGCACTACGGCGAGTCCTATTCGCGCTGCCTGGAGATTGGGAAGCTGCATTTCCGCCAGGGGGATTATCTGTCGGCGGTCCAGTATTTCGAGAGCGCGGTCGCCTTCCGTCCCCAGCACGCCCCGACCCGGATCTGGCTGGGGATCGCTCTCAAGGAGATCGGCAACTGGCGGCTGGCCGAATACGAATTCAACGAAGTCCTCCGGATCAATCCGAATTCCTTCCGGGGACTGGTGCACACGGCGGAGCTGAAGATCAAGGCCAAAAAGTTCGACGAGGCCTTGGCCATCCTGGACCGTTTGGAGAAGGTCGCGCCGGGGAACGCCCGGGTCGACGTCTGCCGCGGCTGGATCGCTCTGGAGAAAGGAGAAGTTTCCGCGGCGATCGCCCTCTGCGAGCGGGGGCTCAAGGCCGCCAGCCCCCACTTCAGCTGGGAGCAGGTTCTCGCCCATCGGATCCTCTCCCGACTGATGAAGGAGGCGGGGAAGGCCGAAGAGAGCGATTATCACTCCCGGATGGCCGAGGCCATCGCCGGGAAAGACACCTACGATTCGTTGATTCACCTGGCCGAGAAACTGATCAGGAAGGGCGAAGGCAAGACCGCGCAGAGGGTTCTTTCCCGCACGCTGGAGCTTTTCCCCCATAACACCCGCGCCCAAATCGGCCTCGGAGAGGTTTTCCTGAAGGAAGGCCGCCTGCCGGAGGCGATCCTCATCTGCCAGGACGTCCTGAAGAGGATTCATCCCGTATTCATCCGCGAGATCATCCGGGCTCACCTGGTGATGGCCCAGGCGGCCAAAAGCCAGAAGAACCCGCGCCTTTTCAAGCGAGAACAGATAGTCGTCCGGCTTCTTCTGAAGCGGCTCTACCTCCGTCCTCGGGAATCCGATCTGATAACCCCCGCCTGAACCGATCGGTTGATCTCTTTTCCCAGCTTCTCTAAGGTTTTCCGGGCCCGCGGCCTCGGGGCCGAGCTGTCACGGATCTTCACCCGCTTCCGACCATGACCTTGCCCGGATGGATACTTCTGGCCTCGCTGGTTGTTCTTTCGGAGGCGCCCTCCGACTGGACCCACCAGCAGTTCGACGCCGCCCGGCGGGGAGGTGAAGGGCCGATCCCCGACCGCCCGACACTGGTCTGGAAGTTCAAGGCCGACGGCAACTTTCTCGTTCCTCCGGCGGTGGCCTCCGGACGGGTGATCGCCGCCGACGCGGACGGCAAGGCGACCTGTCTTTCCCTCAAGGACGGGAAGGTGCTCTGGGACCGACGCTTCACCGGCGTCTTCCTGGCCGCTCCGGTCGTCTCCGGAGGCCGTATCTTCGCGGCGGTTTCCCGGCGGGAGACCCGCTATGAGGCGACCCGGGGAGGGCTTTTCTCGTCCGGCGGCGTCACCGCGGTCACCGATGAGCAAGGCGAGGCGCTCTGTCTGGATCTGGAGCGGGGCCAGACTCTCTGGCGCCGGCACTTCAGCCGCCCGATCCAGGGCGGTCCCGCCGTGCGGGGAGATCGCCTGGTCTTGGGCGTGGACGACTACAAGATCCACTGCCTTTCCGCCCGCGACGGCGCGCTGCTCTGGACGTATAAGACCTCGGGCGCGACGGTCGCTTCCCCGGCCATCGTTGAAGATCGGGTGCTGGCGCCCTCCCGCGACCGGCGCCTGTACTGCCTCGACCTCATGACCGGGAAGGAGCTGTGGGCTTTCAAGGGCTCCGCCGAATTTGTTGCGCCTGGCGCCTATCTGGGAGGCCGCATCTTCGCCGCCGCGGCCGACGGAAATGTCTTCTGCGTAAGTCTTGACGACGGCGCGCCGATCTGGCATTTCCAGGCGACAGAAGGGGTGGTCTCCGCCCCCGTGGTCTCCGATCGACGGGTCTACGTCGCCTCCGGTCCCGTTCTCCATTGTCTTTCCGGCGGGGACGGAGAGGAGATCTGGTCCGTCCGCTCGACCCGGAACTTCTTCTTCTCCCCGGCGGTCTCCGGCGATCGACTGGCCGCCAGCTCCCGGACCGGGAGCCTGCTCTGCCTGAATGCTGCCACGGGGGAGGAGATCTGGCAATATCCCCTGATCCGGGACGCCACCGCGCGCCTGTCGCTGGCGCCGGGAAGGATTCTCGCCGCCACCACCGACCGCTATCTCTACTGCCTGGGGGAGGGGGGGAAAGACAGGTAACGGTCGGGAGCGCCTTGCGGATCCCTTGTCTACAGTCTATAATCTAGAATCGCGCATCTCATTCTAGTGTGGTGTCACTAACACTGCTTTACAATAATACTGTCATTGCGAGGAGCGAAGCGACGAAGCAATCTCTTGGGGCGCAAGCAATTGAGATTGCTTCGCTCTCGCTCGCAATGACAAATCCGGACAAGGTATTTCTGG
>CAZKCI010000106.1:0-37127 GCA_964551475.1 uncultured bacterium | reverse complement strand
TTGGCGACGTTCACGATCCGGGTCGGGCCGGGGACGAAGAGGGCGGCCGCCGCCAGCGTGGGGACCAGGTCGGGCATGTCGTTCAGGTCGACCTCGATCCCGCGGACGATCGGACCCTCCACTTCCGTCCCGTCTGTCCCCCGCCGGACCTTTGCCCCCATCTTCTCCAGGACGTCGACGAAACGCGCGTCGCCCTGGATCGAATCTTCGCCGATGTTGGATATCCGCACCCTTCCCCCCGCGATCGCCGCCGCCGCCCAGAAATAGGAGGCGGAGGAGGCGTCGCCCTCCACCAGGTAGTCGCGTCCCCGGTATTTTTGACCGGCCCGGACGCGGAAAGTTTTCCCTCCCTCCCTCTCCACGCTGACGCCGAAGTCGGCCATCATGCGGATGGTCATCTCCACGTAGGGGCGGGAGACGAGCTCTCCGATGACGCGGATGACGAGATCCTTTTGGGCAGAGGGACCGCTCAGGAGGAGTGAGGAGAGGAACTGGGAGCTTACGTCGCCCGCGAGTTCGCACTCACCACCGGCCAGACCGCGGGACTCGATCTCGATGGGGGGACAGTCGTTGTTTTTGATCGACCGGGCGGCCACGCCGAGCGAACGGAGGGCGTGGAGGAGAGGCCCGATCGGACGGGCCCGCATCCGCTCGTTCCCGTCGAGGATGAAGAGGCCTTTCCCGAGAGAGACCAGACCGGCGAGGAAGCGGATGGTCGTGCCGGAATTGAGTGCGTTGAGCGTGGCGCCGGATGAGGGGATGCGTCCGCCGGTTCCTGAGACGGCCAAGTCATCTCCGCGGGAGACGGAGAAACCTAAGGCACGAAGGCACCGGATCATCACCGTGGTGTCCTCGCTCTCGAGCTGGTTCCGGAGCGTGGTCTTCCCTTCGGCGAGGGCGGCGATCACGAGCGCCCGGTTGGTGATGGACTTCGAACCGGGGAGGGAGAGGGCGGCGTCGAGGGGACCGCGGGGGATTATCGCTATCGCATCCATAAGGACTGGATTGTGGTTCAACGGTTCAAGGTTCAACGGTTCAAAGGTTGGCGAAGCCCGTCATTAACCGTGAACCGCTGAACCGTGAACCTCTGAACCTTATCGCCCGAACAGCTGTTTCATAAGGAAGTCTAAGGCGCGCGTTCGATAGTAATTTCTGTGGGCAAAGAGACATACCCCTCCATCCGCCGCGGGTTCTCCACCTCGATGATGGCGGCGTTGTTGATCCAGTCGAGCGTGCGGTACTGGTTGGGGCCGATCCGCGAGGAGGTGGCCGGGTTGAGCGAGTAGGTCCCGGAGGCGAAGTCGGCCTTCTGGCGGAAGGTGACGACGAGCTTCTCCCCGGCGCGGTGGTCGGAGACGGGGAGGCCGAGCCACTCCGTGTTCATCCCGTAGACGTGGAAGCCCCACTTGTTGCGGAAGATGTTGCCGATGATGAACTCCTCCACGTCGTCGTGGAAGACGACATGGAAGCGGAGGAGGAACTCCTCCCCGGCGCGGAAACGGGAGGCGGGGGCGCCGTTCTTGTCGAGGATCTCGATCCTGGCGATCTCGGCCTCGCGCCGACCATGGCGGCTGCAGCCGGGGATCTCCGGTTCCGCCGCCTCCGCTTTCTCCCGGGGGACCGCCAGTCGGGGCTCGATCCAGCAGGACCAGGCGGAGGCGGTCTCCCCCGTCCGTCCCGCGGTGGAGAAAACGAGCGAGATCTTTTGCCCGGCGAACTCGTCCAGGTTGATCAGGTGGGTCCGGATCGTCCGGTGATCGGGGTTATGGGAAGGATCAAGGCTGTCGGCCGCCAGCTCGCGGCTGGCATCGCCGATCCGCGCCCGCACGCGGAAGGAAACGCCTCTCCCGGACTTGTCCCAGGACTCCGGGAGCAGGCCGATGCCGAAAGCGAGCACCGTCCGCGGCTTGATCGAAAGCCCCCGATAGATGATCTCCGAGTCGGGATGGGCGAGGAGGGCGGGGAGGGGAGAAGCTCCCCCGGGGAACTGGCTTTGGGCGAGGAGTTCCGGGTGTTCACCGAAATAGCCGGCCCGCTTTTCCGCGGCGTCGAACTCGGCGTAGAAATCGAAGTCGGTCCGGTAGCGCGTCCCGTCCAGGATCCGGACCGCTGTCCCCGCGGGCGCTTCGGCGCGGACCTTCTCCCGCTGCTGGATCAGGGCCATGTAGCGGTTGGCGATCTCGCCCGGCTCGCCCTCCGCGGCCAGCCGCGAATAATCCAGGATCACCGCCCGGTGGCAGAGGTTCCGGACCGATTCCACGTCGTGGGTGACGTAGACGATGGTCTTGCCCGCCTCCTGGAAATCCCGGATCCGTCGGGAGCACTTGTGCTGGAAGTAGGCGTCGCCCACGGCGAGCACCTCGTCCACCACCAGGACCTCGGGGTCGAGGTTGACGGCCAGCGCGAAGGCGAGGCGGACATACATCCCGGCCGAGTAGGTCTTCACCGGGCGATCGAGGAACTCGCCGATCTCGGCGAAGTCGACGATCGCCTCCATCCGCTCCCGCATCTCGGCCGGGGTGAGTCCCAGGATGAGGCCGCCCAGGAGGACGTTTTCCCTCCCGGTGAAGTCGGGGTTGAATCCGGCGCCCAGCTCCAGGATGGTCGAGACCCGGCCGGTGACCGAGGCCGTCCCCGTGGTCGGCTCCATGATTCCGGCGATGATCTGGAGGAGAGTGGTTTTGCCCGACCCGTTCTGGCCGAGTATGCCCAGCGTTGTCCCGGCCGGGACGGCGAGGTCGATGCCTTGGAGAGCCCAGAACTCCCGGTGAAGCCTGGTCTTGCCCCGGCCGAAGGACTCCCGCAGGCGGTGGAAGGGGGTCTCGTAGATCGGGTATTTTTTCGAGACGCCGGTCAGGCGGATGGCGATGGGACGGTCGGCGGTCATGGCGCTATCGGGAAGAAATAATATCGGAGTAATGGAGTACAGGAGTAGTGGAGTAATGGGGAAGAAACCCGGCTAGCCGGCTTATTGTCATTACTCCAATACTCCATCACTCCAGTACTCCACTAATCCGTTTTTTCGTTTACAGCACGTCGACAAACGCCCGCTGGGTCTTTTGGAACCACCAGTATCCGAAGCCGCTGAGCGCTATGCCCAGGGCCAGCGTGTAGAGGTAGGTGCCCGCGTCCGGAGGCAGTCCCCGGAGGAGAGCGTTGCGGTAGTTGTGGATCAGGGCGGCGGCGGGGTTCGCGGTGAGCCAGAAGGGGCAGAACCTCGCCACCGTCTCCTCGGTATAAAAGACGGGCGTGAGAAAGAGCCAGCAGAGGGTGAGGAGGGAGACGATCTGGCGGAGGTCGCGCAGGAAGACGCCGACACTGGCCGCCAGCCAGGCGCCGCCCGCGGCGATCAGCAGCTGGGGGACGAGGAGGACGGGGAGATAGAGCCAGGTGAGATGGACGGGACGGCCGAGGACGATCAGGGCGAAGAAGAGGACGCCGGTTCCGATGACCTGCTGGACCGCCGCGGCCAGGACGACCTTCAGGGGGAGAACCTCCCCGGGGAAGATGACCTTTTTCACCAGGGAGACGTTCTCCAGCATGACCGTGACCGAGCGGTTGAGCGTTTCGGAGAGCATCAGCCAGGGGACGATGCCGCAGAAGATCTCGAGCGAGTAGGAGAGGAGGGAGGAATCTCCCTCGGAGCGGAGGCGGAAGAGGACGCCGAAGACCAGCGTGTAGACCGCGAGCAGGACGAGCGGCTCGGCGACCGCCCAGAGAGCGCCGAAGGCCGCCCCCCGGTAGCGGCCGGCCAGGTCCCGCCGGACCAGAGCGGCGATCAGGGCCCGGCGGCGGAAGAGAGAGAGAATGGATGGCGAGGTCATGGTCGGAGGCGAAGCGATCCTCATCCATTATATCCATTCCGGTGATGGATTCAATCGGCAACGGCGAACGTGCATCCGCGGTGCGTGGCCTGCGCGTTCTCGTTCACGTACGCGTCAACGAACGAGCCGAGAACGAGAATCCCGCAACCTCGTCCGCCTGAAATAATGTTTGGTCGAGAGGGAAAATAGCTTACAATCCGGCAAATATCGGACGGAGGAAGCTTCGCCATGACTATCCACCAGACAGCGATCATCGATCGGAAAGCCGAGATCGACGCTTCGGCCGAGATCGGCCCTTTCGTGGTCATCGAAGGCAAAGTCACGATCGGCCCGAAGACGAAAGTGATGGCGGGCGCCTTCCTCGCCGGGACGACCGAGATCGGGCCGGAATGCGTCATCCATCCCCACGCCGTCATCGGCCATGAGCCGCAAGACCTCTCCTGGCCCGGCGGCGAATCGTTCCTGAGGATCGGGAAGGGGAACATCATCAGGGAAGGCTGTTCGATCCACCGCGGCTCCAAGCCGGGGCTAGCCACGGTGGTCGGGGACAAGAACTTCTTGATGGGGCACTCCCATATCGCCCACGACTGCGTGGTGGGGAACGAGGTGATTCTGGCCAACGGGGCGCTTTTGGCCGGCCACGTCCACGTCGGGGACAAGGCCTTCATCTCGGGCAACGCCACCATCCACCAGTTCGTCCGGGTGGGGATGCTGGCCATGATCGGAGGCCTGGCCCGGGTGACCAAGGACGTGCCGCCCTACCTGCTCCTGGAAGGCAACTCCACCATCCGCGCCATCAACGTGGTCGGCCTCCGCCGGGCCGGTTTCTCCTCCCCGCAGAGGGAACAGATCAAGCGCGCCTACAAGCTCCTCTACTATTCCGGACTGAACGTCACCCAGGCGCTGGCCGCCATGGAGAAGGAGGATCTGGGGCCGGAAGTCGCCTCCATGATCGCCTTCATCAAGGACTCCCAGCGGGGGATCTGCGGACACGCCCGCCGCGCCTTGGGCGCGCCCGAGAGCCAGGAAATGGGTAAGGGCAAGGATAGTGGTCTCTTAAATGGGTGAGGTCAATGGTGCGGCCCGCCGGCACGGCCATGCCACACCTAACCCTTGCCCATTGACTAAACCTTCAACTTTGCGCATAGAGCATAGGGCATAGCGCAGAGAGCCCGGCCGGCTTGGCCGATCCGCTCTTTGCTCTATGCCCTATGCTCTTCGCAGTTCTTAAGGAAGAGGTCGCTATTTTTCGTAGGGTTTCCCGAGTGCCGCCGGGGGGTAGGCCTTCCCCACGAAACCGGCGAGCGCGATCATCGTCACCAGGTAGGGGATCATGGCGATGAACTGGGAGGGGAGGTCGAGCCCCGAGCGCTGAAGGGCGTACTGAAGGGCTTCGGCGAAGCCGAAGAGAAGGCAGGCGGCGGTAGCTCCCCCCGGTGTCCACTTCCCGAAGATCATGGCGGCCAGGGCGATGTAGCCGCGCCCCCCCGTCATCCCGGCGGTGAAGGAATGGGCGTCGAGGGCGAGCCAGGCGCCCCCCAGCCCGGCGCAGGCCCCGCTCAAGAGAACCCCGGCGTAGCGCAGCCGGTTGACGTTGATCCCGAGCGTGTCGGCCGCTTCCGGATGCTCGCCCACCGCCTTCAGGCGCAGGCCGAAGCGGGTTTTGAAGGCCAGGATGTGGGAGAAAGCGACCAGGGCGATGGTCAGGAGGACCAGCGGGTTACCCAGGAGGTCGTTGACCAGGACCGGAAACTGGGCGGCCTGGGACTGGAGCCATCCCGCGTCCGCCGTCGCTGGGCGGACAGCGAGCAGCGTCCAGTTCCCGATCCCCGCGATCCGCGCCGAGTTGCTGGAGGAACCGAAGATCATTTTCAGGAAGAACTTGGTCAGGCCGAAGGCGAGAAGGTTGATCGCCACGCCGCTGATGATCTGGTTCGCCCGGTAGCGGATGGTGACCAGCGCGTGGACGGCCGCGGTGAGGATCCCGCCCAGGACCGCGGCGATCACGCCCAGCCAGGGGTCCCCGGTGAAGTAGACGGCGACCACGGCCGCGAAAGCGCCGTTCAGCATCAGCCCCTCCAGCGCGATGTTGATCACGCCGGAGCGTTCGGAGAAGGTCCCACCCACCGCCGCCAGGATATAGGGGATGGAGATCCGGATGGTCTGGGCGAGCATCACCAGGGAGAAGATTTCGAGCATCATGGCGTATCCAAGGGCGAACTCCCGCCGCCCGCGGTTCCCGATTATCGATTACCGATCACGGTTTTTGTCTTTTCCGGGCCCAGTTCCCAAAGACCGAGGCGGTCACCACCACCAGGATGATGATGATCGCCTGCAGGACGTTGACCAGCTCCTTGGGGACGAGGATGTTGATGGCGAAGCCGCCCTCGCTCAGGGCGGCGAAGAGGATGGAAGCGAAGACCACGCCCAGGGGGTGGTTTCTCCCCAGGAGCGCCACCGCGATCCCCATGAAGCCCTGGCCGAAGGAGAATCCCTCCTCGAAATAGTGCTTGTAGCCCAGGACGAAGTTGCTCCCCCCCAGGCCGGCGAGCGCTCCGCTCAGGGCCATGGCCAGGACCGTGTTCCTGGCCACGCTGATCCCGCCGTACTCCGCCGCGCCGGGGCTCAATCCGACAGCCCTCAGGCCGTAGCCGCTCGCCGTGCGCCAGAGGAGATACCAGACGGCGGCGCAGGCGAGAAGGGCGAGGAAGAAGGAGGAGTTGGCGAGCGAGCCGGCGAAGGCGTCGTGGAAAGCGCTCAGGCGGGAGAGGCGGGCGGCGGCGGCGATCTCCGGCGTGTGGACGGTGGCGGGGACGGCGAAGACGCCGGTCACCAGGTAGCCGATCAGGGCGTAGGCGATGAAGTTGAGCATGATGGTGTTGATCACCTCGTGGACGCCGCGGCGGGCCTTGAGGAGGCCCGGTATCGCCCCCCAGAGGGCGCCCCCCAGCATCCCGGCCAGGAGGCTCAAGGGCACGAGAATCCAGGACGGGAGCGAGGTGAAGGTGAAGCCGACCCAGGCCATGGCGAAGGCGCCGACGTAGATCTGCCCTTCGCCTCCGATGTTGAAGAGGCCCGCCCGGAAGGCGAAGGCCACGGAGAGGCCGGTGAAGATCAGCGTGGTGGCCTTGAAGACGACCTGGCCCAGGCCGTACCAGTTGGGGTGGAAACGCAACCCGTCGAACCAGCCGAAGGTCTCCCGGAAGAGAAGGGAGTAGACGCGCAGGGGGTTCTCGCCGATGAGGAGGATGAAGAGGCCTCCCACGGCGAGCGATGCGGCCAGCGCCACTACGGGCGGTCCCGCCGCCAGGAGAGCCGCGGACAGAATGTTTTTTGCGCTTTTCACGTCTGTTTGCCGATCGCGGAAACCCGATCACCGATTGCAGATCACTGATTACTGATCACTGTTTCCCCCCCGCTCCGGTCATCATCGCCCCGATCTCCGCCTCCGTCATTTCGCCCGCCCGCGCCTCCCCGGCGATTTCTCCTTCGTAGAGAACGAGTATCCGGTCGGAGAGCGACATTACCTCGCTGAGCTCCGCGGAGACCAGCAGGACCGCGAGCCCCCGTTCGCGGGCGGCGACGATCCGGGAGTGGATGAACTCGATCGCTCCGATGTCCACGCCGCGGGTGGGCTGGGCGGCGATCAGGAGAGCGGCCGGGCGGGAGATCTCCCGGGCCAGGATGATCTTCTGCTGGTTCCCCCCCGAGAGGTTGCGGACGGGGAGAGCGGGGGCGGGGGGGCGGATGTCGAAATCCCGGATCTGTGCGAGCGCGTTCTTCTCGATCCGGCGATAGTCCCTTCTCAGGAAACGGGCGAAAGGAGGACGGGCGTGTTTCCCGAGGACCAGGTTGTCGGCGATGGAGTAATCGAGTATCAGCCCCCGGGCCAGGCGATCCTCGGGGATATGGGCCAGGCCGGCTTGGAAGCGTTCGCCGGGAGAAAGGGCGGAGACCTCGCGGCCGGAGATGAGGATTTTCCCCGAGGCGGCCGGGCGCAGGCCGGCGATCGCCTCCAGGAGCTCGGTCTGGCCGTTTCCTTCCACGCCGGCGATACCCACGATTTCGCCGGCGTGGACGGAGAAGGAGAGGTTTTTCACCGCGGGCAATCCCCGGCGGTCACGGGCCGAAAGGTTCTCCACGGAAAGGATCTTCTTCCCGGGGCGCGCGGGGGGCTTGCTGACCTCCAGGATCACCTCCCGCCCGACCATCCGGCGCGCGATCTCCCGGGGGTTGGTCGCGGCGGTCCGGCAGGTCCCCACCATTCTGCCCTTGCGCATGACGCTGACCCGGTCGGAGAAGTCGATCACCTCTCTCAGCTTATGGGTGATGAAGATGACGGTCTTCCCCTCCTTTTTCAGCGCGTTGAGGGTGGAGAAAAGCTCGTCGGTTTCGGCGGGTGTGAGGACGGCGGTGGGCTCGTCCAGGATCAGGATCCCGGCGCCCCGGAAGAGCACCTTGAGGATCTCCACGCGCTGCTGCTGCCCCACGGAGAGCGACCAGACGCGGGCAGAGGGATCGACCTTGAGGTTGAAACGGTCGGCCAGTTTCGCGACCTCTTCGACCGCCCGGGCGGCGTCCAGGAAGACGCCTCCGCGGACGAACTCCCGCCCGAGCACGATGTTCTCGGCCACCGTGAGCGGCGGAACCAGCATGAAGTGCTGATGGACCATGCCCACACCGCGCTCGATCGCCCGGTGGGGGGTGAGCCGCTCCATCCGCTTCCCGCCGATCCGGATCTCCCCCTGGTCGGGCGGGCAGAGGCCGTAGAGGATCCGCATCAGCGTGGATTTGCCCGCCCCGTTTTCGCCGACCAGGGCATGGGCCTCGCCGGCGAGAACGCTGAAGTCGACGGCGTCGTTGGCGAGCACCCGGGGGAAGCGCTTGGTGATCCCCCGCATCTCCACGGCCAAATCCGGCGACGCTTTGAGTGTCGGAGAGGGATCGATCATTTTTCGGATCTATCCTGGTTCAACTAAGGTTCAACGGTTCAGCGGTCGGGCAACCTGGAGAAGCTTCTCCAGCTCATCCTCGGTGTCCGGGACGGCGAGTTCGCCGCCGACGATCCGCCGCTTGATCTCCTCCACGCGCTCGATCACGCCGGCCGGGATGAGACCGCGGTTCTGGTCGTTGTAGACGTAGCCGACGCTGTCCTCCTTGAGCCCCAGGTCCCGGATGCCTCCCTTAAAGACGCCCTGCTGGCAGTCGCGGACGGTGCTGAAGACCGCCACGTCCACCCGCTTGATCATGCTGGTCAGAATGTGCCCCGGCATCTCGTCCCATTGGTCGGCGTCCACGCCTACCGCGAGCCGGTCCTTGATCTCGGCGGCCTCGAAGAGACCCAGCCCCGTGGAGCCCGAGGCGTGGTAGATGATGTCCGCCCCGCTGTCGTACATCCCCAGGGAAAGCTCCTTCCCCTTGGCCGGGTCCTTGAAGGCCTCCGGCGTGACGCCGGCGTAGGCGGTGAGGATCTCGATCCCGGGCTTCACCAGCTTCGCGCCGAACTTGAAGCCGGTCTCGAACTTGTGGATCAGGGGGATGTCCATCCCCCCGAGGAAGCCGATCTTCCCCGTCTTGCTGGTGAGCGCGCAGATCGCGCCGATCAGGCAGGAGCCCTCCTCCTCCTTGAACTTGAGCGCGGAGAGGTTCTCGGGCGGGGGGATGGGGCGGCCCTGCTCGTCGTAGGAAATCGTGTAGTCGACGCCGGCGAACTTCTGGGCGGGGTACTCGCGGGCGAGAACGGCCAGGTCGTCGGTGAAGATGAAGCCGATCCCGAACATCAGGTCGAAGCCGGACTGGGCCAGGCGCCGCAGCCCCGCCTCGCGGTCGGCCACCTCGGCCGGCTCGAGATAGACGATCTCCGCCTGGAGCTTCTGCTGCGCCTCGAGCAACCCCAGGTAGGCCGCGTCGTTGAAGGACTTGTCGCCGAGACCGCCCACGTCGAAGACCAGGCCGACCCGGATCCCCGGCGCGCGCTCCTGTTCCGGCGGCGGCCGGCAGGAGGAGAGGAGAGCGGCCAGGACAAGGCCAACCAAAAGAAGGGCTCTGGGGTGGCGCCTCATCGGCAACATTCAACCACAACGGCCGGGAGGCCGCCAGAAAAAGCTTGCCCCAATCGTCACCTCGTGCCCGGCGGGATTTTCGGCCTGCAGTTTTCGGCCTGCAGTTTTCTGCTGGCGTCGGGAAAGCAGGGTGGTTAGAATCCCCGCATCGATACTCATCGAGTCACGGTGAAAGGATTGGCACAGCGATGAACCGCAACGACAGCAGCAGGCCGATCGTCGGATCGGCGGAGCCAGCTCGGGCCGGCCTGCCCAAGGTTACGGTGATCACCCCGATCTACAACAACGCTCGGATGATCGGGGAATGCCTGGAAAGCCTCCTCCCCCAGGATTATCCCGATTACGAGGTGATCGTGGTCGACGACGGGTCCACCGACAACACGCCCGAAGTCATCCGGCGCTATCCGGTCACCTTGCTGACCGGCCCCCACCACGGCATCTCCGCCGCCCGGAACCGCGCGGTCAAGGCCGCCCGGGGCGAGATCATCATCACCATGGACTCCGATCTCAAGGTTCCCAAGGATCTGATCCGCCGGCTGGTCATGCCCCTGCTGGCCGACGAGAAGCTGGGGGCGGTCATGTCCTGGTGGGATATCAGCAACCCGGACAACCTGGTGGCCGCCCTGATCTTCCGTGGTTATGAATATTTCGTCCGTAAGCTGGACGAGCCCGACTTCTTCTGGGGGTATTGCTTCGCGATCAAGAGGAAGATTTTCGATCAGAGCGGCTATTTCGATGAGATGGTCCCCCTGGTCGAGGACACGGATTTTGCCTACCGGGTGGCGGACGCCGGCTACACGATCAAATTGCTCCGGGACGTCCGGGTCGGGCATTACTTCCGCGACAGCCTCGGGGGTCATCTCCGGCGGCACTTCCAAACCGCCCGGGCCAAGTTTCTCTATCTCTGCCGCTCGCGGAGGTCCGCCGACAACCGCCCGCGGGCGCGCAAGCTCACCAATAACCGGGAAAACGCGGCCGAGTATCTCAAGCTGATTCTGCATTTTCTCGCTTTGCTCTCCCTCTCCCTGCTCCCCTGGCATCCCGCGCCCTTCCTCGTCTTGACCGGCCTGGCGCTGGCCAGCCACCTCCCGATGACGATCTGGTCGATGAAAAAGGGCGCCAAGTATATCCTGATGCTGCCGTTCGAGTTCCTGACTAAACTGGCGTGGGCCCTGGGCGTCGTGCAGGGGGCTTGGTGGTGGGTGCGGGGATACCATCCCTCGCCCCGGGAGCTGTAGAAAGGGAACCCTGGCCTATGCCTCCGCCGGCGCCGCGCGGATGACGGTCGCGGGCTCATCCCGATTCCCCTTCCGTCGCGCCGGTTGGGGAAGAGGAATGCCGCGCCGCGGCCGGTGATATCGCCGAGGATGGTTCCCATGCAGTACTTTCGTGAGGCGTGTCTCTCGTCCGCGGCTTTCGCCGCCGTGTTTCTTCTGCCCGGCTGCGCCGTGCTCACCCTCCTCCGGCGTCCGGCCCGCGCTTTGCATCCGATCCCCGGCTTGATCGCCGCCTTCGCCCTCTCGTTGTGCGTGACCGCCGTCGTCGGGTACGGTTATTTCATCCGGCTCTGCGCCTTCCCCAGCGCCGTCGGAATCATCGGCGCCTGGGCTCTGGCCGGCGCCGTCGCGGTTGTCGGGAGGGGGTTCGAGAGCCGGAGACGGTGGAAACGCGCGGTTGCGGTGTTCCGAGACCCCCTGGTGGCGATCGGCGCGGCTATTTTTGCTCTGTCTCTCATTCTCGTCATGGCCAAGCGAGAATACATATATCTGGACCACATTTTCCATATCGCCGGGATCAGAAAAATCGCCGCGTCGTCATACTATTGGCCGTTCCAAACCTGGGCGCGCTATCAATTTCCCCCCATCCTGCCCTACCGTTATCCCCTGCTGCATTTCTCAGTCGCGGCCGTCTGTCGCCTCAGCCGTCTCGATCCGATCGTTGTCTCCGGCGCGGTGCCTGCTGGCTTCTTTTTGATCAGCACGGGAGTGTCGTATACGCTGGCCCTCCTGTTGAGTTCGAGCAAAAGGTTCGCCCTCGGCACCGCCGCTTGTTTTTGCCTGATCTTCTGTTTTATCTACCGCTGCCGGCTTTGGGCCGAGATTCTGCTGCCCCGAAATTTCAGCGACGCCATCCTGCTGCCGCTGCTGCTGTCTCTGTATCTGCTGCTCCTGCGGCAGAAGGCCCGGAGAGCATTTTTTCCCGTCGTCGTTTTCAGCATTCTGGCGGCTGCTCAACTGGCCATCCATGGCAGCCATTTGATTTATTTTATGCTGATCGCAGTTTTCTATGCCGTTCTTTCCCGCATCATGTTGAAGCAGCGGATCGCTCTCCAGCCCGTGCTTTGCGCCATCGCCCTGCTGCTGGTCCTGGCCGCCCCCCTGGCGCTGGGCATGTCGGAATTGGTCAAGACGAGTTCCGCCCGCGAGATGTATGAAATCGACAAGGCATATTTTCTGAATCGCCGGGCGCGCATCAACGGGAATTCTATCGAGCGATTGGGGCGCACGGATCACGTCATCGTGAAACCCTCGATTGTATTTAACCAGTTCGCCTGGCTGGGATGGCTCTATGCCTTTTTTCTCTTATTCCGGAAGAGGATCCCGCCCGTGGACGTTTATTGTCTGGCCATCGCGTTGTGCCTGCTCTTGGTTCAATTCAATCCGTTGGCCATATATATTCTCGCCCCGGCGCTCAGTTTCCCCGGTGTGTACCGGATGTTCATCCTGATGCCCGTGCCCATCGTTGTCGCGCGACTCGGCGTCTCCTTGTATGAAGGCCTCTTCCGGAGAAGAGGGAGCGGAGGTTATCTCCCCGGAAAATTCCCGCCGGCTTTGCTGGCTGCCTCCGCCGCGGTGGCATTTCTCTATCCGAAGCTGATCGTGCCGGCGTTTCAGCGTTATTTCCCCCCAATCCAGTTGTGGGTCATGCCGGCGGTGGCCTTCGGGATGATCGCCGTATTCATCGTCCGGCTGCTGCGCCACACCTTCCCTCCTTTCGAGACCGGCGAGCAACCGTGCCCCGGCCGGATTTTTCGCCCGGCCCACCTGGTTTTCATTCTGGCTCTGCTGGCCCCCCACCTGCTCTATGTCATCCGGAACACTGTGCGGGGGGAGTTCTCATTCTTCCGGCCGAGCGTCTCCCTCCTTCGCGACAGTCCGACGATTGGCTATCTGAACCAGCATTGCCCGGGGCGGCCGGTATTCCTGGCGGATAATCCTCCGTCCACGAACATGCTCCCGACGTATGCCGACATATTTCTGCTCCAAGGCTGGATAAGCGCTTCTCCCTCGCTGGAGCGGTTTGCGCGCGAGCGGGGAGCGGTAGAAGCCCAGATCTTTGCGGCCCCGCCCGGGCAGGCACCGGATTACGCCTCGATTGTCTCCGACCGCGGGAGATACGAGCTCTTGGCCGACCGCCATGTCCGCTACCTCCTGTTTTCAGATATCCGAAAGCAATCCGCGCTTTTCCGGGAGTACACCGCCAGCCCGTACTTCCAAACCGTCTGGCAGGAGGGAAACTCGGCGATCATGTCGGTCCTAGCGCGGCCTCCCGGGACCGGACCGGCGAGCGAAGAACAAGCCCGGATTCTGGAGGAATATGATCTGGACTACGCGGAATCATTTTTCCCGGCCCTGGTCTGGTATCCGGACGATCGGCGCGTGCTCCGCAACCCTCCCGGCTGCTGGCTCCAGCCCCCGGGAATCGTGGAACGGCTGATCGCCTCCCGCGAAAGACTGGACCGTTTGGGGATCGAGATCGTGCCCACGGAGTTTCCCTCGGAGATCACGGTGAGCTGTGGCGGGGAGGAGAGGACCTTCGCTTTCGCGGATCTGTCCCCTCAGCGTTGGACGTTCGCGCCCGCCGCTCTCCCCGAATTCCTGAGAAGAATCTGCGGCGAGGAGTATTACCTGTACGGCCTGCGGGCGTCATCGGGGGAGGGGAGAAAATTTTTTATCAGGATGTATGTGACGGAGGATCAGATCGAGCGCAGGATCTCCGGGAGCCGGCCTTTCCCTCTGCGCCTTCCCGCGCCCGGAGTGAGGGAAGCGCTGGAGAACGACGAGGCTTTCGCCGGATGGTTCCGCTCCTATTTCCGGGATGATCCGTCCTGGTGGCTGGAGAAGTACAGCCGGCTTTTCGAATGCGAGGCTCTCTGCCGTCGGACCGGGCGGGAGGAGAGCGACCCCTCCGCCTCCGGCCGGGCCGTCCGGCGGTATGATCCTCTCCGGGACCGTCCCGGTTGCCTCGTTTTCGGCCCCTACGCTTTCCTCCCCGCCCAGCCCTGGGTGGCGACTTTCCGCCTGAAAGTTCCGGGTCGCGCGGCCGGCCCCGGGCCGATCGTGGTCCTGGATGTCAGCTGCGATGGCGGGAAAACCATACTGGCCCAGCGCGTGGTCACCCGCTCCGATGTCTCGGCCAGCGAAGAGTACAGCGACATCGCGCTCCCGTTTGTCAACGACCGCCCGGCCAACCGCCTGGAGTTCAGGATCGCCGCCGTCGGGAACGCTCCCCTGGCCTGCGATAGGATCCAGGTCTGCCCCGACATCAAAACCTGGTTCAGGACGAAGATCGATTAGCCATGTTCAAGCGAGACCGGTACGGCGCCTTTCTGATCGGACTGCTCCACCTGTCGGTGGCTCTCTATTGCCTGCTTGGCCGGGGCGTCTCGATCCGGGCGAATCCCCGATGGAGATCATGGGATCGGTTCTGGCAGACCATTCCGCTGGAGCTCGTGCGGACGGATTTCCCGCGCAGCATCTGGTATTTGCATTCGCAACCCCCCCTTTTCAACATCTGGGGGGGAGTGTTGGCGAAGCTTTTCCCCTCCCGTCAGCTCTACGCTCTTCATTATGCGAATATTGGCCTGGGCGCGCTTCTCTCGGGGATGCTCTATCTTATTCTGGTCCGGGGCTTTCTCCCGCGGTGGCCGGCTTTCGGCGTGGCGGCAATCCTGTCGTTGAGCCCGCCCTTGTTCCTATACGAGGCCTATATCCTTTACGATGTGCCGTCAGCCTTTTTGGCGGTTCTGAGCGTCTATTGCCTATCCTGGTTCTGGAGGGCGCGATCATCCGCCGCCCTGTGTTCTTTTATCGGTAGCTGTAATCTTCTGATACTCATGCGCAGCATTTACCAGGCGGTTCTTCTGGTGCCGGCGGGTATTATCGCGCTCACGCTTATTGACCGCAGCAGAAGGAAGCGCGCTCTCTTGATCAGCGCGGCGATCAGCATCCCCACGTTCGTGTGGTATCTCAAAAATTACAGCTTATTTGATTTCTGGGGCACCAGCAGCTGGTTCGGGATCAGCCAGTGGAAGGTCGTGACCACGGATTATAGCCGGGAAGAACTGCGCGGCCTTCAGGCCGTCGGAATCCTCGACCCCGTCGCCGCCCAGGTCAAGGCCTACAGCCGCCCGGCATCCTACCGTGAGTATGGATTCGACCGGCGCTCGGATGTGCCGGTTCTAGCCAGGAATGACTACCACAATATCAATATCCCCGAGATATCCCGGGCCTACGCGGCCAACGCCCCCCGCCTGATCGCCCACGACCCGGCCCGATACGCTCGGACGCTCCTGAAAGCGTATATATATTACTGCCGGCCGTCTTCGCATTTCCGTCATGTCACGCGCAACGCCGCGAAAATCCGGGGGGCCGAGAGGCTCTATGCGAATGCATTGGCGGCCGGCGGAGGGGGGTCGGGCCCGGTGGCCGGCTACGGTTCCATCCTCTTCTTCCTGATCCCCGCCTCCCTGCTGATGTATGCGTTTCAGTTATGCCTGGCCCGTTGCGATCGGCGTCATCTATCCTGGGCGGAGATCATTCGCGGGGATCCGGTCATGCTCTGGTGCGGCGCGCTCATTGTCTATACGACGGCCGTATCCTGCCTGTGCGAGCACGGTGAAAACGAGCGCTACAGATTCCTGGTAGAGAATATAACCTGGGTCTTCATCGCGGTGGTGTTTTACCGACCTGGCGCCGCGCTGAAACGACGGCTGGCCAGGTCCCGGCCTCGGCCGCTGGAGGAGGGGCGTGATCCGTCGGAATCATGAATAAGCGGCAAGGTGTTCGACCACGAAGAGGAGGAATGACCATGGAGATCAGCAACCGCGACCGGGCGCCGGCCTTCGTCACCAAGGACTCCTCGATCATCCGGGAGATCCTCGCCCCGCGCCACTCCGCGATCCGGCGGCAGTCGCTGGCCGAGGCGACGGTTCGGGCGGGGCAAGCGACCGAAGAACACAGCCACCCCGGAACCGAGGAGATCTACTATGTCCTCAAGGGGCGGGGAAGGATGAGGATCGCGGGCGAAGAGAGGGACGTGGCGCCGGGGGACGGCATCGCCATCCTTCCCGGATCCCGCCATCGGATCCGGAACACGGGGGCCGAGGACTTGGTTTTCCTCTGCTGCTGCGTCCCGGCCTACTCCGACCAGGACACGGTCATGGCCTGACCCGCTCTCCGCCGCCGCTCCCGGGCGGCGCCGGGCGTTCGGCGATGCTGAGGCGATAGTCGTCATCCGTGTATCTAATCTCGCGAATGGATCGTATCTCGGGCTCATCCGCCAGAGTGCGCTTGATCGGGAAATAGGCAAGCGTGGCCTCGTAATTGTTCATGTAGAGGCAATCTTTTCCGAGCAAGCCATAGCAGATCGCATGCAAGAGGGGAGATATCCCCATATTCCATCTGGGCAGGCTGGCGGCGTCGACGTGAACGATGGAATGTTCGGGTATCGCCGCGGCCGCGGCCAGGAGCCGCCGATAGTGGCCGCTGATCTCCTGATGGCTTCGGACTGCCGTCCCGAACCGATAGAGACTGGCGGCGACCAGGGCAACGACCAGCGCCTGTTTGCCTATCCGCGCGCGGGGCAGGGGAAGCAGACACAACACGAGGGCGATGAGATAGAGTTGTATCCGGGTTAAGATGTACGATAAATGGGATATTTTTGCCGGGCTGAGAAAATAGAGAATCGCCATCGCCCCCAGTATCACGGCCAGGCATAACCGGTGGCGCGTCTGGTCGGAATTGGTTGTCCCGGCGGGAGACCTCGTTCGGCGCCAGTGGCTGATGCCGATGGCAATCCCGATGCCGACGCAGGCGGGGAAGACCCACGCCCAGGCCGGATCAGGGTCGAATCCCCAGAGGGAGTTGAATGAAATCAGCTCGCCCAGGCGGGCCGCGAGCTCCTTGAAGCGGGGCAGGCGGTATTGATAGTGTCCCCCCATCTCCCTCGTGAAGCAGTAGGCGAGGCCGCCGATGCCGGCGAAGATAAGGCCGCTCCAGATCCGATGCCTCATGTCCCGGCAGAGAACGAGCACGATAGCCAGGGCCAGGAGGATGAGGTAAAAAGACAAGAGGTGTGAAAAATAGCTCAGGAGAACGACGATGATCAGGCCGGTCAATCGGGATCCGGACCAGCGCTCGGATAATCGAAAGGCCAGCGCGACGGCGATCAGGAACAGGATCAGGCCGAACTCATGGTTTTCAAAGCCTTTCAACATCAGGTGATTGAGGGCGAGGGGGAAGGAGAACAGCGTCCACCAGGGGACGGAGCGACACCGGCCGGTGGAGCCGGAAGCGCGCGCGCCGGCGTCCGCGAGCATCAGCGCGCCGATCGGAAGGCCGAGGACCAGCACGGTCAGCCAAATTTTCTCGCAGATTCTCGGGGGGAACGCATACAGGCAGACGGAAAGAAAAGCGTGGGTCGCCCAGTTGGGAAAAGGCGAAGACTGGATTGCATAATGGCGGCTGATCAGGGGAAACCGGGGATCGCCCACGGCGTGCAGCAGCCAGGCGTTATACAGATGGGAAGGCCCATCCTGCGTGGGGAAAAAGGGGATCGCCCAGATTAGCAGGGCCAGTAAAACCGTCAGAGCGCCGAACACCGATACGAAAATGCGCCATTCCCGATCGTTCGGGGGGTACGGTGTCATCGCGCCTGTGCGCCGGGCGGGGACAATATCCTGATGATCGGCCGCGGCTGTCCTCCGGGGCAGCCCGGGCCGCCCGCCCGGATCGCCTTCGGGATCATGGCATTGCGCCGCCCGAGAGTCCAGGCGAATTTCCCTCTCCTTCCCGTTGCGCGGGGAATGACTTTTCTGCCGGTCCCGTATATAATAAACTTAGTTGTTCGGAGAGCGTGAAACGCAAGCTTTACTCGACAGTCAAGCTTCCCGCCGGGGCTTGGGCAAGCGCCGGGAGCATCCAGCAATCGGGGATGACGCGGTGAAAATTTCACGGATGGCGAGCGAGAGATTCACGGCAGTCGCAGGCAGATGAAGATCCCGGACAGACATCCCGCGCGCTTCTCCCTCGCTCTTCTCTTTTACAACGAGGAGGAGGCCATCCTGGGCGTCATCTCCGGGCTCCAGGAAGCCCTCGACGGCGCCCGGGCCGATTACCAGCTGCTTCTGGTCAACAACGGATCGACCGACCGCACACCGTTGCTGATCCGGGAGCTGACCGCCCACGATCCGCGTCTCCAGGCGGTGACGGTGGAGAAGAACCTCGGCTACGGCTGGGGGGCGATTCAGGGGATGCAGGCGGCGGAGGGGGAGTGGGTCGGCTTTATGGCCGGGGATGGCCAGGTCGACCCGGCGGACGTGGTCCGCCTCTACCGGGAGACGCGCCCCGGCTACGATCTGGTCAAGGCCCGCCGCGCCTACCGCCAGGACGGCTTCGTCCGGGGCGTCATCTCCGACGTCTATGTGATGACCCTCTGTCTCCTTTTCGATCTTCCTTTCTACGACATCAACGCCACGCCGCTGGTCTTCCCCCGGGAATGGCTGAAGAAGCTCGATCTGCAATCGCGCGACTGGTTTCTCAACGCCGAGATTATGGTCAAGGCGAGAATTCTCCATCTTTCGATCCGGGAGATCACCAGCGTCTTCCGGAAGCGGAAGGGGGGGAAATCCAACGTCCGCCTCGCGACCGTCTTCGAATTCGTTTTTAATATTCTTAAATACCGCCTGGGAAGGGAGCTCAGCCAATGGAAGAGAAAAATCTGATCAAGGTCGTGATCCTCTGCGGGGGGCGGGGCACCCGGCTGGTCGAGGAAACGGAGTATCGCCCCAAGCCCATGGTCCGGATCGGGGACCAGCCGCTCCTCACCCACATCATGGGGATCTATTCCGATTTCGGCTTCAAGGACTTTATTCTCACCCTGGGCTACAAGGGGGAGATGATCAAGGACTACTTCCTGAATTTTGAATACTACACCAATGACATAACCATCGATCTCGGCGCCGATAAGATCATCACTCCGCACACCCATCTTCACCCGGATTGGCGGATCACGCTCGCCAACACCGGGCTCGGCACCTTGACTTCGGAGCGGATCAAGATGATCGAGCCGTATATCGAATCCTCCACTTTTATGGCCACCTATGGAGACGGCGTCTCGGACGTGGACCTCGCCGCCCTCCTCCGCTACCACCGCAAAAAGGGGAAGATCGCCACCGTCACCGGCGTCCGGCCGATGACCCGATTCGGGGAGCTCCAGGTGAAAAATGGGCTGGTGGAGGAGTTCCGGGAGAAGCCGCAGGTCCGGAGCGGACTGATCAACGGGGGCTTCTTCGTTTTCCAGAAGGAGGTTTTCCGTTATCTGCAGGACGGCGTCGCCCTGGAGCGGGCGCCGCTGGAGAACCTGGCCCGGGACAAGGAGCTCGCGGTCTTCGAGCACGAGGGCTTCTGGCACTGCATGGACACGGTGCGGGACATGGAGTCCTTGAACCAGCTGTGGGCGAGCGGAAAAGCGCCCTGGAAAAAAAGTTGATGGGTTAGGGTAAGGATGTGGGTTTGGTCGATGGGTAAGGTTAATGGTGTGGCTTGGCCGGCCAGCCGCCACCTAACCCTCTCCCATGTACCAGTCCCACTTCCTAACCCTGACCCCTGGACGCTCCTGGTCGATGGGTTAGGGAGAGGAAGTGGGTCTGGTAGATGGGTAAGGTTAATGGTGTGGCCTGGCCGGCCGAGACGCCACCTAACCCTGACCCCTGGACGCTCCTGGTCGATGGGTTAGGGTAAGGATGTGGGTCAGGTAGATGGGGAAGCCTTCTCCGGGCGTAGCGTCTCAACGGAGAGGAAGATTTTTCGCTGAGATTGGTGGTCGGCATGGACAAACGGAGGATAGTCAGTTTCACGGATTTGGATGTTTACCAGAGAACCTATCAGGCGTCTCTTGTCGTCATGAAGGAGGTACTGCCCAGACTGCCGGACTGTGAGAAGTTCGATCTCAAGGACCAGATGAGCAGAGCCTGCAAGGCGATCCCGCGCCTGATCGGAGAAGGCTTTGCCAAGAGGCAACAGGCCCGAGGGTTTCAAAAGTATATCGAAGACGCCATGGGTGAATGCAACGAGATGATTGTCTGCCTGAGTCACTGCAAAGATCTCT
The DNA here is from genome assembly GCA_964551475.1 of uncultured bacterium. GTDB lineage: Bacteria > Auribacterota > Erginobacteria > Erginobacterales > CAZKCI01 > CAZKCI01. The sequence goes on along the minus strand of CAZKCI010000106.1, from coordinate 16,852 downwards.
ACTCGAGGTATGTTGAGGCCCGCCTCTGCGAGGATTTGATTAAAACGTATGATATCGCCGGCAAACAACTTTTTCGTCTGGGGGAGAGCTGGAGCGCTTTTAAGACGGGCCGACCTAACCCTAACCCATTTACCAGACCCACTTCCTCTCCCTAACCTATCTGCCAATAGTGAGAACCTCTAATCCCAATGGAGATTCCATGAAGGATGATTTTTGGAAGGATAGAAACGTCTTTGTCACCGGCTGCACCGGCCTCCTCGGCTCCTGGCTGACCGAGGCCCTCTACCGGCGGGGGGCCAACGTGGTCGGCCTGATCCGCGACCTCGTCCCCCGCTCCCGCCTCAACCAGCTCGCCTGCTGGGAGAGGATCAACGTGGTCCGGGGCGACGTGGCCGACTACGCCCTCCTGGAGCGCGCCCTCAACGAATACGAAGCGGACACCGTCTTCCACCTGGCCGCCCAGACCATCGTCACCATCGCCAACCGCTGCCCCCTCTCCACCTTCGAGTCGAACATCAAGGGGACTTGGAACATCCTCGAGGCCTGCCGCCGTGTTCCCACGGTGAAAAGGGTGGTGGTCGCCTCCTCGGACAAGGCCTACGGCGACCAGGAAAAGCTTCCCTACGACGAGGAGAGCCCCCTCCAGGGGCGGCACCCCTATGACGTCTCCAAGTCCTGCGCCGACCTGATCGCCCAGGCCTACTTCGCCACCTACGCCCTCCCGGTGGCGGTGGCCCGCTGCGGTAACCTCTACGGGGGAGGGGACCTGAACTGGAACCGGATCGTCCCCGGCACCATCCGCTCCGTTGAGCAGGGCGAGCGTCCGATCATCCGCTCCGACGGGACCTTGATTCGGGACTACTTCTATATCCTCGACGCCGTGGAGGGCTACCTTCTGCTCGCCGAGAAGGCGGCCGAGAAGGGGATCGCGGGGCAGGGCTTCAACTTCAGCGACGAGCGCCAGACCACGGTGCTGGAGCTGGTCACCCTGATCCTCAAGCTGATGGGCCAATCGAAGCTCCAGCCGGATGTCCGGAACGAGGCCAAGGGCGAGATCCGCCACCAGTACCTCTCCGCCGCCCGGGCGCGCCGGCTTCTGGGATGGAAGCCGCTCTATACGCGGGAAGAGGGACTCCGGGGCACGATCGACTGGTATCGGAAGTTTTTTGCGGACGAAGAGAAGAAAAGGAAGCAAAAATAGGTCCTATACGACCTATAGGACTTATAAAAAGTGACCGGCTACCGCGACACACCCGTCCTCGTCACCGGCGCCGAAGGCTTTCTCGGCTCCCATCTCGCCCGGCGGCTGGTCGGAGAGGGAGCGCGCGTTTTCGCCCTGACGGCCCCCGGCGCCCCGCTCCACCGGCTCGCGGATATCGAGAGCGCCCTGCGCATACTCCCCGTCGACATCCGCGACGTCCGAGCGGTGGGAAGGGCGGTGCAGAAAGCCTCCCCCCGCTATCTCTTTCACCTGGCCGCTTTCACCGACCCTTCCCGCTCCTGGGAAACGTTGGAACAGGCTCTCTCCGTCAACCTGGGGGGGACGGTGAACGTTCTCCGGGCGGCGGGCAAGGAGGGATGCGCAGGGGTTGTCTGCGCTTGCACCGCCGAGGTCTATGGCCGTAACCCTCCCCCTTTCCGCGAGGAGATGCCCCTCGACCCCGTCTCTCCCTATTCGTTGTCGAAGGCGGCGGCAACGCTCGCCTGCCGCCTGGCTCACCGATCCTTCGGTCTGCCCGTCTCGGTGCTCCGCCTTTTTCTGGTGTACGGCCCCGGCCAGGGGGAGGAGCGTTTTCTTCCCCAGCTGATCCGATCCGGGATCGAGGGCCGGCCCTTCCGGATGACCGGGGGGAGGCAGACGCGGGAATACACCTATGTCGACGACGTCGTCGAGGGGTTCCTGCGGGCGGCCCGCTGCCGGCCCGCCCGCGGAGAGGTGATCAACCTGGGGAGCGGCGCGGAGGTCTCTCTCCGGGAGCTGGCGCGGTCGGTCCGTCGTCTTCTGGGCGGCGCTCCGGCTCTGGAACGGGGAAAGCTTCCCTTCCGGAAGAACGAGATCTTCCATCTGGTCGGCGACCAGAGCAAAGCGGAGAAGATCCTGGGCTGGAAAGCCCGGATTTCCCTCGATCGGGGGCTCCAGCGGACGATTGCGTGGTATGCCGAACCGCCGCCGACGGTCAGGCGTTCGGACGCCGCTGCGCTGGAAAAATCACGATGAAGATGGATGAAACTCTCTATTCCCTTTTCGACGCCACCGAGGATACCCACTGGTGGTTCGTGGCCCGGCGCGCCATCGTGCTCGCGCTGCTTCGTCCCCTGCTGCCGCCGGGCTCGCCGCGGATTCTCGACATCGGCTGCGGGACCGGTTCGACGCTGAAGGAGCTGGAAGGGATAGGGGACGCGGTGGGGGCGGACATCTCGGAGGAAGCGATCGCCTGTTGCCGCCGGAGAGGCTGCCGGGATATCCGCCTGGTCCAGGAGAACGGACTCCCCTTCGCCGCCGGCGAGTTCGACGCCGTCCTCTCCCTCGACGTCCTGGAGCACATCGACGATCACCGCGCCGCTCTGGCCGAGTATCGCCGCGTGACGAAGCCGGGCGGGGTGCTCCTTCTCACCGTCCCCGCCTACCGCTGGCTCTGGTCCGTCCACGACGACATCAACCGCCACCGCCGCCGTTACCGGCGCCGCCCGCTCGCCGATCTGCTGGGGAGCGTGGATTGGAAGATCGAGAGGCTCACCCACTTCTGCACCTATCTTTTCCCCCTGACGGCGGTTATCCGGATCTCGCTCAAGGCCGCCGCCCGTTCTCTCCACCGCCCGGAGAAGGGGGTGGAGCTCAAGATCCCGGGGCAGATCATCAACCGCGCCTGCCAGTCGATCTTCGCCGCCGAAGCGGCATGGCTCAAGCGGTGGAACTTGCCCTTCGGATCTTCCCTGATGGCGGTCTGCCGGCGTCAAAAACCGTAAACCGTAAGCAGTAAGCGGTGAGCAGTAATATGAATTCCGTTCCGGGAAGTCGGCCCTGTCGCTCGCGGGAGGCCGCGGGGATCTTCGCCGTCTTCCTCCTCGCCTGCGCTCTGGGGCTGTTCGCCTGGAGCCGCTTCCGCTTCGTCGGCTCCGACGGGGGGATCGACGGGGTGGCGATGGCGCGAACGGGGCAAAACTTCTTCTCCGGAAAGGGCTTCACTTCGCGCGGCCGGCCGGAGCTGGTCCATTCCCCGCTTTTTCCGATCCTGATCGGGCTGGGCTGGCGGGCGACCGGAGACCTCGAACTCTCCGGCCAGATGGTGTCCGTCCTCCTCAACGCCCTGACGGTCATCCCCGTTTTCTTCCTGGCCAGGGCGATGTTCTGCTTCCGGACGGCTTTCCTGGCCGCCCTTTTCACCGCGGTCTGCCCCCTCAGTCTCTATACCGCGACCGAGATCCGCGTGGAAGCGCTCTATACGTTCCTGCTGGCGCTGACGGCCCTGGCGCTCTATCGTTTCGCCCTGTCTCCTCGTCCGCGCCAGGGGCTCTTTTCCGGCGCCGCCGTCGGCCTGGCCTATCTCACCCGTCCCGAAGCGGTGATCTTTCTTCTGCTCGGCGCGCTCCTGCCGATGCTCGCCCCCGGGCCGTCTCTGCGGCAAAAAATGCGGCGCGCCCTTGGAGGGTGGGTCGTGTTCGCGGCCGTCTTCCTCGTTTTCGCCGCGCCCTATTGGCTCTACCTGCGCGCCCATCTCGGATACTGGACGACGAGCGCCCGGATGCCCTTTACCCTGATCCCCTATTTCGAGGGGGATTGGGAAACGGCGAACTTCCGCGCCTACGCCTATCCCGAGGCTCTCCGCGCCCAATGGCTGGAGCGCGGCGGGTTGGCCGGTTTCCTCGCCCGGCAGGCGCCCCGGTTGGCGGCTCGCCTGGGCGAGAACCTGCTCTCTCTCTTCCGCCGGGTGCAGAGTCCCCGCTTCTCCAAGTTCGGCATCCCGCCGCGGCTGATTTCGTTCGGGATCCCCCTGGGCCTGGCGGCGGCCGCGGCCCTGCTCGTCTATAAGATCCGCCGCCGTTTCCGTTTCCGGGACGGTTTCCTCATCCTCTTCTTTTCGGCCGCTCTCCCCTATATCGTTTTTATCTCCAACGCCTTTTTCACCCCGCAGGAGCTCCGCTATTTCTATTACTACCTTCCGCTGGTTTTCATAGTCCTGGCCTCGGTGTGCTCGGGCTGGATAGACCGCCTATCCCGCGGGGCCGTTTCCCCGATCCGGAAGACACTCGGTTGGGCTCCGTCGCTGGCCATAACCGGAGGAATGCTTCTGGCCTCCCTCTATCTGGTCCGGCATAAAATCGACACCGTTCCCTATGAGTACAAACTGCTGGGCCTGTGGATGAAAACGACCATTCCCGACGTGGGAAAGACCTTGGTCATGAGCCGGAAACTGGGGGTGCCGTTCTACGCCGGCGCCGGCCACGCCCTCATCTACCCGGGAAGCTACGAAGAGATCCTGCGCTACGCCCGGGAGACGGGCGCCGATTATCTGGTGGTGGATGACTGGTCCACTCCCTGGGCGCGCCCCGCTCTCGCCTTCCTCCTGGATGACGCCGCCCCGCCGCCCCGGGAGCTCGTTCGGATCACCACCGTCTCCTATCGCGGGAGAAAGACCGTTCTTTACGCCTTTAGCCCCGGGGCCGGGGGGAAGGATCCGCGATGAACCTCGCCGCCGGCCTGCTGGCCATCCGCCGCCCCTGCCTGGTCCGCGAGCGCGTCCGCGCCGCGGTTCGCTTTCGCTCCGACATCCGTCCGCGACTGCGGCGAGGGGACCCGACCGCTCCTCCCCCGCTCCTGGTCAGTTTCAACCTTACCCATCTTTGCAATCTGCGCTGCGCGATGTGCGGCCAGTGGCGGCGGCAGGACACCGGGCGGACCGAAACCCTTCCCCTGGCCGCGCTGAAACGGATCGCGGACGAGGTCGCCCCTTTCCGCCCGAAGATCTACATCTGGGGAGGGGAGCCTCTCCTCCATCCCGCCCTCATTCCCTTCCTGGAGCATCTGAAGGCGCGCAAGCTCTACACGGTGATCAACACCAACGGCGTTGTCCTGGAGCGCTTCGCTCCCGACCTCGTCCGGATCGGCGTGGATAGCCTGGATATCTCGATCGACGGCCCGCCGGAGGTGCACGACCGCGTCCGGGGGGTCGCCGGCACCTTCCAGCGCCTGCAGGCGGGGGCGGAGAAAGTCGGCGAAGAAGCCCGCCGCCGCGGGAAGAGGCCGCCGCTGCTCAAGGCGGTCTCCGTCGTCACCGAGTCCACGCTGGACCGCCTGGGAGAAATGTTTGATCTTCTCCGGCGCGGCCGCCTTTTCGATCTGGCCATCGTCAACCTCGGATGGTTCACTTCTGCCGAGGCGAACGCCGCGAACGAGCGGATCTTCGCCGAGCGTCTCGGTGTTCCGGCCCGATCGGGAAAGGATTTCATCGGGGCCCTGGGAAGGGTGGACGCCGCGAAGGTCAAGCAACTGATGAAGCAGGCGGCCCGAATCCGCTTCCCGGTCGTTTTCCGCCCCTCCCTGCCCCCGGCGGCGATCGAGGGGTATTACGCCGATCCCGGCCGCCCGGTCCGCCGCCGCTTCTGCTATTCTCCCTGGGAGATGATCGACATCCGGCCGGACGGCTCGGCCGTCTTCTGCCCGGATTACCCGGATTATTCGGTTGGGAATGTTCGGGAAGAGCCTCTTCTCTCCGTCTGGAACGGGGAAAAGGCGCGCCGGTTCCGGCGGTCCTTGCTGGACCACGGCCTTTTCCCGATCTGCGCCCGCTGTTGCGGGCTCTATGACCACGGCTTTTAATTTTCCTGCGGAAAATTCAAAGGACATGAAACCAATTCGAGAATCCCGTGCCCGGCCGAGCGGCGGGTCGGGGATGGTGGTTATCCTCCTGATCGCTTTCGCCATCCGGCTGGTCTCGCTTCTCACTTTCGACTTCATCGATTCCGGCGGCGGGACGGACACCGTCACCTACCTCTCTTTGGCCCGGAACCTATTTAGCGGGCAGGGGTTCACCGAGTTCGGGAAGCCGCAGATCATCCATCCCCCTCTCTACCCCATCCTGATCGGGATCTTCTGGAAACTCTGCGGCGACCTTCTCCTGGGCGCCCAGCTGGTCTCTTTCCTGGCCGGGGCTTTGCTCGTTCTCCCCGCGTATTCCCTCGCCCGGAATCTTTTCGGAGGGCGGGCGGGCCTCTACGCCGCCGCGCTGGCCGCCGTCTTCCCCGTCCTGGTCTACGGATCGGTGGAGACCTACGCCGAGTCGCTCTACGCTTTTATTCTGCTCTGCGCCCTGGCCGTCTTCTGGAGAACGCTGAAAAAGGGGATGGCGGCGGGGATGCTCGCCGCCGGAATCCTCTTCGGCCTGGCCTTCCTAACCCATCCGACGGGATTTCTCTTCCTGGCGGTGGCCTGGTCTTTCGTGGTCCTGGTTCAGATTCTGCCCGTCCGTGTCTCCTTCCCGCGATTCCTGGGGAGGCTCGCGCTTCTCCCTCTCGGTTTCGCCCTGGCCGCCCTGCCTTTCTGGATCTTCATCCATCAGGCCACGGGGGAATGGTCGCTCTCCGGCTACAGCCATTTCAATGCCACCTACCAGATCCAGGGGGCCCGCGGCGTGCCCATCGGCCGGGTGGTCTTCGAGTGCATGGAGGAGCTCTACGCGGGGATCCCGCCCGCGGAATCAGTGGGGATGAATATGTCCGAGCTGGCCCGGCGGCGTCCGGAGGTTTTCCTCTCGATCGTCCGTTACCACCTCGCCGACGGCTGGCAGGAGGTGGAGAAGTCAGCCCGTTTTCTGGGCGTGCCTTCCGGAACGCTTTTCGCTGTCCTGGGAGCGGCTGTCGGCCTGCTCATCCTCGCTTTCGTCCTCCTCTTCCGGAAGCGCGCCCAGCGCCCCTCCGTCCTCTTCCTCGCCGCTCTGTTTCTCCCGGCCGGCTCCCTGATCGTCGTGGGCGTGGAGCACCGCTATTTCTACGCCTTCGTTCCCCTGGTCCTGATCGGCCTGGCCGGTTTCCTGACCGACCGGGAAGAGGCTTTCCGGGGGAGGAGGTCGGCGTCCGCGGTTTTCCGCGCGGCCGCCGCGCTTCTTTTCCTCGCTCTCCTCGCGGGATCGGCCGGCGTGATCCATCGGAAGGCGGTCAAGGCGGGAATCCCCTATGAGTACAAGCTTTTGGGATCGTGGATGAAGGAAAACATCCCCGGGATTGAAGGCGAAAAGGTGATGATGTCGCGGCTGGCCCCCGCCTACTACTCCGGCTGTGAGTGGAACGTTTTCTTCTGGGGGGACTACCCGGGTCTGATCGCCTACCTGAAGGAGAGGGGGATCAGGTATGTGATCATCGACGACTGGAAACTCAGTCTGGTTCATCCCGATCTGACGTTTCTTCTCAACGCCGATCCGCTTCCGGCGGAATTTGAGATGGTCAAGGAATTCACTTTCGGGGGGAGGAAGGTCCGCCTCCTGCGGCTGGTCAGAACCAAGTAACCACGGATTTTGCAGATCGGGTATCCGCCCTGGAAGCGGTGTCAGGGCGCTGTAGGCCCGGTCTGTGACCGGGCGTTCTCGGGCGCCGGTTCACACCTGTCCGCCGAAGCCTGGGCGGAGGCGGAGAACCGGCCTACAAATCTTTCTGACGCCGGAGTTTCCTGGTATAAGATGAGCCTCCACGCATGAGCCGAGCGATCCTGAAAAACCTGAAAGCATTGCCCCGCGGCCTGGCCACGCTCGCCGCCTACGCCCGGGGGGCCGGCCGCGCGCCGCTCCCCTCCGCCCTCTGGATCGAGCCGACCAACCGCTGCAACCTGCGCTGCGTGATGTGCCCCACCCGCCTGCGCGCCAAGGAAAAGACCGGTTTCATGGAGCTGGCCGCCTACCGGGCGATTATCGACGAGGTCTCGCCGTTTCTGACCACCGGGTATCTCTTCCTGGGCGGGGAATCGCTTCTCCATCGGGATCTCCCGGAGATGCTCCGCTACGCCCACCGCCGGGGGGTGGCCGTACGTCTCAACACCAACGCCACCCTGCTCACCCGGGAGAGGGGAAAAGAGCTGATCGCGGCGGGACTCGAACAGATCACCTTCTCCTTCGACGGCTGCGACGCCGCCTCCTACGAGTCGGTCCGGGTGGGGGGAAAGTTCGAGGAGACACTGGAGAACGTTCTGGGTTTTCTCCGCCTCAAGCGGGAGATGTCCTCCCGTCTCCCTTTCGCCATTCTCCAGAATATCATCGTGCGATCGGGGCCAGAGACCGGACCGGCGGAAACGGCCTTCCGGGAGCGCTTCCGGGGGCTGCCGCTCGACGCTTTCGTCTCCCGTGTCTTCCATTCCTGGCGGGGGATCTATCAGGACTCGGCTGACTTTCGCCCGCGTCGCCGCGGCCCCCGCTATGTCCCCTGCACCTACATCTGGTGCTCGGCGGGGATCCTCTGGGACGGGACCGTGGTCCCCTGCTGCCTCGACGCGGACGCGGACTATCCGCTGGGGAAGGTGGGGGAGAGGCCTTTCTCCGAGATCTGGAACGGGGAAAAGGCGCGGGAACTGCGGCGGGCGATTCATCAGCGGCGCCACGGGGAGATCCGTCTCTGCGCCGAATGCGACATCCTCTGGCCGGACCGGACACTCCGCGGCTTCCCCTACACGCTGGTGGACATCTCCCTTCTCCACCCGCTGGGGAACCTGGCGGGCTTCCGCCTGGTTTCCTCCGCGAAAAGGGTCTTCAGACGCTGACCCTCCGGTAAAAATCAATCGGCGCCGCTAAGGTATTTTCCCCCGCGACCAGGCCCGCCGCTTCGGGGCACATGGGTAAAGCGATGAACCAGCTCCGTTTCTGCCTGATCACCTCATTCTATCCCCCCTATCACGCGGGGGGGTGCGGTCTGCATGTTTATCATCTCGCCAACCTGCTCGCCGCCGACGGCCACCGGGTCGACGTCGTCTGTTCGGGATCGGCGCACGGATTCAAAATCGCCGCCGCCCGGAACGGGGAGTATCCCCACCATCCCGGGGTGACCGTCCACCGGCTGACCAGCCGGGCGGGCAAGGCGGAGCCGTTCCTCGCCTATCTCTGCGGCCGGCCGATTCTTTCCCGCCCGGCGCTCTCCGGAATTCTCGCCCAACCCTTCGATGTCGTTCACTATCACAACATCTCTCTCTTCGGAGGGCTCGCTCTCCTCGGGATGGGGCGGGGGATCAAGCTCTTCACCCAGCACACCTACTGGCTGCTGTGCCCGACCCACTACCTCTGGAAAAACCGCCGGGAGGTCTGCGCGCGCAAAGGCTGCCTGCGTTGCCTCGCGGTCTATCGGCGTCCTCCCCAGCTCTGGCGCCGTCCGGGATGGATGCGGAGGATGCTCGCCCACGTCGATTCCCTGATCATGCCCTGCCGTTTCATGCTCGACCGGCACCGGGCGGAGGGTTTTCGGGGAAGGATGGACTGCCTCCCCTATTTTGTCGCTCCGGTCGACCCGAAACCCGACCCGGAGGCGGAACGGGACCTCTCCGCCCATTCCCCCTATTTCCTCTTCGTCGCCCGCCTGGAAAGCTACAAGGGGCCGCCGGCGGCGATTGCCGCCTTTCGCCGGGCGAAGACCAAGGCCAATCTCCTGATGGTCGGGACGGGGACGATGAGGGCGGAGCTGGAGGCGATGGCGCGGGGGGACGGGCGCGTCCGTTTCCTCGATTACGTCGCGCCCGACCGCCTCGACCATCTCTACCGGGGGGCGACGGCTCTCCTCGCTCCCTCGGTCTGGCCGGAGATGGGGAACCAGACCGTGCTGCAAGCGCTCTCCTGCGGGACGCCGGTAATCGTGTCCGACCGGGGGTGCCTTCCGGAGCTCGCCGGCGGCGGAAGCTGCGGGATGGTGTGCGCCGGAGAAGAGGAGACGGCGGCGGCGATGGAGAGGATGCTCGATCCCGCCGTGCGGAGATCGTTCGAGCGTCCGTGCCGGGAAAGATATGCCCGGGAGTATTCCCCGCGGGTGTTCCGGGACGGATATTACCGCCTGATCGCCCGGCTCGGGAGCCGCGGTCAGGGTTCTCCGTCAGCGTCGGGGGAAACCGTTCTCCACGCGACCTCCGCCTCGATCTCCGGTCGGAGCTTAAGCCACCCGGCATCGGAACGGGGGCGGAGCAAGAAGGCGGGGATGCCGCAGTCCCGGTAGATCCGGATGTCGCGGGGCTTGTCCCCGATGCCGAAGAGAAGATGATGGGTGCGCTGGATGCGCTGGATGGTCCGCAGCTTGTAATGGAAGGTGTCTTCCATCCGATCCTCCTTGAAGAAGATTTCTCCCGCGGGGAGCTGCGATTTTTCGATCAGCCGCCGCGTGGCCGGGCCCTTGTACGCTATGCGGGCGGTCACGTAAAAAACCGCGACCTCTTCTCCGTGAACCCACTGCAGCGTTTTTTCGGCTTCGGAAAACACCCGCTTCCCGGTCGTGACGGTTCCGTCGATATCGACGATGCAGCCCCAGGGGAGATGCGGGGGGGGGGGCGCCGCGCCGGGATAACAGCCGGCGAGCAGGAGAATCGCGCCGAGGCGCGCCAGCTGCCGCGCGCGGCGGAGGAGAGAGAAGGATTGAATGTTCATGAGATGTTTGTTAGATATGGTTCGCTGACGTCCGCGCGTCCGCCGGTCGGGCGGCGCGGATGTGCCGGCGCGCTGGGGATAAGCTTGTTCCGGCGCCTACGGAGACGTCAATGAATATCATGGAGATCCTGGGCCAGATCGCCGCCTCCGGCGCCGGGTTTGCGCTTGTCTACATCTTGCCCGGTCTCGGGCTTCTCCGCTGTCTGCCCCGTTCCTCCCGCAAATTCCCCTCCGTCTTCCTGGCCGGCATCGCTCTCTCTTTCGCTCTCCTGGCCATCCTGGGCTATCTCTATTTCATCCGCCTCCTGAGGCTGGAACAGGTCCTCATCCTGATGATCGCCTGCGCGCTCATGGGTCTGGCCGGCCTGGCGCGGGACGCGTACCAGTTTGTCCGAGGCGGCGGCCGCCTCGCCCTCCCTCGCGATCCCCTGCGGCTCACCTGCCTCGCCCTCTGCGCCGTCACGCTGATTCTGCTGACGCTGAGAGAGAGAGGCGTGTCCGGTGATTATATCTTTCACATCACGGGGATCAGAAAAATCGCCCAGACCTCGGTCTTCCTGCCTTTCGATGTCTGGGGCCGCTACCATTTCGCCCCTTTCCTGCCTTATCGCTATCCGCTCTGGCATTTTTCCCTCGCCCTGGTCTGCCGGCTCTCGGGCCTGGATCCGGTGGCGGCCTCCTGGTACCTCCCGATGTGGCTCTGCTGCGCGGCCCTGGCGGTCTGGCACGGCGTCGGTTTTTCCCTGAGCGGATCCCGAAGCTTTGCCTGGTCCACGGCGGCGTGCTTCGGCCTCATCCACGGCCTGCTCTACCGGTGCGATGCCCTGAACAGGATACTCATGCCGCAGAGATTCAGCGACCTGATCCTCCTTCCCCTTCTGCTCTCGATCTACCTGACGATCCTCGAGGGCAGGAAACGCGACCCCGCGCGGATCGTTCTTTTAGCCGTGCTCGCCATGGCCCAGCTGGAAATCCATGCCAGCCATTGGATGTATTTTCTCCTGCTGGCGGGCGCGCTCGCTTTCGTTTACGCGAGAGTTTTGAAAAGGCGGGTGGACTGGGTTGTCCTCCTCTGGGCGGCGGCCGGGATCGCGCTGGCGGCCGTTCCCATCGCGTTGGGCTATGCCGCGTCGGCTTCCGGACTTCCGATCCGGCAGCTGTTCGAGATCGACAAGAGGCATTTTCTCAAGTATAGCTTCAGCACGTCTCACGGGAAAGGGAGGATCGAACGCATCGCCGGGACGGATCTGTTGATCGTGAACCGTTCGGTGATCTTCTACCGGATCTCCATGGTCGCCTGGCTCTACGCCGGGCTGCTGTTATGGCGGCGGCGCTTCTCCGCGGTCCAGCTGTACGCGCTGACCGCCGTCATCGTCGTCACCGCGGTCCAGCTCAATCCGGCGGCCATTCATTTTCTCGCCCCCCTCTTCAGCATCCCGAGCGTCTTCCGGATGTCGAACATCATTCCCCTGCCCGTCATTGTGGCCTCGGGGAGCATCAGCCTCCTCACCCTGGCCCGCCGGATTCGTTTCGTTCGCCGGCCCTGGCTGATCGCGCTGGCGGCGGCGGCCATTTTCCCGGCCTATGCCTATGTGCTGGCGCCTTTCTACGGCGCCCAGTTCTGGAAGCTGCAGTGGTATGTCATGCCGGCGGCCGGAGCCCTGGTGATGCTCCTGGCCGGCCGCCTGCTGTATCGGTCCTTTCGCCGGACCGCTCCGCGGGAATATCGTCCGGAAAAGGACTTTGGCGCGGCCCATCTGTGGCTGCTCCTGCTCCTGTTGTCTCCGCACCTGGCCTATCTGGCCGTCCGGGCGCCTCCCGGTCTGCCTTCCGGCGGGCCTCCGAGCCGCGATTCTCTCGCGAAGAATCCGTTGATGAATTATCTTAGCCGATCGGTTCCGCGGGGCGCCGTGATCCTGGCCAACGGCAAGATGAACGAGATCTTGCCGGTATATGTCGATTGCTATTCATACATCGGCTGGACCCCCTCCTCCCCCTCGGTGGAGCGCTTCGTGGGGGATCGCCTGGAGATCGCCGCCCGAATCGTGGGCTATCCGCAGCGACCGGCTTCCGACTACAGCGGTTTCGCGTCCGCTCCAGATCGCTATGACCTGCTGGTCGATCAGGGGATCGAGTATTTGCTTCTGAGCAGCAGCGCCCCCCCCTCCCCGCCGATTACGGAGCTGGTCGACCGGGGATATATCAGCCGACTCTGGGAGAATAACTCGACCTCGCTCTACGCCGTGTCTCCGCCTCCGCCCTCCGCGCTGTCCCCGCGGGAATCCCGCATCCTGGAATCGTTTGAAACCGATTATTCCGAATCCTCCCTCCCGGCCGTCTATTGGCAGATCAGCAAGCAGCGGCTCAGGAAAAATCCTCCGGGGGTATGGGTCAACTATCAGCGGCCGGTGGAGAGGATGCTGCTGTCCCGGGAGAAGCTCTCGGCCGTCGGTTTTGAAGTGCATCCGATCACCATCCCGGCGCGGGTCCGCCTCCGCTGCGGCGGCGAGGAGAAAGATTTTGAATTCTCCGAGCCTGCCCCTCGCCGGTGGTTGGCGCGACCGCGCTCCGTCCCCGCCTGGGTGAAAATGATCAGCGGCGGACAATATTATAGTTGTGGAATTTCGGCGGCCGCCGCGGCGCCGGGGGCGGCGTTTGTGAGAATATTCACCGCGCCCGATCAGATCGAGCGCGCCCTGTCCCCGGACGCGCGGGGGGATACGCTCCCCGGCGCTCTGCCGTCCGACACGGTTCCCGCCGGCCCATGGTTCGCCTCCCGCGGGGGAGAGGAGATGAAACGGCGGGCGGACAGATACAGCCGCCTCTTCGAGTGCGAAGACATGCAGAGCCTGGTCGGATCTCCGCGGGACGATCCCCAGGCTTCCGCCGGCCGGGCGATGGGTTATGATCCATCACGGGACCGGGCCGGGTGTCTGGTCTTCGGGCCCTACGTGCGGTTGCTGGCGCAGCCCTGGGTGGCGATATTCCGCCTGAAATATTCGCACCTTTCCCCGGGGGAGATCGCGACCGTGGACGTATCCTGCGCCCGCGGCGGGAGGATATTGGGGCGCCGGATTGTGACCGGGGGGGACTTTGCCCGGGCGGATGAATACTGCGATATCGCTCTTCCCTTTGACAACGATCGCATGAGCAATGAGATCGAGTGCAGGGTATTCACGTCCGGTCCGGCGTCCGTGACCGCCGACTGCGTCAGCCTGCGCCCTGACCTGAGGGCGTGGTACGCGAGATACTCCGATCCGGCGATCACCGACCCCCGGTGAGCGGGAGACCCGCGGCCTCTCCGAGCGCGCGGGCGCTGTAGACGCGGGCGGCGACGGGGAGATCTCCCGCCGCTCCGAACGGAAGATTGCCCAGGGGGCGGATCGCCCATGCCCCCGTGTATCCGTTCCAGAAGGACGCGATATCGTCGGCGCCGTCCCCGTTCCAGTCCGCCGGCTGGGGATAGAACGACCCCGATCCGAACCAGATCCTGGTGGCATCCTGGATCGCCCAGAGACCGGATCCGGGCCGGGCGATGGCGATCTGAAGCCGCCCGCGGCGGAGATAATCGGCGGGGACGGGATAATCGCCGCTGGCCCCGAAATTCGCCCGCGTGACCCCGCGGATCTTCCACAGGCCGGACGCGGGACGGAAGATGCCCACGTCGGCTCGGCCGTCGCGATCGAAGTCGGCGGAGAGGGGCGTGTCGCCGCTCGTCCCGAAGTGGATCCGGGTCACGTTCCGCACCGCCCAGAGTCCCGACGAGCTTCGGAAGACCGCCGTCTCCTCGGTCCCGTCGCCGGTGTAATCGGCTGGGACAGGGATGTCCTGGCTGATCCCGAAATAGACCGCGCTGCCGGGGCACACCCTCCACAGTCCGGCGGCGGAGCGGAAGATCGCGATCTCGCTTCTCCCGTCGCCGTTGTAGTCGGCCGGAACGGGGCAATCTCCCGCTGTCCCGAAATTGCGGCGGGTGAAGTCCCGCACCGCCCAGCCGCCGTTCGCGGGTCGCCAGATCGCCACTTCCGGTCTCCCATCCCCGTTGTAGTCAATCTGCGGCCGTGGCGTGGGGGGGGCGACGATGGAGAAGTTCGCGTCGCTTATATCGGCGAGGTAGGGGAAGGCGGCCGACTGGACGACGACGGCGTAGTCCGACCCGACGGCCTGAGTCCCGGAGATCGGCCAGTCATAGTATCCGTCGTTGGGCGTGTCGGAGTCGATGGTGTGGTCGAGGACCCCCCCCTGGTTGAGATGGAGGCGGATGTTGCCCGGGAAGCCGGCGGGCGTCCAGGCGATCGGGTAGGAGGCCCCCCGCGTCAGCCTCTCCCCTCCGTTGGGCGAGGTGACGAAGATCTGCGCCGGGGGCGGGGGCGTCGGCGTGGCGGGGGCGACGATGGAGAAGTTCGCGTCGCTTATATCGGCGAGGTAGGGGAAGGCGGCCGACTGGACGACGACGGCGTAGTCCGACCCGACGGCCTGGCTCCCCGAGATCGGCCAGTCATAGTACCCGTCGTTGGGCGTGTCGGGGGTGATCGTGTGGTCGAGAACCCCCCCCCGGTTGAGATGGAGGCGGATGTTGCCCGGGAAGTTCGTGGGCGTCCAGGCGATCGGGTAGGAGGCCCCCCGCGCCAGCCTCTCCCCTCCGTTGGGCGAGGTGACGAAGATCTGCGCCGGGGGCGGGGGCGTCGGCGTGGGGATCGCTGTGGAGAAAGACTTCTGGAAGGCCAGGGCGATGTGATAGTCCCCCTCCCACCAGGCGGGGTGGATGCCGTCCCACGCCGAGGGATAGCCGTAGAGGTTGTTCCAGAAGTAGTCGCTGTCGTAATACTGCATGAATTCCCCGAAGGGGTTGGCCAGGCGGCAGTCCTTCTCTTCCGAGAGGGGGATGATATAGGACAGGGACATGGTCTGCGAAGCCTCCATATATCTGCCCTCATCCACCCGGGGGATGATGGTGGCGAGGATCGGTTCGACGCCTTTGGCCCGCGCCCGGTCGATGATCTGGCCGAGATACCACTTGGTCAGATCGGGATCGCCGATGCTGACGATGTCGTTGGTCCCCCCCATGATCAGGACCCGGCTGGCATAGCCATGGCTGTCGATGACGCTGTTGATCCCCGGACAATCCCTCTCCCCCCCGCCATACAGGAGGTCGTAGGTGGTCGAAGTCGGATAGCCCTCGTTATACAGATAGAACGAGTGGCCCGGATAAGCGGCGGCGAGGAGATCGGCCAGCTCCGATCCATACCAGCCGCTGGTGTCGGATCCTTCATCGTGTCCGTAGGTGATGCTGTCGCCGTAGCCGATGTAGCGGAAGGAGGCACTGGACTGCCGGCCGTCCGGTTTCCGCTGCGGGCGGGCCTGCGCGGGAGGGAAGCAGCGCCAGGAAGCGTTCCGGTTGTTGCCACCCCGCCCCGCCATCCAGGCCTCGGCGGCGACCCCGGCTGGGAGGGAAGCGGGAGAAGCGCGGGCGGGCTGGGAACGGACCGTCTCCCACGCCCGTCCGTCCGTCTCTTCCCGATAGGAGACGGATTCTCCGTTGACCCGCCAGGAGACGACCGGCCGATCGCGGTCGTCCAGGAAGATCTCCGGCCAGATGCGGTCTTCGTCTCCTCCGGGGAGGAGGCTGCGCTCCTTCGTCCAGCGCCCGGCCCGATAGCGGCTCAGGAAGACCTGGGCGCGGTCGTTCTCCCACCCTTCCCAGACGACGATCGGCGTCCCGTCCGAGGCGCAGGCGACCGCCGGGTGGACATCGGGTGTAACGTCGGGGGGGCTGACCAGGACCGCCGTCCCCGCCGCGCCGGCCAGGATGGGGGCGCAGAAGATCTCCGTGCTGGATCCGGCCTCGCGCGAGAAGGCCAGCCAGCCGTTCCCCGGGGAGTCAAAAGCCAGGGCGGGCATGGACTCCCAGGCGCCCGCGCCGCCGCCGATCTTTCTCTCCGGGCTCCAGGCGCCGCTCGCATATCGGCTGAGGAAGATCGCCGGCGATTCCGTCCTCCGCCGCCCCGCCCAGGCGGCCCAGGGGACGCCGGCGGGGTCGAAGGCCAGGCCGGGGGAGTAGTTGTCGTCAAAATGCCCGGAAGGGGGAAACGACTCGGTGGTCCAGCGACCGTTGCCGAAGGAGGCCGTGAAGATCGGATTGCCGGGCCGGTCATGATCCGCCCAGATCAGACCGACCTCGTCGCCGGCCAGGGAACCCGGGGAGAGAAGCACGGCCAACAGGCAGGGGATGGCGATGGCGCAGCCCATGAAAT
>CAZKCI010000105.1:0-12145 GCA_964551475.1 uncultured bacterium | reverse complement strand
AGGATCTTGTCCCGGAGGTCGGGGGGGATGTCCAGATGCCGCCAGGCCCGCAGTTCCTCCTTCTGATCGAGCCAAGGCGAGTCGGTCCCGAAGAGAAAGAACTCCGGGGAATGCTTGTCCAGGATCGCGCGCAGGAGCTGGGGGTCCGCTTCCCGAGCGGCGAAGGAGGTTTCCAGATAGACCGGTTTCCCCGCCAGGGTCTCAAGGACTTCCTCCCAGAGCCGCCACCCTCCCAAGTGGGAAGCCACGATCTTTAAATTCGGGACGGCGTTATGGACGTTGAGGATTCTGGTCGGGTCGGCCTGGTGGTTTCCGGGGAAGGCGATGTCGAGGCCGGCGTGGAGGAGGAGGATCAGGCCGCGTTCGGCGATCGCCCGGTAGAGGGGGAAAAGATCGGGATCATCCACCGTGAACTCCTGGTACATCGGATGGAGCTTGACGCCTTTCAGCCCGCTCGCGGCGATCTGTTCAAGCTCCCCGGCGAAATGTCGAGACGTGGGATGGAGGGAGGCGAAGGGGATGATCCGCGGTCCCTCGATGGCGAGCGACCAGCGGATGATCTTCTCCGTCTGCTCGGGCTTGGTGGCGATGGAGGCGACGACCGCCGCGTCGATCCCCGCCCGATTCATCGAGATCAGGAGCCCCCGGACGGTCGCGTCGTGATAGGTGCGGTATTCCCCCGAGTGCTCCTGGAGCGCGCTCAGGGCTCTTTGAGCCAGATTATCGGGAAAGGCGTGAGTGTGGAAGTCGATGATCATGGTGAATGGGGAATGGTGAATAGTGAATGGGGGTTCGGTGCAAGATGAAGCAGACGGTTTTCCCCTGATACTTTTCTTGTGATTCCTTAGAGCCCCGTCGCCCAGTCGCGCGACCACTGGAGAATATGGTCCAGGGGGCTGATCGGACCGGCGGGGACGGCGGGGAACCAGGCGTCGGCGATTTTCTGGTCGCCCGCGGGATAGCGGGGATGAATCTTGTCCGATACATAAAGGCTCTCGTAGCGGCCGTAGTCGATCATCTTCTGCCAGGGATCGGCGAGGCGGACTCCCTTCGCGGAGGCCAGGGGACGGATGTAGCTGACGCTCAGTGTCCGTGAGCGCTGGCGATAGATCTCCAGATCGAAACGGGGGATGATGGTGGCGAGTATCGGCTCGACCCCGCGGGCGCGCGCGCGGTTGATCATCTCCCCCAGGTTCCACTTGATATCGTTGTAGTTATCTCCGTCAACGATGTCGTTGGTGCCGCCCATGATGAAAATCATGGTCGAGGGGAAGCGCGCGAGTATGACGTCTATGCCCGGGCAGTAAAACTGGTAAACTCCGCCGCTGAGGAGGTTGTAGGTGCGGGTGTTAGGGTAGCCCGCGTTCCAGATCGTATAGGTGTTGCCGGGATAGGCCTGCTCCAGCATCGTCTTGAGCAGGGGGATGTAGCAGGCATCCTTGGCGCCTGTCCCGTAGGTGACGCTGTCACCATAGCCGGTGTAGGTGTGGGCGGTGACGGCGGTGACGGACGCGGGGCTATCTTCGGCCGAGGGCTCCTGGGGGCAGTTCCAGCGGACGATCTCCCAATGTCCGGAGTCGTTCTTCCGGGCGAGCCAGGCGCCCCGCTCCGCCAATTCCGATGAGGGGAGGGGAGGGGAGTCGGGGAGTCCCCCGACGGCGGTTTCGGTCCCCGACCAGAGTGCGTGGGCCTTTCCGTCCGCCCCCCGGACGATCCAGGGAAGCAGTCCATTCGCTTCGGGCGGAGAGACGATCATGGTCTCCCCCCAGACGCCGTCGGCGCAGCGGCGTTCGAAAATGCGGGTCCGGCTGCCGTCCCAGCCCTGCCAGGCGACGACGAGAGCGCCGCTCCCGTCCGTTCCCAGCGCGGGCTTGGCGTCGGGCGAATCGTCCGGTCCGCTCACCATTGTCTCGCCGGAAAAACCTTGGCCGTCAAAGCGGGAGCAGAAGATCTCGCTGCTCTCTCCCGCCAGGCGGGAGAAGGCCACCCAGGGGACGCCCTTATCGTCGAAGGCGATCGCCGGGTTGGATTCCCAACCGGCGGCGGCGCTCACCCTTCGCGGCGGAGTGAATCCGCTGTCTTCCTGCCGGCTGAAATAGATCCGGGCCTCTTCATCGCCTTTCTGAGCCGCCCAGACGACCCCGGGCCGGCCGCTGCCGTCGATGGCGACGCAGGGGAGATAGTTGGCCGCGAACCCTTCCCCGCCGGAGAAGGCGATCGCCTCCCAGACGTCGCCGGACGATGTCCGGGAGAGATGGATCGCTGGGTTTCCGGAAGCGGAGTCGGACCAGGCGAGGTAGGCCTCCCCGGCCGGCGAGGATGAGGGGACAAGGAGAAGAAGAGACAACCAGGCAAGGCAGATGGTTTTCATAAGCGGCTATACTAGTTTTCCCTTCTCGCCCGGTCAATCAAAACCGGCCCGGCCGGCGACTGGATGCCAGGGACGAAATGGACACGATGGACGAGATGGACGCTAGGGACGCCGAATGGGAGCGGCGGTCGGCGCCTTGCCCGTGCCGGATTACCGTTGAAGCGACACCCGCGAGATGGTAGTGTCCGCCAAAAATCTACCGGAGAAAGCATCCATGACTATTTATCTGATCGCCGCCGCTATCGCCTCTCTGCTCCTTCCTGGGCAGACCGCCGTCCCCGAAATGCCCCCGGAACCCTCGCCGGGGCGGGCTGCTCCGGCTGAACCAGCTCCACCTTCGCCCGCCCCCCTCGCTTCGCCTGCCCCGGTGCCCTCGCCTACGCCGGTTCTTCGTCCGGCCCGTCCCTACTCCGGCCGTCCCGCCGCGCCGCTGCCCGCTGTATCCGCCCGCGCCTCGTCCGCCCGCCCGGTCGAGATCGGCCTCAAGGGCGGTCTCTCCCTGGCCGGGATCAGGGGCGATGAAACCGATGATTGGGACAGCCGCAACGGCTTCGCCGGAGGGGGCTTCGTTTTTATTCCCTGGAACGACTACTTCGGCCTGCGGGCGGAACTCCTCTACGTGACCAAGGGGGCGGTCTATGAAGAGGATTGGATGGGGGCGAATCTCAAGACGACTCTGAATCTCGCCTATCTGGAGATCCCGGTTCTGGTCCGCCTGTCCATCCCCACCGGAAGCAGATTCACACCGGTTTTTTTCGCCGGGCCTGTTCTCGGCCTCAAGGTCAAGGGCGACCAGGAGGCGGAGTATCGAGGCAAGTCCACCTCGGAAGAGATCGACGGCTTGAAGTCCACCGATTTCGGCCTGGCGGTGGGCGGCGGTCTCGATGTGGACACCGGCTACGGGAAAGCCCTGGTCGATCTGCGCTACGAATTCGGCCTGACCGAGATCCTGGATGAGGGCGGTTCCATCAAGAATAAAGCCCTCCTGATCATGGTCGGCTACTCATTCAATTTTTGGCCGTTTTAACCCCGCGGGCCAAAACGGCCAGAAATTGAAATCCGTTGATCGGCAAGCTGCTGCCCGGCGATGTCTTTTTCGGTAGCCGCAGGCTTCAGCCTGCGTGTTGCCGGTCGATCGGGCAACCTCTTTATGGCCCGCTTTCGCCGTCGGGAGGGGAGGATGGGGAAGAGGTCCGCTGAGCGCTGTTCCCGGTTTGTTCAGATAATTCAGACTCCAGCCCAGAACCGGACCGAGTTTGCTGGCTACTCATCGTTTTTGTCTGATCACTGATCACCGGTAACTGATCGCTGTTTTTGACCCGTATCAACTCCCCCCGGTCGTAGATCTCGGTTTTGGCGAGCCTCCCCTGCGCATCCCAGTAGTTCCAGCTCCCGTCTTTTGTGTCGGCGCGATAAGCTCCTTCGCTGGCGCGCGTCCCGTCGGCCTGCCAGGTGACGAAACGGCCTTCGCGCTTCCCCAGGCGGAAAACGCCCTGGAGCATCTTCTGGCCGTTATCGTGCCAGAAGACCACCGGACCCTCCTCCCGGCCGTCCGTGAAGTCGCCGGTGAATCTTCTTCTCCCGTTCTCGTGCCAGAGCGTCCAGCGCCCCCGCTTCAGGCCCCGGACGTAACGCCCTTGCGCCTCCATCTGGCCGTCCGGGAACCAGGAGAAGAACTTGCCGTTCTCCCGGCCGTCCAGGTATTCGATCTCCTGCCGCTTCTGGCCGGTTTCATACCAGAAGGTCCACACGCCCTCGCGTCCCGCGGTCGGAACGCCGCTCTCCCCCCGGGCTCCTTCCCGCCGGCCCTCCCGAAACGAACCGACCGCCCGCACCTTCCCGTCCGGATACCAGAATGTCCACTCCCCCTCCATCCGCTCGAGTCCCGAGGTATCCCGGGCGACTTTCCCCCGGGCGAACGGGGACTGGTCGGGATAATATTCGACGGCGAAGCCGTCGCCCCCCGGAGCCGGGGATGGGGGAAGGGCGGCGGCGGCGAGGCAGAGTGACGCCAGAAGGGGAAGGAGGCATCGGATGGGGTGAAACTCCATAGATGAACTTGCTGTTACCGACCCGGAGGCGACTCCAGGAGTCGCCTCCGGGCGGAACAACTATTCGATGATCAGAGGCGCTGATGCGTCGTAGGCCGGGATCTCGAAGGAAACGGCCTGGTCCGTCGCGGAGAGCGAAAACTTCACCGGGACCTCTCTCTTCTCTCCGCCGATCTCCTGATAGGCCCGGGGCGCCTTCTCCCCGAACGCGCCGAAGGAGGTGAGCATGGTCAGGTTCCCCTCCGGATCGACCTCCAGGCTCTCCACCCCCTCGTAAAGGATGCGGATGGCCTGGGGGTCTCCCCCCGGACGCACCGTAAAGAGGGAGCGGGGATTGTTCCCGTCGAAACGGTAGAGGACGTCGATCGCCGGGTAGAGGTTCCGATAGGAGATCTCTTCGAAGGTCGGGATGTTCGGCCGCCAGTTGGCCTGGCTTCCGATGAAGTAGTTGACCTTGCCGGGAAGCTCTTTGGCCCCCGCGACGGCGACGGCCGGGTCGGCGCCGGCGAACTTGGCTCGGAAGACCAGGCGGTCGTATTCCTTCTTCTTCTCCGCATCCCGGCCCGGACCCCGGGGCTCCGGCGTTTCCTCCTCGGTCTCCCCTTCCGGGTTCTCCTTCTCGCGGAGAAAGTCATAGACCACCTCGGAAGGGGTGAAGTAGACAGTCCCCCGGCTGCCCTTGACGTAGTATTTCACCGCCTGGTCGACCTGCCCGTGGTTCTCGGTGAAGAAGGGGGAGACCTTGCCGTAGGAGGCGGCGGCCTGGGCCTTGACCGCTTCGGCGGGCGCGGCTGCAGTCGCGGCGGCCGCCGGGGCGGGCGTGAGCTGGGCGATGGGGGCCGCCGCCGCGGGGAGTTCCTTCTCCGCGGGCGGGGTAGACGCACAGCCGGCGATGATCAGGCAAGCGACGGCGAGCGCGCTGGATTCCATAATCTTTTTCATGAGTTCCTCCGAGTGTGCGGGTTTTATGCGCTGCGATAGTATATCTCCCCGCCGCGGCCGCGCGCCAGAAATAACCGCCGGCTCAAGCGCAATGGCGCTTGCGCGGGCCGGAACCGGTGCTACAATTATGAATATCGTGCTACTCAGGAGGGCGCTCATGTCTCGACTGCTCCGTTTCGGAATCTCACTGGAAGACGGCCTGCTCCGGCGCTTCGACCGCCTGATCCGCAAACGCGGATACCGGAACCGCTCGGAGGCGATCCGCGACCTGATCCGGGCCGAGCTGGTTTCCCAGGAGTGGCGGGAAGGGGGCGAGGTGGTGGGCGTGGTGATGACCGTCTTCGACCACCACCGGCGCAACCTCCAGGCCACGCTGACCGACGTCCAGCACGAATCCTACTCCCGGGTCATCGCCTCCCAGCACATCCATCTCGACCATGACCACTGCCTGGAGACGGCGATCGTGAAGGGAAAGGGGGAGGAGATCGAAAGCCTGGCCAACCGCCTCAAGGCCCTGAAGGGTGTCAAGCACGCCGCCCTGGTCATGACCACGACGGGGAAGGGGATGGAATGAATGGAGTAGTGGAGTGTTGGAGTAGTGGAGTAATGGAAAAAGATGCAGTGTCGATCTACGAACCATTGGTTCCATCACTCCAATACTCCATTACTCCATTACTCCAATATTTCACTGCTCCATTACTCCGCAATGCCTTCGTGGGTACACCTGTAAGCGGATAGCGGCCTCTGATGCACATACCCGATGGATTCGTCAACGCGCCGACCGCGGTCGCGACCGGTCTTCTCGGCGCCGGAGGTCTCGCGGTCGCCCTCAACCGAATCCGGGCCAAGCTCCCGTCCCGGCGGATACCCCTTCTCGGCCTGGCCGCCGCTTTCATCTTCGCCGGACAGATGCTGAACTTCCCGGTCGCGGGGGGGACCTCGGGCCACCTGATCGGGGCGGTCCTGGCCGCGGCCCTCCTCGGCCCCAGCGCGGCGGTCCTGGTGATGAGCGCCGTTCTGATCCTCCAGTGCTTCATGTTCGCCGACGGCGGGCTTACCGCCTTGGGAGCGAACGTCTTCAACATGGGGATCGTGGCGGTCTGGGTCGGCTACGGCGTCTATGCCCTCATCCGGCGCTGGACGGGCGGCTCGCCGCGCGGGACTCTGCTCGCCGTGGCCTTCGCCTCCTGGTGTTCCACGGTGATGGCTTCCATCGCCTGCGCTGGGGAACTCGCGTCTTCGGGCACGGTCGCCTGGGGGGTGGCTTTCCCGGCCATGGCCGGCGTTCACATGCTGATCGGGATCGGCGAGGCGCTGATCACCGCCCTGGTCGTCTCAGCCGTGGCCAAGCTACGCCCAGAACTTATCGAGGAGCGGGCCGACCCGGCGTTCCGCCCCGGCTACGGCGAACTGATCATCTTCGGCGTTCTGGTTTCGTTCGGCCTGGTGATCTTCATCTCTCCCTTCGCCTGCGGCTGGCCGGACGGATTGGAAAAGGTCGCTGGCTCGCTGGGATTCGCACCGCGCGCCGCCGAGAAGCCGGTCCTTCCCTCGCCGTTTGCGGACTACACCATCCCGGGGATCGGTTCCGAATGGCTCTCCACCGTCCTCGCTGGCGTCATCGGGGCGGCGATAGCCTTCGTGCTTGCCTGGTTATGGGCGCGCTTGCTCACACCCGAGTCAGGGCGCCACAAGGTCGGTCTCTGAACAAGTCTCGTTTCTCAAATCTCAAATCTCAAATCTCAAATCTCAAATATCAAATCTTGAACCATCCCTGGCTATCCGTCTCCAAGGATCAGGCATCGGCATGACTCATCATCTTCTAACTCCTTATCGCCACCAATCCAGCCCCCTTCACCGCACGCCGGCCGCCTGGAAGCTGGCGGCGGCGGCGGCGGTCGTCGGCATCGTGGCGCTTTCGCATCGAACGGCCTGGCCCGTCTTCACCGCGGCGGGGGCGTTGCTCGCCGCCCTGGCCGCGTTCTCGCGTATTCCCCCGCTTTATTTGCTGAAACGCTTGCTTTTGGTCGAGCCTTTCGCCATCGGCGTCGCCCTGCTCGCCCTCTTCCAGACGAACGGGGCGGCCGTCTTCGGGGCCATGCTGGCCAAGAGCACCCTCTGCCTTTTCGCTATGGTCCTGCTCGCGGCCACCACCCGTTTCTCCGACCTGGTGCGGACACTCTGGCGGGCGCGGGTTCCGGCGGTTCTGGTGACGACGCTCGCCCTGATGCACCGCTACCTGTTTCTTATCTTCGACGAGATGGGGCGAATGTCCCGCGCCCGCTTGAGCCGGTCGTTCGCCGGAGGCCGTCTCGCCTCCTGGCGGGCGAAGGCTACGGTGCTCGCCCATCTCTTCGTCCGCTCCAGCGAGAGAGCGGAACGGGTCTACGCGGCTATGGTCGCGCGGGGATGGAAGACGTGAACGCCCTCGAGATCGAACGCCTGAGCTATCGCTATCCGGACGGGACCGAAGCCCTCCGGGAAATCAGCCTGACTCTGGCGGAGGGAGAGCGGATCGGCCTGATCGGGCCCAACGGCGCGGGAAAATCCACCCTGCTCCTGCACCTGAACGGCCTTCTCCCCGAACGTCCGTCCTCCGGTTCTTCCGTCCGTGTCTTCGGGACGGCGGTCGCCGAACCGCACCTCGCGGAGATTCGCGCCCGCGTGGGTCTTCTCTTCCAGGACCCGGACGATCAGCTTTTCTGCCCGACGGTTTATGAGGATGTCGCCTTCGGCCCCCAGCAGTGGGGGGTCGCCGGGGATGAGCTCAAAGCCCGCGTGGAACGCGCGCTCACGGAGGTGGGATTGGAGGGCTATGGCGATCGCCTCCCGCACCATCTGAGCCGGGGAGAGAAAAGGCGGGCGAGCCTGGCGGGCCTGCTCGCCTGCGACGCCCGCCTGCTTGCCCTGGACGAGCCGACCAGCGATCTCGATCCCCGCGGCCGTCGGGAGCTCAAGGGACTGCTGAAAAGCCTTCCCGTCGCCCAGATCATCGCCACCCACGATCTCGAACTGGTGGCGGAGATCTGTTCCCGGGCCGTGCTCATCGACCGGGGGGCGATCGTGGCCGCGGGTCCCTCCGAGGAGATCCTCGACGACGAGCCCCTGATGCTCGCCCATGGCCTGGAGCGTCCGCACATCCTCCGCCACCTCCATCCGCACTAGCAACTGGAGCGATGGAGTACTGGAGTAATGGGGCCCAGGCGAGACGAGCCCAATACTCCATTACTCCACCACTCCAATAATCCACTGTTCTTCCTCCCGTTTCCATTTCTCGTTGTTTCTCTCCTGGGCTACAATGGCTTCCGATGACTCCCTCCCTTGCAGCCAAGGAAGCCGTCCTCCGGGCGGGATTGAAAAAACTGGGCGGCGTGCTGGTGGCTTTTTCCGGCGGTGTGGACAGCTCGGTGCTGCTGGCGGCGGCCGCCCGGACCCTTCCCCGTAACCGGATCCTCGCGGTCACCGCCCGTTCGCCGACTTATCCGGCGGATGAACTCAAGCAGGCCCGTGCGATCGCGCGCGGATTGGGCGTCCGCCATCTGGTCATCGAGACGGCCGAGTTCGATGACCCGCGTTTCGTGAAGAACCCTCCCCGGCGGTGTTACTACTGCAAGAGCGAACTCTTCTCGGAACTCGTTCGCATCGCGCGGGCGGAAGGTTTGGCATCGGTTGCGGACGCCACCAACTTCGACGATCGCGGGGATTACCGCCCCGGCCGGAAAGCGGCGGCGGAATGCGGCGTGCGGAGCCCCCTCCTCTCCGCCCGCCTGACCAAGCGCGAGATCAGGATGCTCGGCCGGCGCTACGGTCTGCCCAACTGGGACAAGCCCGCCGCCGCCTGTCTGGCCTCGCGGGTCCCCTACGGGACCAGTCTGGAACCGCGTCTTCTCTCCCGGATCGCGGCCGCCGAGCGTATGCTCAAGCGAATGGGATTGCGTCAGGTGCGCGTCCGCCACCACGGCGAGATCGCGCGGATCGAAGTGGGAAAATCTGAGACGGCGAAGCTCGCGCAGCCTGCCGCCGCCCGCCGGGCGGTTGCCGGTCTGCGCCGCCTGGGCTGGCGCTACGTGGCTCTCGATCTCGGGGGATACCGGACGGGGAGTCTGAATCCGCCCCCGAGTCTTCGGGGTCGCGGGCCATCTCGGCCTGGATCGGGGCAAGATGCCCCTCCCACAGTTCGCTAGAGCGTGCCGATCCTGTCAGTTTGTGGGAGCGGCGTCTCGCCGCGATCGGAGCCGCGCGGGCGAGGGCTGAACTGTTGTCAATTATCATTAGCGGTCTTCGTCTCTCCGTGGTTAAATACTGGTTCCGAACGCCTATGAACAGCCGCCAGGTTCGATCCCTTCTCCGGAATGTCGCCGCGGGGAAGACTTCCGTCGCCGCCGCCCTCGATGAGCTCAAGCATCTGCCCTACGAGGAGATGAGCTTCGCCCGCCTCGACACCCACCGTCCCTTGCGCACCGGCGCCAGCGAGGTCATCTTCTGCGTCGGCAAGACGCCGGATCAGATCGTGAAGATCTTCCGTCGTTTCGCGGAGCTGAAACAGAGCGTCTTCGCCACCCGCGCCTCTCCGGAAATCTTCGCCGCCGTCCGCGCTGATCTTCCCCGGGCGTGCTGGTACGAGACAGCCCGGATCGTCGCCTCGGGCAGGTTCCCGCGCCCGCGGGGGCGTCGGCCGATCCTGGTGGTCAGCGCCGGGACCTCCGACCAGGCGGTGGCCGAGGAGGCCGCGGTGACCGCGGTCCTTCTGGGCAGCCGGGTGGAGCGGCTCTACGACGTCGGCGTGGCGGGGATCCACCGTCTTTTCCGCGACATCAAGCGCTTGGAGGATGCGGCCGTTCTGGTGGTGGCGGCCGGCATGGAGGGGGCGCTGGCGAGCGTGGTCGGGGGGCTCACCAGCCGGCCGGTGATCGCGGTGCCGACCTCGGTCGGCTACGGGGCGAACTTCCGGGGGCTCTCGGCCTTGCTCTCCATGCTCAACGCCTGCGCGCCGGGTATCGCGGTGGTCAACATCGACAACGGCTTCGGCGCCGGCTTCATCGCCCACCGGATCGCCAGAAACAAGTAACCGCGAATGGCTCGGCGAACGGCAGTCCGCGAATTGACACGAATTTTCACGAATGGCCCGGCCGCTGATTGCTGTTCACTTCTTTCTCAGTTAGTGTTTTATGTGGGAGCGGCATTTCTGCCGCGATCCAGGCTCCGAGCCGATATTTTACTGATCACTTCTTTTCAGCTACTTCTCTAGGTGGGTGCGGCGTCCTCGCCGCGATCCGAAACGAGACATATGGAACGACTCGCCTATTTCGACTGTTCCTCGGGCGTCGCCGGCGACATGATCCTGGGGTGCCTTCTCTCCGCCGGCCTCGACGAAAAGGCCTGGCGCCGGGAGATCGCCCGGCTCCAGCTCCCCGTCCGCATCAAGGTCGGCCGCGTTCGCCGGGGTATCGTCGGGGCGACCGCGGTGGAGGTCGTGGTTCTCAAAAGGGAAGGGGAGCGGGGGCTTCGCGAGATCGTCCGCCTGATCAAGCGGACCCGCCTTTCTCGCGCCGTGTCGGAACGGTCGGTCGCGATCTTCGAGCGCCTGGCCCGGGCGGAGGCGAAGGTGCACGGAACTTCCATCGGCCATGTCCACTTCCACGAGGTCGGCGGCTGCGATTGCATCGTGGACATCGTCGGCGCTGTCGTCGGTTTTGAACTTCTCGGTATCGACCGCGTCGTCGCCTCTCCGGTGAACCTCGGGTCGGGGGTCGTGAAGTTTTCCCACGGCGTCCTGCCGGTCCCGGCGCCGGCCACGGCCGAACTCCTGAAAGGCGTCCCCGTCTACCAGCCCCCCGAAGCGGTCGGGGAGCTGACCACGCCGACCGGCGCGGCTCTCCTGAGAGAGTTCGCGGAAAACTTCGGCCCGCTCCCCCCGATGCGGATCTCCGCGATCGGCTGCGGCGCGGGGAATCTCCCGACTCCCTGGCCGAACGTTCTCCGGGTCTTTATCGGGATGGAGGAGAAGACACTCGGTCTCCCCGGGACGGAGCGGGTGGGCATTGTCGAGGCCAATATCGACGATATGAACCCGCAGTTGTTCGACTATGTCCTGGAACGGCTCTTCGCCGCGGGCGCCCTCGACGTCTATCTGACGCCGATCCAGATGAAGAAGAACCGCCCGGCGACGCTCCTCACGGCGGTCGGTCCGGTCGCGATCCGCGACCGCCTATCCCGGATCATCCTGACCGAGACGACCACTCTCGGCGTCCGCTACAGCGAAATGAGCCGCTCCTGTCTGGGGCGGGAGATGGTCACGGTGCCGACCCGTTTCGGACCGGTCGCGGTAAAACTGGGGAAGCTCGACGGGAAGACGGTCAACGCCGCGCCGGAGTATGAGTCCGCCCGCGCCCTCGCCCGCAAAACGTCCGTCCCCCTCAAGCTCATCTTCGCCTCCGCCCACTCTGTCGCCTCCCGCAAGTATCTCCGCTGATGCGTCTTGGGAGCGGCGATGCCAGCCTGTGGGAGCGGCGTCCTCGCCTGCCCCGATAACTCTTATACTTAATCGGGGCCGCGATCCGGGGCCGGCAGGGATCGGGGCCCCGATTCTTATTTGGATTTGATGGTGATCGGGGCAGGCAAGAATGCCCCTCCCACAGCTGGCTAGTGTGGTGTTCCAGAAATACCTTGTCCGGATTTGTCATTGCGAGCGAGAGCGAAGCAATCTCAATTGCTTGCGCCCCAAGAGATTGCTTCGTCGCTTCGCTCCTCGCAATGACAGTATTATTGTAAAGCAGTGTTA
>CAZKCI010000104.1:0-5507 GCA_964551475.1 uncultured bacterium | reverse complement strand
TATCTTCCGCGAGGGTAGCGGATCTCCCATCCTAATCACGGACTGCTGGATGGAGGGGGGTAGTTTGAGGAGCCGGAGAAGCTGGTTTATCCGGGCAGGGGATACCCCTATTTTTCGAGCTAGTTTTGCCTGGGAACCTACTTCTGGCGCCCCCAGAAGGTTTTTATACTGGATGGCAAGCAATAGGGGGTTGGGGTAGCTTTTGGGTGGTTGTAACGGTTTCTCTATGGGAGACAAAGAGATACGCCTCTCTCCATGTCCGATTCGGTGGGGAAACAGGGGGAAGCCTATTTCGAAGATAATTCGTCTGGGAGTGACGCTCGGGGAGTGAACAAAGCCGGTCTCGTTATGAGACCGGCTTTGTTCATCCTGAGCGAGCTAAGTCCTGAGCGATAGCGAAGGACGAAGCGAGTCGAAGGATTACCACCGATCCCGCATTGCCCAGACTGGTTAACTTGGGTGAGTGCGGGATTTTCCTTTTCAGGCAAATCTTCTTGACCACTCTCGTCGGGAGAAATATATTCCAGCGGTTCACCACCTTACCCTCGGGAGCTTTTGTGAGCGCAGACTGGGGGCATGAGGTTCGGCGGGGCTAGCCCGGCTCGGATAGAGATGTCCGGCCGGGTTTTCTCATTTCGTGGTGGACTCGGAATAATCCGAATCCCTCCCCCGATCGTTATTCTTAACAGATGCGATGGATTGCGGGCAAAGGAGGCAGAGCCATGATTCAGAAGCTGATGATGGTTGCCACGGCCGCGGTTTTTGCCGGAGCCACCCCCGCCCCGACCGGCCCGGAGGGGAAGCCGCCGGGGTTCGGGACGTATATCGATGTTCACATGCATCTGAACAATGCGTTCTCCCGTGAATGGGTCCAGGAGGAAACGCGCTCCACTCGCGGGCCTGGGCAGAGTCCGACCCGCGGCCAGAAACCGTCACTCGAGTTCACCTCAGCTGACTACCTGGCCTGCGCCGACAACCTGGTCAAGACCATGGACCAGTACGGCATCCGGAAGGCCGTCGTGATGCCCCAACCGCGCGTCTCCGGGCAGATGGGATCCTATGACTACGAGGAACTTCTGCCCGCGGTCCGCAAATACCCGGACCGATTGATACTCGGTGCCGGCGGCGGCATTCTCAATTCGATGATCCATGGTATAGCACCGGACCAAGTGACGGACGGGACCAAGAAGACGTTCGAGGCCGCAGCCGAGAAGATGGTGGCGAACGGCGCCAAAGCTTTTGCCGAACTCTCGGTCCTCCATCTCTCCATGAATCCGAACCATGTATTCGAAGCGGCCGCCGCCGACCACCCGCTCTACCTGCTCCTCGCTGATATCGCGGCGAAGCACGGCGTGCCCATTGACATCCATATGGAGGCTGTAGTCAAGGACATGATCACTCCGGAGAATCTGTGCCGGGCGAGCGCCAGGAACCCGTCGACGCTCAAGGCCACGGTCCCGGGGCTGGAACGCCTGCTCCAGCACAACCGCCACGCGAAGATCGTCTGGCAGCACATGGGGTGGGATAACACCGGCCAGATGAGCGTCGAGCTGCTGCGCCGCATGCTCGACGTTCACCCGAATCTCTATCTGGGGTTCAAGGTCGAGGACCGCACGACCCAGATCGGGTCCGATGCCCCCATGCCCAACCGGATGGTGGACGAGCGGAACAAGCTCAGGACGGAATGGCGGAGCTTCTTCATCGACCATGCCGATCGCCTTCTGCTGGCGACCGACCAGTTTGTCGGCATCCCGGGCAAGACGAAACGCTTCCCGGGTTATTTGGAGGAGACCTTCGGCGCCATTCGACAATTGCCGGAAGAGGTGCTCCTCAAAGTTGCCCGCGACAATGCCGTCCGGGTCTACAACCTGGAGTAAAAGGAGCAATCGATGTTTGCTAAGACTGCCCAGTATTATGATCTGATTTATAGCTTTAAGAATTACGAGAAGGAAACCCAGCAGATAGTGGACTTGATAGCGCGGGAGCATCCTACCGCCAGAAGCGTCCTTGATGTGGCGTGTGGAACAGCAGAGCACGCAAAGTATCTCTCCCGGACATTTCAAGTTGACGGCATCGACATCCAGCCGAAGTTTGTAGAGATTGCCCGGGGTAAGGTTCCGTCGGGCAGGTTCTGGGTCGCAGATATGCGCGATTTCGATGTGAGCGGCCGATACGATGTGGTCCAGTGCCTGTTCAGCTCCATCGGTTTTCTGAAGCAATCCCAGGATGTCGTGCGAGCCCTTTTGTGCTTCAAGAAGCATCTGAATCCAGGAGGTATCGTCATTGTAGAACCATGGTTCACCCCCGATCAATGGCAGGCCGGCCTCATCCCCCACATGGTGACCGTTGATCGACCCGACCTGAAGATCTGCCGAATGTCCGCAACCGGCCGCGAGGGCACCATCTCCAAGATACGATTCCACTACCTTGTCGGAAGAGTCCAAGGAGTCGAACATCTCACAGAAGATCACGAGCTGGCCCTGTATACCCTCGAGGAGATGTTGCGCTTCTTCCAGCAGGCGGGGCTCGCGGCGCGATATGATCCGGAAGGAATATTCGGGCGGGGGTTGTACGTTGCTCAAGTTGAGGAAAGGTGCTGATCGAAATGGCCATAGCCCGCCACACCGGTCTGGCGAGTCCTGACAGATGCAACCGCTCTTGCTCACCCCGGTTGAGGATAGACGAGCAAAGACCTCAACTTGCGCTCTATTATCTTCCGGGAAGGCAGAGGATCCCCCATCCGGATCACCGATTGCTGGATCTCCGGGGGTAGTTTGAGGAGGCGGAGGAACTGGCTGATCCGGGCAGGGGAGACACAGGCGAACGTCAGCATGACAGCATCGACACCATGTTCCGGCGATAATCGGGTCGGAGGGTTTCTAAACGATTTTGCGGCCGATTATCTCGTAACTGATTGGTGCTCAACAGAATCGGGATGAAATAGCGGCCAGAGAGCCGGTTCTCGTTCCCAAGGAGGGATGGTTAGGAAAGTTCTAAATGAGACCACGAAGGGGAGTCAAGCGACACTCCCACCCGGACGGTGGTTACACCCCCCTTGGGTTCAATCCCAGTGGGGATGCCGCCATCGCTGTCAGGTGGGAGTTTTTTTATCTCCTGGAAGATATCTACGTCCTTCAAGTCCCCCCAGAACTTGATTCTGATGTGCTGGGGGGTATAGATGACCTCCTTCACCAGGAGAAGGATCAGATTGCGTCGCTCCTGGAAAGAGAGCTTGTCGAATACCTTCCCGATCTGTTCGAAAAGTCGCCTGTAAGTGTCCAGATCGACTGATCTCTTCTGCAAGATGTCGATGTTGGCCTGAGCTTCCTGGAGACGGGAAAGGGGTGTCCAGGAGGTAGACTGGGAGAGAAATTCGGTGACGCGGGATAACTCATGCGGGATAACTCTATTGACTACATGGCTCTTCCGGAGCATACTGCTTCCCGGTGTTTCCGACCATAACCCCGGCAGGAGCCGTTTTAAGATCAGACTGGGGAAACGAGGTTCAGCAAAACTGACCCGGCGCGGATAGCCATATCCGGCCGGGTTATTTATTTTCTCGGTATCCCACTGGAGGGGATGCAAATGAAAGCCATAACCGCTCTTCTATCCATAGCTGCCCTGTTAACCGTTTATCCCGCGCTGATTCATGCCGCCCCGCTTCAGCTCGAATACTCCACCTACCTCGGGGGGAGCGGTAGTGATTACGGGTATGGAATCGCACTGGGGACGGGTGGCGAGGCTTACGTCGCGGGGGATACGAACTCCGTCGATTTCCCCACCTTGAACTCCTACCAGGCGAGTTTTGGCGGCGAAAGTTGGGATATCATAGTGAGCAGTCTCGCCTCCTCCGGCTCCTCGCTCATCTATTCCACCTACCTCGGGGGGGGCGGTACCGATTACGGGCTTGGAATCACACTGGGGACGGGCGGCGAGGCTTACGTCACGGGGTATACGTACTCCGCCGATTTCCCCACCTTGAACCCCTACCAGGCGAGTCATAGCGGGGGAGCTGATGATGCCTTCGTGAGCAGTCTCTCCTCCTCCGGCTCCTCGCTCATCTATTCCACCTACCTCGGGGGGAGCGGTAGTGATAGCGGGCAGGGAATCACACTGGGGACAGGCGACGAGGCTTACGTCGGGGGGCGTACGGGATCCGCCGATTTCCCCATTTTGAACCCCTACCAGGCGAGTAACAGCGGAGGTGTTGATGTCTTCGTGAGCAGTCTCTCCTCCTCCGGCTCCTCGCTCATCTATTCCACCTACCTCGGGGGGATCAATACTGATCAGGGGTATGGAATCATACTGGGGACAAGCGGCGAGGCTTACGTCGCGGGGTATACGCTATCCGCCGATTTCCCCACCTGGAACCCCTACCAGGCGAGTTTTGGCGGGGGAACTCGAGATGCCTTCGTGAGCAAGTTCTCCTCCTCCGGTTCCTCGCTCGTCTCCTCCACCTACCTCGGGGGGAGCGGTGAAGATACCGGGCGGGGAATCACACTGGGGACGGGCGGCGAGGCTTATATCGCAGGGCATACGGGATCCGCCGATTTCCCCACCTTGAACCCCTACCAGGCGAGTTACGGCTGGGGAACTCAAGATGTCTTCGTGGGCAGGCTCTCCTCCTCCGGCTCCTCGCTCGTCTCCTCCACCTACCTCGGGGGGAGCGGTGAAGATTACGGGTATGGAATCACACTGGGGACGGGCGGCGAGGCTTACGTCACGGGGTATACGGCATCCACGAATTTCCCCACCTTGAACCCCTACCAGGCGAGTTCCGGCGGAGCTGAAGATGTTTTCGTGAGCAGGCTCTCCTCCTCCGGCTCCTCGCTCGTCTCCTCCACCTACCTCGGGGGGAGTAGTTATGATTACGGGAATGGAATCACACTGGGGACAGGCGGCGAGGCTTACGTCGCGGGGCTTACGTTCTCCACCGATTTCCCCACCTTGAACCCTTACCAGGCGAGTAACAGCGGAGGTTTTGATGTCTTCGTGAGCAAGCTGATCTTCGGAACCACACCCAGCCCGATACCGACGACTACGCCTTCCCCAGAACCTACGGCCACTCCGTCGCCCAACCCGAGTGCGACCCCCTCCCCCAGCCCATCTCCAACCCCGGAACCCACAGCCACGCCTTCGCCGATAACTCCGACGCCAAGTCCGATTACACCGACTCCATCTCCGACGCCCTCGGCCTCACCAACTCCTTCGCCGATCACTCCCACGCCCTCTCCGACCCCCACCAAGACTCCATCGCCGTCCCCATCGCCATCGACTTCCCCGACTCCATCTCCTATCACCCCTACCCCATCGCCCTCTCCAAGTAAGACACCGACACCTTCGCCGATTACACCAACCCCGTCGCCTACTCCGACCAAGACGCCTTCTCCATCACCTTCACCATCGGCTTCCCCGATTCCATCGCCCATCACACCTACTCCCTCACCATCGCCGAGCAAGACACCGACACCATCTCCCTCTCCTTCCGCCTCTCCGACGCCAAGCCC
>CAZKCI010000103.1:0-15195 GCA_964551475.1 uncultured bacterium | reverse complement strand
CGACTCCGAGGCCTTCGCCACCTGGTCGTAGGTCACATACTGGCACAGCCCCTGGGCCGACAAAATCTTGGTCAGGGCGCTGGTCAGCGTCGTCTTCCCGTGGTCCACGTGACCGATCGTCCCCACGTTCACGTGCGGCTTCGTTCTCGCAAATTTTTCCTTAGCCATGGCCGGTCCCTCCGAAATCCAGAGTTGTGATCGTCAGTGTTTGACGCCAGGGAGTATTGGAGTGATGGAGTAGAGGAGTATGGGGGTTCGCTGTCGACCGTCTATCCCACTACTCCAGTGCTCCGGTGTTTGTTTATTCTTGTCCCTTGGACGCCGCTTTGATGTCGAAGTAGGCCGGCTCCATCGTGTAGCCCGCCCGGCCCTGGGTCATCGATCTCAGATCCGTCGCGTAGCCGAAAAGCTCGGCCAGCGGGGTGTGGCTGCGGATGGCCACCCGGTTGGCGAGCTTCTCGGTCCGGCTGATCTTGCTGCGCCGGGCGTTCAGGTCGGAGATGATCGGCCCCATGAACTCGGGCGGGGTGACGATCTGCAGATCCATGATCGGCTCCAAAAGCGCCGGGGAGGCCTTGCGCACCGCGTCCTTGAAAGCGATCGCGGCCGCCGCCTGGAAGGCAAACTCGGAGGAGTCCGTCTCGTGGGCGGATCCCCCCTTGATGGTGATGATCATGTCCGTCATCGGATAACCGTTGATGTATCCGCCCTGGGCGCTCTCGGTCACGCCGGCCTGCACCGCCGGGATGAACTCCCGGGGGATCTCGCCGCCGCGGACCTGGTTCACGATCTGAACCCCGCTCCCGCGCTGGCCCGGCTCCACCTCCAGGATCACGTGCCCGTAATGGCCGCGGCCGCCGGACTGGCGGATGAACTTGCCTTCGCCTCGCTTGCTCTCCTCGATCGTTTCCCGGTAGGCGACGCTGGGCTTGCCCATGCGGGCCTTGACGCCGAACTCGCGCCAGAGCCGCTCCACCATGATCTGGAGGTGCAGCTCTCCCATCCCGGAGATGATGGTCTGGCCGGTCTCCGTGTCCGCCTTCACCCGGAAGGTCGGATCCTCCTCCGCGAGCTTCCCCAGAGCCTCGTGGAGCTTCTCCGACTCCGCCGGGCTCTTCGGCTCCACCGAGAGGGCGATCACCGGCTCGGTGAACTGCATTCGCATCAGCAGCGCGGGGTGCTTGGGATCGCAGAGAGTGTCGCCGGTGGACACTTCGTCCAGGCCCACCACCACGGCGATCTCGCCGGCCGAGATTTCCTCGCGCTCGGTCCGGCGGTTGGCGTGCATCTCCAGGATCCGGCCGATCCGCCCCTTCCGCCCGGTGGAGGCGTTCAAGACCGCCTGCCCGCGCTTCAGGGTTCCGGAATAAACGCGTATATATACCAGCTTGTGGCAGTGTTCGTCGCTAAAAATCTTAAAAACCAGCGCGGTGAGCGGCCCCTTCCGGTCGGTCGGGCGCGCCTCTTCCTCGCCGTCCTTGTCGAAAACCCGGACCGACGGGATGTCCAGCGGGGAGGGCAGGTAGTTCACGATCGCGTCCAGGAGCGGCGGGATCCCCTGGTTGCGCAGGGCCGCGCCGCAGAGAACCGGCACCAGCTTGTGGGAGAGGACGGCGCGCCGGATGGCCGCGTTGATCTCGGCGGGCGAGAGCTTTTTCCCCTCGAGATAGGCCGAGAGGATCGCGTCGTCGGCCTCGGCCAGGGCCTCCAGGAGAGCCTCGCGGCGGCGGAGCGCCTCGTCGGCGAGAGAGGCCGGGATGGCGCTCTCGCGGGGCTCGAAGGAAAGGTCGTCCGCATCGTAGGCGAGAGCGACCTCCCGGACCAAATCGATCACGCCCCGAAAGGAATCCTCCGCCCCCCAGGGGATCTCCACCGGAACGGCGGGCGCCATGAGCTTCTCGCGCATCTGCGCGACCGTCCCGAAAAAGTCCGCCCCGGGCCGGTCCATCTTGTTCACGAAGGCGATCCGGGGAATGGCGTAGCGCTCGGCCTGATGCCAGACCGTCTCCGACTGCGGCTCCACCCCGCCCACCGCGCAGTAGAGGGCCACCGCCCCGTCCAGCACCCGGAGGCTTCGCTCCACCTCGGCGGTGAAATCGACGTGGCCGGGGGTGTCGATGATGTTGATCCGGTGGTCCTTCCAGAAGCAGGTGGTGGCGGCGGCGGAGATGGTGATCCCGCGCTCCTGCTCCAGCTCCATCCAGTCCATGGTCGCCGTGCCCTCGTCCACCTCGCCGATCCGGTACACCTTCCCGGTGTAATAGAGCATCCGCTCGGTGGCGGTGGTCTTGCCGGCGTCGATGTGGGCCATGATGCCGATATTGCGCACCCGGGAGAGAGGCAGGGCGGGCGCGGCGGAGATGTCTTCGGTCGCAATCACCAGCGATAGTGGGCGAAGGCTTTATTGGCCTCGGCCATCTTGTGCACGTTCTGTTTTTTCTTGATCGCCGAGCCTTCGTTGTTGAAGGCGTCCATCAGCTCGGCGGCGAGCTTCTGCCCGAAGGGCATCCCCTTGCGCTCCCGGGCGAAGGAGATGATCCAGCGCATGGCCAGCGCGCCCCGGCGGTCGGCGGAAACCTCGACCGGCACCTGGTAGGTGGCCCCGCCCACCCGGCGGGAGCGGACCTCCAGGTAGGGCTTGACGTTGTCCAGGGCCTGCTTGAAAACCTCCAGCGGATCCTTCCCCGACTTCTTCCCCACCGCATCCAGCGCCTCGTAGAAGACCTTCTCGGCGGTGGACTTCTTGCCCCCGTTCATCAGGCTGTTGATGAAACGGGTCGCCGCGTCGCTGTGATAGCGGGGATCCGGCGCGCGTTCCCGGGGAATCCTTTTTTTCTTTCTGCCCATGCGTCCTCCAAAGGAAATGATGGTTCAGCGGTTCACGGTTCAGCGGTTCACGGTTCAGCGGTTCAGCGGTTCACGGTTCAGCGGTTCGGCGGTTCGGCGGTTCACGGTTCAGCGGTTCAGCGGTTCACGGTTCAGCGGTTCACGGTTGTTTTTCATTTTTGCCAACCGTTGAACCCTTGAACCGTGAACCGTTGAACCTTTTAGCCGTTGAACCTTTTTATTGCTTTTTCGGCCTCTTCACTCCGTAGAGCGACCGTCCCCGGCGGCGGGGGCGTCCGTCCTTGTCCGCCTCCACTCCGCCGCAGTCCAGCGTGCCGCGGACGATGTGATAGCGGACGCCGGGCAGATCCTTCACCCGACCGCCGCGCACCAGAACGATCGAGTGCTCCTGCAGATTGTGTCCCGTCCCCGGGATGTAGGCGGTGACCTCGATGTTGTTGGTCAGCCGCACCCGGGCGATCTTGCGCAGAGCAGAGTTGGGCTTCTTGGGGGTGGCGGTCTTGACCACCAGGCAGACCCCGCGTTTCTGGGGGGCGCCCTGCAGGGCGGGCGCCTTGGACATCCTGACCTGTCCCCGGCGGCCCTTCCGCACCAGTTGATTGATCGTCGGCATGCTGTATGGCTCCTGTTTCGCCCCCTGGCGGGGACTATTCCTTGTCCTTGGCCTTGTCCCCTTCGGGCAGGGCCTGGTAATCGACCTTGCGCAGGGCCGGGAAGCCGGTCCCCGCCGGGATCAGATGGCCCATGATCACGTTTTCCTTGAACCCCTTGAGGTGGTCCACCTTGCCGCTGGCGGCGGCGTCGGTGAGCACCCGGGTGGTCTCCTGGAAAGAGGCGGCGGAGATGAAGGACTCGGTGGAGACGGAGGCCTTGGTGATCCCCAGGATCACGTTCCGGCTGCGGGCCGGTCCCCCGCCCAGCTCTTTGACCCGCTCGTTTTCGCTCTGGAAGCGCCCGTGGTCCACGGTCTCGTCGTAGAGGAAGTCGGTGTCCCCGGGGTCGCTGATCTGGACGTTGCTGGTCATCTGCCGGACGATGATCTCCACGTGCTTGTCGTTGATCTTCACCCCCTGGGAGCGGTAGACCTCCTGGACCTGGTTGACCAGGTATTCCTGGGTGGCCTCGATCCCGCAGACCTCCAGCAGCTCCTGGAGCTCGATCGGGCCTTCGGTCAACTGGTCGCCCTTCTTCACCTCGTCGCCCTTGCGGACGATGATGTGCTGGCCCTGGGGGATCAGGTGCTCCTCGAACTTCCCGGTCTTGGCGTCCTTCACGATCAGCTTGAGCTTCCCTCTCACCCGGTCGCTGAACTCGACCCGGCCGCCGATCTTGGCGATCTCGGCCGCGCCCTTGGGCCGGCGGGCCTCGAAGAGCTCGGTCACCCGGGGGAGCCCTCCCGTGATGTCCTTGGTCTTGGTGAACTTCCGGGGCATCCGGGCCAGGCGGTCGCCCGCCTTCACCGTGGCGCCGTTGTTCACCTCGATGATGGCCTGGGCCGGGATGGAGTAGTAGGCGAGCGCCTCCTTGGTCTGGCCTTTGCGGATGACGATCTGCGGGTGCTTGTCGTGGCTGATCGCCAGCTTGATGGCCCGCTCGCGCTTGCGGGTCGCCTTGTCCACCCGGATCTCCATCGTCTCGCCTTCGACGATCTCCAGGTACTCCACCACCCCGTCCTGCTCGGTCAGGATCGAGATGTTGTAGGGGTCCCAGGTGGCCAAGAGCTGCTTCTTCTCCACCTTCTGTCCGTCGGCGACCTCCAGGATCGCGCCCACCTCGAGCTTGTAGCGCTCGAGCTCGCGCGCCTTGGCCCCCTCGGAGTCGTAGATCGCGATCGTTCCCCCTTCGTTGATCACCTTGAAATGCTTTTTATCCGTGCCCGTGGGAACGACGCGCAGACGCTCGTCGTAGCGGATGATCCCGTTGCCCTTGGTCCGGATCTCGGGCTGGCGGGCGAAGAGGCTCGCGGTCCCCCCGATGTGGAAGGTCCGCATGGTCAGCTGGGTCCCCGGCTCCCCGATCGACTGGGCGGCGATGATCCCCACCGCGTCGCCCAGGGCCGCCGGCCGATGCACGGCCAGGTTCCTCCCGTAGCAGGCGGCGCAGACCCCCTCGGGGGCCTCGCAGGTGAGCACCGAGCGGATGCGCAGGGTGTCGAAGCCGAGCTTCTCGATCTTGTCGGCGATCTCCGGCGTGATCTCCACGCCGGACTTGACCACGATCGCCCCGCTCACCGGATCCTTGACATTATCCAGAGCCGTGCGCCCGGTGATCCGATCTTTGAGGGGGATCAGCACATCGTCCTGCCCCATCAGCTCGGAGACCGTGCGCCCCTTGATCGTCCCGCAGTCGGGTATGGTGATGATCATGTCCTGGGAGACGTCGACCAGACGCCGGGTCAGGTAGCCGGCGTCGGCGGTCTTCAACGCGGTGTCGGCCAGACCCTTGCGGGCGCCGTGCGTGGAGACGAAATACTGGAGAACGGAAAGCCCCTCGCGGAAGTTGGCTGTGATCGGGTACTCGTGGATGTCGCCGGAGGGCTTGGCCATCAGCCCCCGCATTCCCGCCAGCTGCTGGATCTGCTCGCGGGAACCGCGGGCCCCGGATTCGACCATCATGAAGAGTGGGTTCAATCCCACCTTCCCCGCCAGCCTCAGATCCTCGAAGACCTGCTGGGAGAGCTCCTGGGAGGCGTGGTGCCAGGTGTCGACCACCTTGTTGTAGCGTTCGCGGTCGGTGATCGAGCCTTCCTGGTACTGCTTAGTGACCTTGGTCACTTCCTTGAAGGCCCGGTCAAGAATCTCGCCCTTCTTCTTGGGGATGACCAGGTCGCTCATGCCGAGCGAGACACCCGACCAGGTGGCGTACTCGAAGCCGAGGTCCTTGAGCTTGTCCAGGATCTTGACCGTCTCTTCCTGGCCGACCAGCTTGTAGCAGCGGGAGACCAGGTCGGAGAGGGCCTTCTTGTTCACCTGCTTGTTCACGTAGCCGACCCCGGCCGGGAAGATCTGGTTGAAGATCAACCGGCCGACCGTGGTCTCGACCATACCCTCGGTCCGGCGGACTTTGATCAGCTCGTGCAGGCCGATCCCCTTCTGGGAGAGGACGAAGATGGCCGCGTCTTCGTCGGCGAAGATCCGCATCGGACCCTTTTGCTCCTTCTCCTCCCGGGTCAGGTAGAAACAGCCGATGGCGATGTCCTGGGTCGGGGTGGCGATCGGCTCCCCGGAGGCGGGGGAGAAGATGTTGTTGGGGGCGTACATCAGGACCCGGGCCTCCAGCTGGGCCTCGTTGGAGAGGGGCACGTGGACCGCCATCTGGTCTCCGTCGAAGTCGGCGTTGAAGGCGGTGCAGACCAGGGGGTGGATGCGGATGGCCTTGCCCTCGACCAGGATGGGGTCGAAGGACTGGATCCCCAGCCGGTGCAGGGTGGGGGCGCGGTTGAGCATCACCGGGTGCTCCCGGATCACCTCGTCCAGGACGTCCCAGACCTCCTTGGTCTGGCGCTCGATCATCTTCTTGGCGCCCTTGATGGTGTGGACGTAGCCGAGCTCCTTCAAGCGGTGGATGATGAAGGGCTCGAAGAGCTCGAGCGCCATCTCCTTGGGCAGGCCGCACTGGTTGAGCTTGAGCTCGGGGCCGATCACGATCACCGAGCGGCCGGAGTAGTCGACGCGCTTGCCCAAAAGGTTCTGGCGGAAGCGCCCCTGCTTGCCCCGCAGGTTGTCGGAGAGGGATTTCAGGGGCCGGTTGGCCGCGCCCAGGACCGGGCGGCCCTGGCGGCCGTTGTCGAAGAGGGCGTCCACCGCCTCCTGGAGCATCCGCTTCTCGTTGCGGACGATGACCTCGGGGGTCTTGAGCTGGAGGATCGACTTCAGGCGATTGTTGCGGTTGATCACACGGCGGTACAAGTCGTTCAAATCGGAGGTGGCGAAGCGGCCGCCCTCCAGGGGGACCAGGGGCCTCAGGTCCGGGGGAATGACCGGCAGCACGCTCAGGATCATCCACTCCGGCCGGCAGCCCGACTTGCGGAAGCCCTCGACGATCCGAAGCCGTTTGGCCAGCTTGGCCACCGTCTGGTCGGACGGCTTGCGCTTGGGCTTGGCCGTCTTCTCGCGGTCCCGGCAGAGGAACTTGCCCCCCTCCTGCTTCATCTCCCCGCCCTTGATCCGGCAGCGGATCCAGGCGGCCAGGAAGTCGAGGTCCTCGGCGGCCAAAAGCTTCTTGACCGCCTCCGCCCCGATCCCGATCTCGATCGTGTCCCCCCACTTCTCGACCGCCGCCCGATATTCCGTTTCGGTGAGCAGCTGTTTGGCTTTAAGCTCCGTGGTCGTCGACGCGCGCTCGTTGTCGCGGCAGAGCTTCTTCAGGTCGATCTCGGGGCCGGGGTTGATGACGATGTAATCCTCGTAGTAGATCACGCGCTCCAGTATCCGGCTGGGCAGCCCCAGCACGTTGCCGACCCGGCTGGGGGCGCTCTTCAGAAACCAGACGTGGGAGACCGGGACCGCGAGGTCGATATGCCCCATCTGCTCCCGGCGCACCTTGGCCTCGGTCACCTCCACCCCGCAGCGGTCGCAGACCACGCCCTTATGCTTGATCCGCTTGT
Source organism: uncultured bacterium (assembly GCA_964551475.1). GTDB lineage: Bacteria > Auribacterota > Erginobacteria > Erginobacterales > CAZKCI01 > CAZKCI01. Next base: position 7,742 of record CAZKCI010000103.1, on the reverse strand, counting down.
ACTTCCCGCACGAGCACTCCCAGTCCTTGGTCGGGCCGAAGATCTTCTCGCAGAAGAGCCCGTCCCGCTCCGGCTTGAAAGTCCGGTAGTTGATGGTCTCCGGGGTCTTCACCTCCCCGTGCGACCAGGAGCGGATGATATCGGGCGAGGCGATGGCGATGCTGACCTGATCGAAGATGGCCTCGCTCTCGATGCCGAACAGCGTGGCGGCTTTGTCGTCCATGGTGCCCATGATCCTCCCGCTTACAGGCGCGTCGTTTCCTTGGGCGCCTGAGACTTCTCGGTCCTGACATCGAGCGCCAGGGACCGCAGTTCCTTGATCAATACGTTGAACGACTCCGGCGTCCCCGCCTCCAGGAGGTTCGACCCCTTGACGATCGACTCGTAGATGCGGGAACGCCCCTTGATATCGTCGCTTTTGACCGTGAGCATCTCCTGCAGGGCGTAGGCGGCCCCGTAGGCCTCCAGCGCCCAGACCTCCATCTCCCCGAAGCGCTGGCCGCCGAACTGGGCCTTGCCTCCCAGCGGCTGCTGGGTGACCAGCGAGTAGGGGCCGATGGCCCGGGCGTGGATCTTGTCCGCCACCAGGTGGTGGAGCTTCATCATGTAGATCTGCCCGACCAGGATGTCGTTGTCGAAGGGCTCCCCGGTCCGCCCGTCGCAGAGGGTGACTTTTCCGGAGGGGGGGATCCCGGCCTTCTTCATCAGGTCGTTCACGTCCGCTTCGGTGGCCCCGTCGAAAACCGGGGAGACGATGGTCAGATTCAGGATCTTGGCCGCCCAGCCCAGAGTGGTCTCCAGCACCTGGCCCACGTTCATCCGGGAGGGCACGCCCAGGGGGTTCAAGACCACGTCCACCGGGGTGCCGTCGGCGAGGAAAGGCATGTCCTCTTCGGGGAGGATCTTGGCGATCACGCCCTTGTTCCCGTGGCGGCCGGCCATCTTGTCTCCGACAGAGAGACGGCGCTTGGTGGCGACATAGACCTGGACCTTCTTGATCACGCCGGGCTCCAGCTCATCGCCGCCGCGGATCTGCTCCATCTCCTGGCTCCGCTTCAGGGCCAGCTCCTCCAGCTTCATGGCGCTTTCCATGATCACCTTGCGCAGCTTGGCCAGGACCTCCCCCGAGCCCTCGAACTGGATGTCTTCGTAATCGCGGGCTTCCAGCTTCTGGATCATGGCCTTGGTGATCTTCTTGGACCCGGGGATGATCTCGCTCCCGGTGTCCTCGGCCACGATCGCCCCTTCCAGCTTTTTCCCGTGCAGGATCTGCTCCACCCTCTCCCGCCGCTTCTCCTTGACCTTGGCCATCGCCTGTTTGTGCCGCTGGTTCAGGGAAGAGACCTTGCCGCCGTCTTTCCCGTCCTCCTCCTCATCCTCCATCCGCTCCTTGCGGGAGAGAATCTTGGCGTCGATCACGATCCCCTCGATCCCGGAGGGAGCGCGCAGCGAGGTGTCCTTGACGTCGGAGGCCTTGTCCCCGAAGATGGCGCGCAAAAGCCTTTCCTCGGGCAGTAGCTCGGTCTCGCTCTTGGGCGTGAGCTTGCCCACCAGGATGTCGTTCGGCTTCACCTCGGCCCCGATCCGGATCACCCCTTCCTCGTCCAGGTTCCGGAGCGCCTCCTCCCCGGCGTTGGGGATGTCGTTGGTGATCTCCTCCCGGCCGAGCTTGGTGTCCCGCGCCCCCACCTCGAACTTCTCGATGTGGACGGAGGTGAAGGTGTCCTCCTTGAGCAACCGCTCGCTGATCACGATCGCGTCCTCGAAGTTGTAGCCGCGCCAGGGCAGGAAGGAGACCAGCACGTTCCGGCCCAGGGCGAGCTGGCCCTGGGCGGTGCCAGAGCCGTCGGCGATCACCTGCCCCTTCTTCACCTTCTGCCCCCGGACCACGATCGGGCGCTGGTTGACGCAGGTTCCGGCGTTGGAGCGCAGGTACTTCATCAGGGGGTAGGTCTTCTTCCCGATCCGGATGCCTTCGGCGTCGACCCGCTCCACCACCCCGTCCTCTTCGGCCGTCACCATCACCCGGCTGTCCAGGGCGGTCCGCTCCTCCAGACCCGTGGAGACCAGCGCCGGCTCGGAGGTGAGCAGGGGAACCGCCTGCCGCTGCATGTTCGATCCCATCAGCGCCCGGTTGGCGTCGTCGTGCTCGAGGAAGGGGATGAGCCCGGCGGCGACCGAGACCAGCTGCTTGGGGGAGACGTCGACCAGGTGGACCTCGGCGGGGGGGGCCATCGTGAAGTCGCCCTTCTGGCGGGCCTGCACCTTCTCGTCCAGCATCTTTCCGTCCTTGTCCACCCGGACGTTGGCCTGGGCGATGATGTAGGCCTCCTCGTCGTCGGCGGTCAGATACTTGATCTTCCCGGTGATCCTCCCGTTCTCCACCACCCGGTAGGGCGTCTCGATGAAGCCCAGCTCGTTCACCTGTCCGTAGGTGGACAACGAGGCGATCAGCCCGATGTTGGGCCCTTCCGGGGTCTCGATCGGGCAAATGCGCCCGTAGTGACTGACGTGCACGTCGCGCACCTCGAAGCCGGCCCGCTTGCGGGGGAGGCCACCGGGGCCGAGCGCGGTCAGCCGCCGCTTGTGGGTGATGTCGGCCAGCGGGTTGGTCTGGTCCATAAACTGGGAGAGCTGGGAGCGGCCGAAGAAGTCGCGGAGCACGCCGGCCAGCGCCTTGGGGTTGACCAGCTTGTGCGGCATCAGGGACTCCGAGGAGACCTCGTACATGTTCATCTTGTCCTTGACCAGCCGCTCCAGCCGGGCCATCCCGGTGCGGCACTGCTCCTCCAGAAGCTCGCCGACCATGGCCACCCGGCGGTTGCCGAGATGGTCGATGTCGTCGATGGAGGTGTTCTCGTCGCCCGCCTGCAGACGCATCAGATAGCGGACGGCTTCCACGATGTCCTTGGTGCGCAGGGTGGTGTTCTTGAGCTCGTCGCGGTCGGTGGGCAGGCCGAGCTTCCGGTTGAGCTTGAAGCGCCCCACCGCCCCCAGGTCGAAGCGGCGCCGGTCGAAGAAGCGGCGCTCGATCAGGGCGTTGGCCTTGGCCTCGGTGGGGGGATCGCCCGGGCGGAAGCGCTTGTAGATGAACTTGAGGGCCGACTCCTGGCTGTCGGTGGGGTCGGCCCGGAGCATGTTGATGAGCGGCTCCACCGCCGGCCCGGGCTGGAAGACCTCCACCTTCTCGATCTTGTAGGTCTTGAGCTCGGCGAACAGCTTGTCGTCGATCTGCTGATAGGCCTTGAAGAGCACCGTGTTCTTGGCGTCCACCACCGAGGAGGAGAGGTAGCGGCCCAGGATCTTCTCGCCGTCCCGGGCGATCACCATCTCCTCCAGGTCGCTGAAGAGCCGGATGAGCTTGGCGTCGGAGCCGTGGCCCAGGGCGCGCAACAGCGTGGTGGCGAGCAACCGCCGCCGCGTCCGCTTCTTCTCCAGGTGGAAGTAGATGTTGTTCTTGCGGTCGAACTCGGCGTCCATCCAGGAGCCGCGGGCCGGGATGATCCGCATCATGTAGAGCACGAGCTTGCCGGTGCGCTTGACCGGCTCAAAGCAGATCCCGGGGCTGCGGTGGAGCTGGGAAACGATCACCCGCTCGGCGCCGTTGATGATGAACGACCCCTGGGGGGTCATCATCGGGATGTTCCCGAGGAAGACCTGCTCCTCCTTGACCGTCTCCCCCTTCTTGAGGCGGAGCTTCACCTTGATCGGCAGGGCGAAGGTCAGTCCCTTCTTCTGGCACTCCAGCATGTCGTAGCGGGGAGCGCCCAGGGTGTAGCTCACGAACTCCAGGCAGGTGTTCCCGTCGTAAGAATAGATCGGGAACACCTCCTCGAAGACCTTCTGGAAGCCGTGCCCGGTCCGCTTGTCCGGGGGGACGTTCTCCTGCAGAAAATCCTTGAACGAGAGGAGCTGGAGATCGAGCAGATCCGGCATCTCGACCGAATCCCCGATCCGGGAGTAGTTGATTTCTTCCGGCTTCGCCTTTATCGCCTGCTTCATGCCCATGCCCTGCCTCCGCGACGTTTACTTCAATTCCACCTTAGCGCCCACTGCCTCCAGCTTCTTCTTGATCTCAGCGGCTTCTTCCTTGGAGACATTCTCCTTGACTGGCTTGGGGGCGCCCTCCACCAGGTCCTTGGCTTCCTTCAGCCCCAGGGTGGTGACGGCGCGGACTTCCTTGATCACCTGGATCTTCTTGTCGCCGGCGGCGATCAGGACCACCGTGAAGGTGGTCTTTTCCTCGGCGGCGGGAGCGGCGCCCGCTCCTCCGGCCGGGGCCATCATCGCCATCGGGGCGGCGGCGGTGACGCCGAATTTCTCTTCCAGGGCCTTGACCAGGTCGGAGAGCTCGAGCACCGTGAGTACGCCGATCTCGTCGATGATCTTGGCCAGTTTGGGGGCGACAGCGGCCGCGGGCGCGGCCGGCGCCGCCGTCTCCTGAACTTTCGTTTCTTCAGCCATGGTATTCCTCCTTTTTAATCTGGTTGATAGGTTCACAGTTCAGAGGTTCACGGTTATCTTCATGCTTCTCCAACCGTTGAACCGTTGAACCTGAGTTGAACCGATTAGATGCGCTTAGCCTTTGTTTTCCCCCATCTTTTGAGACGCCTGCTGGAGGACGCTCAAAAAGGCCGGCAGCAGACGCCCGAGGACGGAGACGAAGGAGCTGATCGGTCCCTGGATCCCGGTCGCCACCTGGGCGAGGAGTTCCTGGCGGGAGGGGAGACGGGCGAGCCGTTTCAGGCCGGAAGCTTCGAAAACCGTCCCTTCCCACATCCCGGTCCGCAGGAAGGCCTTGCCCTCCTCCTTCTCGAACTCGATCAGCTGCCTGGCCAGATCGGGGAGGCCGCGGCGGCCCACCGCCACCGCCGATCCCCCGGCAACCCCGGCGGAAAGCGGCGCGAAGGGCGTCCCTTCCAGAACCCGCCGGAAAAGTCGGTTGGAGACCACCCAGTAATCGGCCTCCCCGGCGGCAAGGCGGACGCGCAGGCGGGTGAAGGACTGCGAGGAGAATCCCTTGATCTCGGTCATCACCACCGAGTCGACGCCGGAGAGGCGGTCGCGGTATTCCCGAGCGATCGCCTGCTTTTCCGCCGAAATGGTGCGTTTGTCCGTCTTCATGACGCTTCCTTTTCCTCTTCGTGACTCGGCCTGGGTCCGCCCGAGAGCGGAGGCCGCTTCAGCGCTATGTCGCCTCGGCAAGTTTCCCCGCGTCCAGCTTGACCGACGGGCTCATGGTCAGAGAGATGAAAACCTGGAGAAGATACTTCCCCTTGGCCGAGGCGGGGCGGACGCGGATGATCTCCTTGAGCACCGCCCGGATGTTCTCGGCCAGGTTGGCCTCGGGGAAAGAAATCTTCCCCGCCGCCACCTGGATGTTGCCGGACTTGTCGGTCTTGAACTCGATCTTGCCCGCCTTGACTTCCTTCACCGTCCGGGGCAGGTTGTCGCTCACGGTGCCGGCCTTGGGGGACGGCATCAGGCCGCGCGGTCCCAGGATCTTTCCCAGGGGCGTGATCTCGCGCATCATCTCCTTGCCGGCGACGGCGACGTCGAACTCGAGCCAGCCGCCCTTGATCTTGTCGACCAGCTCCTTGCCTCCGGCGAAGTCCGCGCCCGCCGCCTGGGCGGCCTCCACCTGCTCGGGCGAGCAGAAGGCGAGGATGCGCAATTTTTTCCCGGTGCCGTGGGGGAGGGACACGGTGCCGCGCACCATCTGCTCGGCGCGAGCGGGATCGATCCCCAGTTTCATCACCAGCTCGACCGTCTGGTCGAAGCCGGCGGCGGCAAAGCTCTTGAGCGCGGCCAACGCCTCTTCGACGGAATAGAGGCGGGTCTGGTCGATGGCGGCGGCGGCGGCGCGATATTTTTTCCCGTGGTAGGCCATGTCTCGTCTCCCTACTGCTGGCTCTCCCCGACTTCGATCCCCATGCTGCGGGCGGTGCCTTCGATGATCCGAACGGCGTCCGCCTCGGTGCGGGCGTTCAGGTCCTTCATCTTCATCCGGGCGATCTCCCGGACCTGCTCCCGGGTCACCTTGCCGACCTTCTCCCGGTTGGGCTGGGCGGAGGCGGTGGCGATGCCGGCCGCCTTCTTCAGGAGATTGGCGGCGGGAGGGGTCTTGGTGATGAAGGTGAAGGTCCGGTCGCTGTAAACGGTGATCACCACCGGGATGACGTAGCCCGACTGAGCCCGGGTCGCGGTGTTGAAGGCGTTGCAGAACTCCATGATGTTGACGCCCTGCGCGCCCAGCGCCGGCCCGACCGGGGGCGCGGGGTTGGCCTGCCCGGCCGGGATCTGCAGCTTGACTGTCGCGTTGATCCGTTTAGCCATTAGCTTTTCTCCACCTGCCAGTAGCCCAGCTCCACCGGGGTCTCGCGGCCGAAGACCTCCACCCGGACGACGATTTTGCCCTTGTCCGGATCGAGGGACTCGACCAGGCCGGTCATGTTGGCGAACGGGCCGTCGGTCACTTTCACGGTCTGGCCCACTTCAAAGAGCACCTTGGGTTTGACCTTTTCCTTCTTGTCGTCGATCTGCCCGAGGACCGCCAGCATCTCCTGGTCGTCGAGCGGGCGCGGGGGGACGCTGGAACCCAGAAAGCCGATCACTCCCTCCGTCTCGTTGACCATGTAGAAGGTCTCCTCGGAGAACTCCATCTTGACAAAAACATAGCCGGGCCAGAACTTGCGCTGGCTGATCAGCTTCTTGCCGCCCCGGACTTCGGAAACCCTTTCCGTCGGGATCAGGACCTCGCTGATCTTCTCGCTCGCGCGCTGCAAGGCGATCTGATTTTCCAGCCTTTCCTTGACCTTCCCTTCCAGGCCGGAGAGGGTATGAACTACGTACCAGTTGTGCGCCATGGGAGTCCCTGCCTTATTTGAAAATCAGATTGACCAGGAATGAGAAGAGGTAGTCGGCGGCGCCGATGAAGACCGCCAGCAGCGCCGAGGCCACGATGACCACCCGCGTCGAATCGAAAAGCTCCTTGCGCGAAGGCCAGGCCACCTTCTTCAGCTCGGCCTTGGCTTCGGCGATAAACTCTAAAAGCTTTTTCATAGGTCTGACAAAAACTACAGCCGCTTGACCTTCTTGGGGGAGCGGCATCTGCCCCATCCCGAATTCTTCTTCGGGACCCGCCGCGATCCCAGTCGTCATGGATCGGGCCGAGGACGGCCCTCCCACATTTTTTCACCAGGCCAGGAGGGAATCGAACCCCCAACCCCCGGTTTTGGAGACCGGTGCTCTAGCCTGATTGAGCTACTGGCCTATCACGCCCGCGGAGGGAGCAGCGCACACCATCGGGATCGGCCGGACTCCCCCCCGGGCTATTTTGTCTGCTTATGAGCCGTGTGTTTCCGGCAGAAACGGCAATACTTCTTAAGCCCCAGCTTCCCTTCCACCTTGTTCTGGAAGAAGGTGTAGTTGCGCCGCTTGCAGGTTCCGCAGGCCAGGATGATCAGTTCCGCCGGCATGGTATGAAATAAAGGTTACGAACAGTTACGAGCGGTTACTAACAGTTACTAACGGTTGCCGCTGGCGCGCCGTTCGCAGTCTTCCTCGTGGTTTTGTTTTAGCTATTCCCTATTCACCATTCCCCATTCACTATTCGATGATATCGCTCACCGTTCCCGCCCCCACCGTCCGTCCCCCCTCCCGGATCGCGAACCGCAACCCCTTCTCCATCGCGATCGGTCCGATCAGAGTCACTTCCATCGCGATGTTGTCACCCGGCATCA
>CAZKCI010000102.1:0-6134 GCA_964551475.1 uncultured bacterium | reverse complement strand
GGCGCCCGGGATCGCCCCCGGCCTCAAGCCGGGCGACAGCGTGTCTGTGAGCGGTGTCTGCCTCACGCTGGTCACAGCGGAGGGCCCGCGCCTTTGCCTGGATGTCCTCGACCAGACGCTCAAGGTGACGAACCTGGGAGGGCTCCGTCCGGGAGACCCCGTCAACTTGGAGCCGGCCCTCCGGGCGGGGGAGGAGATGGGCGGCCATTTCGTCTCCGGCCACGTCGATGGCGTCGCCCGTTTGGTCTCGCTCGCTTCCGAGGGGAAAGATCGTGTGCTCACGGTCGATCTTCCTCCCTCGCTGAGAAAGGGCGTGGTCGCCCGAGGTTCGATCGCGCTGGAAGGCGTGAGCCTGACCGTGGCCGGCATCCGGGAGGAAGGCGTCTCCGTCCACCTGATCCCCTTCACGCTCGCCCACACCAACCTGGGGATGAAGAAGACCGGAGCGCTCCTGAATGTGGAGACGGATATGCTGGGGAAGTACGTCTCCAGTTTCCTCTCCGCGGTCCCCGCGGAGAGGAAATTGGAGGAGCATCTCCGGAGGAGCGGTTTCCTGTGAGCAAGACCACAAGGCCGAATAGCGGATCAAAGGTTTAAAGGTTCAACGGTTCAAGGGTTCAACGGTTCAACGGTTGGAAAATATCTCCATATCCGTAGAACCGCTGAACCGTGAACCGCTGAACCGTGAACCCCTGAACCCCTGAACCGTGAACCCCTGAACCGTGAACCGTGAACCGCTGAACCCTATTTTTTCCTGGATCAAGGAACATCCGCTGTATTCCAGCATCATCATCTCTCTCGCCATCCACGTTGCGGGATTGGGGTCGGCCCGCCTGCGGCAGTCGAAGATAGCCGTCGTCTCCGCTCCTTCGCTCTACGTGGAGGTGTTCGAGGTCCCCGCGCCGGAGGAGGAGACACAGGAGGAGGCTCTGCTGCCTCCCTCCATCGAGACGCCGCCGGGGGAGGAAGTTCTCCCGCCCCCCCGGGCGGCGGTCGAGCCTCCGCCACCCCCGCCGCCCCCCGAAGAGGCGCCGCGGCCGGCGCCGGAGATGGAGTCTGTCGTCGTCGCGCCCCAGCCTATCGACGCCGACCTTCCCCCGCCTTCGCGGGAAGCGGTTCTCCAGGCTTACGCCTATTGCCTGGCCGAAGAGATCGAGCGGACGGTGAACTTCCCGCCGCTGGCCTCCAAGATGGACCTGGAGGGATCGGTGGTCGTGTCATTCACGCTCCAACGCGATGGGACGCTCAAGGAATACTACATCCCCGAGAGGGGGAAATCGTTCTTCCCGCCTTTTAATCAAGAGGCTCTCCGGGCGGTCCGCTCCGCTTCGTTCACCTTTTCGTCGTTCCCGGAAGGGATCGAGGACGAGTCGCTGACCTTCCGCCTCCCGGTCTCCTTCATCCCCTCCCACCGCGCCGGGGCGGTCCGTTGACCCGCCCGCCTGGCCCGGCATTTTTAACAGACGATTGAATAGGATCGAATAGGATGGGCCCGGCCGGCTTGGATCGCGACAAGAATGTCGCTCCCACAGGCATGGCTTACGAACGGGCGATCAGTAGCGAGATTTGTGGGAGGGGCATTCCTGCCCCGATCCGGGATGGCTTGGATCGCGACAAGAATGTCGCTCCCACAGGCATGGCTTGCGAACGGGCGATTGGTAGCGAGATTTGTGGGACCCCGACCTTCGGTCGGGGGATCCGGGCCGGCCTGGCTCGGCATTTTTAACAGACGATTGAATAGGATCGAATAGGATGGGCCCGGCTGGCCGGTCTGTTTTTATCCTATCCAATCCTATTCAATCGTCTGTTGAAATGTTTGGGCCGGCCGCAGACGGGGAGGCGGGAGCGCATTTCATATTATAACTGTGTACTCCCCGTCCGCTGATGTATAATCTCCGGATCATATATCCAACGGATGCCCGCAACCCGAAGGGAGGCTGATAAACCGTGTCCAAGGTCGTTCTAAAAAAGGATGAGCCGGTCGAAAAGGCGCTCAGGCGCCTGAAGAAGAAGATGGATAAGGAAGGGATCGTCAAGACGCTGCGCGCCCGCCGCCACTACGAGAAGCCGAGCGAGAAACGCCGCCGGATTCGCCGCAGCGGAAAGAGATAGGTTTATAGGTTAGGGTTAGGAAGTGGGTTTAGTTGATGGGTCAGGTCAGTGGTGTTGGCCGGCCGAGCCTCACCTTCGACCTGACCCATTGCCTAGACCGATATCTTAACCCTGACCCATCGACTATGTTTTCCATCTCCACTGTCTGGAACGCCTGGCGCCACAGCTCGGCCGAGGCGATGGCGAAGGAGCTTCTCTCCTTCGGCTGCGAGGCGATCGAGCTGAGTTTCACACTTCCCCCCGAGCTCTTTCCCGGGGTTCTTGACCTGGCCCGCGCCGGAAAGGTCAAGGTCTCCAGCCTCCACAACTATTGTCCGCCCCCGCTCTTCCCAAGCTCCGGCAGGGTCGGTCCGGACAGTCCTTCCCTGTCCAGCCGTGACGGCCGGGAAAGGACCTGGGCGGTCAACCAGACGATGCGGACCATCGACGCCGCCCGGGCGATGAAGGCCCGGGCGGTCGTCCTCCATATGGGGAAGATCCCCTTGCGGGACGCGGGGAGAAAGGTTCTGGCCCTGGCGGTGGATGGGGGAGACCAGCTGCGTCTCCGCTCCGCTCGCGACTCCTTTCTCCGCAAACGGGCGAAGCTCGCGGGATTTCACCTGGAGGAGGCGGTCCGCAGCCTCACCGCTCTCGCCGCCCATGCCGCTTCCGCCGGGATACTTCTCGGCGTGGAGAACCGCTATTTTCTCGAAGAGATCCCCTCATTGGACGAAGTGGGGATCATCCTCGAACGGGTGCCCTCGCCCGCGCTCGGCTACTGGCATGACATCGGCCACGCCCAGGTCAAGGAGAACGCCGGCCTGGAAGAGCACGCGGAATACCTGAAGCGCTATGGCCACCGCCTGATCGGGATGCACATCCACGACGTGATCGGCGCGAGCGATCACCGCGCGCCGCTCCAGGGGGAATTCGACTACGGTCTGGTGAAGGACTACCTGCGGCGGGACATCCTCAAGGTCTTCGAGATCCATCCCCAGTCCGCCCCCGAAGAGGTGAAGCGGGGGATCGAGCATATCCGAAAGCTGGTGGATGGGTAATGGTGAGGCAGTGGGTTTGGGAAATGGGTCAGGGTTAAGGGTTGGCCTGGCGGCGAGCCCCCCCAACCTAACCCATCAACCAGACCAATATCCTAACCCTTACCCATCGACCCAGGCGGTTAGGATAACGGAGGGCTACTTATTCGTGGAGCTGGTGCTGTCCTGTAACTGCGAGTAGGCCGCGACCGCCACGCCGATGATCACGAGGAAGAGGAAGAAGGGTGCGATCTCGGCGACGGAATCCTCATGGGGATGCTGGACTCCGCCTCCCACCAGGAGGGGGAAAGAGCCAACGTTATCCGCGCCGTCACGGCTGTCGGAAAGGCGGATCCCGGGGGAAGATTCCGATTCCAGAGGCGCCGCTCTGGCGCAGGGGATGAGGACAAAGAAGAGGGCCAGGTAAGCGATCAGGGGTAGCCAGCGGTAGTGATGGCGGAAAAGGGGCATTCTCGTCTCCCAGTATTGGTTACCATCCTATTGTGCTGGGATAAGCGGGTCAAGTTGTAAGTTATAAATCGCAGGTGGGCTGGGTGGGTACGCTTGACGAAGACGGAAAGCGTTGTTATATTTGTAGATGGAGTAAATAATGACCCCGCTGCTCTCCGCCATTTCCTGCGCCCTGGCTCTCTCCGGACCCTGGAACGTCCGGACGATCAGCCTTGATTATTCCACCTATTTGGGCGGAGGGAGCGTCGATTCCGGCCTGGGCGTGGCGGTGGAAAACTCCCGGGCCTTCATCGTCGGGTCCACGTACTCCTCCGATTTCCCCACCCGGTCCCCTTTCCAGGCCAGCCTCCCCAGCATCAACTGGGATGTATTTATAACCGCTTTCTCTTCCAGCGGCTCACAGCTCCTCTATTCCTCCTTTCTCGGCGGCGCCGGGAACGACAACGGATACGCGGTCGTTTTGGAAAGCGGGGAAGCCGTGGTCACGGGCTTCACTTACTCCTCCGATTTTCCCACCCGCCTCGCCTACCAATCGAGCCTGAACAACCCGCCAGACGCTTTCGTCAGCCGACTGTCGTCCGGAGGTTCCCAGCTCGTCTTCTCCACCGTCCTGGGGGGCAACGGGGCCGACGAGGCCTATGGGACGGCAGTGGAGAGCGGAGAGGTCTATCTCACGGGCTGGACGCAGTCCACCGATTTCCCGGTCCGGAACGCCTACCGTTCAACCTTCTCCGGTGGCGAGTACGACGCCTTCGTCTCCAAGTTCTCCTCCGACGGCTCCCAGATCGCCTACTCCACCTACCTGGGGGGGAAGGCGAGCGACAACGCCAACGGTCTCGCCGTTGCCGCCGGCTCCGCCTTTGTGGTGGGATGGACGCAGTCCAGCGATTTTCCGGTCCTGACCCCCTTCCAGGCCTCCTCCGCCAGCCCCACCTTCTACGATGTCTTCGTCACCAAGCTCGCCACCTCGGGCTCCCGGCTGCTCTATTCCACCTATCTGGGGGGGACCGACTACGACTACGGCTACGGCATCGCGGTTGAGGACGGGGCCGCTTTCATCGCCGGCTACACCCGCTCCGTCAACTTTCCCCTCCAGAACGCCTATCAGTCGACACTGACCAACGAGGAGGCCTTCGTGTCCAAGCTCTCCTCCTCCGGTTCCCGCCTTATCTACTCCACCTTTCTCGGAGGGGGCAAGTATGACGCCGGCCAGGCGATCGCGGTTGTCGGCGGAGAGGCTTGCCTGGCCGGATACACCTCTTCCACCGATTTCCCCGTCCGGTCGGCTTATCAGTCCAGTCTCGCCGACCCGACCCAGCCCGACGCCTTCGTGTCCAAGCTCTCCTCGACCGGCTCCCGCCTGATCGCCTCCACCTATCTGGGGGGGAGCCAGTATGACGGGGCTTATTCAGTTGCCGCCGCCGGGGAGGCGGTCTATATCACCGGAGACACCACCTCTCTCAACTTCCCCACCCGCGTCTCCTATCAGTCGAACAACCGGGGCGACTACGATGCCTTCGTCGCCCGCTTGCTCATTCCGCCCGAGCCGACGGTGGTCCCCTGGATCTACGACTACAACGGCGACGGGACGAGCGATATCGGCGTCTTTCGCGGTTCCACCGGGATGTGGTCGATCCGGAACGTGACCCGGGTGTATCTCGGTTCGTCCTCCGACGAAATCGCTCCCGAAGATTACAACGGGGACGGGACCACCGACGTCGCCATCTTCCGGGAAGCTTCCGGGTTGTGGTCGATCAGGAACCTGAGCCGGTTCTACCTGGGGGCCGCCTCCGACCAGCCGGTCCAGGGGGACTACCACGGCGACGGGACGGCGGAAGCGGGGATCTTCCGGGCGTCATCGGGACTCTGGTCGATCCGCGACCTGACCCGGGTCTATCTGGGCTCGACCGGGGATAACGCGATCCCGGGATATTACAGTTCCAGCGATGCCAGGGAGATCGCCGTCTTCCGGGGCTCGACCGGCCTCTGGTCGGTCCGGAACGTCACCAGGTTTTACCTCGGACTGTCCACCGACAGCCTGGCCCCGGGTGACTACAACGGCGCGGGAAGATGGGAAGGCGGGATTTTCCGCTCTTCCACGGCCCTCTGGGCCATCCGAAACGTGACGCGGATCTACCTCGGGGGGGCGTCCGATGGGGCCATCCCGGCGGACTACGACGGGGACGGCGTCGACGAGGCCGCTATCTTCCGCGGCTCCACCGGCCTCTGGTCGGTCCAGAACCTGACCCGCGTCTACTTCGGCGCGACGGGCGACATCCCGGCGACGCGGTGAGGCAAAAAGACCTTCCACGAATTGACACGCTTGCGCGCCGTAGCGCTTCAGCGCGCAGGCACGAATTTTCACGAATGGGGCTCGGCTTGGCCTGGCTCGGCGATTTACTAATCCGACCGTTGTAGTCTGGACTTTATCAATGACTGTCATTGCGAGCGAAGCGAAGCAATCTCTTGCTGCCCACGGGGTTGAGATTGCTTCGTCGCTTCGCTCCTCGCAATGACATGTCTATATTATTATGGACT
>CAZKCI010000101.1:0-14803 GCA_964551475.1 uncultured bacterium | reverse complement strand
TCCAGAATAATATAGACATGTCATTGCGAGGAGCGGAGCGACGAAGCAATCCCAACTCCATGAGCGGCAAGAGATTGCTTCGCTTCGCTCGCAATGACAACCATAGTCGATGTCTGGACTACAACGGTCGGATTAGTAACTAGACTCAAATGACTGGAACGATCTCTATCATTTTCGGACATGAATCTAAATTATTCGCGCTTTATTCGCGCTTTATTCGCGGTTAATTTTTTGCGCGAGACCGCCCCGCGTGCTATTTTCAGAGTATGCCGGATCGATTTGACATCGCGGCCATCCCCCGCGTTTCCGTGAACCGCCGCCGCTTCCTGAAACTCCTCGCCGCGGCGGGGATGCTCTCTTCCCCTCTCGCCCGGCGCCTTCTCGCCGCCCTCCCCGAATCGCCGATGGCTCAGAGTGCGGACTTCGATCTCTTCGTCGTCTCCGGAAAGGACTACCCCCGCCTGGTCCGCGAGGCGCTTTCGCGTCTCGGCTTCCCCGGCCGCTTTCTGAAACCGGGGATGAAGGTGGTGATCAAGCCCAACGCCGCCTGGTCCCGGACTCCCGAGCAGGCCGCGACCACCCACCCCCTCATCGTCGCCGAAACGGTCAAGGTTTGCCTGGAAGCGGGCGTGAAGAACCTCGCGGTGGTGGAGAACCCCTGCGACAACCACCGGTCCTGCTTCCGCGTTTCCGGGATCCAGGAGGCGGTCGAAAAGGCCGGGGCCAGGATGATCGCCCTCGCCGAAGAGAAGGATTTCGTCCCGGTCGTCCTCCCCGGCGCTAAAAAGCTCAAGAAGACGGCGATCGCCCGCCGGATCCTGGAGGCCGACCTCCTGATCAACCTGCCGATCGCGAAAATGCACGGCTCGTCGCGGCTCACCATGGCGATGAAGAACCACCTGGGGGCGGTCGAGGACCGCTTCGCCTTCCACAAGCTCGACCTTCACCAGTGCATCGCCGACGTCTGCACCCGTCTGAAACCCCAGATCAACCTTCTCGACTGCACCCGCATCCTCCTCAGCAATGGCCCCAAGGGTCCGGGCCAGGTCAAGATCCTCGACCGGATCGTGGCGGGAACGGACCAGGTGGCGGTCGATTCCTTCGCCGCCGGCTACTTCGACCTCAAGCCCTCCGACCTCGTCTACCTCGTCGCCGCGAAAGAGATGGGGCTCGGGAAGACGGACCTCTCCGCGATCCGGGTCAAGGAGATCTCCGTCTGACCCGGTCATGGCAAACGATTTCCACGAATTTGCACGAATATAACCGCCAGTCGCAATACCCAATAATTCGTGAAAATTCGTGTCAATTCGTGGACATCATCAGCGCGCCAAAGCCGGGCCTTCGCAGTCTTCAGGAAAGTCCTCGTCATCGCGGCCTGGGCTGGCGCTTTCTCCCTGATGTTCCGGGCGGCGATCCTCCCCGCCCTCCTCCAGAACCTGAGCCCCGCCGTTCTCCTCTCCACCGTCCGCCACTCCCTCCTCTGGTTCCTCCTCCTCTCCTTTCCCCTGATCGCGCTCGCCTTCTTCCGTGGCCGCTTCTTCTGCTGGCACATCTGCCCGGTGGGACTTCTTCAGGACCTCCTCCCCTCCCGCGGACGCGCGCGGTTGGGGGATCACAACAGGGCCATCTTTGTCGTCCTCCTCGGTTTCGCCCTTGTGGGCCTCAATCTCCTCGTCTTCTTCGATCCCCTGGTGATCGCGAACCGCGCGGCGAGCGCCCTGGGGATGAGCCTCGCCCGGGCCTGGATCTTCGTCCTCCCACTGATCGCCGTCATCGCCTTGAGTCTCTGGCGCAAGCGGTTCTGGTGCTTCAAGCTCTGCCCGCTGGGTGCGTTCTTTGATTGGGTCATCCGTCTGAAGCTGGGAGGGAAGCGGAACGACCGCGAAGCGGACATCGGGCGGAGAAACTTTCTTTTGCTGCTGGGGGCTGGGATTGCCGGGGGATTGGCTGCGCGGGGCCTGAACGCGAGGAAGGCAAAGATCGACCCGCGCTTGATCCGCCCGCCGGGGGCTCTTCCCGAGAACGACTTCACCGACCGCTGTGTCCGCTGCGGGGCCTGTATGGCCGTCTGTCTGACCAAAACCCTTCAGCCGACGCTCTCGGGGGCGGGATGGGAGGGAATATTTGCGCCGCGCCTGGTCCCCCGGATCGGCGAGTGCGACGAGTTCTGCAACCGCTGCGGGCAAAGCTGCCCGACCCAGGCCATCCGGGCCATGCCGCTCGACGTCAAGAGGACGGCCAAGCTCGGCGCCGCCCGGGTGGCCAAGGAACGCTGCCTGGCCTGGAGCGGGAACAAGCACTGCCTGGTCTGCCAGGAGTTCTGCCCTTACCTCGCGATCAAGACGGCGAAGAACGAAAACGGGACCGACTCGCCGGTGGTCGTCGACGCCTACTGCCGCGGCTGCGGGATGTGCGAGAGGCACTGCCGCTCCGATCCCATCGCGGCGATCATGGTCTACAACGACGGGGCGGGAACATTCGCGGCGGATCCGCCGCCGGAGGGAACAGTGATCAGTGACTGAAAAAGAAGTGATCAGTTACTGATGACTGATCACTTCTTCTGTTACTGATTTTGTGGGACCCCGACCTTCGGTCGGGGGATCCAAGCCATCCCGGCTGAGGCTCGGCATTTTCAACAGACGATTGAATAGGATGGAATAGGATACTGCCGGCCAGCCCGGCCCATCCTATTCAATCCTATTCGATCGTCTGTTGATTTTTTTTGCCGGGCCAGCCCGGATCGCGGCCCCGATCTCGATATTAATATGGATGTTACCGGGGCAGGCGGGGACGCCCGATCACAGATCGGGCCTACACAGCGCTGGCATACGATTTGTAGGCCGGTTCTGCGAACCGGCGGCCGAGCCCATCCTATTCAATCCTATTCGATCGTCTGTTAAATTCCTTGGCCAAGCCGGCCCGTCTTTTCGCCTCAGTAGATCACCTTCACCAGATAGAGCCCCTTCGCCGGGGCGGTGGGTCCGGCGCGCGTCCGATCCCGCGATTCCAAGATAGCTGCGACATCGGCGGGAGCCATCTTCCCCTGACCCACCAGGACCAGCGTTCCCACGATGTTCCTCACCATCTTGTAGAGAAAGCCGTCGGCCTCGAATTCGAACTCCAGCCGATCTCCCTTCCGCGAGATCGCGATCCGTTTCAGCGTCCGTGTCTTCTCCCGGACCAAGGTCCCGGCGGCGGTGAAAGCGGAAAAGTCGTGTCGTCCGAGGAGGCCGGCGGCCGCGCGTTTCATCGCCGCGAGTTTCAGCGGCCCCTTGACGGACCAGGCGCGGTCGCGGAGAAGAGCGGGACGGACGGGACGGACGAGAAGAAGGTAGCGGTAAACCTTCCCCCGGGTGGTGTAGCGGGCATGGAAATCGGGAGAGGCGTCTTCGGCCGAGAGGACGGCGATATCCGGCGGGAGATGGGCGTTCGCACCGTCGCGGATGTTCTTCGGGGGGAGGCCGCGGGAGGTCTGGAAATGGGCGACCTGGCCGAGCGCGTGGGCGCCCGCGTCGGTCCGCCCGGCGCCGTGGACGCGGATTTTTTCCCGGAGAAGCTTTCTCAGCGCCTCTTCGAGCTTGCCCTGGACCGTCTCGCCGTTGTCCTGCAGCTGCCAGCCCGCGTAGCGAGCGCCGTCGTATTCCAGGGTGATCCGGATCTTTCTCATAACTTATCCCGGATGATACTACGATCCAGGATAAGTGAGATCAGGGAAATACCGGGAACCGTCTCTAGCCATTGTGGGAGCGACATTCTTGTCGCGATCGGGACCATCCGGGATCGGGGCAAGAATTCCCCTCCCCCAGTCTCGCTACCGATAGCCCACTCGCAAGTCATGCCTGTGGGAGCGGCGTCTGCCCCATCCCGAAATCTTCTTCGGGACCCGCCGCGATCCCTTTGCGCCGTGGCGTCTTGGCGCGAGACAGAAACGCGGGGATCAGACGAGCTTGTCCGCGATCATCCGCTCGGCGATCTGGACCACGTTGGAGGCGGCCCCCTTGCGGATGTTGTCCGCGACCACCCAGAGATGGAGGCCGTTCGGCGCGTAGGGGTCCTTGCGGATCCTCCCCACGAAGACCTCGTCCCGGCCGTCGGCGTTCAGCGGCATGGGATAGACCTTTTTCGCCGGATCGTCCATCAGGACGATCCCGGGAGCTCCGGAGAGAAGCTTGCGCGCCTCTTCCACGGAGAGGGGCTTCTCCGTCTCGATGTAGACCGCCTCGGAGTGGGCGTTGAAGACCGGGACGCGGACGGTGGTGGCGGAGACTTGAATGGAGTCGTCGTGGAAGATCTTCTTGGTCTCCCGGTCCATCTTCCACTCCTCGGTGGTGAAGTCGAGCTTGTCGAAGGTCCCGATCTGGGGGATCAGGTTGAAGGCGATCCGGTAGGGATAGGCCGCGGGGGCGAACTCCGTCTCGCCTTGGAGAAAGCGCGGGGCCTGCTCCCTGAGCTCCTTGATCGCCTCCCTCCCCGTCCCCGAGACGGCCTGGTAGGTGGCGACAATGACGCGCTTGATCTTCGCCGCCCGGTGGATGGGCGCCATCGCCACCACCATCTGGATGGTGGAGCAGTTGGGGTTGGCGATGATCCCCCGGTGCATGGCGATGTCCTCCGGGTTGACCTCGGGGACGACCAGGGGGACGGCGGGATCCATCCGGAAGTCCGCCCCGTTGTCGATGGAGACCGCCCCCCGCTTCTTCGCTTCCGGGTAGAAGGTGACGGCCGCCCCTTTCTCCCCCTCGGTCCCCGCGAAGAAGGCGAACTGCGCCCCCGCGAACTCCTCGGGAGCGGCCGCCTTCACCGCGTATTTCACCCCGTCCACTTCTATCTCCCGGGCGGAGCGGGCCAGCACCGTGAGCTTCCCCACCGGGAAGCGGCGCTGGCGCAGGACCTTGAGCATCTCCTCGCCGACGGCCCCGACGCCGATGACCACAACGTTGTATCTCCTGGTCATTATTTCTCTCCCAACCGCATGGTGTAATAGTGCAGTATCTTTCTCCGCTCTATCGGTTCAAGGGTTCACGGTTCAAAGGTTCAACGGTTGGGGAAAAACGAGGGCAAGCATCAACCGTGAACCTCTGAACCGCAAACCCGATATCCTGAGCAGGCGTTAAACTGCTATTTTCCTCTAACAAATTCAGCTACCAGATCCCCGACCTGCGTCGTCGTGTACCCCATCTTCCCCGCGGACATGCTTTTCATCTTTCCGCAGGTCTTGATGATCGCCGCTTCCAGGCGGGCGGCGGCGGCGGACTCGCCCAGGAAATCGAGCATCATCTGGGCGGCCCCGATCGCGGCCAGGGGGTTGATCTTGCCGGTGCCGGTGTACTTGGGAGCGGAGCCGCCGATCGGCTCGAACATCGAGGTCCCCGTCGGGTTGATGTTCCCGCCGGCGGCGATCCCCATCCCGCCCTGGATCATGGCGCCCAGGTCCGTGATGATGTCCCCGAACATGTTGTCGGTGACGATGACGTCGAAATACTCGGGGTTCTTCACCATCCACATGCAGGTGGCGTCGACGTGGGCATAGTCGCGCTTGAGGTCGGGATAGTCCTTCTTCCCGACCTCGTGGAAGGCCCGCTCCCAGAGGTCGAAGGCGAAGGTGAGGACGTTGGTCTTCCCGCAGAGGGTGAGCATCTTCTTCTTGTTCCGTTTCCGGCAGAGGTCGAAGGCGTAGCGGAGGCAGCGCTCCACGCCGAAGCGGGTGTTGATCGACTCCTGGATCGCCACTTCCTGGGCCGTCCCCTTCTTAAAAAATCCGCCCGCCCCGAGATAAAGGCCTTCGTTGTTCTCCCGGATGACGACGAAGTCGATGTCTGCCGGCCCCTTGTCCTTGAGCGGGGTGGCGACGCCGGGATAGAGCTTGACCGGGCGCAGGTTGATGTACTGCTCCAGGTCGAAACGGAGGCGAAGCAGGATCCCCTTCTCCAGGATCCCCGGCTTCACGTCCGGGTGGCCGATCGCGCCCAGGAAGATCGCCTTGAACTTCTTCAGCTCCTCGATCACCGAATCGGGGAGTATCTCGCCGGTCTTCAGGTAGCGCGCGCCGCCGATGTCAAACTTGGTGAAGTTGAAGGAGAGCTGGAAGGCATCGCCGACGGCCTCAAGCGCCTTGATCCCCTCGGCCACCACTTCCGGCCCCGTCCCGTCTCCGCCGATCACCGCGATGTCGTATCTTTTGGCCATGGTCTGGTTCCTTTCGTGGAACTACTTGTTGTTCGTAATGCAATAGCCGGAGGGAGGGGTTCAGGGGGCAGGGTTCAGGGGCCAGGGTTCAGGGTTCGGGCGTCAGGGTTCAGGTTCCATGGTACGGGCATCAGATCTGAAATTTGAAATCTCAAATCTGAGATCGAATTACTTCTGACTCCCGCCTCCCGCCTTTTGGCTTCTGGGATACCCCACCGTCTGCGCCAGCACGATCTTCTGCTCCGCCCTGAGCTTCATGGCCTTGGCCAGGGCGGGGCGCTCGAGCCAGCCCCGCACCACCGTGTTCAGCCCCTCGGAGGCGCAGAAGAGATAGACGTTCTGGCTGACAAAGCCGGCGTCGGTGGCCGAGTAGAAGTCCTGATCCTCCTTCGGCATCCTCTCCATCTTCGCGTAATCCGCCACGAAGACGAGGTTGACCGGTGCGGCGGCGACGAAGGGCTGTCCCCCCGTGGCGCCGCGGATGTCCTGGGCCAGAACCGCCTTGAGCTGGTGCGCCGCCGGATCGTACAAAAAGAGGCCCTCGGCCAGGGCGACGTAGATCTCGATCTCGCGGGCATCGTGAGCCGTCGGGTTGGTGCGCCGTCCCGAATCCGAACGGTTGACGCCCCCCGCCGCCCAGAGGAGGTTGGAGAGAACCTGGGGGGAGAGAGCATCCGGGGCGAACTCCCGTTCGCTTCTCCTCGCCTTCAGCGCCTGCATCAGCGGCTTCCCCCCGGCCTGGTCGGGCGCCGGAAGCTCAATTTTCTTTATTTCTTCGGCAAAAGCCGAAGCAATAAAGAAGAATCCCGCGGCGATTATCCCCGCTGCTTTCGTAGTAGTTTTCATATTTGCCGACTCCCTTTGGGTGAAATGCCTTTCATTCAGCGCCTGTCTAAAATTTCAACAGACGATCGAATAGGATTGAATAGGATTATCTGGCCTGGCCATCTTTATCCTATCCCATCCTATTCAATCGTCTGTTCAACTGACCGAGCCGATCTGCAGCCTGGCCGACGGGGATCGCGACAGGAATGTCGCTCCCACGGTTACTTCGACTTGCGTTTCCCCACCACGTACTTGATCAGCCCCCCCGCCTTGATCAGGTCCTGGATGAACGGCGGGACGCCCTCGGCCTGGTAGGACTCTCCCCGGGTGAGGTTTTTTATCTTTCCCGATCCGGCGTCGATCTCCACCTCGTCCCCCTCCCGGATCTTCTCCGAGGCCTCCGGCGAGACGAAGATCGTCAGACCCATGTTGAAGGCGTTCCGATAAAAGATGCGGGCGAAGCTCGCGGCGATCACCGCCGAGACGCCCGCCCCCTTGACCGCGAGCGGCGCGTGCTCGCGCGACGATCCGCAGCCGAAGTTCTTCCCCCCCACCAGGATGTCCCCGGCCTTGACCAGCTTGACGAAGCCCGCGCGGATGTCCTCCATCAGGTGGCTGCCGAGAAACTGCGGGTCGATGGAGATGAGATACCTCGCCGCGACGATGGCGTCGGTGTCGATGTTGTCCCCGAACTTCCAGGTCTTTCCCTTGATCTTCATAGATATGTAACTACTCGGTTAGCAGGTTCAGCGGTTCACGGTTCAGCGGTTCACGGTTCAGCGGTTCACGGTTCAGCGGTTCACGGTTCAGCGGTTCACGGATATGTTCACTTTTTCCCAACCTTTGAACCGTTGAACCCTTGAACCGTTGAACCTTCGATCCCTTGAACCGTTGAACCCGAATTTATATCTTATCCGGATGGACGATTTCCCCCGCTACCGCGCTCGCCGCCGCCACGGCGGGATTGGCGAGATAGACCTCGCTCTCGGCGTGGCCCATCCGCCCGACAAAGTTGCGGTTGGTCGTGGCCACGGCCTTCTCCCCCTTGGCCAGGATACCCATGTGGCCGCCCAGGCAGGGGCCGCAGGTCGGCGTGGAGACGACGGCGTTGGCCTCGATGAAGATCTCGATCAGCCCCTCCCGGAGCGCCTGCAAGTAGATCGTCTGCGTCCCCGGGATGATGATGGTCCGGACCGTGTCCTTGACCTTGCGGCCCTTGAGGATCTTGGCCGCCACCCGCAGATCCTCCAGCCTCCCGTTGGTGCACGATCCGATCACCGACTGGTCGATCTTCACCCCCTTCACTTCGCTCACCGGCCTGACGTTGGAGGGGAGCGAGGGGAGGGCGATCTGGGGCTCGATCTCGGAAACGTTGATCGCGATCTTTTCCCGGTAGACCGCGTCCGGGTCGCTGGAATAGCAGCGGTAGGGATGGCGGGCCCGGCCCTTGACATACTCTTCGGTGATCTCGTCGGGGGGGAAGATTCCCGCCTTCGCCCCCGCTTCGATCGCCATGTTGGCCATGGTCAGGCGATCGGACATGGAGAGCGCCTTGATCGTCGGTCCGGTCAGTTCCATCGCCGCGTAGTTGGCCCCCTCCACGCCGATCTTCCCGATCGTGTAGAGGATCAGGTCCTTCCCCGACACCCAGGCTCTGAGGTTGCCCTCGTAGACGAAGAGCATGGTCGGGGGGACGCGAAACCAGGACTCCCCGCTGATCATCGCCGCCGCCAGGTCCGTCGACCCCACGCCGGTGGAGAATGCCCCCAGCGCGCCGTAGGTGCAGGTGTGGCTGTCCGCGCCGATCACCAGGTCGCCCGGGACCACCAGCCCCAGTTCGGGGAGGAGGGCGTGCTCGATGCCCATGCGCCCCACGTCGTAGAAATGGACGATCTCCTGCTCGCGGGCAAACTGCCGGACGGTCCGGCACTGCTCGGCGGAGAGGATGTCCTTGTTGGGGGCGAAATGATCGCAGACCAGGGCGATCTTCTCCCGGTCGAAGACGTTCTCGACGCCGCTCTTCCTGAACTCCCGGATGGCCATGGGCGCCGTGATGTCGTTTCCCAGCGCCAGGTCGACCCGGGCCATGATGATCTCGCCGGGGGCAACGGACTCCCGCCCCGCGTGAGCGGCCAGAATCTTTTCCGCGATGGTCATGCCCATGATGCGTTCTCCGGAAAAACCATTCGTCCTGATTTCATTGAGCCGTGTAGGCCCGCTCTACGAGCGGGCGTGACAATCCTGGCCGCCGGTTCACAGAACCGGCCTACAAATCGTCATCCTTCCCCGACCGTGTTGCCTGTTTTGAAAAGCGGATTATAGGGAGCAGCCGCCGGGGAAACAACCCTCTTTTCCGCGCCGCGGAAAAGAATCATCCCATTCCTAGTTCAATCGCCGAGCCCAACCGATCGCAGTTCACCGATTACTGATCACTTTCCTTTTCTCTTCCTCCAATCTCATCTTGATCCTCGCATCCCCCGGCTGCAATCTCAGCGCCTCTTCCCACTCCCCGATCGCCTCATCCATCCTCCCCCGGCGGGAGAGAAACTCGCCGAGCTGAAGGTGGAGGGAGACGTCCCGGGGAGCGATCTGCAACGCCTCCCGCAAGTTCTCTTCCGCCTTCCCGTTCTCCCCCACCAGCTCGTGGATGGCCGCCTTCTCCTGCCGGATGACGGAGGAAGACGGCTCCAGCGCCAGCATCTGGTCGTAATAGGCCAGCGCCGCCCGGGGCATGCCCCGGAAACGGGCGATCTCGGCCAGGCGGAGATAGGGCTCCATGAAACGGGGCTCGTACTCGAGCGCCAGTTTGTAGCCGGCTTCCAGTTCCGGCCAGTCGACCTCCCCCCTCCCCCGGTAATAGCGGAAGAGGCTCTCCGCTTTGTCGTATTCCCTGAGATACGGCTCCTCCCATCCGGCGATACCGATCCAGAGAAGGACCGCGCCGGCGGCGCCGAGCGCGCTCTTCGCCTGGAACAGGCTCCAGCGCATCCTCTCCTCGCGCGGGATCATCTTCCGGAGAACGACCGTGAGGGCGCCGAGAACGATCAGGAGAGGGATCAGCGACCAGCAGGAATAAAGACCCAGCACTGTCCCCAGGTTGTCGGAGATGAGCCCCCGCGAGAGGAGGAAGAAGCTGAAATAGATGAGCGGGCTCGACACCTTCCACTCCGCCCGCGGCTCGGTGGCGTTGATCACGAGCATGAAAACGATCGAGACGAGGGCCAGGGCCTTGAGCGGCCCCCGCCAGGACTTCGGAAGGGCGGCCAGGGGCAGAACCAGGAAAGGCAGGACCGGGATGAGGAACCGGGCGCCGATCGAACCCACGCCGTCCCAGTAGGCGTAACCGGCGTTGAAGAAGAAAAAACCCGCCGTCATCAGGAGGCAGAGGAGCCATTCCCGGAGGCTTTTCCGCCGGGCGAAATAGACGAAGGCCGGGAAGATGAGGAGGAGAAACGGGGACTGGTAGAAGATCCCCCGGTAGGGGCTGAATGTGATCCCCCAGAGGGCGTCGAGCTTGGGAAGGGTGATCCCCAGGAAACCCGCGTGGTGGTCATACACCTGGTGGTAGGAGTAGGAGCTGGCGAAGGGCGAGCCGAAACAGGAGTGGTTGTAGTAGCCGAGGAGGACCAAGGGGATCGCCACCCCCAGGCACCAGGGGACGAGGAGACGCTTCTTCTTCAAGGCGATCAGAAGATATCCGGAGAGAAGAACGACGACGATGGCGGCGGGGAAATCGCAGAGAACGCCCCAGGCGCAGACAAAGCCCGCGAGCCAGGCCGTCGACCAGCGCTCCGGGTAGATCCCCGCCCGCATCCGGAAGAGGAGGAAGAAGGAGACCAGAGCGGTCGAGGCGGCGAGCGTGTGGCCGTAAAAGACCGTGGAGAAAGGGGCGATCAGCGTCCCCAGCGCATAAGCGAGCGTGAGCGTGATCTTGCCGTCTTCGTCCGCACCCCCCGCTTCGCCGAGAAGGCGGTGCAGAGCCAGCGCCGAGAGCGCGCAGGGTATCCCCACCACGATCAGCGTGAGGAGGTACTGGATCGTCCTCTCCTCCTCCACTCCGAAGCGGCGGAGGATCTGGTAGAAGGGGACGGCGAGCAGAGCCGGGCCGGGGGCCTTGTCCGAATAGTAGTGGCCGCCGAAATGGACCTTGTCGCCGGTGTTGCCGTGGTAGGAGTCGATCCGGAAGGTCCCCTCCTCGGCCAGCGCATAGGTGAGGTCGAATCGGCTGGTCGCGTTCCACTCCTCCCGGCCGATGTAGTGGATGAAGTAGGCGTAGGAGACAAGGACCGCGAGCAGGAGGAGGATGGACACTCGGCCCGGCGAAGAATGTCCAGAAATATTCATGAATTGCGCGAATTAGAACTACGAATTACGCGAATTAGCCTGGCTAAGGTCGTGGGGGAGGCAGGCCTCATGACACGAATTTATCCCCTTCATATGGGCAGGACGCCTAGCGGGAGATGATATACTATTGCTCTTCGGGCCGCATAACGATTTAATAGTCTCTTTACAACCTACAACTTATAACTCTGTACTGTTCTTCATGCCCCGTCTTCTGATCACCGGAGCTTCCGGCTTCCTCGGCTGGAACCTCCTCCTTCATTCCCGGGAACGGTATGAGGTGGTCGGAACCTACTCATCCCATCCCCCTCCCGACGGGATGGGACGTTTCCTCCGCCTCGACCTCCGCGATCCGGAGGCGACAGAGCGCGTCATCCGCGAGACCGCTCCCGCGATTGTCATCCACGCCGCCGCCATCACCTCCCCCGCCCTCTGCATGAGTCAGCCCGATCTCGCTCGCGATGTGAATCTTCGGGGGACCGTGAACATCATACACGCTGTCCGCGAAATTGACGCGCGCCTCCTCTACACCTCGACTGACCGCGTCTTCGACGGCAGAAGAGGCTGGTATACCGAAGAAGACACTCCCGCTCCTCTCGGCTGTTACGAGGCCAACAAGCTAGCGGGGGAAAGGGAGATCCGCAAGACGATCCCCGGAGCCGTGATCGTCCGCCTCCCCTTATTGTACGGGCCGAAAAGCCCGTCCCATGGATCTTTCCTGGAGTGGATGTTCGACGCCTTCCGCAACCGCACACCCCTGGAGCTCTTCATCGACCAGTTCCGTACTCCCCTCTACGCCGAAGACGCCGCCCGAGCGATCGGCCTCCTCCTGGAAAAGCCGGAGCTGTCCGGTCTCTTTCACCTGGGAGGTCCGGAGCGGATCAGCCGCTGCGACTTCGGCTACCGGATGGCGGAGATCTTCGGCTTCGACAAAGGGGTGATCCGCCCGGCCCGGATGACGGACAAGAAAGACATCCCCCCCACGCCCGTCGACGTCTCCCTGAACAGCGACAAAGTCTTCCGCGCTGTCGGCTTCCGCGGCCGGGGGGTCAACGAAGGACTGCAAGCATACAAACGCATAGCGCAAAGCGCATAGCGCGAAGCGCCTGACAAGAGATATGGACATCGGTTGGGAGCCTAGTCGGGGCGCTATGCGCTTTGCGCTATGCCCTATGCATTTTCAGTCGTGAAATTCGTAGTATGAAATCTGTCGTTTTCTATGTCTCCGGCCACGGCTTCGGCCACTCCTCGCGGATGGCCGAGGTTATCCGCGTCCTCCTCCGGGACCACCCGGAGATCGCGGTCACGGTCAAGACCTCCGCCCCCGAGTGGTTCTACCGGGAGTCCATCCCCTCCCCCTTCCGTTTCGTCCGCCGCGAGTGCGACACCGGCGTCGTCCAGTCCGACAGCCTGAGCCTTGACGCCCGGGCCACGCTCGAGCATTTCGCCGCGCTGGTGGAAAAGAGCTCCGCTTTCATCAAGACGGAGCTCAGTTCATTTCGAAAACTCAAGCCGGAACTGATAGTCGGCGACATCCCCCCCGTCGCCTTCCTCGTCGCCGAAGCCGCCGGCCTCCCCTCTGTCGCCGTCGCCAACTTCTCCTGGGATTGGATCTACGAAGGCTATGCCGGCCGGCATCCGGAGTTTCACGACCTCATCTCTTTGATCCGCAAGTCTTATGGAAAAGCGGGACGCCTCCTCCGCCTCCCCTTGAGCTGCCCGATGACCGCCTTCCCGCGGGTCACGGACCTCCCCCTGATCGCCCGCCGCTCCGGGAGAAGCAAATCATCAATCCGCGGCCGGCTCGGCCTTCCCCGCAACCGGAGAGTTGTCCTCCTCTCCTTCGGCGGTTTCTGGCTGGGCAAGGAGTATTACCATAAGCTCTCCCGGCTAAAAAATATCGCCTGGATAGCGAGCGAGCGGGTGGGAGGAAGACTTTCCGGCATCAAGAACTTCAGCCGGGAGAAGGTCAAGCGAGCCGGCCTCTCCTATCCCGACCTGGTCAGGGCCTCCGACGTGGTGATCACCAAGCCGGGCTACGGCATACTCTCCGAGTGCATCGCCAACCGGACACGGATGATCTACACCTCCCGGGGGGATTTCCGCGAATACGACGTGCTGGTGGAGGGAGCGAAGAAATACCTGCCTTCGCTCTTTATCACGCAGGAGAAGCTGAAATCGGGAGATCTGGAGGAGACTCTGGAGGAAGTGCTGGCGATGGAGGATGACTATCCGTCACTGCCGCTGGACGGCGCCGAAGCGGCGGCCAGGATAATCAGTGGTCAGTGATTGGTTACTGATCACAGTTTTTCGTTGTCCATTCAGTCCATATCGTCCATTTCGTCCATTTTTCACACCAGACGCGCCGCGAAGAGCGGCAGGGACTCCTCGCTCGTCCAGAGCCTCCGCAGGGCGTAGACGTCGCCGCCCGGCCGGTTGATCCCCTCGACCGTGGAGCAGGCGTAGGCGAAGCCCGCCTCACGCACCATCCGCTCGATCTCCGGCAAGAAGTCGTTTTCCTCGCCGTTCGGATAGCAGAACCCCGCGGCCGGACGCCCCGCCATCTCCTCGATCATCCGTTTCGAGTCCACGATCTCCCGCCGGGCTTCCTCCGGGGGTATGCGGGTCAGGATCGGATGATTCACCGTGTGGGCGCCGAAATATATGCCCGCCTCCGCCATCTCGCGGATCTGGCGGCGGCCGAGGATCCTCATAGGATTGGGCGCGGAGACGGCCAACTGCTTTTTGATCGCTTCGTAGCGGACGCGGCGGGCGGCTTCCGGCATTGCCTTCAATATCCTTTTGATCCTTCCGAGCGCCTGGAGACGATTTTCCTCTCCCTCCAGATTGACTTCGGCCTCGAACTCCATGGTTTTCTTCTCGGTGTTTTTGAAAAGAAAACCAAGCTCGTCAGTCCAGGGGACGCGATCGGTGTCGACAAAACCCGTGGCGATGAAAACAGTCGCCGGGATGCCATGCTTTTTGAGCAGGGGAAAGGCGTTCCGGTGGATGTCCTGGTATTCGTCGTCGAAAGTGAGAGCGACGGAGCGGGGCGGGATCTCCTCCCCCGCGGAGAGTTTGCCGGCCAGTTCCCGCAGAGGAAGAACGTTCATCCGCTTCCGCAGAAAATCGATCTGTCGGGCGAAGCCATCAACGGTGACGTGGGGGAGAAACGGATCGGGTTCCGCCAGCACGTGGTGATACATGAGCACCCAAAATCCCGTTCGGGCATTCAGCATCGACCGGAGCCGAAGCAAGCCCGTGTGGTATGCGAGAGAGACGAGTCCGTTCTTCAGGGGAGAGCCCATTGTTACTAATCCGACCGTTGTAGTCTGGACTTTATCAATGACTGTCATTGCGAGCGAAGCGAAGCAATCTCTTGCTGCCCACGGGGTTGAGATTGCTTCGTCGCTTCGCTCCTCGCAATGACATGTCTATATTATTATGGACT
>CAZKCI010000100.1:0-22868 GCA_964551475.1 uncultured bacterium | reverse complement strand
GTTCTCATCAGCGCGTTCACGCCAGGCTACTCGAGAAAGCTCTTCAGCTTGTCCGAGCGGCTCGGGTGCCGCAGCTTGCGCAGCGCCTTCGCCTCGATCTGGCGGATGCGCTCGCGCGTGACGTCGAACTGCTTGCCGACTTCCTCCAGCGTGTGGTCGGTGTTCATCTCGATGCCGAACCGCATGCGCAGCACCTTCGCCTCGCGCGGGGTCAGCGTGTCCAGGATGTCCTTGCACACGTCGCGCAGGCTGGAGTTGATCGCGGCGTCCGAAGGCGCGATGGTCGACAGGTCCTCGATGAAGTCGCCGAGGTGCGAGTCGTCGTCGTCGCCGATCGGCGTTTCCATCGAGATCGGCTCCTTCGAGATCTTGAGGATCTTGCGGATCTTCTCCTCGGGCATCTCCATCTTCTCGGCGAGCGTCGCGGGGTCCGGCTCCTGCCCGGTCTCCTGCAGGATCTGCCGGCTGATCCGGTTCATCTTGTTGATCGTCTCGATCATGTGGACCGGGATCCGGATGGTCCGGGCCTGGTCGGCGATCGCCCGGGTGATCGCCTGGCGGATCCACCAGGTGGCGTAGGTGGAGAACTTGAAGCCCCGGCGGTACTCGAACTTGTCCACCGCCTTCATCAACCCCATGTTCCCTTCCTGGATGAGGTCGAGGAAGCTGAGCCCCCGGTTGGTGTACTTCTTGGCGATCGAGATCACCAGGCGGAGGTTCGCCTCCACCATCTCTCCCTTGGCCTTGCGCACCTCCCGGATCGCCTCCTTGAGCTCGCGGAAGCAGGGCCGGAACTCATCCACCGGCATGCAGAGGTTGCCCTCCATCCGTTTGAGCTTCCTCCGCTCGTTCTTGATCAGGGGGCGGATCTTGGCCGGACGGGCGGCGGAGCGCTTGAGCGTCTCCAGCTGGCGATAGACCTCCTCGATGCGGGAGTTGAGCTTCTCCAGGGGGGAATAGAAATCCTCGATCACCGCCTGCTTGAAGTGGAAACGGCGGAGCAGGTTGTGCATCGCCAGATGGAGATCCTCCAGGCGCTTCAGGCGCCGCTCCTTCTTCCCGTCCTGGGCGCGGCAGGCCCGCGCCGTCTCCGCCTCGGCCATGATCTTGAGCTGGAGCTTGCGCACGTCCTCCATCAGGCCGGGAAATTCCTTCAGGCACTTGTCCCGGCGGCGGTCCTTGCGCTCCACCACCACCCGGTCGATCCTTTCCTTGCCGTTGAGGAGGCGACGGGCCAGGTTGGACATCTCCTTGGGCGTGGTTCCAAAATGAAGGGTGAGCTTGTAGACCTTGTTCTCCGCTTTTTCGATCCTTTTCGAGATCTCCACCTCCTGCTCGCGGGAGAGGAGAGGCACCTGCCCCATCTGGCGCAGGTACATCCGGACCGGATCGTCCAGGACCTCGTAGGAGCGGTCGGTGTCGGCCGGCTCCGCGGCCGGGGCGTGCTCCTCCTCCGCGGCCTCCTTCTCGGGACCCTCCAGGACCTCGATCCCCAGTCCCTGGATGAGAATCTTGACCGACTCCAGCTCCTCCGGGCTGACCAGCTCGTCCGGCAGGTGCTGGTGGAGGTCGGCGCGGGTGAGGAAGCCCTTCTCCTCGCCCAGCTTGAGCAGCTGCTTGATCCGTCTGTCCTTGTCCAGTTTATTCATCGAAGATGTGCTCCATCCGGGCGGGCAGGTCATCCAGAGCCCGGCGGAGCGCGAGGCATTCCTGCTGCAGGCGGGAAACCTCCCCGCCCGCCGCATCGGCCCGCGCGATCTCGTCGCGCAGGCGGTTGAGTTTGGCCCGGATCCCCCGGCGCCGCACCGCCCCCGCCACTTCCCTGACCTCCTGGGCGTTCGGCGGCAAACCCTCCCCCGCGAGCAGGCAGCGCGCGATCGCCTCTTGGTGCGCGGGCTCCCGGAGCGAAAGCGGCAGCGTGCGGGCGAGGGGGAAACGTTGGTCGCGCGAGAGCTCTACGATCGCCTCCGCGATCGGCCGGAGCGACGGGCTGAAATCCTCCGGGTCAAAAACATTAGAAATCAATTTTAAGATATTATCATTATTAATGAGAAATGTCAAGAGCATGAGCTCGGTTTTATCTCCCGCCGCCGGCGCCTTCTCCGCCTGGCCGACCGGGGCGGGCGGACGGCGCTTGCCGATCTCCTCCCTCACCGCCGCTTCCGAGACACCGAGCGCGGCGGCGAGCTTCTTCACGTAGCTGTCCCGGAGCACGGCCGACTCGATCGCCCCGATCGTCTCCAGCATCTCCTTCACAACCTTGAGCTTCCCGCGGTCGGTCCGGACATCGTTCCTCCGGCAGAGCTCGGAGAGCTTGAAGTCGATGAGGGGGGCGGCGTTCTTCACTGCGCGCCGGAAAGCCTCCGCCCCCTCCTGGGCGATGAAGCTGTCCGGGTCCGAGCCTTCGGGGAGGAGGGCGATCCGGACCTCGAAGTTCTTCTGGAGAAAAATGGCCAGCCCCCTGAGGGAGGCCTCCACGCCGGCCGGGTCGGCGTCGAAGGCGGTCACCACCGTGTCCGTGTAGCGCTTGAAGATCTGCGCCTGGACCTCGGTGAAGGCGGTCCCCTGGGAGCAGACCATGTTCTTCACGCCCTCCTGGTGGGCCCGGATGACGTCGAAATAGCCCTCCCCCAGAATCGCCTCCCCCGCCTCCGCGATCGCCTCCCGGGCCAGGTGGAGGCCGAAGAGCATCTGCCCTTTCCGGAAGAGGGGGGTCTCGGGCGAGTTGATGTATTTGGGCTGGCTGTCATCGAAAACCCGCCCGCCGAAGGCGACCACCCGCCCCTGGCTGTCGCAGACCGGCACGATCAGCCGGTGGCGAAAACGATCGTAGCCCCCATCCTTCTCAGCCCGCTTGATCGCCAGCCCCCCCTCCACGATCAGTTCCAGGGGATAGCCCTTTTTCTGCGCATGGTTGACGAAAGAATCCCAGGAGGGCTGGGCGTAGCCGAGGCGGAAGGACGTGATCGTTTCGGCCGTGATCTTCCGTCGGGCGAGGTATTTCCGGGCGATCTCCCCGTTCTTGGACTTCGTGAGCCCCCAGTGATAAAAGTCCGCCGCCAGTCCATGGAGCTTCAAGAGCCGGTCGCGGCGGGTGAGCTCCTCCTGCCCGAACTCGGGCAACGGGATCCCCGCCCGTTCGGCGAGTGTGCGCACCGCCTCGGGGAAGGTCAGGTTGTCCTGGCGCATCAAGAAGGAGAAGACGTCGCCGCCCGCCCCGCAGCCGAAACAGTGAAAAATCTGGCGCTGGGGGTTGACGAAAAATGAGGGGGTCTTCTCGGAATGGAAGGGGCAGAGCGCCTTGTAGGTCCCGCCCGCCTTCTTCAAGGCAAGGTAGCGGGAGACCACTTCGACGATGTCGTTGTGAGCCTGGATCGTCTCCAGGAGCTCGGGAGGATAGAGGCGGGCCATGGTTGTCTATCCGGTTTTAATAAGCTCAGAAAGTGATACGACGGATAGCCAGTGGCGAGGCCAGGTAGCCGCAGCCTTTAGGCTGCGCACACGAAAACGCAGGCTAAAGCCTGCGGCTACCAACCGGCGGCTGAGAACGCGGGCTCCAGCCCGCAGCTACCCAAATATACCGATGATCGGTGACAGCAATCGGCGAACAATACGATAGTCAACGTCGCTCGGGCGACCGGGGACGGGACCGGGAACGGAATGGCGGAAACGATGATCCTTTTCAGGAACGCTCGACGCGGAAGAAGCCGGAGCAGGGGATGACGTCGAAGGCGCCTCGTTCGCGCAGGCGGTCGAGGAGGAGGTTGAGCCCCAGCGTGTCGCTGGAGATGTGACCGGCCACGACCAGGTTCAGGTTCAGCTCCTTCGCCTTCTGGATGTGGTCGAGGCTGGCGTGCATGCCCACCAGGACGCCCACTCCCGCCTGGGCGAGGCTCGTGAGCGCCTCCTTGGGCGGCTCCACCCCTCCGGTCATGTCCACGAAGATCTTGCCCGCCCGGCTGGACTCTTTCCCGGCCACCACCCGGGGCGGGGCGTTGTTGCGCGCCGCGTCCCGGTATTCGGGTATCTCCCGGAGCAGAGCGAGGATGTCCCCGATCGTCTCCGGGGATTTCTCGGCGAAGAGCTTTTCCAGGAAACCGGCCACGCAGTTGTCGGCCGGCGTGTGGGCGCAGAGGAAGGGAAAGTCGAGGAGGCGGGCCGCGTCCACCGCCCGTGTGAAGTTGACCGGCATCGACTTGCGCTCCACCTCGGTCAGCCGGTCGTCCAGGAGGGCCTCGGCCACATTGATCGGGACGCCGGCGGCATGGAGGATGTCGGCCTGCATGGAGATGACGTGGTAGAAACCGGCCAGGGCTTTCCCTTCGGGGTGATGGGCGACGAGACAGTCGATCCGCCGCCCCCGCTCGCGCAGGCGGTCGGCCAAAACCACCTCGCCCACCTCGATGTCGACGCCCACCATCAGCGCCGAGACCTCCGCCTCCGCGTCTCCGCAGAGCAGCCGGCTGTCGGCGTAGGGGTTGGTCAGGCGGTCCCGGTCGAAGGATCCCCGGCGGCTCTCCGGAAGATCGGAGAAAGACTTCTCCAGCCGCTCGAGTTCCCGGCGGACGCCGTCCTTCCCCCGCGGGTCGGCCGCGATGCCGATGTCGACAATAGACTGGAAAAGTTCGCCGAGTTTCATGATGCCCCCTCTTGCTATGGGCGAAATATAGTCCGTGGTCGCCCCGCGCGCAAGCCATTATAGGTCCTAGAGGACCTATAGGTCTTATAGGACAGGAAGCTAAGCCTGGAAATGATAATGAATCATCGCCAGCGTCGCCGGAGACGCCGTCATGGCGCGGAGAATGCTGGGGCCGAGGCGGACGGGAACGAAACCGGCGGCGCGCGCCCCGGCCGCCTCCTCGGCGGTGAAACCGCCCTCGGGGCCGATCGCCGCCAGTATGCCTCGGGGAGGCGGCGAGCCGCCGACGGCGCCGAGCGCCGCTTTCAGGCTCTTCTCCCTCTCGCCTTCCCAGGGAAGCAGGCAAAGGTCGAACTCCGCCGCCAGGGAGAGGAGGTTGTTCCAGGAGAGCGGGGGATGGAGCAGAGGCAGGACGCTCTGACCGCTCTGACGGCAGGCGTCGGCGATGATGGAGGCGATCCTCTGTTCCTTCTTTTCCCAGCGTTTGAGTTCTCCCACGCAGCGGGAGGAGACCAGGGGATAGATGTCGGAGAGGCCGATCTCCGTGGATTGGCGGATTGCCGCCTCGAAGTCGCGCCCCTTGAGGAAAGCCTGGGCCAGTGCCAGGCGGAAGGAACGGGAGGCGGCGGGCCGGGCGACGGCGGTGACGATCGCCTCCACCCGGCGGGGGGAGAGGATCCCGATCGTCGCCGTATATTCGGTCCCCTCCCCGCTGAAGACGATGATCTCCTCCCCCCGGCGCAGACGCAGGACCCGCTCAATGTAATGGGCATCCTTGCCTTCGAAGATCACCCGCCGGCCTTGCAGGCCGCCCGGGGGGAGAAGGAATCTCCTCATCAATATTTTCCCTCCGGAAAAATCTTGTGCTTCAGCTTCTTCAGCCAATCCTCATCCCGGGAACTGTTCTTCGAACTCAAGCTTTCCTGGAAACGGCGGAGCATCTCCTTCTGCTCCCCCGAGAGACGGACCGGGACTTCAACAACCAGGCGAACGTGCTGGTCTCCGCGGCCGGAACCGTGGAGCCGGGGAAAACCCTGGCCCTTGAGCCGGACCGTCGTCCCCGACTGAGTCCCGGGGTTCACGGTTGTCCGGGTTTCGCCGAGAACGGTCGGCACGACGGCCTCCCCCCCCAATGCGGCCAGGGGAAAGCCGATCGGCAGCTCGCAGAGGACATCGTTCCCCTCGCGGTGGAAGAAGGCATGGGGGCGAACGCGGATGTAGATGTTCAGGTCTCCGGCGGGCGCGCCGCGCGGACCGGCCTGGCCGGCCCCCCGCTTGCGCAGGATCGATCCGTGGTCCACGCCCGCCGGAATCTTCACGGCGAGGGAGCTCTTGTTCTCCCGCGTCCCCCTCCCCTGGCAGTCCCGGCAGGGCTTCTCCAGAATCGCCCCCTCTCCCCGGCAGGCGGCGCAGGGGGCCGCCGTGGTGAAGACCCCGAAAAAGGTCCGCTGGGTCACCTGGACCTGACCCGTGCCGGCGCAGCGGGGACAGCGCCTCTTGCCCGTCCCCGGCTCCTCGCCCTTCCCCGCGCAGCGGGCGCAGGGCTCCTGGCGGTCGATCTCGATCTCCCGCTCCGTCCCCGCCGCGGCCTCCTCGAGATCGATCTCGATGGCATAGTCGATGTCCGCGCCCCGCGGGCTGCTCGCGCGCTCACCCTGCCCGAAGCCGAAGAAGTCCTCGAAGATCGATCCCCCCATCCCGCCCCCGAACAGCTCCCGGAAGAGCTCGAAGGGGTCGTGAAAGGCGGGACCGCGGCTCCTCAATCCGTCGTGACCGTAGCGGTCATAGATCGCCCGCTGGTCCGGGTCGGAGAGGATCTCGTAAGCCTCGGAGATCTCCTTGAATCGCTCCGAGGAAGCCTCGGCCCCTCCGTTCCGGTCGGGGTGATGCTGGAGCGCCTGGCGGCGGTAGGCTTTCTTGATCTCCTCGGGATCGGCGTCCCGGGAGACCTCGAGAATCTCGTAATAGTCCCTGCGAATCATCGTATGAACGCGAGCGAGGCTGTTACCTCGGAACGGGGAAAGATGGGGTGAGCACGGAGGATTATGGATTACAGGTTATAGCTATCGAATAATCCGCGGAATCCCTGCCTGCCGGCAGGCAGGCGCGGCTTTCATTAGCCAAGCCATTGAAGCCGGTTATGGCCTGGTCTCGGTCTTCGAAACAGCGGGGGCGCGGGCAACCTTGACCGCGGCCGGCCGGAGGAGGCGGCCCTTGAGCTGGTAGCCTTTCTGGAGCTCTTCGACGATCGCGCCATCGGGAACCGCGCTCGTCGCTTCCTCCGCCACCGCCTCGTGGATGAGAGGGTCGAATGTCCGCCCCTTGGCCTCGATCCGATGGAGGCCTTCCTTCGCCAGGGCCTCCGTGAGTTGCTTGTAGATCATCTCCACCCCCTGACCATAGGGGTCCTGCCCGGTCTTGGGCGCGGCGGCGAGCGCCCGCTCGAAATTGTCCAGGACGGGGAGAAGTTCACCGATCAGGTCCTGAACGGCATACTCGAGAAAGTCCTTCTTGTCCTTCTCCAGCCTTTTCCGGAAGTTCTCCCCCTCGGCCAGGCCGCGGAGGTACTTGTCCTTGTACTCCGCCGCCAGGAGTTCCTGCGCCTGCAGGCGGTCAAACTCCGCCCGCTCGATCTCGACCTTCGCCGCCGGCTTGGATTCGCCTTTGAGCTCGGCCGCCGAGGCGCCGGGAGAAACCGTCGGGGGATTCACGGGCGGTTGCTCCTCGGCCGCATTCCTATCGTGTTTGTGCTTTCCGGTCATGTCTATTCGTGATCGCGCTTTTTTCTCAGCCGTTGAATATATCCTTTCTCCCGCCCCCTGTCAATCGCCCCGCGGCCGCGGCGCGGTTCGCCAGATTGGTTCTGGGCAGCCGGGCATACATACGTGTCGATTCAAGGAGATCTTCGCCTCCCGTGATTCCGATCTTCAGATATTTGACTGGCGCGCGTATAAAAGATATATTATGAACGTTTGAGTACGCATTGACCCCACCCACTACCCACTCTACACGGGAGCTTACCATGTCGCTGACAATCATCCGCGGCTTTACCCGCTCGCTTCCCCTGGTCCTGGGCGTCCTCTTCGCCGCCGGCCCCGCCGCCGGCCAGCCGGCCTGGACCGACTTCTCCTACACCGACTGGAACCCGGGGACCGACCCGGCCTTGAAGGGATGGGATTATGAGAGCCGCCTCTATGAATCTCGGGCGGCCTGGGATGGTTCGCGCTTTGTCTCGATCCTCTCCTATGAAGCGGAAGAAGTGTCGCCCGCCGATTATCGCTTCGCCTACTCATCCGACGGCAGGAACTGGTCTGCGGGCACCGAGACGGAGACGATTAACATGCCGCGGGCCTGGTCGGTGTCTCATCACACTCTCGCCTGCGATCCCGACTGCTTCCCCGCGACCGACGTTTATTGGGCCGACCAGAGCCAGAATGTCAAATTCAAAATGTGGTACTGCCACTCCGGGTATTTTTTCGACTTCCGTTATGCCGAATCCACTGACGGGAGACATTGGGAAGCGGCCCTCGAACCCGATTATTGCCCCCCCACCTATAAACAGTACGATTGGACTCCGACCACCCGGATAATGATCAAGCCGGATGTCCTCTACCGACCGACCGGTTCGACGACGCTGGACATCAGCAATCCGATGAACAACCGCTATATTTTTTATTCGGGGGCGAGCACCATCGATACCGGCGGGGGATCTGGTTTTTTTGAGATGTATATCTCCAGCAACGGGCTCGACTGGAAGCTCTACGCCTGGGACAGCCAGTGCCAGGGCCAGTGGGACGCGTGGACCGACGCCCCGTCTGAAGTCAGCCACTTGCTCACTTTCACGGGCGGCCTCGCATCGTCAAGCCTCTATGTGGATTCGATTGAAGAGGTATACGAAAACGGCGAGAGGCGGGGTTTCCTGCTCTGGGTGGACCGCTACACGACCAACCCCTCGATCCAGTCCTACTATTCCACCAACGGCTTCGACTGGATCAGCCGGGAGCAGCCCATCAATACCATCGGCGATGCAAACGACTGGACCAGCGATATCACTGTTTGGAATTACCAGAGAAATTACGGTTTGGACGCCGTTCGACTAGGTGAAAGCTATTTCATCACCCGGGCCGGGAGATCGGAGAGTCAACATTACAACACCGGCGCCGCCATCGTGAAGGGGCCGATGTCCGCCGAGGCGGATACGCCGGCCAGCCCCTCCAGCGGCAACGTCGCCATCGACTACCGCCTCTTCCACTGGAACGCCGAGACCTGCCCCGACGCCGAATTCACCTTCAGCACCGACGGAGCGAACTGGATCTCCGCCGCCGCGGCCGGCGGTGAGAGCGCCCCCTACCTGACCGGCATCGGGGGCTATCCCCATGCCTTCACCTGGAACTCGCTCTCCGATCTCCCCGGCGGAGCTCCCGCGGTCTATTTCCGCGTGCAGCCCGTCCCCGCAGCGGAGACGGGCTCCTACGACACCACCGCTCCCTTCGCCGTCTCCCAGACGGGGCCGTCGCCGACGGCCCCCCTGCCCTCTCCGACTCTCCCTCTCCCGTCGCCGACAGCGATTCCCCCGACGCCCACGGCCATCCCCCCGACGCCGACAACCGCGCCCTCCCCCGCCCCGTCTCCCTCCGCTACGTCCGCGTCCCTGCCCACGCCAAGCCCCGCTCCGACCCCCCGGCACCTGGTCATCGACGCGGCCGATTATGACGGGGACGGAACGGCCGATTGCGGCCTCTGGCGCGGCGACGACGGGACCTTCCGGATCCGCGACCTGAGCCTGGTCTACTACGGCATGACGGGCGACATCCCGGTGTCGGGGGATTACGGCGGCGATGGGAGCGCCGACTACGCCATCTGGAGGCCGTCATCCGGCAAATGGTCGATGCGCGGGCTCAGCAACGGAGCAAATCACTAC
Organism: uncultured bacterium; assembly: GCA_964551475.1. Taxonomy (GTDB): domain Bacteria; phylum Auribacterota; class Erginobacteria; order Erginobacterales; family CAZKCI01; genus CAZKCI01. The sequence continues at coordinate 13,308 of CAZKCI010000100.1, read as the reverse complement.
TACGGCCAGAACGGAGACATCCCGGCCCCGGCCGATTATGACGGGGATTTCCGCACCGACACCGCGCTCTATCGCCCCTCGATCGGGAAGTGGTTCATCCGGGGGCAGACCACGTTTTATTACGGGCTGTATACCGATCTGCCCATCCCGGGGGATTACAACGGCGACGGGACGGCCGATCCCGCTCTCTTCCGTCCCTTTCCCGGGGGCGCCGGCTGGTACATCCGCCACCTGACGCTGCTGTACTACGGGCAGACCTACGACCTCCCGGTGCCCGGCGATTACAACGGCGACGGCACCACGGAGCTGTCGGTCTTTCGGCCGTCATTCGGCCGCTGGTATGTCCGCGGGGTCCCCTACGTTGTCTTCGGCCAGGCCGACGACATCCCCTTCGCTTTCAATTATGACGGCGACGCGACGGCCGAGCGGGCCCTGTACCGTCCCGGGCAGGGGCGCTGGCTCATCTACGGCCTGACCAGCTTCTACTTCGGATCCGCCGGCGACCAGCCGATCAGCGGTAAGTCCTATTGAAACCGTTGAACCCGTGAACCGTTGAACCCTTGAACCGTAGCTCCATCATTCTTCTCGCTTCCGGTTTCTTTCTCGCCTCTCCCGCCCGGGGTTCGTACGACTGCGCGACCTTCCGCTTCGACACCTGGGCCGCCTTCACCGGATCGAACGTCGCCCTCTCCGGAGACGCCGTATCGCTCCTCCGGAGCCGGGAGATCGGCGAAGTCTGGGAGAACGTTTCGCTCCCCGGCGCGCCGAATACCGGCATCTCCGATCTCGTCCAGTTCTCCGACGGGAACCTCTACGCGGCAACCGAAAATCCGTACAACGGCCAGGTCGTCTGGAGATCGACCGACGGCGCCAGCTGGGCCCCGATCACGCTCTCCATCCCCGGACGGCGCCGGGCCCAGAAGGCGAGTCGTCTGGCCGCAAGCGTCGACGGGAGGTATCTCTATGCCGCCACCCGGGACACCACCATCCTCTGGCCCGAGCCGGGCGGGTCGGGCGTCTGGCGGTCCAGCAACGGCGTCGACTGGGAGGCGATGACCGGCCTGCCCGGCGGCGGCGCCACCAGCGTGGTCGAGACCGCCGACGGCCTTCCCCTCGTGACGACCAAGGAGGACGGCCGGGTCTGGCTCTGCCCCGACCCCGATACCTTCCCCGACCGCTGGGTCGCGGTCTGGGACACCTCGGCGGCGACGGTCGGGGGCGTTCTCCCCCAGCCCAATTATCCCGATTATCCCCCGCCCTATCTCCCCGCCTGCGACTACCTCTCGGTCAACTACCACGGCGAGCACTGCAACGGGCAACCCTACGACGACTATCCCGCCTCTTTCCGCCCTTCCCGAACCATGGGCCTCTTCCGGGCGAGCGACGGATGGCTCTACTTCTCCACCAGCAGCGGAGACCCGAGCAGCTATTCCTCCGGGAGATCGGTGCGGGGCTTCGGCCACATCTACGCCTCCACCGACGGCCTGAGCTGGTTCGACGGCGGCGCCTTCGCCCCGCCCCAGACCGATTCCCCCGAATACCAGTACACGGTCGGGACCTGGAGCGAGCTCACCCACAACTGGGCCGCCCCCGACGATCGTCCCGCCGACAATCCCCCCACCGACCTCACCTACCCCACCTGGATCGACAACTTCCACGAGGACGCCGAGGGCAACGTCTACGCCTGCTCGTCCAACTCCGACCCGACCCGCTCCTGGATTTTGAACCCCCGCCGGGACGGGGTGGCCTACAAGCTGGAGAAGGGAGCCCGGCCGGAAGACAATGAATGGAAGGCGCTCGGCAACTTGTACGCCCAGCCCCAGTCGCCCTGCGCGTCCGACTCCTACACCAGCTACAACGCCACCTTCTGCCACGACCTGGCGAGCGACCCGTCCACCGGGAACCTCTGGGCGGCGACCAGCATGCTGGGGACGGTCCACCGCTCCGACGACGGCGGGACGAGCTTCAGCTGGTGGACGTCTCCCCGGAAGATCGTCAGCGGGCTCGACGCCACGGGGGATTTCACGTCGCTCCTGATCACCTGCGGCTCCTGCCTCTACGCCGGCTACGTCGCCAACGGGGAGATCTACGCTTCCCGCACTCAGTATGCCGACGAGGGCTGGATCGGAAACACGGCGGGGTGGCCCTACGCCGAACCGCTTGCGTCTTTCCGCGAAGAGACCGGATCCGAATCCTTCGGATCGATCGTCTACCAGCTCTCTCCGGACGGGAACGCCTTTTACTGGTGGGACGGAGCCGCCTGGACCAGCGCCCTAGGCGTCGCCCAGTCCAACCTGGCCGCGGAGGTCGAATCCCACATCGGCTCGTTCTTCCCGGCCGGGACGTTCTATTTCCGCGCCTACCTGCGCCCGGAGACGGTCGGGGGCTGCCCGAAGACGCCCCGCCTGCCCTCGCTCACCGTCTGCTCCGGTCAGGCGGCCTCTCTCTCTCTCGTCAAGACCGTCTGCGCCACCGGTGACGGCGGCGTCTGTCTGGCCAAACCCTGCGGGCCGGTTTCCCTGCATTACCAGGTGACGAACTCGGGAGACGGCGACCTGGAGGAGATCGTCGTCTTCGACGACGGCGGCACGCCCGCCGAGCCCGGCGACGATTTCGTGGTCGGGACCGTCCCCGGACCGGTCCCGCCGGGAGCGTCCTTCAACTTTGTGACCACGGCCTGGGTGGGGGCCGCTCTCTGGAACACCGCCTGGGCGACCTCGACCGGGGACGGGGCGCCGGTGAGCGCCGTTGACGACGGGATGGCCCTGACCTGGCTGATCGCGGGGTCGAACGACTACAACGGCGACGGCATCAGCGATCCGGTCCTCTGGTCCTGCTATTCCTCCCAGTGGCGCATACTCCTCAGCCCCAGCTGGACCCCCCTGACCGTCGACTTCGGCCAGTACGGGGATCTGCCCGCCCCGGGCGACTACACCGGCGACGGGACGGCCGACCTCGCGGTCTTCCGTCCCTACAGCGGGATGTGGGCGATCCGGAACCTGACCCGCTTCTATTTCGGCGAGTTCTTCGACCTGCCCGCCCCCGCCGACTACGACGGGGACGGCGTGACCGAACCCGGGATCTTCCGCCAGGCCGAGGGCCTCTGGTCCGTCCGCGACCGGACCCGGATCTATTTCGGCGGAGACCTCGACATCCCGGTCCCGGGCGATTACGACGGCGGGGGCCGCGATCAGGTCGCCCTGTTCCGCCCTTCCCTCGGCGCCTGGTTCGTCCGCGACCTCACCCGTCTCTTCTTCGGGGTCAACGGCGACATCCCCGTCCCGGAAGACTTCGATGGCGACGGCCGCCGCGATTGCGCCGTCTTCCGTCCTTTCGAGGAAAGGTGGCGGATCCGGCCGGGCGTTTCGACGGTTTTCGGAGGACCGGGGGATTGGCCCCAGCCGGCGGATTACGGCGGCGACGGGACGGCCTCCATCGCCGTCTACCGCCCCGCCGACGGCCTCTGGGCCATCCACCTCCTGACCCGCATCTTCTGGGGAGAGGCGGAGGAGATCCCGATCAGCAGGCGCTGATAATTGCTGGTGCCCTCAAACCGATCCTGCCACACAGACACCCCTCGAAATTATCGGCGCAAGATCGGGTGCGAAAGAAGACAAACTCTGTTATTTGTGGGAGGGGCATTCCTGCCCCGATCCAGGCCGGATCGGATCGCGACAGGAATGTCGCTCCCACGATAGGATGAAGCAAGATGCGCGCAATAGCGTGGCCGATGACCGGAAAAAGACAGCCCGGAGCCAACCGTTATGAATCCAGCTGAAATTGAAAAGATCGCCGCCCGGGTCTGCGGAGCTTTCGCCGCCTCCAACATACGGACCCCCGCCGGCTGCGCCGGCTTCAGCGACCCCCAGGTGTACGAGTGCGCCGACTTCTCCTGCTCCGGCGATTATCAGTGCGGGGGTGTCGCCGGCTTCACCTGCGCCCAGGCCTTCGCCTGCGAATCGGGCTTCTTCTGCTCCTGCGTCTTCTCCTCGCCTCAGGAATAAAACCGACAGACTCGGTAAAAAGCAGTAAAAGCAGAAAAAGTGATCAGTAATCAGTGATCGGTTACTGATTACTTCTTCTGCAGTTACTGATCACTCCTTGTACACCCTCACTTCGTAGATCCGCGCGCTCGGATCGCCGTTGGTCTCCAGAACTTCGATCCGCAGGCGGTCCGCCGTCACCGTCGGAAAACGGTGGGCCCGGAAACGGAGCCAGTTGTCCTTCGCCTCCGCCACCGTCCGCCAGCCCTCCCCTTCCGGCACCCTCACCAGGTATCTCTTGACCGTGCGCGGCGAGCGGGCCTCTCCCCGTCCCGGCGTCCGGTCCAGTTCGGTGTCGAAGGTCAGATAGACCGCGTTGAAACCGACCGCCTTCGGGAAGGAGAGATCAAGATACTGGGGAAGAGGCCGATCCGGATCGGAGACCCAGAGATGGGACGATCCGTCCTCCGGCCAGGCGACCCCGTCGATCGCCTCCGGCGGTTCCGTTCCGAGATAAACGAGAGGCGGATCGAGGACAAAGCCGTAGAGGCCACGGAAGGCACCCGCGCTCTCCCAGCCCATCGGACGGACCCCCCGGACCGACCAGGGGGCGCCCTCCTTGACAATCTCCCAGGAGACAGCGGGGGCGGGCGAGGCCCAGATCCAGTAATAGGTCCCGGGCGTGAGCCAACCGGTCAGGGGAAAATCGACCCAGCGCGGGCCTCCGGGCGGGACAGAAGCCGAGGCTGTCGCCAGATCGATCTTTTCCGGCGGGAAGGATGGGGGAAGGCGGGAACGGTCCACCTCGAAACTCCCCCATCCCGGCGAGGGACGCAGGCCGATCTCGACGCGGACGGCGGAGGCGTTTTCGGAGCGGAGAAGCAGGGAAACCCGGTTCAGGACGTCTCCCGTCGCCCGAAAGAGCATCGCCCGGGGATAGTTCAGGGGATGGGAGAGGCCGGAGGAAAGAGCCTCCGCTTTCCCATATCCAAGTTTCGCGGCGCGGGAAGATGCGGTAGCGCGGGCGGAGCGGGCGAGATCCGCCGGATCTGGGGGAAGGCCCGTGATCCGCGCGTCATTCTTGATCAGTTCAAACTGCAGCTCGCCGATGCGGTTGGCTCCGAGTTCGCGGGGCGAGATCCCGTGCTTCACGCAGAGCGCTGCCGCCGTCCCGACGGCCTGGGCGCAGGTAGCGATCGTCCCCATCACCCGGGTGGAGCCCAGGGCGACATGGCTGGCGCTGATCTGCCGTCCGGCAAAAAGAAGGTTGTCGAGGTTTCGGCTGTAGAGACAGCGCAACGGGATCGCGTAGGGAGAGACGAAGGTCTGCTCGGTGGCCAGCCCGGGATCGAAGATCCCGCGGGGAGGATGAAGGTCGATCGGCCAGCCGCCGTAGGCTACCCGGTCGGGAAAGAGGGGAGCGGACTGGACGTCCCACTGGGTGAGGATGTGGTCGCCCAAGAGCCTCCGGCTTTCTCTCTTCCCGAGCACAGTCCCCGCCCGGGAGAGGTCGAGTCGGGCGGTCTTCTCCTTCATCTCCGGGCAACGGTTCTTGACATGGTCCCAAACCCCCCAGACAACGCGGAGGAGCTCGTCGCGGATCTCCTCCCCCTCAAGGATCGGATCGAGGTCGCCGGCGTAGGCGATCCACCAGAATCCCTGCCTCAGGTCATCGTGCTCGCGGTGCGGGAGATCGGCGCAGAACGGGAAGGACTGCGCCCAGGGGGGAGGGACGAAGGGAGCGGGAGAAACGGCGGGGAGAGCCTCGAACTTGAGGCTCGACCCCATCACCCTGCGGTCGCCGACCGCCGGGGCGAGCGACTCGTTGAACTCCGAGCGCGCCTCCCTCCCTTCGCGCCAATCCGCGCCGGCGGCGGCGGCGAAATCGCCGTCGCCGGAACAGTCGATGAAGACGCGGCCGTCGATCCTCAGACGTGAGGATGTGATAACGTCTCGGGCATCGGCGGCGACTATCCTCTTCCCCTCCCGGATCGGTCCGGAAGCCCGTCGGTTCAGATAGAGATCGATCCCCTTCTCTTCTCTCACCGCTTCCATCAGCGCCTCGTCCCATGTCCCCCGTCGGGCGAAACGGCGCAGCATCTCCTCCATCAGGCCGGTCTCCCGGGCATAGCGGTTCCGTCCCAGAGCTTCCGCCCCCTGGGGCATGACGCCGATCTCGGAAGAGGCGTTCCCCCCCAGAACCGGACGATCCTGGATCAAGGCGACCCGGCAACCCTCCCGGGCCGCCGCCAGCGAAGCGCAGACGCCGCCGATACCGCCTCCGATGACGACGACGTCATAGGAGCGGGAAGAGGGGGAGGGATCGGCCGGGGGGATAAAGCGGCGGCGGAGAGCGGCCAGCTCCGGGCCGGAGTCGGGAGGGATGAAATCGCGATCGGAGGTCAGGAAGACGGCGTCACAACGGCCATAGGCCCCGGTGAGGTCGCGCAGAGCGAGAACATGGCTTCCCTCTTTCAGCGCCGCTGCACCCGCTTTTTCCCATCCCCAGCCGGAAAGAGGGCGAATGCCGCAGGTTTGCGCCAGAACCTGTTCATCCACTCGAACGGAGAAGCGGCCGGGGCTGAGACGGGGGAGCCAGTTCTTCGACCTGGCCCAGACGGCATAGGTCCCGGGATGGCTGATCGTGAACGTCGTCCACGCCTCGCCCACCGGCGTCACACCGCCCGCGGCGAGGAGATAGCTCGACCCCACCGCATCGAGAAACTGGGAATCGACGACCCATCCGCCCTTCCCGGAGAAAAGCTCGGTTTCCAGCCAGACTTCTTGCGGCGGCCTGCCTTCTCCGGAGAGAAGGCAGGCCGCCGGCAGGAGAATCCCCGCGACGACGCCAACGTTCAAGATGAGCCGGTGTATCTTCAATCCCTCACCAAGTCAGTTATTGTCCCTCGTGGGAGCGGCGTCCCCGCCTGCCCCGATAGTCCCTCACTTCTGCCGGGACTATCGGGGCCGCGATCCGGGCCGGCTGGGAGAGGGCCGAGGACGGCCCTCCCACATGTTCAGAGACGAGATGGTTCACTGAATATAACCGAGCGACTTGAGCTGGTCGCGGACGCCGGTGGAGATCTCCGACGGACCGTCAGCGGGACCGACCAATACCCCCCCGTCTCGATTGGGCCGTTCCCTTTCCGCTAAAACACCCATCATCTCCCCCACCCGTTCCGGACGAGACAAAGAGAGATCGGTTATTTCGCCCGGATCTTCCTCCAGATCGTAGAGTTCCGTTCGTCTTTCACGGTCATCCAGAATCAACTTCCAGTGGATTGACCGGAGGGCGACAAGACCGTTCAGATTATCTTCGATCAAGGCCCAGCCCCCCTTCCCCCGGTCCAGAAAACTCTTCCCCTGGACAGCGCCTTCCGGAAGGCGGAAGCCCAGGTAATCGGCCAGCGTGGGCAGAAGGTCGATCAGGGAAATCTGCTCCTCCGCCACACTCCCGGCCGCCACACCGGGCCCGGCCAGGATCAGGGGGATGCGGATCGTCTCGTCGTAGCAAGTCCGCCGATTGGGACCGGTCTGGTTGTTGAACTGCCCGTGGAGGATCTGGCCGTGTTCGAGAAACTGTTCCCCGTGGTCGGCGAAGACGACCATCAGCGTTTTCCGGTCGATTTCCCGTGCCCTCAATCCCTCCGCCAGGCGGCCGATCTGCTCGTCGACATAGGCGATAGCGGCATCATACTGGCGGACGATCCGGGAGAGTTCCCCCTCGGAGATCCCACCGGAAACCGCCCGCTCCTGGAGATCCCCCCAGGAGTAGTCGCGGCCCAGATAGTCGTCCTCCGCGATGCCGAACTTCTCTCGAAAAGCCGGCGGGGGATGAAAGGGGATATGCGCGGTATATGCATGGAGATAGACCAGGAACGGCCGCCGATCAACGGCGATCCAACCCAGGGCCTTGTCCATCAAATCCTTGATGCCGAAAGTCCCCTCCTCCCAATGCTCAAAACCGGCATCGAGGCCGAAGTCCCGGGAAACCCATCCCCCGTCGCTGAAGCCGGCGGTCCGGTAGCCGTGGACGGCGAGAAACCGGGCGAGCGTGAGAGCGGTCGGGGGCAGCGGCCGGGCGCGCTGCCGTTCCATGGAATAGGAGTGCATCCCGTGAGCCGAGGGATAGAGGGAGGTGAAAAGGGTGGAGATCGAGGGGAGAGTCCAGGTGGCGTTGGCCAGCGCCTGGGTGAAACGCGCGCCGGAGGCGGCCAGGCGGTCGAGCTGGGGGCTGGTCGGAAGCGGGTAACCGTAGCAGCCGAGATGGTCCGGGCGCAGCGAGTCGACGCAGACGAGGATAACGTTGGAACCGGGCGCGGGCGTCAAGGCCGGGGGGCGGCAGGAGGGGAGAAAAGCGGAAACGACAGCCGCGGCCGCGATCATGCCGCGCTGCCGGAACCGGAGAGAAGATCCCTGGCCGGGCGAAAGATTCATGGAAAGAAGGGGACATCCGCCATCGCCGAGGACGACCGACAGCGACGTATCCTGAATTATTCATGGAAATCGCCGGATTTCCATGAATAATTCGATCCATGGACGTAGCGATCCTCAATATGTCCCTCGACGCCAACAAGGGAGACCTGGCGATCGTGGAATCGACTCTGGCCCTCGTCCGCTCCGCTTATCCCGAGGCGCGGGTCGCCCTGTTCAACCACGACTACTCTCCGGAGGAGGTAGCCGATCCGTCCGCCTTTCTCTTCGTCAAACGACTGGATTTCGACCGTCTCTTCGGCTCCCCTTTTCCCCGTGTCCATGCGGGGGATTCACCGATCCGGGAAAACACGCGAGCGGCGGCGCGCCTCCTCGTTTCGTTCTGGGCCCTCCTTCTGATCTTCGTCCTGCGCCGGCGCGCCCTTCCCCTCCTCCCTTCTTCGTATCGACCGCTCGCGGCCTGGATCGCTGGTTCCTCCCTGGTCATCCTGAAAGGAGGAAGCTACTTCTACTCCCACGGCGGATGCAAACAATTCCTCTTCCTCTACCGGATGTTCCTGATGACCCTCTTCGCCCTCGCGCTCGGCAAGAAGATCATCGCGCTCGGCCATTCGGTCGGCCCCCTTAACGGCCGCCTCGCCCGCCTCCTCGCCTCCGCCGTCCTCGGCCGTTTTCATCGCCTGGCGGCGCGGGAGGAGATCACGCGGGACTTTCTTCTCCACCAGCTTCGCCTCCGCCCGGAACAAGTGACTCTCATCTCCGATCTCGCTTTTCTCGACATCCCGCCGCGCGCGGACGGACGATCCCCGTCCGACCCGCGGGGCGATCCTCCCCTCCGGGAGCTGGCCGCCCTCCCTTCCCCCCGGATCGGCATCACCGTCCGCCACTGGCGCTTCCCCGGACGCGATAACCCGGGGGAAGCCTATCGCTCCTACCTCCGCGCCGTGGCGGATTTCACGGTGCGGGCGGCGAGCGAGCTCTCCGCCACCTGCGTCTTCATGCCTCACGCCCAGGAGGACATCCCGGTCGCCGAAGAGGCGGCCCGTCTCGCGACGGGGACACGGAACATCGTCCTCGGGGGCGACTACCATCCCCATGAGCTCCGCCGCCTCTACGGGGCGATGGATCTCTTCGTCGCCACCCGCATCCATTCCGGCATCTTCGCCCTGACCGCGGGCACGCCGGTGGTGGCCATCGCCTACGAAGTCCCCAAAGGCTACGGGATCATCGGTATGATTGAGGGAACGGACTATGTCCTGGGCATCAACTCCGTCACCTCGGAGAAGCTGCTGGAGAAGGCGAAGGAAATCCTGTCCGAGCGCGAGCGGATGAGGAAGCGGATCGGAGATAAGGTCGCGGCGGCGGCGAGCGAACTGGAGACACAGGCGCCTCTCTTGCTCAAGGCCTCCCTGTCAAACTAGCGCGGCCTTTTCGGAACCCGTTCCGCGCAAACCAGTTCGATCCCGGCAAATATATAACACTTTCATTCCGATCGGAATGAAAGTGTTACAACCCGGTTCGGAACGATTTTCTCGGGGCGAAGCAAACCCAATTCCTGGGAACTCAGATGAAGATATTGCTGGTCAACAAATTCTTCTACCACCGCGGGGGATCGGAGCGGGTGATGTTCGACACCGCCCGCCTCCTCGAAGAACACGGCCATACCGTCCGCTTCTTCTCCATGGCCCATCCGGAAAACCTCCGCCACGCCGACTCGGTCCATTTCGTCCCCTTCGTCGATCTCCGCGCTCAGGCCGGCCCGGCCGAGAGGCTGCGGACCGCCGGACGCATCCTCTACTACCGCGCCGCGGCGAAAAGGATCGGCCGCCTCCTCGATGAAGCCCAACCGGACATCGTCCACCTCCACAACATCCACCATCAGATCTCGCCTTCGATCATCCCCGAGATCCGGAAACGCTCCATCCCGTCGGTGATGACGCTGCACGATTACAAGATGGTCTGCGGGACTTACCGCCTGGAGCGCGGGGGGAAGATCTGCGAGGAGTGCTCGGGGGGGCGATACTACCGATGTTTCCGGAACCGCTGCCAGGGAGGCTCCCGCGCCGGGAGCGCCCTCACCGCCGCCGAGATGTACCTCCACCACCGCATCCTCCGCCTCTGGCCGATGATCGATCTCTTCATCTCGCCCAGCCGTTTCCTCAAGGAAAAGCTTGCGGAGATGGGCTTCCCGGGAAGGATCGAAGTCCTCCCCAACTTCGTCGATCCCGGTGCCTTCGCCTCGCCGCCGGTAGCCGCAGGCTTTAGCCTGCATGCCGACCTGGCTAACACGCACCCTGAAGGGTGCGGCTACGGGCCGTCTTTAACCCAGCCGGTAGCCGCAGGCTTCAGCCTGCGCAACGATAGCCCTGATCGCACGGCCCCAACGCAGGCTAAAGTTTACCCGCCCGACAGAGGCGTGGCCTGCGGCTACCAACAGAGACCATCGGATCTTTTCCTCTACCTCGGCCGCCTTTCACCGGAGAAGGGTCTTTTCACGCTCCTCCGTGCTTTTGAGCGTCTGCCCGCCCGGCTCCGCATACTGGGCGACGGGCCTCTGCGCGGCGAGCTCGAGACGGAAGCGGCCAGGCGCGCACCCGGCCGGGTCGCCTTCCTCGGCCACCGCCCCCGGGAAGAGATCGCCCGCGAGCTCAACGCCTCCGCCGCCGTGATCGTCCCCTCGGAGTGGTACGAGAACAACCCGATCTCCATACTCGAATCCTACGCGGCGGGGCGTCCCGTGATCGGGGCGCGGATCGGGGGCATCCCGGAACTGGTCCGCGCTGGAGAAACCGGCCTCACCTTCGCCCCGGGGGACGCGGGGGAATTGGCGGAGGAGATATCCTTCTTCCTCTCCCATCCGGAAGAAGCGGAGAAAATGGGACGGGCGGGGAGGGATCTGGTGAAAATGCGCTTCGACCCGGAGAGCTATTACCGGAGACTGATGGAGATCTATGGCGCTCTGCTCAAAAAATAGCCGCTCTTCCCTCGGCCGCCATCTCATCGCCCTGGCTCTGGCCGCCGCCCTGCTCGTCCCGTTGGGCCTCCTCAACTTCGGCCTTGCTACCGACGACGCCTACATCACTTATCGCTACGCTCACAACCTCATCCGGGGAGAGGGTTTCGTCTACAACCCGGGGGAGAGGCACCTCGGCACCACCTCGCCCTTCCTCGCTCTCCTCCTCTCCCTGGTCGGAGGGATCCGTGCGGACCTCCCCTTCTGGGGTTCGCTCCTCAGTATCCTCTCCCTGGGAGCGGCGGCCTTTTTTTCCTACCTCATCCTCTCCCGCGCCGCCTCTTTCGCGGCCGGGCTGCTCGCCATCCCCCTGGTCGTTCTCAATCCCGTCCTGATCGAGTCGCTGGGGAACGAAACCTGCCTCCTCCTCGCCCTGATCGTCGGCCAGTATTATTTCTATCAGAGCGGGCGGAGATGCGTCTTCGCCGTCCTGGGAGCGCTGGGGGCGCTCACGCGGGGAGAGGGTATCCTGCTTCCGCTCATCCTCTTCTGGTTCGATTTCTTTCGTCAGGCCCGGGAGAGAAAATGGGATTTCCGCCCCCTCTTCCTTTTCGCCGCCGTCCTCCTCCCCTGGTTCGTCTTCTCCCGCTTCTATTTCGGCTCCTTCCTCCCCTCGACGCTCGGCGTGAAGATGGCCATGGCCCGCCTCCCCCATTCACCCTGGATCCCCTTCTTCCGCGACGTTATGATCAACTTCCCCGGCCGTTTCGGTCCGGGCGGATGGGAGTTCGGCGCCCTCTATTCTCTTTTTCTCGTCGGTGCGGCGGCCGCGCTGATCGACCGCCGGTTTCTCCCCTTGCTCTTCTTCTTCCTGGCTTACTATCTCGGCTACGGCCTCCTCCGGGTGGCGGCCTTTCCCTGGTATCACGCCCCCCTCGCCTTCGCCCTCTCCTTCTTCGCCGCTTACGGGGTCTATTTCATCTCTACGACCGCGCGCCGTCGGCGCGAGAAGATCCCCGGATTCGCCTCTCTTCTCGACGGCTGGATCCTCCACCCTCCCTCCGATTTCCGTCCCGAGGCCTCCCGGAACGGCCTAAGTCATTGGCCGATCTTCATCCCTCTCGGGGCGCTCCTGGTCGCGGCCACCGGCCAGAGGGGGGTGGTCTTCTCCGATCCCCGTCTCGACCCCTATCGCGAGGCCGGGATCTGGATCAAGGAGAACTCGCCCGCGTCCGCGCGGGTGGGGATACCCGAGGTGGGAGTGGTCGGCTTTTACGCCGAACGGCGGATGCTGGACATCGACGGCCTGGTCTTTCCCGCGATGGCCGACGCCGCCCACCTGCACAGCTACCAATACCTGATCCGGACCTACCGCCCCGACTACATCCTCTCGCAGGGACGATCTCCGTATCCCCAGTTCCAGCCGGGGGACGTTCACGCCGGCGTAAAAAATCTTCCCTTCCGCTATCTCATGGTCAAACAGGTGCGCTCTCCCGATCTCAATGTCGCGATCTGGAAACGGGAACCGTAGACCGACATCCTTGGCCCGGCCTATTCAACAGACGATTGAATAGGATGGGAGAGGATAATGACGGCCTGTTGGTCCCATCCTATTCAATCCTATTCGATCGTCTGTTAGATTTTTGGCCAGCCGAGCCCGGGGATCAGGGCAGGCAGCCGCTCCCCCCAATCCGATCCGGAGCCCCGTTCTCCTATTCGCGCCGGTCGAGCGTGTGTTATCCTGAGCGCATGAAAATCCGCCGGGGCTCTCTCCTCGCGAGCGCTCTCCTCCTCGCTCTCCCCTCCTGCCGCCAGCCGTTCGGGCCCGCGCCGAACTCGAACGTGATCATGATCTGCCTCGACTCCGTCCGCCCCGACCATCTCGGATGCTACGGCTACTCCCGCGACACCAGCCCCAACCTCGACCGGATCGCCGCG
>CAZKCI010000099.1:0-46615 GCA_964551475.1 uncultured bacterium | reverse complement strand
TGCCGAAGGAGGCCGTGAAGATCGGATTGCCGGGCCGGTCATGATCCGCCCAGATCAGACCGACCTCGTCGCCGGCCAGGGAACCCGGGGAGAGAAGCACGGCCAACAGGCAGGGGATGGCGATGGCGCAGCCCATGAAATCACCTCATTTTAAAACAGCATATCAGGACAAAGATATGGATCAAGATAAAAACGCCCCCCGGAACCGCGAGGATCCGGGAGGCGTTGTGCTTTAGCGCAGCCAATCAGCGGATCGATTCAATAATTCGGTGTCGGGCTCAGAGCGGCGTCGCTGTCGGAACCGGCGTTGGTATCGGCGGTGTCGGCATCGGGGGCGTGGGAGGGGGAGGAGTCGCCGGAGGAGGGGTCAGCGTCGGGACGGGCGTGGGCGGGGGAGGCGTCAAGGTCGGGGCGGGCGTCGGCGTCGGGGGGACGGGCGTGGGCGGAATCGGCGTCGCGGAGGGCGCGGGCGTGGGCGAGGGGGGCGGCGTCGGCGGCGGCGTCACCGGCCAGCAGGGCCGGGCGCAGATCGGGACGTCTGAAGACGCGCCGAAGGTAAACGTGGTCAGGCTCCGTATGGCCCAGAAGCCGCCGAAGGGGCTGTAGTTGGGGCGGTAGACCGCGCATCTCGCCGTCCCGTTCCCGCTGTAGTCGGCGGGGGCGGGATAGTCGCCGGCGGCGCCGAAAGTGACCCGGGTCAGCCCCGCCACCGTCCAGAGGCCGCTCCCGCGGCGGAAAAGAGCCTCGTCCTCGCTCCCGTCGCCGGAGAAATCGGCCGGGACGGGGAAGTCACCCCGCGCGCCGAGATAGGCCATGCCGACTCCGCGGGTCGACCAGAGGCCGGTGGACGGCCGCCAGACGGCGAAGTTCTTATCCCTCTGGCCGAGTTTATAAAAGGGGACCGGCACATCGCCGCTCGCGCCGAAGTAGACGCGGGTGACATCCCGGATCGCCCAGAGGCCGCTCGAAGGCTTGAAGACGCCGACGTCGCAAAACCCGTCGCCGTCCCAGTCGCCCGGGACGGGGATGTCGGCGGAGGCGCCGTAATAGATCGTGGTCAGGCCGTGGATCGACCACATCCCCCGGGAGGGGCGGAAGAGGGCGACCTCGGTCTTGCCGTCGTTGTCGTAGTCGCCGCAGGCGGCGACGTCGCCGGCCGTCCCCCGGTAGACGCGGGTGACGTTCCTGACCGCCCAGAATCCGGCGGCGGCGCGGAAGAGGCCGGCGTCACTCGTCCCGTCGCCGTTATAGTCGCCGGAGTCGATATAAGCGATCAGCGGCGTGGCCGACGGGCTGGGCGAGGGGGTCGGCGAGAGCGGCGTGGGCGTGGTGGCCGGCGTGGGGGTTATGAAAGGCTGATAGAACGCCTCGGCGATCTCCTGGTCGCCCGTGGGCCATTTGGGGTATGTCCCGGTCGGCTCTCCCTCGGGGTTGACATAGAGATCCCAGAAGGCCTGGGTGGGGAAATAATCCATGAACTCCTGCCAGGGATCCGCCCATGGGCAGGACTTCTCCGCGGCCAGGGGGATGATGGCGTTGAGGCGCATGTCGGAGCAGGCGTTCCAGTCGGCGGTGCGTTGGTAGCGGGGGATGACGGAGGCGATGATCGGTTCTTTGCCCTTGGCCCGGGCCCGGTCGATCATTTGAGAAATCAGATACTTCATGGTCACCGTCGGAGTCGACCAATAATGGACGTCGTAGGTTCCTCCCATGATCAGGATCTTGTCCGCATCGGGATGCTGGTCCAGAACATAGTTGATCCCCGGGACGGGACAGCCGGGGATATGGCCCGGACCGTTGAGAAGATCCGCCAGATCGGCGCCCATGTATCCTTCGTTGTAGAATTGGAAGGTATCGCCGGGATGAGCGGCCGCCAGCATGTTTTGCAGGAGAGGCCCATACCATTCTCCTCCGGAAAAATCATAGCCGGAGTGGCCGTAGGTGATGTCGTCGCCATAGCTGATATGGCGGATATCGGCGCGAGCGGGGGGAGTCTCTCGTCGGGGGAGCGAGGGAACCGGCAGGGTGTCCCGGGCGGGGAGGAGATCCCAACCCGCCGCCGATGTCCCGGACACCACCCAGGCGCTGGGTTCGAATGTCGGCGGAGCGGTCAGCCCGCGCCAGGCCGGGGGAGGGGCGACGAACCGGTTCCGGTCCAGCGCGAAGTAGAGACGTTCACCGTTCTCCCACCAGGAGATCGTCGCGGAGGCGCCGGCGTAGGGCCTGACCTGGTCGGCATCCCCGTCCGGGGTCAGCGCCCTTTCTCCTTCCCATGATCCGGAAGACCGCGCGTTGACGTAGATTCGGGCGCGGCCGTCGCTCCATCCCTCCCAGAACGCGATCGGCGCTCCCTCCGGTCCGAAGACGAGTCCGGGATTTTCGTCGGGGGAATCGTCGCCGCCGCTCAGCTGGATGGCGGGGCCGAAGTTCACGCCGTTTCCGGCGGCGCAGAAGATCTCCGTGCTGGAGCCGTTCACCCGCGACCAGATCGCCCAGGGCGTTCCCCGGCGATCGAAGCGGATGACCGGAGACGTTTCCCAGGCGGCGTTGCCCGGATCGACCGGCGCGGGTTCGCTCCAGGACCCTTCCCGCCGGCTGGAGTAGAAGATCCGGGGGGAGGCGTCGCCTTCCCGGGCCGCCCAGATCACCCAGGGGACGCCGGAAGCGTCGATCCCCAGGCAGGGGAGATAATTGGCGGAAAAGCGGGAGGCCTTCTCCAGGGTCTCGGTCTGCCATCTTCCGCCGACAGCCCTGTCCACGGCGATCGGATTGCCGTCCTGATCGTAATCGGAGCGGACGGACCAGGTTTCGCCCCCCGCCGTGTGCAGGGCAATAAAGGCCGCGGCCATGGCCGCCATGAGCATTTTCATGATCTCTCCCGTAGTTGCGCGTTGCGCCCCGCCGGATGCGAGACTGGAAGGGATGAGATATCAGGCTCGATCGGGCGTGTCAAGGACGAGTTTGCAGGTTTCCCTGGATTTTCTCATCAAACCACTTGCCCAGCTTCCGCATATCCGTTTGGTCTCTTCCCCGCTGGACTCCCGCCGCCCCCGATTTTTCCGGCAAGAAAATGCCCCCGAGCAGCGCCCTAATCAGGTGCTGATGATGAGGATATCCTCTCTGGCTATCGATTCTAGACGCCGATGTCGCCGGAGCTGAAAAAGCAGATCGGCGAGGAAGTCGCGGTCTTCCCGGTTTGTCGTTCCCTCGAACTTGTCCTGCAGTTGGACTTCGAGCGATTCCAAGGAAAGGTTTTTCTGCACCGTGATCAGGTAGCGGGCAGGAGCGATTTCCACCAGGCGCACCCCGTTGACGCTCTCGAGCGCCCGGTTTTTTACCACGACGATCAAGGAGCTGCCCGGCGCCACCCCTATGATCTCCACCGGCTGGCGCCCAGTGAGAGCGGGGTCGGCCGCATTCGTCACCTTGACGATAGCCCGGGCGCGGTCGGGATCGACCTTCCGCAGAGTTTCCAGGATGCGGGTCGGGAGCGTCACGGTGATCGGTCGCCGCTCCTCCCGGAACTTGGGAGGACGTCCCCGTGCAGCATTGATTTTGTTTGCTTTCATGCTCATTTCAACGTAAATTATACCGCAGTTTGGATATATTCTACGTTGAAAATAATTTCTGCCAATAGAGTTTTAATCTGCCACATGAAACCAGAACCGTTCGAGTACGTCCGTTTTGATTCCACCGCCTCTCTTTGTTACGGGGAATTCAATCGGAGTGCTTATCAGCGCAATCGGCTCGGCTGTCTGATCGATCTCATCAACCGTTGCTCTTCCGCCCCGAGAGAGCTTCGGATATTGGAGGTTGGCTGCGGGATAGGGAATATCTGCATCCCCCTGGCGAAACTCGGTTACAGGATCAAGGGTATTGATATCGACCCCGCTTCGATTGAAGTTGCCCGGCGGAATGATCATTTGCCAAGCCTCCGGTTGGAAGTCCGGGCGGTGGAAGATGAATCCGTAGCCGATTACGATGTGATTATTCTGACCGAGGTTCTCGAACACATCCGTCTCGCCGACGACTTTTTGCGGGGGATTGTTCAAAGGATGAGGGCAGGATCGCATCTGATCGTGACCGTGCCCAACGGATACGGGGTTTCGGAACTGCTCCTCCGTCCGGCGTATTGGCTGAAAACGAGGGGCAAGGGGGCTAAGCTGATCAAAGCGGTCAGGCGTCTGCTCAGAACCGAAGAGCTGACCACCGCCAATGGGAACACGCCGCATGTTCGTTTTTTTACGATTAAAAGATTGGTGAATCTTTTCAATATTCAGGGTCTTCAAGTACAGACATTCGCTCGCTTCTTTGTGTTCGGGGTGTTCATGGAATGGGCTTGCCCGTTCCCGAGGATTCGGAAATTAGGCACCAAGCGGGATTTCAAGCTTTCCCAGAAGCTGCCTCCGGCGCTATGCGCCAACTGGGCATTCCTCATTGAAAAACTACAGGTCCCCCAACTGAAACCCGTTCCAGATGATCGGTTATCCTCCGGGATTGAATCGCAACCCGAGAAACCACACCGAGATACTTTTCCGAAAAGCGCGTGAAACGAAGAGCCTGTTGAGCCAAGGCATTTGATGCGTTGATGAGCGCTATCCGGGGCAGAATATTTTATGGCCCCGTTTCCGATGCGTCGGGCGACGGCCGCTAGGCCTCAATAAGTCCGGTATATCCGAGAGGAAACGGGGATATCCCCTTTTCCTCCGAAGAGGGCGCTCCTGCTGTTATATATCACCCACGCCCCGACGCTTTCATTCCAGAAGCCGGTGATGTTATGCCGGCCATTGCCGGTGAAGTCCCCCGGCTGGGGATAATAATCCCCATACCCCTCCCCGAAGGTGACCCGCCCGCCGCCCCGGATCGCCCAGAGCCCCTGGGACGCCCGGAAGACAGCGATCTGCTGACTCCCCTTGCCCAGATAGTCGCCGGGGACGGGGTAGTCTCCCGCCTCTCCAAGATAGGCGCGGGTGATGGACCGGATCGCCCACAGCCCCGTCGAGGGTCGGAAGATCCCGATATCCGAGACGCCGTCCATGTCGAAGTCGGCGTAGATCGGCATGTCGCCCTTCTGCCCGAAGTGGAGACGGGTGCCGTTCAATACCGCCCAGAGGCCGTTGTCGTCCCGAAAAATTCCCGCGTCCGCCTTGCCGTCGCCGTTGAAATCGCCCGGGCAGGGATGGTCTCCGGTCCGCCCGAAATAAGCTTTTCCCCGGGGGTGGATGCGCCAGAGGCCGTTCTGGGGGCGGAAGATCGCCGGGTTGGCCTTGCCGTCTCGGTCGTAATCGGCGGGGATGGGCATGTCGGTCGAGTTCCCGAAGCGGACCCGGGTGACGCCGGAGATCGCCCAGAGGCCGTCGGAGGGACGGTAGACCGCCCATTCGGAGAGTCCGTCGCCGTTGTAGTCGATGATCTCGGCCTTGAGCAGGGGCGGCGGCGTCGGCTCCGGCCCCGGCTCGCCCTCGATGTCGATCTGATAGACTGCATTCGGCACCCCCTGGCTGTAGCCGCAGGCCCAGACCCAGAGATAGCGCCCGTCGAAGGAGAGAGACTGCGGCACCCGTCCGCCGGGGAGGCCGAAGGAGACGCCGGTTTCGGCGCCGTCCAGTGTGTATTTGCAGATCAGGCCGTATTCCTCGCCTTCGGGTCCGGCCATGTCCCCGATCCAGAGGTCGTTGCCGGCGCGCGCGACGCTGACGACCCGGTCGCGCTCGGAGAGTTTGACCCGCCAGTCCATCGAGCCGTCGTTTTTGAGCCGCCCCACGTATTCTTTTCCCGCGTGGTTGCAGGTGAGCCAGGTCCGATCGAGCTGGGCATCGTAGAAAATCCCGCTGTCACCGTTCGCCATGCCGCCATAGCCGGCGATGGGGTCGCCCCCCTCCTCCGGGACCTCCAGGACATCGTCCACCTGGTATTGATCCCAGGGCTCGGTGATCCACCAGGTCCCCCGCTTGGAATTCCAGGTGACGCCGGCCACTTCCGGAGAGGGGAGCCAGAGGGAACCCAGGACCTCCCCGCTGGTCTGGCTGCGCTGGAAGAGCTGCCATTTGTAGCGGTTGGTTTCCCAGAGGTAGCCGTTCGCCCAGCAGACCGACCCCGCCCAGACCTTTTTATTGAGCGCCGAGAAGGTGCGGACGACGTCGCCCAGGGCGGCGTGGGCGGGGCGAGCCGAAATTCCCAGGATGACCAGCATGACCAGCGCGACCGACCGAAGTATCATTGGCGGCTCCCGGGCGGATGACGGTTATGGTTCTCGTTGGTAATGTTCATCGTCACTGAATATATTTGACTGCTAGACGGGTTTTGTCAACCAATAATTGAGATCGTTTCGGGGGCGGTCCGGCCGTAGACCGTTGTGCTGTTGATCACGCGCTGTGCCGGGAGGACGCCGATAAGACCGGCGATATCGTTCGCCTCTAATCGGACTTTGTCTCCGTCAACGACTGCGACCGGGGGCGGAAATATTCTTCCCGGAGAATCCGGGCCAGGTTATCGGCCAGGATCTGGTTGCCCTCATGGGTGCAGTGGCCGAAATCGCCCGCGAAGCGGTCTTTGAAATAGCGCTGGCCGCTGTCCGGAAAAATCCTTTCATTATCCACGAAGATAATTCCTTTATAAGGCCGAAGCATTTCCTTGAGCGGTCCCAGGCTTCTCAGCGGATACTGCATGGCGACGAATTGGATCCCGCGCTTCTGGATGATCTCCGTAATCGCCCGGTAATTCCGGACGGTCATTTCGAGATTCATGGTCGTCTGCACTTCCCGATTCCTTCGGGAATATTCCTCGGCGAGTTCGGTTTTCCCTTGCCGCCCATAGAAATAGGCGAGATTCGCGAGCGCCCAGACGCATTGCGGATTTCCCTCCAGCGCTCGCTGGCAGACGGCGATACCCCCCTCGTAGTCCCGCATTTTCTGGTGGAAGTAAAGCAGTAGGGTCAGCGTCCAGGGATCGCTGGGGATATTCTTCATGATTTCCCGGATCGCCTCTTTTGCCCGGCGATATTTTCTCGACTTCCAGAGGCAGAAGGCGAGCCCGACCCGCGTCCGGTCGCTAGCGGGGTTTAGCTCCGCTGCGCGCGAAAACATCCGCCGCGCTTTCTCGAGGTCCCGGGGCCTCTGGTCAAGATAGCAGATGCCGAGTTCCTCCAGCGCGCGGTCGGAAGCGGGGTTCAAGCGCAGGGCGGTGGTCAGGGCTGATTCCGCGCTCTCAAAATCGGATTTCTGCCGCTGGGCCGTTCCCAATCCCAGCCAGGCCTCGGCGCTCTGGGGATCGTGTTCGCTCGCCCGCCGGAAGGCCTTGGCCGCCTCGTCACGCTTCTCTTGGCGGAGGAGGTCGTGCCCGGCCCGCACCCATTGCTCCGCCTCCCCGGGCCGGCGATCCCCGGGCTCCAGGAGATGATCGTCTTCGGTGTCGGGGGCGGGCGCGGGCGTCGCTCCGGTCCGTCCGGACAGCTTGGAGCGGAGGGAGTTCCAGCGATGGGTCCAACCGGCGCCGATGATCTCTCCCAGCTTGAGGATCCGCAGGTTGCGGAAGAAGGTGGGGAGGGGCCCTTCGCCCTCCCTTCCTCGGTATACCCCGGAGATGTCGGAGTCGTTGACTCCCATCATCGCGATCACCATGTCCGGACGAGCTTCATCCAGCCACTCCCCGATGTTGTTCAGGATATAGAAAGTGGTCGTAGCCGGGATCCCCTTGTTGATGACCGTGCAGCGAAAACCGCCGCTCATCTCATTCAAGGCTTTTTCGAGCTGAGAGGGGTAGGAGTCTTCTCCGCCGAGGTAAGTCGTGGATTCGCCCACGCACATGATCCGGAAGTCCGACTTCAGTTGAAGCCGTCCTCGGTCAGCCTTCTCCTGCCGCCACACGATCATCATCCCGGCCAGCCGGAGACCGAGCTCAAGAAGCAGCAGACCGATCACCAGGCTCCCGAACACCAGGGCCGCTTTCTGCCGGAAGCTGGTTCCGGCCTTTCGAGGTTTGCCATCCGGGTGCATGCGGGCTGGCCCATCGTTGACGGAAAACTCTTTCATTCTTGTTTTGCGGCTAGAACCGGAGAAAGAGGGGCGCTGCGACGCCCTGGAAATACAGGGGACAATTCTCCGGCCCGGAGATCATAGGGACCTTCGTCTGCCCGGTTTTGGTTCCATGTATGTAAATAATATATTGTATACCTCAATATCCGCTAAAAAGAGAACAAATTCTTGTCTGGATGTCGGATGGCGGTGATATAGCAATTGGTTGCATGAAACGCAACCTGGCATTGCTTGTCTTGTCCATCGCCTTCGCACTATTGAGCGCCGAAGCCGTCCTGAGGCTTTTCAATATCGGTCCGGACATAGGCACTCTCTCCACCAAGGAACTGCTGTTCTCTGCCAATCCGAAGCTCAAATACACTTTTCGTCCCAACTCCACGGTGCGCTTCAATACGAGCAGGGTAAAGATAAACAACAGCGGGTATCGAGGCACGGAATATAAGACGGGCAGACCGGGGGGAGATGTTCGGAGAATAGTGTGTATCGGCGATTCCGTGACGTTCGGGGTTTATCTCGAGGACCAGGAGACGTACCCGGCGCAGCTGGAAGCGCTACTCAATCGCCGCCAGCTTCACGGCAAGACCTGGCAGACATTGAATCTGGGGGTTATCGGCTTTAACACCATCAACGAGGTGGAATGGCTTGAAGAGAAGGGACTTGGATACAAACCGGATATAGTAATCCTCCAGTATTGCTCTAACGATCACAGTAATAGATCCACCCTGGATATCAGGATAAAAAAGCACCTTCGACGCAACGCCCCGTTGGTCTCCTTGATGATGAATCCCGTGAGCAGGATCTTGGCTCATAGCCGGCTGTTCGCGTATATCGCGGTCCGTCTTCAGAATATCATGGCGAAGCACAGCCGGCAGACAACCGAACCAGGCCCCGGGAAGTTCGGCGGCCATATCGTTGAGCAAGGATTCCAGGAGTTCAAGCGTCTTTCCGTGCGATACGGTTTTCAGCCCTTGGTGCTGATCAGCCCGGACTTCGAAAAGAAGGAGCGATTTTCCGATTACTCCCGAAACTATGAACCGACAGCGGACATGTGCCGGAGTTACGGCCTGCCCTTTCTGAATATGCTGGAGATTTTCAAGCGCGAGCGTGATTCTGACGCACAGGCTCTCAAGTTGGATCACATCCATCTGAGCGCATACGGTTGCGGGTTCGTCGCGGAATGCATTGTCAACAAGGTGCTCGCCGTGAGTGAAAGCGGCACATGAGCTGCTGCGCAAAGAGCCTGCCGTCGCCAGGCGAGCAGTCACCGCGACGTCATATCCGGGTCCGCGGTGGCATCCGGTCCGGCCGTCGGGATCGGTTCAATTCGCATGTTTGTCGGAAATTTGTCGCCGGCTGCTTTTAGCACAATTCGAATAAGGATTTCCGCCATTACCCGATGCCCATATTGATTCAGGTGGAGATAATCGAAGGAAAACTTCCTGGCATTGTTGTTGATCCGGGAGAAGTTCTCCAGCAGATCGATGACTGTTATCCCCGGTAGGCCGTCGGCGGCCTGGAAGACTTTCTGGTGGATATCGCCGGACCGGTATTTATCGAACGAGCGCCGGAAGCCGGGAAGAATTGCCACGATCGCGGAAAAGCCGTGCTTCCGCTGCAGTTCAGACAGCAAAACCAAGCCCGCCCGGACTGTCGATTGCCCTTTGAGCACATTCGCGGAGTACCATTGGCTGTAGGTGGTATCCGATGAGACCAGGCGATGGTAGATAATAAAGGCTAGCCGGGAAAACCGAAGAGCATTTCTGTGCAGTATCCGATAATCCGCATTCCGCGGAGAAAGCTGATTCGCCCCCAGGAGCTGCTCATACACGCCGCCGTCGGACGTCAGATTGAAATCATTGATGCAGAGGGCAACCAGGACGAGATCCGGCTGGTACTTCAAGCCTTTGGTCCGGAGCGTTTCTATTTCCTGCAGCGTGTGATAGCCCCCGACTCCCATGTTCAGCACTTCGTAGCGCCTGCCGGCGTGGGGGCCCCTGTTGAGCGCTGCCTCCAATAGCTTCGGATATGTCTTCGTGAAATCCCCTATGCCATTGCCGGCGGTGGTCGAATCGCCAAGCACGATTATTCGGTATGTCCCCTCGGGCTTGGCCTCCGGGTATTCATAGTCTCGAAAACCGGCGTGGTTGATGGCGTATCCTTTATGGGATCGGTCAAAAGGCGTATCGGTCGGTCGGTAGTCCGGACGGTATTCGTAACCAATCGCAGGATTTGTGGATAGCCGGTAGCTGGGAACGGGAAGGGGGTCTAAAGGCCGGGGAGGAATGTCCAGCACTCGCACCGCAATTTCCATGATGACGAAGGCCAAGACGCAGCTTGCCAGCAATATTGCCGCATTTCCGCATTTATGCATCGCCGGATCGGATCCGCTATTCTTCCGTTTCATCAGGAATCGTTCTCCGGCCGCCTTGCCTTTGGTCGCCGGCATATCTCCCTATCAGCAATAGTGCCCCCTATCAATGTCAATCCGCATATTCCCGCTTGACGAACTTGCCCGGGAGGGGAGGCCAGGGGAAGCGGAGCGCAATGCGGGCTTGCGGAAGGGGGCGTGCTGCGGGCGGTCAAGGGGACGGTGAGCGAGCGTGGGGAAACGGTTGCTCGAGAAGGCAAAACCGGGGAGGTGCTGAAGAGGAGGTGTTGCTCGATATGTCTTTCAGCGTTATGCGCCGGAATGATCGATGAGACTCCGGGCATTGCGCTCATCCAGCCCGAGGGAATGTCTCACTATATACTGAGGCCGCTTTTTGACTTCATCAAAGATCCTGATGATATATTCCCCCATAAACCCCGCCACCATCAATTGCATCCCCCCCAGGAAGGTAATGCCCGCCACGATCGATGCCCAGCCGGGAAGGGGATTCCCCGTCTGAAATATCCTTTTATAAACTATGAACAAAGAATACGCGACGCTGAGGAGCGATATAATAAACCCGAAGAGGATGGACATTTTCAACGGGTAGTCGCTGAAAGAAAGTATCCCGTCCAGGGCTAATTTCCAGAGCTTGAAAAAGCTATACTTGGTTTTGCCTCGGAACCTGGCGTCCCGTTCATAGGCCAGGCCGATCTGCTTGAATCCCACCCAGGCTCGCAACCCCCGGATAAACCGGTTCCTCTCCGGCATGGCCTTCAAAAGATCTACCACTTTTCTATCCATGAGGCAGCAATCTCCGCTGTCTAACGGCATATCGATATTCGAGACCTTGCTGAGCAGCCGGTAATATATGCTATACATGCTTTTTTTGACGATTCCCTCTTTCCTCTTGGTCCTTACCCCGTAAACGACTTCAAAGCCCTCTTTCGATTTCTCTATAAACCGGGATATGATCTCCGGCGGATCCTGCAGATCGCCGTCTATGATCATGACCCTATCGCCTCGGGAGGAGTTGACGCCCGCGGTAATAGCGACCTGATGGCCGAAATTTCTGGAAAAGGAAATCGCCTTAGCTCGCGGGTTGTCGCGGTTAATCTGCGCCAGCACCGCCCAGGAACTGTCCCCGCTCCCGTCATCGACAAAGATGATCTCGTAGGGCAGGCCTATCCCATCCAAGGACTTGACCAAACGGCCGTACAGATGCGGCAGGACTTCTTCCTCGTTATAGATGGGGATCACCACTGATAGGCCGATATCGCTCATATGAGCAGCCCCTCCTTGATTGGGCGTGATTTTCCATATACTCTTCTCGGCGCCGATAATCCAATAAAAATAGCAATATTCGGGGACGCCACCTTCCTCTTTACACCTTTCCCCTGACCCCTTACACTTCAGTCTGCTTATGAACGACAACTACGTCCTCCTCATCGCGCCCCAGCTCGACTACGTCAAGCTTCTGGCCGGAAGGGGCCAGAAGGTCCCGCCCTCCTCGAAGCCGGTCGGTCTTCTCTACCTGGCGTCCTTTCTGGAAGCCAGGGGGGTCGCGATCAAGATTCTCGACGGGCAGATCCACGATCTCTCCGACGCCGCCCTGACGGCCGAAATTGCGGCCAACCGGCCGATCATCGTCGGGATCGGCTGCCCCACTCCGCTCCTGGCCGACGGGTTGAGGATCGCCCGCACGGTCAAAAGCGCCGAGCCGCGCACCACCGTGGTCATGGGGGGAGCCCACCCCACCGTTCTGCCCCAGGAATGCTTTTCCACCGGCGCCGTGGACGTCGTGGTCAGCGGCGAGGGCGAGCACACTCTCTGGGAAATCCTGGACGCCCTCCGGCGCGGGTCGCCTCTCGACGCTATCCCCGGGCTGCATTTTCTCCGGGACGGCCGGCCGATCTCGACGCCGCCGCGCCCCTTCCTCCTGGACCTCGATTCCCTTCCTCTTCCCGCCCGCCATCTTCTGCCCTTCCGGGAATATCGCCAGTCGATCGACAACTTCTATCGCCATCCGATGGAGCTTCTCCTCACCTCCCGGGGCTGCCCCTATCACTGCATCTTCTGCGCCTCCCGCCAGGTCTCCGGCCACCGCTACCGCTTTCACAGTCCCGAATACGTCATTCGCGATATCGACGACATCATGGAAAAAGCCTCTCCCCGTTTGATCGGATTTGCCGACGATCACTTCACCATGATCAAAGAGCGGGCGGAGAAGATCTGCGACCTGATCGCGGAGCGGGGTTATCAGAAGCGGATGGCTTGGAACTGCGCCATGCGGGCCGATCATGCCGACGCCGACCTGCTCCGGAAGATGCGCCGGGCCGGCTGCCGCTGCATCTGCGTCGGGATCGAATCCGGCTCCCAGAGGATCCTCCAGATTCTGCGCAAGAACGAGAAGCTCGAAGACATGGAGCGAGGGGTGAGGATGATCCGCCAGGCCGGGATTATGGTCCGGGGCACGTTCGTCATGGGGGCGCCCACCGAGACCAGGGAGGAGACGCTCGCCACCATCGCCTTCGCCCGCCAGCTCAAGCTCGATTTTGCCAAGTTCAACCTGATCGTGCCCTTTCCCGGGACGGAGCTATTTGACATCGCCAAGAAGGAGGGCGCGCTGGACGGAAACTCCTGGGCCAACTTTTTCCCGGGGGCGGGCTTCGCGGGGAAAGCCGCCCCCTACATACCGAAAGGGAGGACCACGGATGACCTGGTCC
Source organism: uncultured bacterium (assembly GCA_964551475.1). Taxonomy (GTDB): domain Bacteria; phylum Auribacterota; class Erginobacteria; order Erginobacterales; family CAZKCI01; genus CAZKCI01. The sequence goes on along the minus strand of CAZKCI010000099.1, from coordinate 33,488 downwards.
ACCTCCAGCGCCTGGGGACGGTCCGTTTCTACGCCCATCCCCGGCCGATCTGGAACATGATCAACAACGTTCGCGACCTGGACACCCTGCGCCGCGCCGCCAGCGGGGCCTCTCTCCTCTTCCGCCTGAAGACGAAGAAAGGGTAGGAGCGACGCCCCGCCTGGCCGGTTGTCGCGTCGCCGCTTCCGCCTTCGTCCTTCGACAAGCTCGGGACTACGGCGGACGGGCCCGTGGCGACGCCGGGATATTCCGAAGGACCATGACCGATATCCACGAAACGGCCGAGCGTTGGGCCGAGAGCGTGGTCGCCGCCTGCCGCGACCTCCTCCGCCTGGTCAACCGCGATCGGCGTTCCCCCGCCTACGGCTGTTTCCATCCCCCCTTCTGGCTGAACAAGACCAGCGCTCATCCCAACGCCCGCTGTCAGGAGGCTGCCTACGCCTTTGCCCTTCTCTACCGCAACGAGTACCCGGGGAACTCCTGGCGCGGAGCGAAGGAGATCGGGGAACTCGCCCGCGCCGGCCTCCTCTTCTGGGCCGCTCGCCAGCATCCGGACGGTTCCAGCGACGAATGGTATCGGGGTGAACACGGTTTTGCCGCCACCGCCTTCACCGCCTACGCCCTGTCCCGGGCCTATCGTCTCCTCGAATCCGAGATCGAGCAGCGGGATCGAGCGGCCGTTCTCGACGCCTTCCGCCGGGCGTCCTCCTGGCTCGCCCGCCATCGCGACGTGAGCAAGCTCAACCATGAAGCGGTGGGGGCGGCCGCCCTTTTCGCCCTGGCCGAGGCGACCGGGGAGGAGAGCGCTCGCGCCGCGGCCCGCGAGAAGAGGGACCGGGTCATGGCCGCCCAGCGGGAGGAGGGATGGTTCCCGGAGCTCGGCGGCTGCGACACCGGCTACTCCTTCATCACTCTCGAGTATCTGGTCCGCTGTTATCTCGCCGAGCCGGACGAGAAGCTTCGCCGCTCGCTGGAAAATGCTCTGGATTTTCTCCGCTATTTTATTCACCCCGACCTGGGGACCGGGCCGGAATACAACCTCTGCCGGAACCACTATGTCTCGCTGCTCGCCGCCGCGGCGATGGGAGAGTTCTCGCCGACCGCCCGGCGGCTCTTTCGCGAGGGGGTGTCCGGCGCGACGGCGCTGGCCCAGATCACCCAGGATGATCTCATCCGCTGCTTCCATCTCTACACGGGGCTGGAAGCCTTCGCCGCGTTCGCGCTTTCGCGCGGGCGTTTCACGGGCGACGAGCCTCCGCTCCCGTTCCAGGGCCCTTCCTACCGGCGCTATTTCCCGGAGTCGCGTCTGGTGTCGGTGAAGACATCGACCTACTTTGCGGTCGCTTCGGGGGACTGCGGGGGCCTGATCAAGTTCTATGCCTTGCCGCGGGAAGGGTCCGCGCTCAGGAGCGGCCGCGACCAGGGTGTGGCGGTGGCGGCCCCGGCCGCCGGTTCACAGAACCGGCCTACAGGCGTTGCCGATGTCCCGGGGGGGCGTTGTAGGCCCGGTCTGCGACCGGGCGCGGTCGGCCGTTCCGCCGCTCCGGTGTTGTATTCCTCCCTGTATTCGACGGACAACCGCGTTGACCATGACGGGGACGGCTCCTTGCGCGTCTCCGCCGCTCTCAAGCCCGGCAAGTATTTCTTCCCCGGCCGGATGGCTCGTCTTCTTCTCCTGCTGGTGAGTTCGCTCCCCGCGGGGTATCTCCTGGTCAAGAAGGGGATGGACATGGTCCGTTCCCGAAAGCAGGCCACCTTCCAGATCTCGGCTGTCTCGGGGGAGGGGACGGGATGGCGGCTGGAACGGGCGATCGCCTGGCGGGAGGACAGGATCGTTGTCGAGGACGCGATCCGGGCGCCGGGGGGCGAAACGGCGGGGGAGATCGCCTTCGCTTTCGATCTGATGCGGGAGGGGTTGGTATCCTCCCGCCCGTTCACGGGGCTGGGGGGGGATTTCTCCGCGCGGCTCTCCTCCGGGAAGGCGGTGGTCACGAAGGAGATCGTCTTCAAAGATGGGGCGATCACGGCGACGCGGTAGCGTCGCGCCCGGAGACGCGACGCTACCGCCGCCCGGGTGGCGTCTCGGAAATAGCTTGCGTTGATTAGTGCGCCATGAAACAGATTCTGCGAAAATACGCCGGCCCCTGGTACAAGATCGCCCAGGTCCTGATCCTCCTGGTCATCGCCTTCTTCATCGGCCGCTCCGTCTGGGAAAGCCGCGCCCAGGTCCGGGAGGCCGTCCTGCATATCGACGCCGGCCTGACCGTTCTCTCGGCGTTTCTCATGATCGCCTGCGGGGTTCTGGTGGCGATGGGATGGAACTTCATCCTCGCCGCGCTGGGGAACCGGATCTCCCACCTCCGGATGGTCCGGGTCTACTTTCTCAGCGAGCTCGGCAAGTATCTCCCCGGCAAGCTCTGGACTCCGATGAGCAGGATCCTGATGGCCGAGCGGGCGGGCATCCCCAAGGTGATGGCGGTGGCCACGATGGGCACCCAGATGGTCATCCAGATCATCTCCGCGATGCTCGCGGTCATGCTCACGCTTCCCTTCCTGCCCCTTCTCAGCGGCGAGCTTTCCCGGAAACTCCTGTATTTCGCCGTCATCATCCCGGCCGGTCTGATCGCTCTCCATCCCCGGATTTTCAACCCGATCCTGAACTGGCTGCTCGCCCGCGTCTCCAAAGTGTCCCTGCAGGCGCGGCTCCAGTACCGTTTCATCCTTCTCATCATGCTCTACTGGACGTCGCTCTGGTTCCTGCGGGGGTTTTCGGTTTTTGTTCTTCTGAAAGCGATGTATCATGGGCCGTTGCCTGCCTCCGCCCCGATCGGCTGTGTGGGGGTGAGCACGTTCTCCTGGCTGACCGGGATGCTGGCCTTCCTGGTCCCCGCCGGCCTGGGTGTGGCCGAAGGGATGAACGCGGAGCTCTTCAAGCTTCTTTTCGGGATCGAGTTCGGTGTGGCGGCGACCATCGCCATCTTCGGCCGGCTCCTGGGCATGGCGGCGGAGATGATCACCATCGCGGGAATATATTGCCTGAAATCATCGCGGTCCGTATCCGCGGACCGGGAATAGACAAGGATACAGCCATGCAGGGATACGATGGGGCGGGAACCGTTCCCCGGGCGGGGTTGGTCGGGAGTTTCCGGTCTTATGCCGAAAGGGTCTACGGGAAGCCCTCGTTCGGCCGTTTCCTGGGCGACGGCTTGATCTTCGCCCTTTTCTCCAAGTTTCCCACCGTCTTCGGCTGTTTGCTGCGCTCCTCTGTCTACCATCCCGTGTTGGGAGCGCTGGGGCGGCGGTGTGTGATCGAGAGCGGCGTTCGTTTCCTTCATTCCCGCCGGGTCTTTCTGGGGGACCGGGTTTTTGTCGGAGAGCGATCGTTTTGGGACGTCGGGCCCTCCTCGGCGGCGATCCGGATCGGCGCCGACAGCCATATCGGCCGGGGCGCGGTCCTCCGCACCCAACGGGATGAGATAACCGTCGGACGGAACGTCAACATCAGCACGTATGCCCTGCTCTACTGCTACGGCGGGATCGAGATCGGCGATGACTGCATGATCGCCCAGCACGTCGAGATCGTCGGGGGGACCCACAACTACGACGACGTCTCCACCCCCATGCGTCGGCAGGGTCGTTCGCCCTCCCGGATCGTCATCGGCCCGGACTGCTGGATCGGGAGCCACGCCATCATCATGGGTGATGCGACGATCGGCCGCGGTTCGATCATCGGCGCCGGCGCCGTGGTTCACAAAGACATTCCGGAGTATTCGATCGCGGTAGGGCTCCCGGCGCGGGTGGTGAGGAAGCGCGGAACTGCAAGTGATCAGTGATCACTGTTTACTGTTTCCTCTCTCCGCCACGATGATCGAGTGGTGGTAGAGCCGCGAAATGGACCAGAAGCTGGTCGTCTCCAGCACCTTCCCCCCCGCTTGAGCGACCAGTGACTCCTGCTCGCGCAACCCCCTCACGTAGGCGCCCCGGTCCAGGAAGGCCATGAGAGTCCGGAAGGGGTTTCCCCGCGGGGGGAGCCAGTCGAGGATGACCACGAGGCGGCAGAAGCGTCGCGCGTCGGCGATCGCCGCGACGGCTTCATCGTCGGCGAGGTGGTGGAGGGTGTCCACGATGATCCCGGCGTCGAACCGCCGCTCCCCGAAATCCATGGAACGGATGTCCATGACCAGGAAATGTTTGCCGGGCCCTCCATGCTTCCGGCGGGCGTGGTCGATGAAGCGGGCGTTGCCGTCGATCCCGAGATATTCGCCATCGGCGACCGGGCAAAACCAGCCGGTGCCGCAGCCGATGTCCAGAACGCTCCGGACGCCGTGCTTCCGGAGGACGGCGCGCAGGGGCGGGAGCTGCCCTCCGTCCACGATATGGCGGATGAAGTTGAAGAAACCGGGATGGTTGAAGGCATCCCAAAATAAGTTGCTGCGATTTCCCATGGCGATCCCGTTCGGTGATTGTCCGCTCTCTCCGATCAATGTGGGAGCGGCGTCCTCGCCGCGATCCGGTTAGACTATTACAATAAAAATGGATCGGGCCGGGGACGGTTCTCCCACATTGACAACTTATTTGAAACGGTAGAGGACGATCCTTCTCCCGTCAAGGACAAGATCGTGAACCCGATCGAGATCCGGCGGCGGCGGGCGGTCCTCAAGGAGAAAGGCGAGGTTGGGGCGGAAGGCGGGCGTGGTCCAGTCGTCGACCACCAGGTAGCGGGCGCCGCTCTCCCGGGCAAAGCGGATCACCTCCGGGTAGCTCCCCGGATGGATGAGGACATGGCGCGCGCCCGCGTAAAAGGGCACACCTATTTTCCTGCTCATGACGACGGTCTTCTCGATATCCGGAATGGCCTCCCGCATCCATAGCCCCAACAGCTTGTATTCATAAGGGACAGTCCGAATCTTCAGAGGGATGAGAGCGCCGCTGGCCAAGAGCATGGCGAGCAGAATAATTCCCGCGGGCGCGGCCGCGAGGGCCATGCCCAAGGCGGATCCCGGTTTCCGGCCGCCTTTTGCCCGCGCCGCCCACCTCCCGCAGCCCTCGGCCAGGACGATGAGAAGGAGGGAGAAGTAGGGATAGAAGTAGCGCAGGTCGCGCCAGGTGAGAACGAGATAGGGAAGAACGGTTGCCGCCAAGAGAGCGAGGAAGGTGTCGCGGAAAAGCCAGCGGCGGCGCAGGATCTGGACCGCGCCGCCTCCGATCGCCCCTGCCGCGAGCGCGATCACGGCGGCGTTGACCAAGAAAGGCGGCAACCCGACCCGGGCGATCTGCGGGCTTTCGCCCAGGCGGAGGAGAGCCGCCGTGTTTCGGGCCAGCCGGGCGGCCGTCCGGCCCAGGTTCTTGCTCATGAAACCGGCCATCCCCCCCTGCTCCCGCCACTCCCGCAGCGCCTGGTCCGGATAGGTGTAGAGATCGAAATAGGCGCGGTCCCAATCGTCATGGAAATAGCCGACGAAGGTGAACGGCCCCCGGCCGTTCAGCGTCCAGTGGCCGAGATGGCGCTTCAAAAAGCACCAGTAGGGAGAGGAGAGGATCGCGAAGCCCAGGGCGATCCCGGCAAGATAGAGAAGCAGCCTCCCCGTCCCGCGGCGAGTATTCTGGCTCACCGAGTTTTCTTCCGTGGGAGTGGCGTCTCGCCGCGATGCGAGTCGGCCTGGATCGGGGCAAGATGCCCCTCCCACATGGACACGCTCCGCAGGCTTTTCCTCCCGGGATATCCTGCGCAGGAAGGGCAGAACTCCGGCCAGGACGAGGAAAAGAATCGCCTCGGGACGGGCAAGATAGCAGAGGGCGATCCCCGCCCCCGTTTCCGCTCCTCGGCGGAATCCGGGAGCCAGGGCGTTCCGGAACATCAGCCAGGCCGCGGTCGCGCAGAGGAGAGCGTAGAGGGAGGCGACACGGATCTCGGTGGAGCCGTAGATGAACGGGGGGAAAACGGCGGTCAGCGCGGCGGCGAACAGTCCCGTGCGCCGGCCGTAGAGCTCCCGGCCGAGAAGGAAGACCGGGAAGACGAGCAAGGCCCCGGCGAGGACGGACACGAGCTGTCCGGCGCGCTCGAGGTCGCCCACCATCCTCCAGGTCGCGCCAACCAAGATAGGGTAGAGGGGGGAGTGGACAATCTCCGCCCGCCCCTGGAAAGAGAACCCCGCACCGGAAAAGATATTTTTCCCGCTGATGGCGAGAACCACCCCGTCCACGCCTCCATCCGCGCCGACGAAATGGTAGTGCTGCAGGGCGAGGGCGCGCAGGCCAAGCGCCAGGGCAAAGATGACGGGCAGCGCCCCTCGGTTGGCGACGCGAGCCAGTGAGATCTTTAAGGTCGGAGGCGCAATCCTGGGATGGGAAAGGAGCGGTTTCATTCTTCGGGCACAATTTTCAACGAGTTAGGCTAAAAGCACAAGATTATTAATATATACTAAAACATATTCAATGTAGGTAAATCATCTGTATGATCAGGTCAATTATTTTTTTCAGTATCATGCTTCTCCATTGATCCAGGGGGCGGAATATCCATAATGCATGGCTATGCAGGCGCCGCGGGCGATTCTTAAAGTAATGCTTCCATTGGTGGCTGTTGTTCTGCTGACGGTCTTCTTCGCCTATCTGATCTACCAGGCCACCGTGAAGCAGTTGGTGATCGATTTCGGCAACGATCAATTAGTCCTCGCCGCCGCGGCGGCGAAGAATATCGATTTCTACCTCCGTTCCCTATCCACCGATTCGTTGCGTCTTTCCCGCGATCTCTCGGTCGGCGGCTTGAGCGGCTCCGCTCTGGAGAGCAAGCTTTCGTTCACCTTCGGATCGATGTTCCCGACCGCGGACGTCATTTTTTACGCCGACCGGGAAGGGAAACTGCTCTCCGTTTTCCCCCCGGACTATCTCCCCGGAGCGGGAGACAGGACATTCTATGAAGCGGGAAAGGTGTTTCAGGGGATGAATGAGGAGATCCCCTTCATTTATTCCCGCGCCGTGCGCATCCAGGGACGATCGCGATGCCTGGTCGTCCTGGCTTCCTCGGTCTACGCCGCTCGCGCCCCCGATTCGGCGGCCGGCGGCCGATCTTCGCCCGATCTCCAGGGCGTGGTCGGCGTCGGCGTCAATATCGACCAGGTGGTGGAGCGTTTCATCCTGCCCGACATATCGGGGGAGATCCCCACCGTCTTCATCCTCGATCAGGACGGGATGATCGTCGCCCACTCTACCCGGGAGGTCGCCGGCCATACGGTGGAGTCGCTGAACGGAGGGAAATCCGGCGCCCCCCTCGGCATTCCGACCTCCGACCTGGACCGGATACTTAAGGGAACGGAAAGCTCTGGCGTGATCTGGGGGGGCGATCCCGGCCACGAGATCGTCGCTTTCGCAATCGATATAGTCGGGGGAAAACGCTGGCTGATCGGCGTCAGCCGGCCTTTCGGGCAGGTCTCCCGCGCCCTCTACCGGATCCAGAAATACTACTTTTTCTACCTGGCCTTCCTCCTCTGTCTCGGCTTTGCCGCCGGCTGGCTCATCGTTCGCAATCACCGAGTGCGGGTTCGGATGGAGGAGGAAGCCAGGATGCAGGGGAGGCTAAAGGAATCCGAGGAACGCTACCGGACGCTGGTCGAGTCGAGCCCGGACGGCATCGTCACGCTGGATGAGGAAGGGAAGATCGCCACCTTCAACCGGACCTTCGCCGCCATGCTCGGCTACCCCTTCGCGGAGATCGTCGGTCTCCCCTTGAGCCGGGTGGCGATCCTCCCCGGGCAGAAGCAGTGTCCGGCTCCCCCCGCGCTTCTGGGGAGAAGGAAGATGGCTGAGGTAGCGCTCCAGATCCTCCGCCGTGACGGAGCTCTGCTCCAGGTCTCCATGGACATCACCGCCCGGCCCGGCGGGGAGGGATCGCCCGATCCTTACCTCGGGGTTATCCGCGATGTCACCGAACGGAAAGAGCTGGAGATGAAGCTGTCATTCGCGGACAAGATGGCCGGGATCGGCCAGCTCGCCTCCGGCATCGCCCACGAGTTCAACAACCTGCTTTCGGTGATCCGATCCTCGGCCGAGATCGTCGGCCACGGCGGGCGGAATGCGGCGGACGCCCAAGAGATCGGCAAGATCGTCAAGGCCTCGGAAAAGGGCGCCGCCCTGGTGGACGGTCTTCTCCACTTCGCCGGGCGCAAGAGCGGGCAGAGGGAGGCGCTGGACCCGCGGGCGGCGCTGGACGAGGTGGTCGACCTGGTGGAAGCGGACTTCCGGACCTCGGGGCTGATGGTGAAGAAGGAGTACTCCCCGGTCCCGACCGTCCGCGCGGACAAGGGCCAGCTTCAGCAAGTGTTCTTGAACCTGATCATCAACGCCCGGGCCGCCATGGAGCGGGGCAACACCTTGACCCTGAGAGTGGCCGGGCTCTCCGACGCGGCGGTCATGGATTTTATCAACAACGGCCGCCTCATCTCCCCGGAGGCCCTGCCCCGGATCTTCGAGCCTTTCTACAGCTCGCGGGAGAGCATCAGCAGCGGAAAGAAGAAGGGATCGGGGCTAGGGCTCTCGATCTCCCTGGGGATCATCGAATCGCACGGCGGAACGATCGAGGTGAAGAGCTCGCCGGAGACGGAAACGGTCTTCACCGTTCGTCTGCCGGCGGAGCAGAAACGGATTGCGGACCGCGGAGGTTAGATTGTAGAGTGAAAGGACTCCAACCATGAAGATCATCAAGGTGCTTATCGTCGACGACGACCGGGATCTCTGCGACAACCTGGGCAAGATCCTGGGAATGGACGGCTACCGGACGGTCTTCGCCCATGACGGAGCGCGGGCTCTGGAGGCGACGGCCGCCGAGCATCCGGACGTTATCATTCTCGACATCAAGATGCCCGGCATGGACGGGATGGAGGTAGTTAAGAAGCTCAAGGAATACTCCGGGCAGGTCGCAGTGATCATCCTGACCGCTTTCCCTTCGTTGGAGTCGGCGATGAATGCGGTCCGGGACAAGATTGTTTTCGACTACATCCGCAAGCCGTTCTCCCTGCGCCAAATCCAGGACGCGGTGGCCCGGGCGGCGGCCAGCTTGGGCCTGGTCAGCTGTCCGGAGGAATCGCTGAATGCCCGGATCGGGGACAACATCCGCCGCTTGCGGAACGTAAAATGCCTGAACAGCCGGGAGGTCGCCCGCCTCGCCGGTCTATCGCCGAGCCTCATCTCCCAGGTCGAATCCGGCAAGAGCGCCGCCTCTCTGAAAACTCTTTTCCGGATCGCCCGCGCGCTCAAGGTGGAGATGGGCGATCTAGTGAAGGACCTGTAGACAAGGTAAAAGTGCCCCACGAACCATTGAACCGTGAACCGTTGAACCGTTGAACTGCTTTTCTGAGGTGACCGACCATGAGAGTACTGCTGACCATATTCGAAGAGCTGTACCCCCTGAGCGGAGGCGGCACCCCCCGGCTCTCCAACCTGGCGAGGGCCTTTGCCCGAAAGGGTCATGAGGTCGGCGTTGCCGCCGGAATCGGATCGTCCGAAGAGGAGGCGCGAAAATACCTTTCCTGCGGGCCGCTCTGGAGGATGAAGGCGGTCTCCCGCCTCGATCCCCACAAGATGAAGAAATACCTGGTCGCCCATCCCGTGAACATCGCGAAGCTCGCCGGGGCGATCGCCTCCTTCCATCCCGACCTCGTTGTTTCCCACAACACCATCGCCGGCTACGGCGCGCTCTGGGGAAAGAGGCTCGCCGGCAAAAGCCGGTCCGGGCGCGCGCCTTTCCTGGTCCTGGACCTGACCGACGTCCTGTTCGAATACCTGGACGATTACTCGAAGGGCGGGTGGCTCCGGCAGGTGCAGAAAGGCGGGAGGATGATGGAGGGGGCGGCGATCCGCGGCTCCGACAAGATCATCACCATCAGCCGGGCGATGAAGGAGATCCTCCTCGATTACGGGGCGGCGGGCGGGCAGGTCGACGTGGTCTGCGACGGCGTGGACCTCTCGATATTCCGGAAATCGGACTCGCGGGACCTGAGGGAGAAGCACGCCGCCGGGAAGGACACGGTGATCCTGTTCCAGGGGGTGATCGATCCCCAGGACGGTCCCGACCTGCTGGTGGCCGCGGCGAAAAAGGTCCTCGCCGCCCATCCGAAAACCTCGTTTTGGGTGGTCGGGGGCGGAACCGCCATCCCGACGCTGGAGAAGCTGGTAAGGGAGGCGGGGGTGGAGAAGGATTTCTTCTTCTCCGGATGGGTGAAGCAGGCTGAGGTCGCCCGCTACCTTTCGGCCGGGGACATCGGCCTGGTCATCCTCCCCGACATCGTCTCGGCCCGCGGAAGGGTGACACTGAAGGAGTTCGAATACTGGGCCTGCGGGCTCTCGGTCGTGGCCCCCCGTCTTCCGGCCCTGGAAGAGGTGATCGAGGACGGGAAGACCGGCCTTTTCTACAAGGCGGGAGACCCGGACGACTTCGCGGAGAAGACCATCGCCCTGATCCGTGACCCGGCCCGGTCGAAGAGGATGGGGGAGGCGGGGATGAAGCTGGTCGCGGAGAAATACCGCTGGGAGAACCTCGCCGACGATTTCGTCGCCCTCTGCGAGGGGTACCTCTCCTGACGGCCCGGCCGCCGGTTCGCAGAACCGGCCTACACTAACGCGACTGGCCGGTCCGCCGGTTTGTAGGCCCGATCTGTGATCGGGCGCGCCGGGCCCGGCCGCCGGATCGCGCCTGTCCGGTTTCAGACGAAGGACCGGCCCGCAGGGCGGCCCGGTTTTCCGTTATTGATATTGCTCCCGCCGATGTGTTTTAATTCTTTCTCCGAAGGAGAAAGCATGATGAAAGTCCTGATCACCAATCCGCCCTGGCCGGGAGAGGGCTTCGGCGCCCGCTCCGACGTCCGCTGGCCGCACAAGCGCTCGGACAAGTTCATCGAGTACCCCATCTACCTATCCTACCTGGTGGCGGTCGTCCGCCAGGCCGGCTTCGAGGCCGCCTTTCTCGACGCCATTCTCCAGGAGCTCGACGTCGAAGCTTTCGCCCGGAGGGTGAGGGAGATCGACCCCGGGATGGTCGTCCTCGAGTGCTCCACCCCCTCCATCAAATACGACCTCGCCTCGGCGGCGGCGATCAAGAAGCTCTCGCCGAAGACCCGCGTGGTCCTGGTCGGCTCCCATCCCACCGTCTTCCATAAGGAGATTATGGAGGAGAACCCGGGCGTGGACGCGGTCTGCCGGGGGGAGTTCGACTTCACCGTCCGCGACGCCGCTTTGGCCTGCGCGGGGAAGCTTCCCTGGGACAAGATCGCGGGATTGACCTGGCGGGAGAACGGGAAAACCGTCGTCAACCCCGACCGCCCCCTGATCGAGAACCTGGACGAGATCCCCTTCCCGGCCCGGGACCTGGTCGGGGACGCCCGCTACCGCCAGGGGACCTTCCGGGGGAAGCGCCCCACCACCGTGATCACCTCCCGGGGCTGCCCCTTCCACTGCGTCTACTGCCTCTGGCCGCGCACGCTCTACGGCAATAAATTTCGCGCCCGCTCGGCCGCCAACGTGGTCGACGAGATCGCCGAGGCGGTCAACCGCTTCGGCGTGGACGAGGTATATTTCGACGATGACTCGATGGGTCTGGACAAGCAGCGGATGCTCGACATCTGCCGGATGATCGGGGAGAGGAAACTCGTGTTCGAGTGGATCTCCCAGTGCCGGGTGGATTCTATGGACGAGGAGATCCTCTCCGCGATGAAGCGGGCCGGCTGCCGCTACATCCGCTTCGGCGTCGAGTCGGGCTCCCGGGAGATGCTGAAGACCATGAAGAAGGGGACCACGCCGGAGAAGATCGTCAACGCCTTCCGCCTGGCCCGCAACGTCGGGATCCGCACCCAGGCCTTTTTCCTCTTCGGCGTCCCCGGGGAGACCAAGGAGACGATCCGGGAGACGATCGAGTTCGCGAAAAAGCTCAAACCCGATTCCGCCCAGTTCGCGGTGGTCATCCCCCATCCCGGGACCGAGCTTTTCGCCCTGAGCCGGGAGAAGGGATGGCTCCACTACCGGGACTGGGAGGACTTCTCCTCCTGCCGGGCGATGATCGAGACGCCGTCCCTCTCGCGTCAAGCCGTGGAGGCGGCGCGGGTGCGGGCCTACCAGGAGTTCTATTTCCGCCCGGCCTATTTTCTCCAGACCGCCGCCCATATCCGCTCCTGGGACGATCTCAAGAGCGTGATCACCTCGGCCCGCTCGATCGTGAGCCGGATCGGATTTTTTCAGAAATAGCAGAATAAACAATGGTTCACGGTTCAGCGGTTCACGGTTCAACGGTTGAGGCAGCATGAAGATTGAGCGCTTTGAAGACATCGAAGCTTGGCAACTGGCGCGCGAACTGACACGGAAGATTTATCGTCTGACCAAGAAACCGCGTTTTGAGAAAGATTATGGTCTCAAGCGGCAGATCCAGGAAGCTGCCGGATCGGCCATGCACAACATCGCCGAGGGTTTCGATTCCGAAACCAATGCCGAGTTCGTCCGGTTTTTGCGATACGCTAAGCGGTCATGCACGGAAGTCCAAAGCGAGCTCTATGTCGCCCTGGACGAGGGGTATATTTCAGAGGTTGAATTCCAAGACGTATACGAACAAGCCCGGCGCACGCGTGCCGCGGTGCGTGGGTTTATTAACTACCTCAGGAAATGCGGGGAACGGATTGAGAAGCCAACCGTGAACCGTTGAACCGTGAACCGTTGAACCCTAGTGCATAACGAAAAGATCGACCTCTCCGTTCTCATCCCTCTCTTCAACGAGAAGGAGAATCTCCCGCCGCTGGCCGAGAGGCTGAAGGAGGTCCTCCAAGGGACCGGGCGGTCCTGGGAGATCGTCTTTGTCGACGACGGCTCGGACGACGGCTCCTTCGCGGTCCTGCAATCCCTCGCCGCCGGCGACCCGAGGATCCGCGTGATCCAGTTCCGGCGGAACTTCGGCAAGTCGGCGGCGATGTCCGCGGGTTTCGCGATCGTCAGGGGCGCCCTGGTGATAACGATGGACGCCGACCTCCAGGACGACCCCCGCGAGATCCCCGCCCTGATCAAGATGCTGGACGAGGGCCAGGACCTGGTCTCCGGCTGGCGATTCCGCCGCCAGGACCGCTTCATCAAGAAGCACACTTCCCGGATTTACAACCGGACGACCGCCGCCCTCTCGGGACTGAGGCTTCACGACTTCAACTGCGGTCTCAAAGCCTTTCGCCGGGAGGTGATGGAAGACGTTCCTCTTTACGGAGAGCTCCACCGCTATATCCCGGTCCTTGCCCACTGGAAAGGGTATAAGGTCGCCGAGCTCAAGGTCGAGCACCATCCCCGGGCTTTCGGGATGAGCAAGTTCGGGGCCTACCGCTTCTTCGCCGGCTTCATGGATCTGCTCACGGTGATGTTCCTGACCAAGTACAGCAAGAAGCCGCTCCACTTCTTCGGCGGGGCGGGGCTGGTCCTCTTTCTCCTGGGGTTTTTGATCAACGCCTACCTCGCCATCCTCAAGCTGATGGGGCAGGGGATCGGCGGCCGCCCGCTCCTCATCCTCGGCCTCCTCCTGATGCTGATCGGATTCCAGTTCATCTCCACGGGTCTTCTGGGCGAGATGCTCGCCGTCTCGCTCCACCGGAGAAGCGAGGAGTACACGATAAAATCCGCCATCGGGTGATCGCCGCCGCCCCCGCGTCGGTCGATGCTCTCCTCTCCGCAGATGCCGCGATCTGTCATGTTCATTCCCTTCGAGTCTGACCGCTCTTTCATCGTCAAGTATCTCGCGCTTTTCCTCTCCGCCGTCCTGCTCATCGGCGTCTTCAGCCATTACGTCGGTCTCGGCTCCGACCCCTACGGCGTCGTTCATTTCGCCCAGCACCTGGCCCGGGGGAAGTTCTACAGCGACTATCCCGTCTACGGCTGGTTCAAGCCGGACTGGAAGACGGGGAGATACATGGTTCTCTACGGGAACTACCAGCTCCGCGACGGGAAGATGTTCTGCAAGTACACGATCGGCTATTCGCTCCTCCTCGCCGTTTCGCTCAAACTTTTCGGCCCTTCCTCGATATATTTTTTCAACGTTTTCATGCTGGTGCTGCTCCTCCTTTTCCAGTATCTCTTCGCCCGCGAGGTTCTCCCCTCCCGCCCCCATCGCGATCTCCTGGCCTTATGCGCCCCCCTTCTTCTCCTCCTGCTCATCGATAAGGTCTGGGATACCGCGATCAAGCCCGTCCACGATCTGCCCGCGCTGATGATTCTGGTCGCCGGGCTCTACCTCTGGGTCCGGGCCCTGAAAACCCCGGGCCGGATCAACTGGTGGCTTCTCGGCGCGGGATCGTTCTGCCTCGGTTTTTCCGGCTCCTTTCGCCTTCCCAACGTTCTGATCGTCATCCCCGCCGGCGTCTATCTCCTGGTCCGGCTGATCGGGAAGGTCCGGATCGGGACGATCGGCTTGGCTCTCGCGGTCATCGTTCTCGCTTTCGCCCTCGGCCTCCTGCCCGCCCTGGTCCAGAACCAGCTCACCACCGGCCACCCCTTGAAGCCCCCCCGCCCGGAGGTGATCGAGAAGAAGACGGTGAAGATCGACGACCTCTACTATCCCCCCCCGCTCTGGATCGGTTTCTTCCCGCACACCTTCCCCGCAGTGATGAAATTTTTCTGGGAGGTGTACCAGCCCCTGTTCAGCCTTCTGATCATCATCGGGGCGGTTGCCGCCTTCCGGTCGCCCGAAGTCAAATACCTCTGCCTGGGGATCCCCGTCATTTTTATCCTTTTGTACAGCTGTTGGGTGCATCTGATGGCTCGCTATTTGATGATCGCCCAGCCCTTCCTCATTGTCCTGGCGACGGCCGGGTGCGGCCGGCTGCTCGAGGCGCGGATTCCGCGGCCGGCGCTCGCCGGCTGGCTCCTGCTTCTGGGGGCCGATTATTGGGCGCGGGCCCTCGCCCGCGCCCCCTACGGCGTCCAGGTGATCGACATTCTGGCGATCGTCGCCGGCTGCGCTCTCTGGCTTCTGATGGGAGGGGCTCTCCGGCAGGTGGGGCTCTCCTCCCGGGTGCGGGCGCTGGCGCTGATCCTTCTCGCCTGCTTCCTCATCGACAAAGGGCCGCGGCCGATCGTCTCCCGCCGGATCTTCCAGCTCGCTGACGCCGCCCGCTTCGGACGGGACGTCGACCGGATCGTGCCGAAAGGATCGGTGATCTTCGCCACCAAGCCCCTCACCCAGTTGATCGCCCTTTTCACCTCGAGCTACAGCATCCGCCCCTTCGACATCGAGCGGATGGGGGAGAGCCTCCGGGACGGGGTGAATCATGCCCTCGCCCGGCCGGTCGGGGTCTATCTGATCGACCACATGGCGACCGGGAAGGAGGCGGACGCGGCGAACTTCATCCCCGTCCTCCGCGAGGACTTCGATCTCCGAGCGGTCGGAACCCTGCGGGCGAAGGACTACAATCTGAGGCCGCAGTTCGGACGCGATGTCTGCACGATCTACCGGATCGAACCCTGGACATCGCGGGAGACTCAGATCTCGCTCCCGATCGGTTCGACCGCCGACGACTGTCTCCTCACCCTCTACGCCCGCGCCATCTGGGCCCCCGACCTCAAGCGGAACTGGGTGAAGGCCTCTCTCAACGGCCGCCGCCTGGGAACCGAGATAGTCGGCGGGATCAATTTCATCCCCCTCCCGAAGGACCTTCTGGCCGCGCCCTTCTCCCGCCTCGTCCTCTCCTCCGACCGCCCCCTTCCGCGCCTGCTGGAGGCGGCGGTCCAGGATGTCTGGAAGCCCTACGCGGTGGACATCGGCCGGCGGGCGAAGATCAACGACCTCTACTTCATCTCCGGCTTCTTCGACCTCGGCTTCGGCGACGGCCATTTCCGCCGCCTCGCGCCCGGAGAGGCCGGCTCCGTCCTGGTCCCTTTCCTCCCGATGGACGACACGGTCCTGGTCGGCGAGGTCGCGGTCAATAGCGCCCAGGAGCAGCTCCGTCCGCTCTCCCTCTCCGTCAGCGCCGGGGGGGTGGAAACGGCGAGCTTCGACCTCTCCCTCCTGGAGACCCGGAAAAGGCTGGTCTTCCCCCTGCCCCCCGGTCCCCTCCGCCAGACGCTCTCTTTCATCGCCGATTACCCGGACCGTCCCCAGCTCGGATACAAGGAGAAAAAGAGGGGGGCGCTTCAGGTCAGCGAGGTGAAGATCATGCGCTGGCTGAAAAAGGCGTTTCTTCCCACACCGGACCGCGGTCACTATTTCACCGCTTTCCCCGTTTGTTCCGACCCCTCCTTCCCCGCGGTGACCGGGACCTGTTCCGTGCTCTGCGACGGATCGCCGATCTTCGCGGCCTCTCCGGATACGGTCGCCCGTTTCATCATCCCGCCGGAGAGGGTGAGCGTTCCCGAGAGCGTTCTCACGCTGGCCTCCGTCGCCGGCGGGCAGGCGCTGATGGGAGAGCGGCCGATCCTTCTCCGGTCCGCGCCTCATCTCTCCGTCGCCGTCGGAACGGAAGGAGACTGGGCATTTATCGGCGAGGGTTTCCATTCGCCCGAGATGCATATGGGAACGCTTCCCGTGCGCTGGACGTCTCAGACCGCGAGCATTTTCGTTCCGCTCTTCCCGGAGCAGGGGAAAGCGGCTGCGGTCGTCTTCCATATCCTCCCCATCCGTCCCGCGGCCTCTCTCCCCGCCGGCGCGGAGGCGAGGCTTTTCGCGGACGGAAAGGACCTGGGGGCGGTTCCCCTCTCGGCGGAGGTTTCGTCCCTCTCCTGGAAAATCCCCCTCGATTTTCCCCGGCCGCAGGTCGCCGCTCTGACCCTGGCCATCCCGCCCTGGCGTCCGGTTGACTATCAGAAGACCTTCGACGGTCGCTTCCTCGGCCTGATGGTGTCGGGATTGGACCTACGCTATGAGTGAGAAGGCGGTCGCCGTTCTCCTGGTCTGCCTCCTCCTCTGGATCCCCTTCCTCGGTTATTTCGGCTACTACCTCGCCATCGGCTCCGACCAGTATGAGGTCATCCGTTTCGCCGAGGACCTCGCCCAAGGGACGCTCTTCCGCTCCCACCCGGTCTTCGACCTGGTCAAGGACCGGACGGAACCCGGCCGGCTCTACACCATCCATTACGGCGGTTATCTGCTGAAGGATGGAAGGATGTACTGTAAATACGCCATCGGCTATCCCCTGATTCTAGCCCTGGCCTTGAAGCTGTTCGGTTTCCCCGCGGTATTTTTCGTCAACTTCTGTATCCTGAGCCTCCTCCTCCTGGTCGTTTACCTGATCGGCCGGATTTATTTCCGGGACGAGCCGTCACCGTCCGCCTGGGCGCTCTCCGCGGCCTTCCTCCTTTTTCTCCTTGGTCGGGAGCTCTGGGACCTTTCCGTCACGCCCCACGGCGATGTCTCCTGCGTCCTCTTCGCCGTCGCCGCGGTCTATGCTCTCCTCCGCGCCCTTCCCCCGGCTGGGGGAGCGAAAGCCTCCTGGCTCGTCGCCTCCGGTGTTTGCCTGGGCTTCGCCGCTGCCATCCGTCCCCCCGCCGTTCTCCTGGGTCTCCCCGCCGCCCTGTATTTCCTGAACCGGACAATCGGAAAAATCCGCTTTATCCACGGTATGGTCCTGGCGGTTGCCCTGAGCGGAGCGGTCATCGCCGGCTTGCTCCCGGTTTTTACCCAGAATTATCTGACCGGCGGCCATATCCTGAAGTTCACCCAGGCCCACGAGATACACCTGGAGACGGTGCAGGCGGCGGTCCAGTCGGTGGAGGCCAATGCGCCGCCGGTGTCCCTGGGGCGAAGGATTGCCGACATCTTCTTCCAGCGCTCCCACGGCTGGGGGATCGGCAACATCCACGCCGCGCTGCCGGCGATGTCCTACCATATCCTTCTCGCTTTCGGCCCGTTCTTCTCCCTTCTGGCCTTGGGCGGCCTGGCCGCCGGATGGCGCCGGGCGGAGACGCGATATCTCTTTTTCCCCGCCAGCCTCGTCTTCCTGCTTTTCTACAGCGGCTGGGTCCGTCCCCTGGAGAGGTATCTCGTCATCGTCTATCCTTTTATCGGTCTGATCACGGTCGGCGGGATCGCCCGCCTCTTCGCTTGGTCCCCTCACTTTGGTCCCGGTTCCCGCCGCCGCCTGTCTCTGGCTCTGTTGGGAGCAGTCCTGGCCGCCGCTGATTTTGTCCTCCGATCCGCGAATTCCCGCCAGGGCGGCCTTCCGCATTGGCAGAACAACCTTCTCTTCTCCGCCGCCCTGATCCCCGCGCTTTCTCTGCTCGTCCTCTTCCTCCGCCCCCGCCGTAACGCCGCGGCCCTGTTCCACCTCGCCCTCGCCGCGGCGGTCATTCTCGTCTCCCTCCCGGTCATCGCGGCGAAGCCGTTTCTTTTCCAGTTTCCTCAGTCCCGCCGCTTTCGCGAGGCAGTGGGAAAAATCTGCCGACCCCCCTCGGTCCTTTTTGCCACCAAGTTTCTTACCCAGACGATCGATCTTTTCACCGACAGCGTCTCGATTCGCCCCTTCGACCTGGATTTCGCCGTCCCCGAACTCAACCGGGCTTACGGTCTGCTCCGGGGCCGCGGTTTCAACCTCTATCTCATCGACAACCGGGGCAAGCGCGACGCCGGCGGCTACCTTCCCCGGATCCGAGACTATTTCGCCGCGACCCCGGTCGGGACTCTGGCGGGCGGGGATTACAACTTAGCGGAGAGGTTCGGCAAGCCGGCCTGCACCGTCTATGCGATCCAACCCTGGAAGGACGAGACGGTCGATCTCGCCCTGGCGACCGCCGCTCCGGTCGACTATCTTCTCACCCTGAACCTGGGCAGAATCTGGGACACCCTCCCCCCCCGTTCCTCCGTGGCGGCCTTCCTGAACGGCGCGCCCTTCCCGGCGCGGTTTGAGAACGGGGTGAACTTCCTTCTCCTCTCCTCCGCCTCCGTCGGCTCGCCCCGGTCCGTTTGGTCCGTGCGTTCCGACCGGGGCCTGCCCCCGGACCCCCTGGTCGACCTCCGCTGGGCCGGCCTCGATTACGTGATCGATTTCAGCGCCGCCGCCCCCGCGTCCGGCCGGCAGTTTATTGAACAGGAAGAGGCGGCGGAGGAAGCCGATGGGCGGACGATCAGCGGCCGGGCCCGGATCGCGATCCCGCCATCAATAGGGGAGGGGAGGCGAAGCGCCGAACTCACCGTCCGTTGGGAGGGGGGCGGCGAGCGGTCCGCGGCCCTGGACGGCATTGCTCTGGGGATTCTCCCGCTGCGTCCCTCCCCGCTCCCGCAGCCCGTGGAAATCGAACTCCCCGCCGGCGCCGGATCCCCGGTCCGCTCCTGGCTGGAAATCTCCGGAACGTCCCCGCTCGCTCTCGAATCCCTGCGGATCAAGCGCTGGGGCGATTCCTTCGCGCTTCCCACCGCGGAAAGCGCCCCCTATCTGCTCAAGGCGGAACTGAAAATTTTCCCCGGCGCTGGGGAGGTCTTTCTCGAACTCAACGGGATGAAGCTGGCCGGCGTTTCCGATGGCGTCCGCTGGGAGCTCTTATCCCCCGCGGCTCTGCGTTCCCCGGTCAGCAATCTGCTCCTCCAGCCGGCGGCGAGCGGGGCTCGGATGCACATCAGCCTCCTCAAGAAGGTGAGTTATCCTTTCCGGGTCGAGCCCGGTTCTCCCTCCGGCCGGGAGTTCGAGGGGCGAGGATGGTATTCTCCCGAGCTTCATCTTGGGGAGACGCCCTTTGCCTGGACGGCGGGCGCGGCCGAGGTCTATCTGCCCGTCTCCTCCGTCCCGGCCGCAGGCATGGAACTCTCTCTCGGTTATATCGGCGGCCGTCCGCCGGGCGTCCCCTCCGCTCGGGTTTCGGTGGATCTGGACGGCCGGCCGGCGGGATCTTTCGTCCCCGCCGAGGGGATGCGGGAAGCGATACTTCGGATTCCGCCGGAGCTCCTGCGCCCGGGGATCAGCCGTTTGACCATCCGGACCAATACCTGGCAACCGGCCGACCGTCCGTCGGCGGGGGATACCCGCATCCTCGGGCTGATGCTCCGCTATTTGGAATTCTCCCCCCGGGCCGATTGAGCCGGAGAATGGATGCGAGGATAGAATCGCGATGCCGCCGCCGGCCATAATCAGTCAGCTTCGAGGGAAGTGTCCGTCGGCGTGCCTGGCGGCGATTATCCTGCTCGCCGCGGTCTATGGGATTACCGGTTACGACGCTCTCCTGAGCGCGGACAGCTGGACGTATGTCCGTTATGCCCAAACCCTCGCCCGGGGAACATTCTTCGACGATCCCGAAATCTACGCTGTCTTTCGATCGTGGTGGCCCTCCGCCGGCCGGCTCGATCTGCAATCCGGCCTTCGGCACATGGTCGATGAAAAGATCTATTTTGGCTATGAGCCGGGATTCCCGCTGTTGTTGGCGGCGGCGATCCGTTTGGCCGGTTTCCCCGCGGTGTTCTTCGTCAACCCCCTCCTGCTTCTCGTTCTCAGCGCGTTTATGTTTTGGGCGGTCCGTTTGGTTTTTGCCTCCGATCCTGACCGGGAGGGAATAGCTTTTCTGAGCCTGGCGCTTATGTTTCTCATCCCCCCGGAGCGCCTGCAGCATTCGGCGACCAAGGTTTTGCGGGATATCCCGGCTCTCACTTTCATGGTGGTGGGATTATATTGCCTGCTCCGGGGATGCCGTTCCCGGCCGATCCGGGGGATGCCGCTTTTCCTGGCGGTGCTATTTTTAGGCGGCGCCGCCGTGGTGCGTTTCAACTATCTTCCGAACATCGTCCCCGGCGCCTTGTTCCTGACGGCGGTTCTCATTCGGAATAAGACGGGAAGAAAAGAGGCGGCGCGCGCTGGGCTTGCCTTTGGCGGTGGAATCGCGTTGCTCATCATGACGGTCATGGTCCTGGATCTGCTCCAACACCGCAATCCCTTCATGTCCGTGTTGAATTTCCGGAACGTCGCGCGCATGTTCGCGGGCGTCTCCCAGGGGTTGTTTTCTCCCCGGAATCTGGCGACCAATGGTCAATGGTATCTGGGCTTCCTGTGGCGGACGTATGCGCCGGCTCTGATGGCGCTCGCGCTTCTGGGCTTGGCCGCCTCTTTTCGGGAACGGTCGGTGTCCTGCCTGTTGTTTCCCATCGGGGCCCTGCAACTGCTGATCTATTCCGGTTTCGTTTTTAAATCGACGCGCTATCTCCTGCCGGTTTATTGTATTCTCTCGATTTTCGCCAGCGCCGGAATATTCCGCGTATTGCGGGTCGTCGATTCCCGGCGGCCGTCGTCGCCGCAGGGTCCGTGGCCGCGCTTCGCTGTCCGGGGGCTTATGGTCGTCCTGGGACTCGTGGCGCTGGCGGTCTCCATCGGGGAGGCGGCCGCCCGTCCGGAATCCCGGCTGAGCCTCGCCGCGCTGGTTCCGGCGGTGCTGGGCATCGATCTGACGCTCGGGGCGCTGACGGATCGGCCGTGGCGCCGGCCGGTCGGCGCGCTGATCCTGACCATCGCCTTCGTTTCGGTAGCGGCCACCCTGATCGCCGGCGCGGCCTCTACCAGCCGTTTTCAGATTGCCGACATCGAGCGTTTGCGGGGGGAATGCGAACGCTATATCCCCCGCGGCTCTCTGGTGCTCGCCGCCAGCAATTTCAAGCAGAATGTCGATATCTACACCTCGTCGACCGCGCTTACCCCTTATCAATTAGCCGCTCCCTGGGGTTTGACCTCCGAACGAGCGGTGGCGATGGTTCTGGAATCCGGGACACCGGTTTTCGGCTTTGACAACCGGGGATCGAGCGACGCGCGGATGATGCTGGACAATCTGGAAAATTATTTTGATCTCGTCCCGGTCGCCGAGTGGAAATCGCGGGATCTCAAGATCGATGGGGCCGGGTTCTCCGAGCGTGATATTCTTCACCTCTTCCGTCTCCTGCCCTGGAGCGCCCGGGAAACCGCCTGCCCGCTGAATTTGGAGCCTGGCCGCGACTACCTGCTGGCGATCCACCCCCGCCGGGTGTGGTGGGACACCGAACGAAAAACCATTGAGGTGTATCTCGATGACCAGTTACTCCGGGGGCGGGTGGCGGATGACCTTACCTTCGTCTCCGTCGCCGCGTCCCGGCGCGCCCGCCCCGGCTCGGTTCTGCGTTTGCGGTCCGATCGGGGTTTGCCCGCCTCCCTCGGCTTGGGATTGAGCGCGGATCCGGCTCGGGGTTTGATGATCGATGTGGGTCGAAAGACGTCGAAGGGATATCCGGACGGGTGGTTTCTCCCCGAAGGATTTGTCGATCGCTCTCGATCCGGGAATTTTCGCAGTCTCTGGGGGCTGGGAAGGATCGCGCTGCCTCCGTTCTCTCCGCCGGGGATGGCCGCCCGGGTCAGACTGAGGGTGAGGAATCGGATGGAGAAAGCGTCGGCCCTGAATGTGGAACTGACCCTGGACGGTGATCTCTTCGCCGCCTTCACCCTGCCGGTATCCCGGGAGTGGAGGGTGGAGGAGGCGCTGCTCCCCCCCTGCGACCAGGAGGTCGGCCGCGCCTGGCTGGGCATCACCCCCTGCCTCCCTTCCTCGGGGACGGAGATCCATCCCGGAGCGCGGGAAGCGGCGGGTATGGATATCGATTGGTTGTCCGTCGAATGGACCAGGCCGGAGCCGGGGAGTCCAAGGCCTCCGCCTCTGCCTGACAACCAGCGGTTAGCCGAGGAATGAGATGCAAGCGATAATTCTCGCCGGCGGCAGGGGCGAGCGTCTGCGCCCCCTCACCGACGCCCTGCCCAAGCCCCTGGCGCCGGTGGCGGGGAGGCCCTTTCTCGACTTTCTGCTCCGCTTCCTCCGCCGCCAGGGGATCGACGAGGCTGTCCTCCTCACCGGCTATCTTTCGGAGATGATCGAGCGGCAGGTCGGGGACGGATCCGCTTTCGGGATGACGATCCGCTGCGTGCGCGAGAAGAAGCCCCTGGGGACGGGAGGGGCGCTGAAAAACGCTCTTCCGTTTCTCGCCGAGGATTTCTTCTTTTTGAACGGCGACACGCTGCTCCCGATCGACTATCGGTCTCTCAGCTCCGGGGCCGCCTCCTTCGCCGCCCTCCTCTCCGTTTTTCCGGCCGCCGGGACCGGCCGCGCCGCCAACCTCAAGCTCTCTGAGGGAGGGAAGGTCCTGTCCTATTCCCGCCGCCCCGCCGGCGGCGGCTTTACCCATGTCGACGCGGGGGCGGGTCTCTTCCGGCGCTCGCTCGCTGACTATTTCCCCGCCGGCGACGTCTTCTCCCTGGAGGACGAGGTCTATCCGCGATTGATCGAGAGGGGACTCCTGGGGGCCTTTCCGTCCGCGGAGGATTTCTACGACATCGGAACCCCGGCCGGCCTGAAGAGGTTCGAGGAGTATGTCCGGGGAAACAACTGGTTGATGGGTGAAGGTTAGGAAGTGGGTCTGGTACATGGGTCAGGGTTAGGTGCGGCCGGGCCGTCGGGCCGCACCACCCACCTTGCCCATTCACCAGACCATTAACCTTGCCCTAACCTATTGACCAAGTATTTTGATACGCTTGGTCTCCATGAGTATCTCCGACAAACGACTGGCTATCCTGAGCGTTTCCGACAAGCGCGGGATCGAGGACTTCGCCCGCGCCCTTCTCGCCGCCGGCTATGAGCTTCTCTCCACCGGGGGCACCGCGCTCTCGCTCGCGCAAGCGGGGCTCCCGGTGACCGAGATCTCCGCCTACACCGGCTCGCCCGAGCTCCTCGACGGGAGGGTGAAGACGCTTCATCCCAAGATTCACGCTGGAATCCTTGCCCTGCGGTCAAACCCCGATCATCTCGCCGTCCTCGAACGCGAAGGGATACGGCCGATCGATCTGGTGGCGGTGAACCTCTATCCCTTTCGGGAGCGGGCCCGGAGGCACAGCAGGATCACCCCCGAGGTCTTGGAATCGATCGACATCGGCGGAGTGGCGCTCCTCCGGGCGGCGGCGAAAAACTTCTCCGACGTGGCGGTCCTCTGCGATCCGCGCGATTACCCCGCGCTGATCGCGGAGATGGGAAAGAGCGGAGGAGACGTCGCCCTCCCCACTCGCCGTCGTCTCGCCGCCAAGGTCTTCCGCCTCACCGCCGAGTACGACGCCGCGATCGCCGAATGTCTGGCGGGAAAGGAGTCCGCGGGGATTTTGCCTCCCCGTCTCGCCCTCGATCTCCCCCTCCGTTCCGTTCTGCGCTACGGAGAAAACCCACACCAGGCGGCGGCTTTCTACGCGGCAGAGGAGGAGGAGGGGACTTCGCTCGCCCGCGCCCGCCTTCTCCAGGGGAAGGAATTGTCCTACAACAACCTCCTCGACCTGGAGAGCGCGCTCGCTCTGGCCCTCGAATTGCCGGGGACGTCCGCGGCGATCGTCAAGCACAACAACCCCTGCGGAGTAGCCTCCGCCGGGGATCTCCGGGAGAGCTATCTCCGCGCCCGCGCCACCGACCCGGTTTCCGCCTTCGGGGGCGTGATCGCGTTCAGCGCCCCGGTGGATGGGGCGACGGCGAAAGAGGTCGTCTCCGCCTTCGTGGAGGCGGTGATCGCGCCTTCTTTCGCCCCGGAGGCGCTCGAGGTTTTCGCGGGGAAGAAGAACCTGCGGGTTCTGGAGACCGGGTCTTTCCAGCCTCGAGAGCCCGCCTTCCTTCTCCGCTCCGTCTCCGGGGGGATCCTCCTCCAGGAGGAGGACCGCCTCGGCTGGAGAGAGGACGGGATCAAGGTTGTCACCCGCCGCGCCCCGACCGCCGGGGAATGGGAGGGGCTCTCCTTCGCGTGGATTGTTTGCAAGCACGTGCGTTCCAACGCTATCGTCCTGGGAAAGGGGAGGGCCACCGTGGGGATCGGGGCGGGCCAGATGAGCCGGATCGACAGCGCCGAGCTCGCGATCCGGAAGGCGAAGCAGGCGGGGATGGCCGTGAAGGGGTCGGTGCTTGCCTCCGACGCATTTTTTCCCTTCCCCGATGTGGTCGAGCTGGCGGCCCGGGAAGGGATCGCCGCCGTCGTTCAGCCGGGGGGATCGATCCGGGACCAGGAGTCGATCCGGGCCGCCGACGCCGCCGGCCTGGCGATGGTCTTCACGGGGGTGAGGCATTTTCGTCACTGAAATCGGGGCGTTTCTGGCTGACAGTAGTCTGTCCCGCGGTCGGAGATTAGAGTAGATGGGTTAGGGTTAAGAAGTGGGTCTAGTAGATGGGTCAGGTAGATGGTGCGCCCAGCGTGAGCGGGCCGTATTCCTAACCCTGACCCATTAACCAGGCCCACATCCTTACCCTCACCCATCAACTCAACCTTCCGCTCCGGCAGACGGTATTTTTCGCGGGGATAGATTTGATGGGGAAAGGGTATTTCAGATGAGCATACCCGACATCGATGATCGCCTGCGCGCGGCGGTCACCCGCATAATCCGGCGGGGGATCCGCCTCTCCCGGAAGACGGGGCGGACGATCACGCTGGCCCGCTCCTCCTCCGCCGCTCCGGTCGACATCCGCCTCCTCGACCCGGATACGCCGGAGGGGGCCGCCCGCCTCTCCCGGGAGCTCGCCGGGAGGCGGAACTACTATTCCTTCGCCGGACTGGGCGAGCTTTCCGAGAAGAACCGGATCCACTGGACCGCGCTCAACCGGCCGCTGATCCGCCGGATCGCGACCAGCCTCCTCGTCTTCGGGGCGATGATGCTCCGGGCCGGGCGGCTGAAAAATCGCCTCTACCGCCTGGCCGGTGTCGCCCTGGGTCCGAATACCGAGGTCATGCAGGGCGCCTGGCTCGACCATTTCTGCCCGGAGCTGATCGTGATCGGCGACCGCTGTATGATCGGCGCCTTCTGCAAGCTCTCCACCCACGCCTATGAAGGGGGCGGGCGGATCCGGATCGGCCTGATCCGGATCGCCGACGGTGTCATGCTCAGCTCCGGCGTCGCGCTCGGCGCGATCCGGATCGGGGAGGGCGCCCGCGTCCTGCCCAACACCACGCTGAGCCCCTATTTCGCCCGTCTCCATCCCGGCTCGGTCGTGGGCTTCTCTCCGCCGCCGGTGAAAACGCCGGAGGATGCGTCTCGTTTGTAGGCCGGTTGCGCCCGCTCCCAGAGCGGGCCTACAAAACCTGGCAGGGAGATCCGTCGCGTTGTGTAGGCCGGTTCTGGGGACCGGCGACCGAACTCGTCAAGACCTGTAGGCCGGTTCTGTGAACCGGCGTCCAGGCCCTTCGCGCCCGATCGCAGATCGGGCCTACAGAACCGGCGACCGAACTCGTCAAGACCTGTAGGCCGGTTCTGCGCACCGGCGTTTTTGTGTGTCACCATCTCAATCGTTCAATTTCCCCGCAGAATGGCCATTCATCGGGATGCGTAACCAACCCCGCTCGTACCGGATTCCGACGCACATATTCCCATTTCTCCTGATAGCTTTCCTCCGAGCGTAGAAGATGATCGAAAAATCCTTTCTGCCAGAATGGCCCCTCCGAACCTGCCCTCCTCCAATGTGCCGCAAAATATTTCTTCAGGCTGCCTACCCACCGGGACAGGTTGCGCAGATTCTCTGTGGCTATAAAAATGTGGATATGGTCCGGCATCAGGACATATCGCCCCACCCAGACCCGGGCCAGTTGGGGAGAAGTCATGCAGAAAGATCGAAATAGACCATGAATAGGATGCGTTGCCAAAACGCATTGGCGACCATGGACGCATAGAGTGAGGAAAAATATGGGTGTTTGATAATGCACGCAAAGTTCGGGCAGTCTACGCAACCGATGGGGCAGACTCCGCTCGGGAACTTCCGAATTCATGAGGGGTTCCTCCTGATGAGGTTTCCGCTACTCACCAAGATGGTCTCCTATTGATATAGATCACTTTGGCGAGAGATTTCTTGCATTATTGTAGGCCGGTTCTGCGAACCGGCGGCCGGGCCCGTCGCGCCCGCTCCTAGAGCGGGCCTACAAAACCCGGCGGGGTGATCCGTCGCGTTGTGTAGGCCGGTTCTGCGAACCGGCGGCCGGGCCCGTCGCGCCCGGTCGCCGGGAGGGCCAGTGAAAAAATATGTGAAAATGGTTTGACCTCCGAGGGAGAATTTGGTATTACGCTATATGAATCGGGGCGCACACAATCCCGATAACGGCAAGAAAGGAGGCCGAGTCATGGCGGAGAAAGTTGCTAAGATGGGAGTGAAGAGGGAAGAGGGTTTTCTCTATTTCATCGATAAGCAGGGGGACGTCTCCCGGGCCAAGATGGCGCGCGGCGGCAAGAAGGGCGGGAAGCCCCAGAAGGTAGCCAAGGCCGGCGTCAAGAAGGCGTCCGGTTTCCTCTACTTCCTCGACAAGCAGGGCGATGTCTCCCGCGCCAAGATGGTCAGCGGCGGGCGGAAGGCCAAGAAGGGGAAGAAGGGAAAGAAATAAGCTTCTCTCCATCAGCATCGCCGAAAGGCACGCGCGCCCCGACGGTTCAACCGTCGGGGCGCCGTTTTTAATGAGATTCGAATTTCGGATTTGACGTGCTATTCTTGAGTATATCTTCCGGCATTAAGGGGTAAGCCTTCATTCGCGGACGGGCATGCATAAGATCGCTGTCATCGGGACCTTCGGTGTGGGCAAGACCACCTTCCTCCATCGGCTCTTCAGCGAGCTCAAGTACCGGGCTTTCCAGGTCGAGATGGTTCCCGAGCTCTCCCGGCTCTGTCCCTACGACATCAACGAACGGGGGTCGGTGACCCGGGGACAGTACTGGATCATGAGGGAACAGATCCGGATGGAGCTGGAGCGGGTGGAATCCCTCCCTGACTTTCTTCTCTGCGACCGCAGTGTCTTCGACAACACCATCTTCGCCGAGCGGGGGGCGGAGAAGGGATACGTCGACAGCCGGATTTATGAGCTGATCCGGAGCGCCACCCGCGCCTGGGAGACGACCTACTCCCTGCTGGTTTTTATTCGTCTGGAGGATCATCTGCGTCTGAGCCGGAATCGGGGGATGGCGGACGGTGTGCGCTCGGACAACGAGGAGTTCCAGGTCGACATCGAGCGCCGGCTGGAGCGGTCCTGGCGGGATTACCCGGGGAAAAAGATCGAGATCGGGGGAAACCTGGACCGGCGGACCGGCCTGGTGATGGCTTTCCTGCGGGAGATGATCGGCGACTCCCGCCTGCGCGATCAGGATTTGGGGATCAACGGATGAAAATCGGTCTTCTGGCGATCTGTTTGCTGGGGGCGCTGTCCTCTCGTTCTCTCCGCGCCGGGGACAACCCGGAACCGGCCCCCTTTTTCCAGAACGGGAAATGGGGGTTTGTCGATGCGGCCGGAGCGACGGTGATCCCGCCCCAATTTGAGCTGGTCGGCGATTTTTCCCAGGGGTTGGCGCCGGCCGCTCTCCGCGTCTTCGGATGGTGGGGGTATATCGATCGGACGGGAGCTTTTGTCATCACCCCGCGGTTTAACGAAGCCCGCCCCTTTTCCGAAGGTCTGGCGGCGGTCAGCGTCGGAGGACTCTATGGCTACATCGACCGTTCGGGTACGCCGATCATCGCGCCCCGTTTCGAGAAAGCGATGGAGTTCTCCGAGGAGCTGGCGGCGGTGCGAGAGCAGGGTCGGTTCGGCTATGTCGGGCGGGACGGGACGATGGCGATACCCCCGCGTTACGAAGCCGCCCGGCCGTTTTCGGAAGGCATGGCGGCGGTGAGGAGCGGTTCCCAGTGGGGCTATATCGACCGCCCGGGGACGCTGGTGATCCGGACGGTCTTCGATCAGGCGCGGGAGTTCCGGGACGGTCTGGCCCGGGTGGAGATCAACGACTGGCGGGGCGGGGTCTGGCGGGGTTATGTGGATAAGACGGGAACGCTGGTGGGGAACCGGACCGGTCTCCGCCAGAACGGGACCACGAGCGCGGCGACGCGGTGAGAAGAGCCTTCTCCATCCTGCTTTTGCTGGCCGGCCTGGCGCTTTCCTCCTGCCGCATCGCCTCCCTCCCTCCGCCCGCGCCGCCTCCCGTCCCGCCTCCGTCACCGCCGGCGGTGTCCGCGCCTGTCCGGGCGCTCCCGAAAATGCTCTCGCTTCTCCCCTGGGGTCTGGCTTTTCTCCTCAGCGGCTTGGTCGGAACGGCAATCGGAGAAAACAAGGGGCGTCGGGGGGCGGGGTTTATTTTCGGACTTCTCGCCGGGCCGGTGGGCTGGGCGCTGATCGCCGCCGGACCGGATTTTCGACCCCGTTGCCGGGTCTGCCGGTCTCCGGTCCGGGCGAGCGCCGACCGCTGCCCGCACTGCTCCGCCGACCTGGCCAAAAAATAAACTACGAATTACGCGAATTCGGCTCGGCTCGGCCTAAAAAATGATATCTCCGAACTGGCGTGAATTTCCGAGATAGTTCGGCATTCCGCGCAGCTCTTGTCATTCGTGCTAATTTGTGCCTGCGCGCAAGCGTGAAAATTCGGGAAATCTTCAGCCGAGCCAAAACCAGGATACTTCGCGTAATTCGCAGTTTGAATTCGCGCAATTCGTAGTCCACATGGATAATGTGCTTGCCATAGCCTGGAGACTCGCGGTAGTCTGCGCGGCTCTGCCCGTCGCGAGCATCGCGGCGGAGAGCGGTTGCGGAGAAAGACCGGCCATGCCCGTGCCCGAATACACCGATCCCGGGACGCCGATCCAGGCGTCCGCCGGGAGCGTTTTTGTCCTGGTTCTGGAATCGAACCGGACCACCGGTTACCGCTGGGAACTGGCGGCGGCGCCGGACAGCGCGGTCGTGAAGCTGATCTCCTCCGAATACATGGCCACGCCTCCCCAGCGGATCGGTTCCGGAGGCCGGGAATACTGGAGGTTTGAGGCGGCGGCGGCGGGCGAGGCCGCGATCGGTCTCCGCTACATCCGGCCGTGGGAAAAGTCAAAACCCCCCGCGCGGGAAGCTCAATTCCGCGTGACGGTGAGTCCCGCGGTCCCGGGGAGAGAAGTCGGCCAAGCTAAATAGAAGTTGCGGAAATCGGATCATAGATTATAGATTACAGACGACAGGCCACTGATCACTGGACACAGGAGGTCCCCCATGGCTCGACGCTACAGAATCAGGAAACGCGGTTGGCAGAGGATCAGGAAAGCCAACCACGGCGCCCGCCCCTGCTCGGGTCGGCGGAAACGGTAAACGCCAGTTGCCGTTTTCTGATAATCACTGATTACTGATCACTGCTCGCATGGACGTTCATCGTCATCTCGGTCTCGCGGGAATGCTGGTTCTCCTGCTCTCCGCTGTCTCCTGCTCCGACGGCGGCGAGGGAGGGGAGCCCGACCTCAAATACGTGGCCGACCTCGAAGACGAGCCCCCCCTCTGCGAGATGCGGGTGGAATACTTCGACCGCGACGGCGACCGCCGCGTCCAGCACGACCAGTTGCCCCCCTGGTCTTACTTCTTCCACCAGACCGGCGGCGCCCGCCTCTATCTCAGCGTGGAGCCGGAATGCGGGCGGGCCCGGGCTGAACTCTATATCGACAACCACCGCGTGGCCCACGACGCCAGCACCTTCCGGGCGGAGATCGACGGCTATCTCCGGATCGATTCGGCGGGGAACGCCTGGTTTGAACCGATCGATTGAAGAGCCCGGCTGGGGCGAGTCGGGTCATCGTTAGCGAGCCTGTGGGAGGGGCGTCCTCGCCCCGATCCGTCAGGGAGCCAGGCTTCGCCGCGTTATTGACAGGGTAGAATATTAAATCTCCGATCCCGTGCTCCTACTCCGGCACTCCCGGCAAGGATGCGGGACGACAGGGTCCGGCTGGAAACGGCCGCGCCTCCCGCGGTTGGAAAGGAGATCAAAGGATTGCGGACGGCCTTCCCCCCGGGATCGCCGTCTTTTTTATTCCCGTCCGGCGATAATGCGGTTGGTAACCGCAGGCTTTAGCCTGCGCTGATGGAGCGAATCAAAAGGAGGTGGGCATGAGAAAAGTGATCTGCGTGACGGCAGCCATGGTCTTTTTCTCCGCCGCGGCCCTGGCCCAGGAAAAGGCGGAACGGACGATGACTCTGGCCACCACCACCAGCGTCGAAAACTCAGGCCTGCTCGAGGCCCTGCT
Organism: uncultured bacterium; assembly: GCA_964551475.1. Classification (GTDB taxonomy): domain Bacteria; phylum Auribacterota; class Erginobacteria; order Erginobacterales; family CAZKCI01; genus CAZKCI01. The sequence continues at coordinate 2,525 of CAZKCI010000099.1, read as the reverse complement.
CCCCGTTTTCGAGCGGGAGAGCGGGATCAAGGTCAAGGTGGTGGCGGTGGGGACGGGGGCGGCCCTGCGGATCGCCCGGGAGGGGAACGCCGACCTGGTCTTCGTCCACGATCCGAAAAGCGAGGAGACGTTCGTCTCCGAGGGGTTCGGGACGGAGCGGATCCCGGTCATGTTCAACTATTTCTGGATCGCGGGGCCCTCCGCCGACCCGGCGGGGATCAAAGGCTCGTCGCCCGAGGAGGCCTTCCGGAAGATCGCCGCCGCGTCATCCGCTTTCGTCTCCCGCGGGGACAAGTCGGGGACGCACGAGAAGGAGAAATCCCTCTGGGAGAAGGCCGGCGTCGCTCCGGCCGGAGATTGGTACCTGGAGAGCGGCCAGGGGATGATCGAGACCCTGCGGATCGCTTCCCAGAAAGGCGCCTACACGCTGACTGACAACGCCACCTTTCTCTTCCATCGCGCCGACCTCGACCTTTCGCCCCTGATCAGCGGCGGATCCGATCTGCTCCTGAACCCCTACTCGCTCATCCCGATCAACCCGGCGAAAAACCCGGGCCTGAAGCAGGAGGAAGCGGCGGCGCTGGTCGCGTTCTTCCGTTCGCCCCCGGCCCGGGAGATGATCGCCGCCTACGGGAAGGAGAAAGCGGGGGAGGCGCTCTTCCTCATCGAAGGCAAACCGTAAACGCGTTAAGAATAGGTTCAACGGTTCAAGGGTTCAACGGTTCAACGGTTGGAAAACGCCGGCAGCCGTCAACCGTTGAACCGTGAACCGTTGAACCTTGAACCGTGGTACCCTCCGCCCGGTTCAGCGCTTACCGTTGCATGTATGCATGGACAGCATTGAAATCATCTCCGTCGTTCTCTTGTCTCTCCGGGTCTCGCTCCTGGCCACGGCTCTGGCCGCGCTGGCCGTTCTCCCGGCGGCCTTCGCCCTGGCGTTGAGCGAGTTTAGGGGGCGGCGGGCGGTCATCGCCGTCCTCAACTCTTTTCTCTCCCTCCCGGCGGTCTTCATCGGTCTGGTGGTCTACCTGCTGCTCAGCCGCCGCGGCCCTCTGGGTGGGCTAGATCTTCTCTATACGCCTTCCGCGATGGTCATCGCCCAAGCCCTCCTGGCCGCTCCCATACTCGCCGCTTTCTTTCTCTCCGCCTTCGCCTCTCTCTCCCGATCGCTCAAGGACCAGCTTCTCGCCCTGGGCGCCTCCCGCCGCCAGCTCCTCCTCGCCCTGCTTCGGGAGGGGCGCTACGGGATGACGGCCGCCCTGGTCATGGGCTTTTCCCGTGTGCTGGGCGAGACCGGGATGACGATGATGGTGGGGGGAAATATCCGCGGCCACACCCGGGTGATGACCACCTCCATCGCTCTGGGGACGATGCGGGGCGAGTTCGAAACCTCGCTGCTCCTGGGGCTGATTCTGCTCGCCATCTCGCTCACCCTCAACGTCTTCTTCCAGATTCTGCAGGGAGGGGGGAGGAGGGCTCAGTGAGGATCGAGGCGAAAGGGGTGGCCTGCCGGATCGGAGGCGCCTCGGTTCTGGACGGGGTGGATTTCTCCGCCGGGGAGGGGGAGCTCGCTCTGCTCATCGGTCCGAACGGGGCGGGCAAGACGACGCTCCTGAAAATCCTCTCCCTCCTGCTGGCCCCCTCGGCGGGAACGGTGTCGTACGACGGACAACCCGCTTCCCCCGCCTCGCTGCGCCTGCGCCGCCGGATCAGCTTTCTCCCCCAGAAGCCGATTCTCCTGAACGGTTCGGTCCGCGCGAACCTCGTCTTCCCCCTGCGTCTGCGGGGAGGAGGGGGAGAGGCGGCGGCCGCCCGGGAGTGGCTCGCCGAGGTCGGTCTCTCCGGGAAGGCGGATCAAAACGCTCTCACTCTCTCCGGGGGGGAAGGCCAGCGCCTGGCCTTGGCCCGCGCCCTGATCTACCGCCCGGAGGCGGTCCTTCTCGACGAGCCCTTCCTGAACCTGGATCCTCTGAGCGAGGGGATCGTGGAGAGGATCATCGCCCGCCTGAAGAGCGAGAAGAGGACCATCGTCCTCTGCCTCCACGATCTCGCGCGGGGCTTCTCCTTCGCCGACACCGTGAGCTTTCTGGAGAACGGCGGGATTGTCCGGAACGGGCGGCGCGACGATTTCCTCCCCGCCACCGTTTCCCAGGCCCGATTTCTCGGAGTGCGGAACCTCTTTCAGGGGGTCGTGCGCGGCGGCCGGTTCGAGAGCGGCCCGCTCCGCCTTCGGGTCAGCTCCGACCGCGACGGGCCCGCCTGGGCGGGCGTGGGGAGCGAGGAGATCGTCATTTCGCTCGCCCCGCTCGTCTCCTCGGCCCGGAACGTCCTCTTCGGGACGGTGGCCGCGCTGAGGGAAAAGGGGAAGCTCATGGAGGTCGAGGTCCGGGCGGGGCTCACCTTCCTCGTCCTGGTCACCCGGGAGGCGGTCGAGGAGCTGAAGCTCCAGCCGGGGGCCGCCGTCTACCTCGCCGTCAAGACCTCAAGCATCATGGTCTTTCCCGTCTGAGGAGCGTTTCCCCGCC
>CAZKCI010000098.1:0-11912 GCA_964551475.1 uncultured bacterium | reverse complement strand
CGCGCCTTTTCGATCGCCTCGATCCGCGAACGGCACTCCTGGAGGCGGACGGCCAGGCCCGGGCGATTGGCCTCCGGAGCGGCGGCGAGAAGGGACTCGTAGATCGCGGCGGCGGAGAGGTACTTCGGGAGCGCCCCGGCGCTGTCTCCGGACAGGGAAAGGGCGGCCGCAGAACGCTCCAGGAGATAGGCGTCGCGGTAAGTCCCGGCGGCGGGCGTGGGCGCGATGCCAGGGGTCGGGGAAACGCACCAGGCGCCAGGGGCGAAGGCGGTGCAAAGAAAGACCAGGCCGGCAACCAGGCGGGCTTTCACTCTCCCATTGTGGACGGATGGGAGTGCGCGGTCAAGGAAAGGAGGAGACTTGCCCCGATCCGTTAGCCGGGCCGGCTGGGACTCGGCATTTTCAACAGACGATTGAATAGGATGGAATAGGATACAGACGGCCGGCCAGGCCCATCCCATTCCATCCTATTCGATCGTCTGTTAAATCTTTGGCCGGGCCGACTCGGATCGCGGCAAGATGCCGCTCCCACAGCGAGAAAAGTGATCAGTGACCGAAAAAGAAGTGATCAGTCATCAGTAACTGATCACTGATTACTTCTTCTGGTGCTACTGTTTTTCTGTGGGAGGGGCGTCCCGCCCCGATCCAGGCCGGCCCGAATCGCGACCCCGATTTTCGTGTGCAAATAATCGTCATCGGGGCAGGCAGGAATGTCGCTCCCACGAACCCGGCTTACGAGCGGGCAATCGACAGCGAGCCTGTGGGAGGGGCGTCTCGCCCCGATCCAAGATCGGACGGATAAATCGCGCCCGATTAGGCCGGGCAGTCGCCATTCACTATTCACCATTCCCCATTCACTATCCTCTATCTCGTCACCGGCACGTTGCCGACGCCCCCGAAGAAGAGGCGCGTCACGCCGGTCGCCTGCCAGAGGCCGCTGGAGGCGCGAAAGATGGCCGGCTCGCCCGTCCCGTCGCCGTCGTAGTCGGCCGGGACGATCTCGTCGGCGGCGGCGCCGAAATACATCCGGGTCACGTTCCGGATCGACCAGAGGATGGTCGAGGGACGAAAGATCCCGAGATCCGCCGCCCCGTTCCCGGTCAGGTCCGCCACCGCCGGCTTGTCTCCCCAGGCGCCCAGGTAGAAGGAGGTCAGATCGCGGATCGCCCAGTAGCCGTTCGCGGAACGGAAGATCCCGACACCCGCCGTCCCGTCGCCCCTGAAATCCGCGGCCAGCACATAATCCGTGGACTGTCCGAAGTAGATGCGGCTGACGTTCCGAAGAGCCCACAGCCCCTGGGAGGGGCGGAAGATCGCCGCGTCGCAGCAGCCGTCGCCGTCGAAATCGCCCGGCCCGGCCCGGTCGTTCACGGCGCCGAGGTAGAAGGCGCTCGTCCCCCGGATCGACCAGAGGCCGCTGAAGGCGCGGAAGATACCCGCTTCCGCCGTCCCGTTGCCGTCGTAGTCGCCCGAGACCGGCTTGTCCTGGTTGAGGCCGAAGTAGAATCGGGTGACGTTCCGCACCGACCAGAGACTGTCGGAAGGCCGGAAGATGCCCACGTCGGAGGAACCGTCGCCGTCGTAGTCGCTGGAGGCGAGCGTGAGGTAGAGCGGCGCCGCCGGCAGCGCCGGCGGGGCGGTGGGGGTGGCGGTGATTGAAGGAGTAGGGGAAAGAGTCGATGTGGGCGTTGGTGTCGGTGATGGGGATGGCGTCGCTGAGGGAGAAGGTGATGGCTGGGGGGTCGGTGTCGGGGGAGTGCAGGACGGGGACGGGCTGGGCGTTATCGTTGGCGAGGGCGAGGGAGTAGTTGAAGGCGTAGCCAATGGCGACGGACTGGGTGTCGGCGACGGACTGGGAGACGGGCTAACGGTCGGAGAAGGCGATGAGGTGGGCGAGGGGGTGGGAGTCGGCGTTGAGGTAGGCGATCTGCTCGGGGTCGGACTGGGAGTCGGTGTTTTGAAACCTTCCGGCGTCATGGTGGGAGTGACACTGGGAGAAGCTGTCGGCGTCACGCTGGGGTTCGGCGTGGGAGTTTGGGTGGGGGTCGGGGTTTTATATCCGATCGGAGTCGGAGTCACCGAAGGAGTTGCCGACGGACTTGGAGAAGCCGTGGCAGTCGGCGAGGGAGAAGGAGTTGGCGTACGACTGGGTGTTGTAGAAGGGGAAGGAGTGGGACTTGGAGTCCGACTCGGACTGGGAGTGGGAGAAGGCGTTATCGTCGGTGAAGCGGTCGGGCTGGGACTGGCGGTCGGGACCGGGGTGGGCGTCCGAGATGGCGTGGTGGTCGGAGTCGGAGTAGGAGAGCGCGAGGGAGTGGGCGTCGGCGTTGGGCTGCGGCTGGGCGTGGGGCTGGGTGAAGGAGTGGGCGTGCGGGTAGGGGTCGGCGAGGGCGAGCGGGTCGGCGTCACGCTGGGAGACGGCGTCGGCGACGGTGTCGGCGTGGTGGAATCCTGGTAGATCAGCACGCGGTTGTTGTTGGTGTCGGTGATGAACAACTGGGAGCCGTAGAGAAACGCCCCGTTGGGCCAGTAGAGCGTCCGGGAGGTGGGGGCGGGAGGATTGTAGGGATCGGGTTCGGGATCGACCTGGTTGACATAGTTGGCGGTCATGGACGGCTGCCCCAGGACCACGCTCGCCGACTGGCCGTTGAAGGTCGGAAGTGAAGAGTAGATCAAAAGCCGGTGGTTGCCGGAATCGGGGATGAAGAGGCGGGTCCCGTCGGAATAGGTTGATCCGAACGGCTCGTCCAGTGTGTCGGCCCGGCAGAAACCCAGCCCCCGGTTGGGCTCGCCGGAAGAGAAGACCGACTGCCCGACAACGAAGGCGGCGCTGGCGTTATCGGATGACGGGACGGAGGAAAAGATGAGAACCCGGTTATTGCCGGTGTCGGTGATGTAGAGCTTGCCTCCGGAATCCACGAAAACCCCCGAGGGCTCGTTGAGCGAGTTGGCGCTCGGGAACCCAAAGCCCTGGTTGGTCTCGTTGGACCACATATTCGGCTGGCCGACGACCACCGAGGCGTCGGCGTCGTTGCTGTCCGGGATGCTGTTAAAAACGAGGACTCGATGATTCATGCGGTCGGCGATCAGGATCTTTCCCCCGGAGGTCACGGTCACCTGGCGGGACTCGTAATGGGTATTGGCGGCGGGATCGCCCAGCTGGTTCGCGTAGTACCAGACACTCAGCTGCGGTTGCCCAATGACCACGCTGGCGGAGAGATTGTTGAAAGCGGGGAAGGAATTGAAGACCAGTGTCCGGTTGTTGAAACTGTCCGAAACCAAGAACTTCCCGTCGCCGCTGGCAAACGCACCATCCGGCCAGTGCAGGGTGTTGGCGCCGGGGATCCAGGGCGGCTCCCCCGGAGGATGCTGATTGCGGTAGTTCTGATACATGGTGGGCTGTCCCACTACAATGCTGGCGGAGGCGTTGTCTTCCGTGGGAATGGAACCATAGATCAAAACCCGGCTATTTTGGTAATCGGCGATGATCACTTTCCCCGCGAATACCTGGACCTGGCCCGGCCATCTGAGGGTTGCAGCCGTCGGAAGGGGAGGATCTATCCAATCCGTCCCCTGATTGGGACTATTATGAGTCATGTCCGGCTGACCCATAACGATGGAAGCCTCCTGGTTGGTGGTGAAAGCCCTGCCCTCGCCCGGTCCCAGGGCCAGACCACCCGCGGCGACGATCACAGCCGCGATGAAGAGAGGGAAATGTTCTTCCGCTTTCATCGTCCGATGATAGAATTGTATACCGATGCTGCCTGATTGTCAAGTAATTATCAGCGAAGTGAAGGGCCGGTAAATACCTTGACAACCCTGGTCGGCGAAGCTATATTAGTTGCGGAGAATGCGGTGATGATCCCCTCGCGCGTAGGCTGTCCTGGTTTCACGCTAGTGGAGGTGGTGATCGCCATGCTGCTGGTGGCGATCCTCGCCATCGTCGCCATACCCCGGTTTCTCGTCGGGCCCGAATTTGCGGCGACCACCGCCGCGGAGGTCGTCGCGTCCGACGTCCGCGCGGTGCAGGCGGCGGCGATGTTCCGCGGCGTCCCCTGCAGCGTCATATTCGACGGGACGGATACCTACAACGCCCAGGGCCTGACCCCCGAGGTCAGGGTCCTCCGCCAGGGGACCACCGCCGGCCCGCAGACCATAACCTTCAACTCCTTCGGAGAGCCGACCGCCGGAGTGGGATCGTTTTCGGTGGTGAACGGAGCCAGCGTCAAACTCATCTCGGTCACCGCCCTCACCGGCAAGGTGACCATACTGTGAATGCCGTGAAAAGCCGAGGGAGAAAGACCGTTCCCGGATACGCCCTGATCGAGATCGTGGTGGTCATCGTGGTCGCCGCGATCGTCCTCCCGGCGATCATCCTCCCCTTCACGCAAGCGGTGCAGGACCTCAGCTTCCCCGTCCGCCGGGGGATCATGACCCTGCTGGCACAGGAGGAGATGGAAAAGAAGGTGATCCCGATCGCCTACAGCGACGTCGCCGCCTGGGATTCCGCTCCCATCCCCGGCTTCCCGGATTACAGCAGCACCGGCGGGGTGATCTATGTCCTGCCGGGGGCGTTCAACACCGAGACTACCGGGAACTCCGGCTACAAGCGGGTGACGGTCACCATCGATTCCGGGGATAATTCGCTCGTCCTGACCACGATCAGAACCAACTGGGCGGAGATGACGTGACCCCCCTTCCCCGAAAAGACCGCGGTTATTCGCTGATCGAAGCGGCGGCGGTGATCGTGCTGACGGCCATCATCGGCAGCCTCTCCCTCCAGGCGATTGTATCCTGCACCGAGCTCTTCTTCAGCTCCACCCGCGACTACCTGGAAGTCTACCAGGAGAGCCGGGCCGCGATGGAAAAAATGGTCCGGGAACTCCGGGAAAGCTATCACAAGAGGATTACCTTTACCTCGCAAACCGAGATCATCCTGGATAAAAAACCGGGGCACGGGACTCCCCTCGATGCCGATGTCGACGACATCAGATTCTTCCTGTCGGACGGCCGGCTGATGCGCGAGAGCGACGCCGGAACGAACATCCTGGCCGACCACGTCTCGGAGTTCTCGGCCACCACCGACGACAACTATGTGATCACGCTCGAGATGACCTCCGGGGAGTCGATCCATCTGCGCACCTCGGTCTGGACCCGCCAGACGGACTGGGAATGATGAAAAACCGACCGCCTGTTTCCCCAACTCCTCAGTCCGGCATGGGGATCATCATCCTCGTCGCGGTCATAGTCGTGGTCGGCCTCCTCGCCTCCGCCCTGGTGACCATCGTCAACACCCACCGGACCGCCTTTTCCGTCCCGGACGACTCGGTCAAGGCCTTTTACCTCGCCGAGGCCGGCCTGGAGGCCGGGAAGAAATTCGTTTCCGTCATGTGGGACGAGGATACCGAGCCCTCCTGGGCCGGGTCCACGGACGGCTACTATTTCCTGTACACGAACGAACCCCTGGAGGACGGGACTTTCGACCTGGGCGTGCACTGGGGAACCGGGACGGAGGCGGGTTACGCGTCCTTTGTCTCCTACGGGCACGCCGATTAGCCCGGCCGCCTACCGGGGATAAATACTTGACAACGCTGCTTTCAAGTCATATATTACTAGCGGGAACAGGCTATACGACCCTCAGGAGGAACCGGCGATGAAGACAAGTTATGCTAAAATCCTGGTAGCTCTTTTCGCCGCGGCGGCGCTGGCCGTGAGCGCCGGCGAAGCCTCGGATCGGAACGTCACCGGGCGCGTCGATGGGACCGGCCTTCTGAATGCCGGGGGTTGCCCGCCGGGGCCTTTCGGTGACCACTGGGTCCACGTTCAAGAGAACGCCCTGGTGGACAGCTACGATTCCCGCATCGCCATCTACGATCCGGCCAATCCGGGCACTAACTCCCAGATCGGGAGCAACTGCAACGGGGCGGAGCCGGACGGCGTCTCCATCGACAACAACGCCACGGTGCTGGGCGATATCACGGTAGCCACGCCGCTTTCCGAGGGCGACATTGTCATAACCAAGAGCACCGTGACCGGGGACAGGAACTACGACGCTCCGCTTTGGACGCTCAATCCCGTGATCATGCCGGACTGGTATACCCAGGCCGGAGACGCCGGAATTCACGGCACCTACGGGACCAAAACCGGCTGTTACGAGATCACCAACAAGAAATTCATCGCTTATAACCAGGCGAAAGTGTCCTTCGATCCCGGGCAATACCACTTCGACCATATCGAGCTGAGCAACCTCGTCCAATTCTCGGTCGGCACCGCCACGCAGGGAATAGTGGAGATCTTCGTCGGTAGCAAAGCCGACAACCCACCCTATATCGGGACGGGAAGCATCATCTTTGAAAACCTCTCGGACCTTCTGCCTCCGATCGAGTTCAAGGGCGACACCACCCGGCTGCGCTTTTACTACAACGGCATCACCACCGTGGACCTTTCCAACCGGGTGGAATTTTATGGATTCATGTACGCCCCCAACGCCCTGATCGAGGTCAGGAACAACGACGATATCTACGGGAATCTGGTCGGGAAACAAGTCTGGCTGTGGAACAACGCCGGCGTCCACTACGACGAGGCCCTGGCGGGCCAGGACTTCGGTTCCATCCTGGGCCCCCCGGTCAATCCCCCCAAGGCCACCGACTGGAAAGAGGTCATCAAGTAGCCTCGAAACGATCGCCGGGAAAAGCGCCCCGACTGTTCCACGTCGGGGCGCTTTTTTTTGTCCCCGTCAAGCATTTCCATCTTTTCGCCGATTTCCCGCTCCCGCGAAAACAGGTCGCGGGGAGCGGCCGGGCCCGTCCCCCACGGGCTTGTCCCGTGGGGACGAACGATCGGGACACCGAAGCTTTGCCTTACAGCAAGATCGCCCCCACCGACCTCGTGTCGGTGGGGAGAAAGATCGGCCAACAGAGGTCCCGTTTGCCTTCCCGTGACGGCTCTGGTAAACTGGGGCCGAGGCTGTTCCCGTGACGAACCGGCGCCCCCAGACACCCGAACGAACTTCCCCCCTCCTGCCCCGCCTGGTCCTGGAGAACTCCCTGGTGGGGGCGCTCTCGGGCGGAGCCGTCGGCGTGCTTCTCCGCCTTTATCTCGCCGGACGCGGGTTTCCCGGCCTGGATTGGGGCCTTTTCCTCTATACCGGACTGGCGGTGGGATTCTTCAGCGGCTTCGAGCGAATCCGTGTCGAGCGCCTGCGCCGGGAGAAAAACTATCTGAAGACCCAGCTCGGGGAGGCCGCCCAAGTCCTGCGCGCGGTCCGGGAGGAGCATCGGGCTCTTTTGCGGCGCCTGCCGGACGTGATCTTCCGCGCGGACCGGGAGGGGCGGGTGCTGGAGTCGAGCCGGCCCCTGGGCGAACTCCTCGTCTCGTCCGGCCGGGCGAAGGGGAACGACCACCTCCCCGGCCTTTTCCCCCGCCATCTCCAGTCCTTGGTCGGAGAAGCCCTGAAGGCGACGCTGTCGGGGGAGGCGAAAATCCTGGAGATCGAGATCTCCGCCACTCCGAACGGCACCCGATACTTGTCCCTGATCCTGCTTCCCGACCGACGGGAGGGCGGGGCGATCGCGGGAACGGCGGGGATCCTCCGCGACGTCAGCGAACGCAAGCGCCTGGAAAAAAGCCTGGCCCGGTCGGAGAAGCTCGCCGCTCTGGGCACGATGGCCGCCTGCGTCGCCCACGAGATCCGCAATCCCCTGGGCGTCATCCGGACCGCGGCTTTCAACCTGGAGCGCCGGCTGGCCGGCGGCGACGAAAAATCCGCCCGGCACCTGGCCACCATCGCGGAGAAAGTCCGGGACGCCGACCGGATCATCGCGAGCCTCCTCAATTTTTCCCGCCTGCCCAAGTCCGCGCCGGCGCAAACCGACCTCAATCGCCTGATCGAGGAGGCGACGGCTCAGGTCGCGGAGACGCTGCCTCCGTCCGGCGTGGCGGTGGCGAACAAGCTGCTCCCTCTTCCCGCTCTCCGTCTTGACCGGGGGCTGATGGCGGAGGTATTCCAGAACCTGATCCGGAACGCCTTCGAAGCGATGCCGAACGGAGGGACGCTCACACTGGCGAGCGAGTTCCGCGAAAAGGACGGCACGGTCGCGGTCACCGTTTCCGACACCGGAGTCGGCATCCCCGCGGCCGCCCTCCCCCAGCTGGGCACGCCTTTCTTCTCGCTCAAGGCCCAGGGGATCGGCCTGGGCCTCGCCCTCTCCTACCGGATCGTGGAGGAAGTCCACGGGGGGAAGATCTCGGTGGCTAGCGTCGAGGGCCAGGGGACGGCCTTCACCGTGCTCCTGCCGCGGGAGTGAGGAACGATCCGGATCGACCACGCCATGACCTCCCCGAAACTGATCCTGATCGTGGACGACGATCCCGCCGCCCGCGAAGAGCTCTGCGAACTTCTCTCCGACCTGGAAGGCGTCCGCACGACCGCCGCCGCGGGGGGAGAGGAGGCCTGGCGCATGATCCGCGACGATCCTCCGGCCGCCGCCCTGATCGATCTCCGCCTCCCGGACATCAGCGGCATCGAACTGCTGAAGAGGATCAGGACCCTCCCCGTCGACGTCCCCTCGGTCATCGTCACCGGGGCGGGATCGATCGAATCGGGCGTGGAAGCGATTAAGCTGGGCGCCCACGACTACATCCTCAAGCCCTTCCAGCCGGAGAAGATCCGCGCCCTGGCCCGCCAGCTCGCGGACCTCTCGCGCCTCCGGGAAGAGAACGCCTCTCTCCGGGAGGAGGCCGGCGTCAGCTACGCCCTGGACCGGCCCGTGGGGAAAAGCCCCTCGATCCGCAAGATTTACGGCCTCCTACCGGAGATCGCCCAGGTCGACTCCACTGTCCTGATCCGGGGCGAGAGCGGGACCGGGAAGGAGCTGATCGCCCGTGCCATCCACGCTGCCTCCCCCCGCCGCGGCAAGGCCTTCATCATTGCCGACTGCACCGCCCTCACGGAAAGCCTCCTGGAGAGCGAGCTCTTCGGCCATGAAAAAGGGGCTTTCACAGGGGCCATCCGGAAGAAGATCGGACGTTTCGAGCAGGCCCAGGGGGGAACCATCTTCCTCGATGAAATCGGCTCTTTCCCCCCTTCGGCCCAGCTCAAGCTCCTCCGCTTCCTGCAGGAGAGGAAGTTCGAACGGGTGGGGGGTGAAGAAACGATCGTGGTCGACGTCCGCGTCATCGCCGCCACCAACCAGGACCTGGAGCGCCTGGTCCGGGAGGGGCGCTTCCGGGAGGACCTCTTCTACCGGGTGAACGTCATCCCGCTCTTCCTCCCCCCCCTGCGCGAACGGAGGGAGGACATCCTCCTCCTCGCCCGCCACTTCCTCGGCCAGTTCGCCAGGAAAAACCGCTCCCGGATCGAAGGGATCGCTCCCGAGGCTCTCCGTCTTCTCATCGATCACCGCTGGCCGGGCAACATCCGGGAGCTTCAGAACGCCATGGAGCGCGCCGTGGTCGTCGCCAGGGGAAAGATCATCCTCCCGGGCGACCTCCCCCCCCTCTCCGCGGCGCCCGAGTATGCGAACGAGCAGTCCCTCGACCTCCGTGAGCACGAAAAAAGGCTGATCGAGCGCGCCCTCTCCGAGTCCGGACGGAACATCTCCCTCGCCGCGAAGAAACTCGGGATCACCCGGACCACCCTTTACGGCAAGCTGAAGAAATTCGGGTTAAGCTTGTAGGCCCGCTCTAGTGTGGTGTCCCAGAGATAGCTTGCATTGATTTGTCATTGCGAGCGGAAGCGAAGCAATCTTAACTTGTTGCGATCCAAGAGATTGCTTCGTCCCCTTCGCTTCGCTCTGGGTCCTCGCAATGACAATTTATATGCAAACAAACATCAGGGACACCACAGTAGAAGCGGGCGGGTCAGACGCTGCTTCGCAGAAGCGGCCTACAATCTCCGCATGAGAGCATTGCCCAGTTTGCCTAATATTAGACACTATCCTGTCTATTTTTAGTCGTTCATCCCCTCCCGATTTCTTTTCCTCTCCCCCCTCGCCTTCTCCCTCGTCGGAGAAAGCTTCTCCCGTCGTTTGGCACGCATCTTGCTAGAAAAGGTAGCGGGACATATGAACCAACCACTTCGGAGGGGGAGATGAATGCCTGGATCGAGAAATATATTCCCGCGGCCAGCGGACTGGCCGCGACCCTGTTCCTGATCGCCCTCATCGCGACGGCGCTGATCGTCGTCCTGTCCACGTTCGCCGGGGACGTGTTCGCCGAGTCGGTGAAAGGGCTCACGGAGACGATGGCCCGCGGAAGCGCGGGAACTCCCGGGGGAGGCGGATTTCCATGCGGAATATTCGGCAAGGATTATTGCGATTTCGCCGGTAGCGGAGACATCTACTCCTACAACCCGGACGACTTCCCCTCCGGTCCGCCCAGCAGCGTGAGCAATATGGGACCCGGAAGCGTAGGGACCAACGGCGATTTTACGATCACTGGTTCTGGGATCCTCAGTGGGGAAGTATTGATGACGGAAGGAAAATCATTCAGAGCCACCGGGTCGACAAAAGTTGGGACCAAGCTCACTCCGCCCCGCAACCCCTCCGGTGCCTCTGATGGCTATACCTCCGGATCGCCGGCTCGGCCCGGAGACACGGGCTACGAGTGCGTCGACCCCTACATCCCTCTCTGGGACAAGGACGGGGACGGCGACACCGACGGCGACGACTATGCCTGGGTGATCGCCAACGGCGGGCCGGAGGGAGGCGGGTCCTCCATCCCCCTCACCGTGGCCGGCGACGCCACCATCCGGAAGAACAGCAGCGGTTCGCCCGGAGCGGTGGCGGTCGCGGGGAAAAGCGGGGATTACGATATCTCGAGCGGCGTCATCTCCATCACGGGATCGAAAAGCCTGCATTTCACCGGAACCCACTATCGTTTCGCCGGATTTCAGTTCACCGGGTCCGGGGATATCTACTTCGGCACCGGAGGGAACAACACCGATCTCTACTGCGACAACAACTTCTCGCACACGGGGAGCGGGAACATCCATATCGCCCCGGGGAAGACGGTCTTTCTTTGTCCCAAGCTCACCTTCCAGGTGACCGGGTCCGGGGATTTCAACAAGGGCGGGCACGCCATGCAACTCGACGTGGTCTCCCCGGGCAGCACGTTTAACATCACCGGCAGCGGCGATTCCCTGGCGGGTTGTTTCTACGTCCCCAACGCCGCCGTCGATATCAGCGGAAGCGGAAACATCTGCACCGCCATCATCGCCAAGTCGATCACCAACACCGGCAGCGGCGACCACTTATACCCCACTACCTATGAAGGCCCCCGGGGAGGTTCCGGCGTGCCGGTGCCGGCCCGCCCCCACGAGCGGGTGGATTGGCGGGAGCTCAACCAATAATCGTTTCGATAATCGGGATGGCAAAAGCGCCCCGACGTTTACGTCGGTCCGCTTTTTTCTAGTGATCAGTCATCAGTAACTGATAACTGATCACTTCTTCTTCTATTACTGTTTTTTGTGGGAGGGGCGTCCCGCCCCGATCCATTAGCCGGGCCGGCTTGGGCTTGGAATTTTTCAACAGACGATTGAATAGGATGGAATAGGATACAGACGGCCGGCCAAGCCCATCCCATTCAATCCCATTCAATCGTCTGTTGAATTCTTTGGCCGGGCCGGACCGGATCGCGGCCCCGATAGTCCCGTCAAAAGTGCGGGACTATCGGGGCTCCCACAATCCGTGCAGAGGTGGTATATTTCAAAATTCATGGGCTTCCTATTATCTCATCGCAAGGCAATCATTGTCTTTGCCTGCTCGACCGTTCTCTGGCTGGCGACGATGGGCTTTCTTTACCGCCGGGAGATCGCTCCGGCCGAAGCGGCCGGAACCCTCTCCGCTCCCCTGGTCCAGATCAGCTCCGATCTGCTTTTTCGCGAAGAGTGGATGGGAGTTTTCTACCGGGGG
>CAZKCI010000097.1:0-13338 GCA_964551475.1 uncultured bacterium | reverse complement strand
CGGCTTTCTCCGGCGCCGGATAGGAACCGATGATTGGGCAATCAAAGACCTCAGTCGCTTCTATTTCGGGGATGGGATGGGGACAGCCGTGGCCGGGGATTACAATGGAGACGGAACCTGGGAGGCCGCCCGTTTCGCTCCCTTATCCGCCTTCTCCCCCGATGGACGGTGGGAGGTCAGGGGGGTGACCGACATTGGTTACGGTCTGGCCGCCGATTTGCCGGTCCCGGCCGATTATGCCGGCGACGGCGCCGTACGCCCCGCGATCTTCCGGGCGGATACCGGCCTGTGGGCGATCCGGGACTTGACCCGCTGTGGCTTCGGTGCCTGGTACGATGTGCCCGCCACTTGGAAGCGTGGATGGTAAGAAAGGCCGATTATTCCGTAAGTGCCCGCTGATCAACGGAATTGGGATGAAATAGCGTCCAGAAAGCCGGTTCCCGCTCCCAGGGAGGGATGGTTAGCCAAGTTCTAAATACGACCGCGAAGGCTTCCAGGCCCGCGGGATGGGACACCCCGGCGCTAGGGTGATATACTGTCTTCCCGTGAACGAAAAACGCGTCATCGCACTGGAAGACGGCAGCGGATCCCTCTCGTCCCGGAGGCTGCTCCGGGAGTGCATCCTTCCCTTCCTGGGCAACCCCGTTCTCGACCGCCTGGAGGACTCGGCCCGGATCAGCGTGGGGAAAGAGGAGCTGGCTTTCACCACGGACGCTTTCGTAGTCTCCCCGCTCTTCTTCCCCGGCGGCGACATCGGCAAGCTCGCGGTCTGCGGGACGGTCAACGACCTCGCGGTCATGGGGGCCCGCCCCCTCTTCCTCTCCTCCAGCTTCATACTGGAGGAAGGGTTGGAGCGATCGGTACTGGAGAAGGTCGTCCGTTCGATGGGTTTCTGGGCGAGAATAGCCGGGGCGGCCATCGTCGCCGGAGACACCAAGGTGGTCGGACGGGGAAACGCGGACGGCATCTACATTTCGACCTCCGGCGTGGGTCGGATAATTCTGAAGCCGCCTCCCTCCGTCGACCGGATCCGTCCGGGCGACTGCGTGATTCTGAGCGGGACGGCCGGCGACCACGGGATGGCGATACTCGCCGCCCGGGAGAAGCTCGATATCAGCAGCCAGTTGAAAAGCGATTGCGCACCCGTGAACGGTTTGCTGGTGAGGATGGTCAAAACCAGGGTAGGGATCAAGTTCATGCGCGATCCCACCCGGGGCGGGCTGGCGGCGGTCCTGAACGAGATCGCGGAGGATCGGGAATGGGGGATCGATATTGTCGAGGGGTCCGTCCCCGTCCATTCCCGTGTACGGGCGGCCGCCGACATACTCGGCCTGGATCCGCTGGTCCTCGCCAGCGAGGGGAGGATGGTGGCCGTGGCGGCCAATGCCGACTCCCGGCGGCTCGTCTCCGCGATGCGAAGCCATCCCTCCGGCAGGAAGGCGGCCGTCATCGGTAGAATCGTCCGGGATCATCCGGGGCTGGTCTCGCTGAAAACGCGTTCCGGAGGAGAACGAATCCTGGACTGGCCTCGGGGCGGGGACCTGCCGCGGATCTGCTGAGAGGCACGGCAACAATTTAACCGCGAATTCACGCGAATAGAGCGCGAATGGTCGACTCGGCTGGGCAGAAGATAACTACGAATTTGCACGAAATATCTTTAGCGCAGCGGAAGACATTCGTGGCGAATTGATCCCATGCCGAACCAGACACCATTCCTGTCCGACCAGGAGCGGATACCCGCGCTGATCGGCGCGGCGGTCGCCGCCTCGCTCGTCCTGCACCTCCTCCTCGGCCTCGCCCTGAAGGAGATCCCGTTGGGCCGTTCCCCTCCTCCGCCCCCGGAGAAAATGGTGCGGGTGGAGTTCGTCGACTCCCCCCGGAGAGTCGCTCCCAAGCAGGAAGACCTTCCCACCAACTTGATCTCCGACCAGGCTTCCGCTGTCCAGGACGTCGTACCCGACCGCGACCAGGCGGGTGAACTCCCCCGGGCCGTCGGATCAGCCTCCAGCAAGAGCGTCCGCAAGGTCCCGGCCGGAAAATCGGTCCCCGTGAGCGTGCCGGAGTGGGACCCGGCCCTCCCGGAGAAGAAGCAACCCGATGCCGAGGGCACGACGGTGCGCAAGGTCCGGAGGGATAATGACAACCCCCTCCGGGAGCCGGCGCCGGCGCCCGGCGACGAGAGCCCTTTCCATCTCCGGGGGATGGACGCTTACCTTTCGCCCGAGTCCGACATCCCGGAGGGGAAGGCGGCCATCCTGAAACAGGTGGCCTTCAACGCCCTCTCCCCGGAGGTGGCCCGCTATCTCGCCCGGATGCGCCCCCGGATCACCAACCTCTGGCACTTCGCCATCCTGGCCAACACCTTCCATGTCCGCTCCGAGAAAACCAGCCTCCTCTTCAAGATCATGCCGGACGGGAAGATCGGGAAGGTCATTCTCAACGAGCATCGGGGGCCCGAATTCGAGATGTATTACGCCGCCAGCGCCATCGAAAATGCCCAGCCCTACGAGCCCTTGAACAAGGAGATCCTGAACTACATCGCCGACGACGGGCTCTGGCTGGAGTTCAACTTTCTCTACCGTTGAGCATCGTCCCGCCGACCGACCGTTTTCCCTTGCCCCCGGGGACATCTGCGCTCTATGATTTTCCAGCCACGGACGAGGCGGGATATGTCAATCCGCGCCATCCGCGTAATCCGCGGCTTTCTTTTAGCCGAGGCCCGGGGGAACCATGTTCCGCGTCGTCTACTCACAACGCCTCCATCCGCAAGCGGTCCTTCTCAAGCTGGCGGCGCCCGAGATCGCCCGCCGCCGCCGGGCTGGCCAATTCGTCGTCGTCCGCCCGGACGAGAAGGGCGAGCGGATCCCCTTGACCATCGTGGACTCCGACCCCGAGGAGGGAACGATCACGCTGGCCGTCCAGGAGGTGGGAACGACCACCCGGAAGCTCGGGCGGCTGAAGAAAGGCGATTTCGTCCGGGACGTGATCGGCCCGCTCGGACACCCGACCGCCGCGGTCCAGGTCGGAGAGGCGGTCTGCCTGGCGGGGGGGATCGGGGCGGCCGAGGCCCTCCCGGTGGTCAAAGCCCTGCGCGCGGCGGGAAACCGGGTGACGGCGATCGTCGGGGCCCGGACCCAGGACCTCCTCATCCTGGAGGACGAACTGCGCCGGGCGGCCGACCGCTTGACCATCACCACCGATGACGGGTCCTACGGCAAGCACGGCCGGGTGACCGACGCCCTCCTGGAGATGATCAACGACGGCCGCCTCCCTGACCTGGTCTACGCCATCGGGCCGGTGCCGATGATGCGGGCGGTGGCCGATCTCACCCGCCCTTACGCCATCAAGACGATAGTCTCCCTGAATCCCCTGATGGTCGACGGGACCGGGATGTGCGGATGCTGCCGGGTGACGGTGGGGGGAAAGACCCGATTCGCCTGCGTCGACGGCCCCGAGTTCGACGGACACGAGGTCGACTTCGACGAGCTGGCCCGGCGGCAGAATGCCTATCTCGAGGACGAGAAACGATCTCTGGAGACATGGATGACTTGCTCCGGGAAAGGCACCGAAGGTTCGAACGCCAGCTCGGAGCCTGGTAGCCGCGGGCTTTAGCCCGCGTTCTTATCGAGACCCTAATCGTGGCGCAGCCCTCCAGCGGCGGCCTGACCAATCGGGTCGGAACGCAGCCTCAAGGCTGCGGCTACCCAATCTGGCCCAAGACCGGACACAGTCTTGCGCGCCGAACAACAATTCCGTTGATACGAAGAAAACCACCAAAAAGGAGAATAATTATGGCAGCGCCATTCAAAGCCTACGACATCCGCGGCGTTTACGGCCAGGACGTGACCGACTCTCTGGCCTACGACCTGGGGCGGACCTTCGCGAACTACCTCAAGGGCAAGACCATCGTGGTCGGCCGGGACATGCGTCCCGCCGGCGAGAGCCTGCAGAAAAACCTGGTCCGGGGGCTGACCGAACAGGGCGCGACGGTCATCGACATCGGGCTCGCCAGCACCGACATGTTCTATTTCGCCGTCATCGAGAAGAAGGCGGACGGCGGCGTGATCATCACCGCTTCGCACAACCCCGCCCAATACAACGGCTTCAAGCTGACCCGGGAGAAGGCCATCCCGATCGGGATCGATTCCGGACTGGCGGAGATCGAGAAGACCATCCGCGCCGGGCGCTTCCCGCCGCCGGCCCGGAAGCCCGGACGCGTGGAGCGTTGCGAAATGCTCGACGACTTCGTCGCCTTCATGCACGGCTTCGTCAAGCCCAAGGAGCTCGCGCCCCTCAAGGTCGTCATCGACTGCGGGAACGGCATGGGCGGCATGGTCATCCCCAAGCTCCTCCAGGGGAGCCCACTCACAATCATCCCCCTCTACTTCGAGCTCGACGGTACCTTTCCCCACCACGAAGCCAACCCGCTGATCGAGGAGAACCGCCGAGACCTCATCCGGACCGTGCTCCGGGAAAAGGCCGATCTCGGGATCGGCCTCGACGGCGACACCGACCGCGCTTTCTTCGTCGACGACCGGGGCGAGTTCTGCTCCGCCGACTTCATCCTGGGACTCTTGGCCAAGCCGATTCTGAAGGCCCACCCCGGGGCCAAGATCGTCTACGACGTCCGCTGCTCCAATTACGTCCGGGACACGGTGAAGAAGTTCGGCGGCACCGCCCACATGGGAAAGGTGGGGCACGCCTATGCCAAGATCTTCATGCGGGAGATCGGCGCCGAGTTCGGCGGCGAGCTGAGCGGCCACTACTACTACCGCTACCAGGACGCCTTTTTCGACAGCGGCAACCTGACCTGCCTTCTCCTCCTCCAGGCGCTGAGCGAAAAGAAGGAGAAGCTCTCCCAGGCGCTCGCCGAAACCCGGGAATACCACATCAGCGGCGAGATCAACTCCACGGTCAAGGACCAGGATGCGGCGGTGAAAAGAGTGCTGGAGCAGTTCCGGGGAAAGGGCCGGGTGGTCGAGATCGACGGGGTGAGCGTGATCGGGCCGACCTGGTGGCTCAACGTGCGCAAGTCCAACACCGAGCCCCTGGTCCGGCTGAACTGCGAGGCGGACACCCGCGAGAATATGGAGAAGCTCCGGGACGAGGCCCTGGCCCTGATCCGGGCCTGACCTGGAAAAAGAAAGCCGCGGATGACGCGGATTTCGCGGATTGCCGGCCACTGCTTACTGGTCACTGTTTAATGCTTTATGAGTTACTGTTGCGTGGGAGGGGCATTCTTGCCTGCCCCGATGACGATTATAGGAATATAAAAATCGGGGCCCCGATCCGGGGCCGCCTCGGACCGCGACAGGGACGCCGCTCCCACAGGTACGCAGGGACTGATGCAACAAAGGAGGGACAGATCATGCAGGGACATCGCTGTTTTTCGGGACTGATCGCAATCGCGGCCTTCATCACGGCGGGGAGCGCCGGGGCGACCGCCTGGGAGACTCAAAACCCGATCCCGACCGCCAACACCTTCAACGATGTCTACTGCCTCCCGGGAGGGCAGCACGTGGTCGCGGTGGGCAAAGCCGGATCCATCTTTCTCTACGAGACTGGCGACGCCTCCTTCCACTATCTGACCTGTCCGCCGGAAGCCTCCTATAACGGCGTCTGGGGCGACACGATAAACAACATCTACGCGGCAGGCAGGGGCGAAGGCGAATACAACGACGGAGCGATCTACCATTACAATGGGTCCTCCTGGTCCCAGGCGCATTTCCTCGAGTACTACGAGCTGCACGACATCTGGGGAGCCTCCGCGACCTCTATTTTTGCGGTGGGGGACGGGGGGAAGGTCCTCCATTTCAACGGAAGCGACTGGTCGGAGCTGGGAAGCGGCACCGCTCAGACACTGCGCGGCGTCTGGGGCGTCGACGGGAACGACGTCTTCGCCGCCGGCGGGTCCAAGATCCTTCACTATAACGGATCCGGCTGGAGCGACATGACCACCATCTCTTCCGGGGGCATCCAGGACATCTGGTGCGACACCGCGAACAACGCCTACGCGGTCACCGATGCGGGGAAGATCTTCCACTACGGCGGCGGGGAGTGGACGGTGCTGACCGCGGTCTACAACCAGGGGTCCTGGGTTTCGCTCGACAGCGTCTGGGGCGGAAGCGGCGATGTCTACGTCGCCGGCGGAGTGGGGCTGATCTTCCGCCGCAACGGGTCCGTCTGGGAGGAGATGGAGAGCGACACCAGCCAGTCTCTCTACGGCATCAACGGAATAACCGCCGGCGACATCTTCGCCGTCGGGTCGAACGGCGCCTTCGTCCGCTACAACGGATCATCCTGGTCCTCACTCCCCCGCTGGGATGACTGCGACCTCAACGGGGTCTGGGGGTCCTCTCCCGCCGATGTTTTCGCGGTGGGGTGGCAGGAATCGGGGGCGGGGGGCGTCGTCCTCCACTACGACGGTGCGGAATGGAGCGAGATGACCATCCCTCCCTACGGGAACTTCAACCAACTCGAAGATGTCTGGGGGAGTTCTTCCTCCCAGGTCTTCGCCGTCGGCCAGAAGATCTACTCCTACAACGGATCGGTGTGGACGGAGACGACCGAGGTCGCCCCCAGCCTCCTGTACGCGGTCTGGGGTTCCTCTCCGACCAACGTTTTCGCGGTCGGCGATCCCTCCGGATCCTATACGGGCGGGGTCTTCCATTTCAACGGGGCGGACTGGACGCTGCAAACCGTCGTCCCCTATCCCCTGCGCGACGTCTGGGGGTCCTCGGGGACCGACGTGTATGCCTGCGGCGACCAGAACCAGATCTTCCGCTACGACGGCACGGAGTGGACGGTGATCACCGACGGGGACAGCGGGACCGACTGGTCCGGGATCTGGTCGGGCGGGGACAGATCATTTTGCGCGGTCGGCTCCAGAATGCCCGAAGACGATATGTGTATCTTTTACAATCAAGGCGCCTGGACGGTGTACCACGACTTCAATTTCGCCAACTTCAGCAAGGTCTGGGGAAGCTCCCGCTCCGACATCTTCGCCGTCTCTACTCCGATCGGGACCAGCGACAAGGTCTGGGGAAGGATCCACCATTACAACGGCACGACCTGGGCGGAATCACCCACCTACTGGGAGAACGGCTTCAACAGCGTCTGGGGATCCTCGGGAACCGACGTCTTTGTCGCCGGCGAGGGCGGTTCCCTCCTCCATTACGGGGGAGGGAGGCTCGTCGACGAGAATCCGAACTGGATCTATGACTATGACGGAGACGGCACCTCGGACATCGCCGTCTTCCGGGGGTCTTCGGGGATGTGGTCGATCCGGGATCTGACTCGCGTCTACCTGGGCAACTCGACCGATGCCCTGGTCCCCTCCGACTACAACGGAGACGGGACGACCGACGTCGCGATCTTCCGGGAATCCACCGGGATGTGGTCGATCCGGGGCCTCTCCCGCTTCTATCTGGGCGCCGCCAATGACCGGCCCGTCCCCGGCGACTACAACGGAGACGGGACGGCGGAGGCGGGGATCTTCCGTCCCTCCTCGTCGATGTGGTCCCTCCGGAACGTCACCCGGGTCTATCTCGGCGGTTCGGATGACACCGCCGTCCCCGGCTGGTATGACGATGATGCGGTCAAGGACATCGCCGTCTTCCGCGGGTCGAACGGCATGTGGTCGGTGAGGAACCTGACCCGGTTCTACTTCGGGGACTCGACCGACGAACTCGTCCCCGGCGATTACAACGGCGCCGGTTTCTGGGAAGCGGGCATCTTCCGCCCCTCCTCGTCGCTGTGGTCCATCCGGAACGTCACCCGGGTCTATCTCGGGGGCGTCGACGACTGGGCCCTGCCGGCCGACTACGACGGAGACGGGGCCGACGACGCCGGGATCTTCCGCGACTCCTCGGGCCTCTGGTCCGTCCGCGACGTCACCCGGGTCTTCTTCGGCGCGAGTGATGACCTGCCAGCAACTAGGTAGCACATGTGGGAGCGGCGTCCTCGCCGCGATCCGAGCCGACAGGGATCGGGGCGAGACGCCCCTCCCACAAAGATCGATCGGAAGCCATCTTTGCGGTCAGTCGACCGGGCACGGATAAATGAGAACGAAGTCCTCGACCCGCTTCGCCCCCGCCGAGCGGGCAAGCCGGGAAGAACTCGAACGGGAGGTAATGGCCTGGAGCTCGAGCCAAGCCCATTCGTGATAATTTGTGGAAGAACATGAGCCAGGCCAAGAAGACAGCCGTTCCCCGCCAGACGATGGCGGAGCAGAAGAGAGCGGAGCGGATCAGTAACTTCCGCGAGGTTCCTTTCGGTTTCACGCCCGAGCAGGCGCGCGCCGAGGCCGACCGCTGCCTCCAGTGCAAAAACGCCCCCTGCCGGAAAGGGTGCCCGGTCGAGGTCGACATCCCGGCCTTCATCCGGGAGATCACGGCCGGCCAGACCGCCGCCGCGGCGCGAACGCTGAAGGCGACCAACTCGCTCCCCGCCGTCTGCGGACGGGTCTGCCCCCAGGAGGACCAGTGCGAAAAGCTCTGCGTCCTGGGGAAGCTCTCCTCCCCGGTGGCGATCGGGGCCTTGGAGCGCTTCGCCGCCGACCACGACACGGTGGCCGGCGGTGATGTAGGCCGCCTCTGTGAGGCGGCGGGCGCGCCCGATCGCAGATCGGGCCTACAATCGGCAGACGCGCGCGAAAGCCATAAGGTCGCCGTGATCGGCGCGGGGCCGGCGGGGTTAACCGCCGCGGCCGACCTGGCCCGGATGGGACACCGCGTCGTCCTCTTCGAAGCCCTCCACGAGGCGGGCGGCGTCCTGGTCTACGGCATCCCGGAGTTCAGGCTGCCCAAGGAGATCGTCGCCCGCGAGGTGGAGAATGTCCGCAAACTGGGCGTCGATCTGCGCCTGGACCAGGTGGTCGGGAGGACCGTCGCCATCGACGACCTGATCAAGGAAGGTTTCCGGGCGATCTTCATCGCCACCGGCGCCGGGCTGCCTTCGTTCATGTCCATCCCGGGGGAGAACCTGGTCGGGGTCTACTCGGCCAACGAGTATCTGACCCGGGTCAACCTGATGAAGGCCTTCCGCTTCCCCGAGTTCGACACGCCCGTGGCCCGAGGGAAACGGGTCTGCGTCGTGGGCGGCGGAAACGTGGCCATGGACTCCGCCCGCACCGCTCTCCGCTTGGGGGCGGAGAAGGTCTCCATCATCTACCGCCGGACCCGCGATGAGATGCCCGCCCGGAAAGACGAGATCGTCCATGCCGAAGAAGAAGGGGTGGTCTTCCGCTACCTCACACTCCCCGTCCGCTATCTCGACGACGGGAAAGGAAGACTCCGAGGCATGGAGTGCCTGGGGATGAAACTCGGCGAGCCGGACGAGTCGGGGCGCCGAAGGCCCCTCCCCGTCCGCGGATCGGAGTTCACGCTCGACTGCGATCTGGCGGTGGTGGCGATCGGAAACGATCCCAATCCCCTGCTTGTCCGCGCCATTCCCGGATTGAAGCTCGGGCGGAAGGGGAACGTCGAGATCGATCCGGAGACGGGGCGGACCTCGCTCCCCGGGATCTTCGCCGGGGGAGACATCGCCACCGGAGCGGCCACGGTGATCGAGGCGATGGGGGCGGGAAAACGGGCGGCGCGGGCGATCGACGCCTTTCTTAAAACAGTAACCGAAGAAAAAGTAATCAGTGATCAGTGATCAGTTACTGATCACTGATCACTTCTTTCTTCTACTGTTCCTGCGGCGCTGGGGCAGCAGCGTGACCGCCGTCCCGCAGACGTAGACCTCGAAGGCGAGCGGCACGATCACGGTCACGTCGAAGGTGACCTTGACCAGGGCGTCGGCGGCGATCCTCTCCGCCTTCTTGATCAGCTTCTTCAGCGCCTTCTCCCTCAGATCGAAGAGAAGATCGGCGTATCCGTCCACGTAGCAGTCCGGCGCCGGGGCGTTCTTGTCGCAGACCTTCGGGGGCGGCGGCTCCGCCGGGAATCCGAACTCCCTCCCGGTGACGATCCGGGGCCCCAGAGAGAGGGCGTTGGAGAAGACATGCCTCAGCGACTTGAGCAGGTCGCCGCTGACCGGCCGCGCCCCCTCCACGTTGGACTGGACGATCCCCAGGACTTCCCTGACCTTGCGGCCGGGGACGGTGTCGGTGTTGGTGATGATCATGGTTGTTCCTCCCTCAGTTGATCCGCTGGGTGGGTAATCGTTGCCCGCAGCACGTTGAAGCCGTTGAAATCGTTGAAGCCGTTCAAATCGTTCAAGCCGGAGATATCGGTTGCCGGGTCCAGCCAGGCCATTAGCGCGTATTTGCGTTATTCGCGGTTATCAGTTGCCGGGCCAAGCCGATGAAATTCGCGTAATTCGTGGACATCGGTTGCCGAGACAAGTAATTCGCGAAATTCGTAGTTAGAGTTTGGCCACCTCGGCCATATCCGTGATCAGCAGGGCGCGGCGTTTCCTCCATTGCGGCGTGGAGATCTCCACCAGGTCCGCCTTCAAGCGGACCTTATCCCCCCGCAGCAGATCCCCCCGCATCGCCCCGTGATAGACGATCAGCTCCATGTCCTCCAGCCGCCGCCCGCCGCGCTTCACCTGGGTCAGCTCCAGGATCGCCGGCAGATAGTAGCCGTGGAGGTCGTCGCCGACCGTCGCTTCGATCTCCACCGCCTTCTCGATCACCGCCATCGCGCACGTGAGGATCGGGACATCGGCGGGCGAGGCATAGCGGAAGAAGGGGCAGATCAGCGTGCCGGCATAGTAGAAGCGGAGCGCCCAGACCTTTCCCAGCTCCTTGACCTGGGACTCGGGATGTCCGCCCAGAAAGGAGCGGATCTTCCGGGCGATCCGGTCGTTCTCCTTCGGATCGTTGATGAAGACGATGTCGATGTCGTCCTCCACCCGCCCGTAGACCATGGAGCCGGTGACGCCGACCCGGTCGGGATCGACCTCCAGGAGCGCGCAGGTCTCCTTCACCGCCTGGTCCACCCACTCGTATTCCTGGCGCAGGAGCTGCATCGAGCGGACGGAGTCGAAGTAACCCGGAAAGTCGGCGAGCGGGAACTTGACAAAGTTCTTCGCGTAGGGCGGCTTGACCCCCTGGACCGCGCGCAGCTCGGGGGCGACGACGAAAGCGTTCTCCACCTGGCGGTCGTAGGGGATGATGGCGAGCTCGCCGTTGATGTACTCGCGGTGGGTCCAGCTGTAGGGGCGGCCGAAAACGTCGATGTGGCCTTTCGGATGGGGAAATTTGATGATCATCCCCCAGAAAGCCCCGGGGGGATGGCAATACCCCTCGGCGAAGACAAAGGATCCGTCCTTCCGGAAGAAGTAGGTGCTGTCCATCACCGGCTCCCGGATCCGGGAGGTCGGAACGAGATATTTCTCCATCACGCGGTCGAACTGATCGGTCACGGCGAATCTCCTTTCGCAACCACCACTCCTTTATACGCTGACCGGCGCATTTTTCAAGGCGAGAGAATATTCCTGAATCACCAGGTTAAATATGAGATATTTTGCGGAACCATGAGGGCGAAAACGACCATCACGATCGCGACGCTCTGCCTGATCGCGCTCGCCTGTCCCCATCCCTCTTCCGCCTACATCGGTCCCGGGGCGGGTTTCGCCTTCCTCTCCTCCTTCGTCTTCGTCCTCGGGGCGGCACTGGCGGCTTTCTTCCTCCTCCTCACACTCCCGGTCCGCCTCCTCGGCAAGGCCTTCCGGAGGAAAAAGCGCTCTTCCGCCCGGGTCGACCGACTGGTCGTCCTCGGTCTGGACGGATTCGACCCCGTCCTCGCCCGGGAGTTCATGGACCAAGGGGTTCTGCCGAACCTCTCGAAGATCGCCGCCGAGGGATCCTTCTCGCCTCTCGCCACCTCCAACCCGCCCATCTCGCCCGTCGCCTGGTCCTCCTTTATGACCGGGACCAACCCCGGCAAGCACAACATTTTCGACTTCCTCCGCCGCGACCCCAGGACCTATCTCCCCAGCCTCTCCTCGGCCGAGATCTCCATGGGAAAGGGAAAGCCGGTGATGAAGCTCCTGCGCCAGTCCGTCCCCTTCTGGAAGATCCTGGGTGAATACGGCGTGGAGTCGATCATCCTCAAGGTCCCCATCACCTTCCCCCCGGAAAAGTTTTCCGGCCTCTCCCTCTCCGGACTCTGCGCTCCCGACCTCAAGGGATCGCAGGGAACCTTCGCGCTCTACACCACGCGGGAGATAGCCGGGAAAAAGCTCACCTCGGGATACGCGGTGAAGCTCGACGGGAAGGGGCCGTCCTACGCCGCCGTCATCTCCGGCCCCCCCCACCCCTCGCGCCCGAACGAATCGCTGACCCTGCCCCTGTCCCTCGCCGTCGATCGGAAACGCTCGCGGGTCGAGCTGAGGACGGGGACGACCTCGCTGGCGCTCGCGCCGGGCGAGTTCTCCCCCTGGATACGACTCTCCTTCCCGGGCGGGCGCTTCGCCCGGATCCACGGGATCGCCCACTTCTTCCTGAAGAGCGTCGAGCCCGAGTTGGAGCTCTACCTCTCCCCGATCAACATCGACCCCGAGAAGCCCGCCCTCCCCGTCTCCCATCCCTTGACCTACTCGGTCTACCTGGCCAAGGTCTTCGGCCCCTTCGCCACTTTGGGCCTTCCCCAGGACACCTGGGCGCTCAACGAGGGGGCTCTCACCGACGAAGCCTTCCTGAAACAGACCTGGACCATCCACGAGAAGCTGGAGGAGATTTTCTTCCACTCCCTCTCCCAGGTCCGCCGGGGACTTCTCTGCTGCGTCTTCGACGCCAGCGACGTCATCCAGCACGAGTTCTGGCGCTACCGGGGGAAGGAGCAGACCGCAGGGAAAAAGGATCCCATCGAGGAGATGTATCGCCGCTGCGACTCTCTGGCGGGGAAAGTCCGGGAGAAGCTCGGCCCGCGGGACCTTCTCTTCATCGTCTCCGACCACGGCTTCAAGCTCTTCCGCCGGGGCGTGAACCTCAACACCTGGCTCTTCCAGAACGGTTACCTGGCGCTCCAGAACGGGAATCGGGAGTCCGGAGAATGGTTCGAGGGAGTGGACTGGTCGAAGACACGGGCCTACGCCTTCGGCCTCTCCGGCCTCTACCTGAACCGGAAAGGCCGCGAACGAGACGGGACCGTGGAGGGAGGAGCGACGGCCGAGCTGAAGGCCGAGCTGATCCGCCGCCTCACGGGCTTAAAGGACGGCGAGTCGGGCGAGGCGATCAGCGCCGTCTACGACACGGAAAAGATCTACCGTGGCCCCTACCGGGAGAACGCGCCCGACCTGATCGTCGGCTATCGCCCCGGCTGGCGGGCCTCCTGGGAGTCGGTGACCGGGACTATTGCCGGCGATGTCTTCAGCGACAACGAGAAG
>CAZKCI010000096.1:0-4562 GCA_964551475.1 uncultured bacterium | reverse complement strand
GGAGCGAAACGGGCGGCCTCCCAGGTTCCGTCTCCATTGTAATCCCCGGCCACGGCTGTCCCCATCCCATCCCCGAAATAGAAGCGACTGAGGTCTTTGATTGCCCAATCATCGGTTCCTATCCGGCGCCGGAGAAAGCCGATATCCAGCGTTCCATCCCCGTTATAATCCCCGGGGACGGGACAATCTCCCGTGGCGCCGAAATAGGCCCTGGTCACGCCTCTGACCGCCCAGAGGCCGGACCCTTCCTGGAAGATGGCGAACTCGGAACTGCCGTCCCGATCATAATCTCCCGGGACCGGCCGGCCGGCGGGCCCTCCGAAATAATCCCAGGTCACGTTTCGAATCGCCCAGAGGCCGGACACGCCTCGATAGATGCCGATATCCGAGGTTCCGTCCCCGTTATAATCAGACGGCATGGGCAGGTCCTGCGGCGTCCCGAAGTTAAGACGGGTTATCTCCCGCACTGCCCATAATCCGGATAAGGCCCGGAAGACGGCGATATCCGAGGTTCCGTCCCCGTTATAATCCCCCGGGGGAACAACCATCTGCGCAGGATCCGGCTTGAAGTGGCTTTCGACATCGCCCACCAGATCGGCATAGAGGTCGAGCACCCGTATGGGGTGGCCGGGCGAAAAGTCCACCGCATCTAAATCAACGTACCGGAGATTGGGCTGGCAGAACGAGCGCCAGTAATACCTGTTGGCGGTGTGGTCGCGAATGCTGGTGCTCAGGGTACAGCTCTGCGCCCGGTCGAAGAGGGGTTTCGCCACATTCTGCATGATGGCCAGGGTGGCGCCGATCGTCTCCTCGGGAGATTCGGGAACGGGGAGCGTCTGAAGATACCAAGCGGCCCGCACGAAGCGCGACTCGGATTCAACGCCGCCGGGCAGAGGGAGGTTCCCTCCCAACCCCTGATAATTGGCGAGATTGGCCAGTTGTACTTCATAGTTGGGTTCGTTGGTCATCACCCCGACATATTCCGGGTGGCGATATATTTTCAGTTCGCCGTTAACGTACTCCAGAACGGCGGAGTCACCGGTGGCATCGTGCAAAACCAGGTGCCCCCCCACCAGACAAAATACTCTCATCGTGGGCGCCAGGGCCACCGCCTCGGCGACGGTCCGGCAGTTGTCGAGGTAGTACTGAGGCCATTGGTCATCGTTCAAGTACGGCCGGGAATCGGGGGGGGGATAGACCGCATCGAGCATCATCAACATCCCCACGCTCAAGCCGTGCTCGTTCATCCCGTCCAGATGAATATAAGACCCGATAAAATGCAATCCCAGCGTGATACTCCCGTATTGAGAGACCCAGCTTACCGGTTGATCACCGGGCAGCAGGGGCACGGCGGTCCGGCACAGGCCCCGGGGATGGAGCGACACCTGCAGGGCGTTGCCGATCGGCCAGTCGATGTTCCGGCCCGATACTATCTCGCTCCCCTTGTTGACCAAGACATCCGAACACGCCTCGGCCTTTTCATAAGCACCCAACTGGCTCACGAAACATATCAGAGCCGCCAGCGGGATTGTCATTCTCATATCGTCCTCCGGTTAAGGATTCTGACCAATGGATAATCGGGGAATCTGCAAAGGAAATACCCGGCCGGACATCCCTGTCCAGAGCCGGGCCAGATTTCCCGATCCTCCTGTCTCCGAGCTGTTCTCACCATGCCTTCCGACGGGGTTAAGCTGAGCCGCCTGTGCATATTCTTCTCCTCTCGACTGGAGCGGTCAAGAATATTTGCCGAGAGAAGACAAATCCCGCACTCACCCAGGTGTAACCGGTCCGGGCAAGGCGGGATAAAAGGCGAAAGCTCCCTTCGACCGAAACGGAAAAGGGCGGCTCCCCATACCGGGAAACCGCCCTTCCTTGCCGGACAGACTGATGCTACCGCGTTACCGGTTCAGACCCGTTTCCGGGTGTGGTCGCTTGTGGACGAGGTGAGGAATCCGAACAGATCCTTGAGCGACATGCTTATGAGAAATCGTTTGAATAGCCTGAACGCCCGGAAGGGATGCCGGACGATCTTGTTCCTGATCAATGTCCGGAGGAGGACTGACCGTAGTTTGAAGAGGGTCTGGGAATCGATGGCGTCCGGATCGATCGCGTGAATCGGGAACATCTTGTCCCAATCCTTTTCATCGTTGATGAACCCATTTTCGACTGCGTCCTTCCATAGCGGGGTCCCCCGGAATGCGGTCAAGGAGTTGAAGGCAAAGCTGTTGATAGGGACGCGCTGGGCGAACCGGAAAGAGGCTTCCACATCTTCAACCGTTTCCCCGGGGACACCGACAATAAAAAAACCGTGGATAATGCCGATTCCCGCCCTCTTGGCGTCCCGGATCGCCGTTTCGACGTCGAGAAGCTTGGTTCCCTTGTTCAGCCGGTTGAGGACGCGTTGGGAACCGCTCTCGATGCCGAACATGACCAGGTCGCAGCCGGCGGCGGAGAGCTGGTTGAAGATGGATTTGGCTGTGTGCTCCGCGCGCCCTTCGCATCCCCACTTGAAGGAGAACCGGCGGGAGCGCATCCCAGCGCAGATGCTCGCAGCTCGGTCGGGATTCAGCAGGAAATTATCATCCATGAACGTGAAAGCTCGGTATCCCTTCTGGTGGATCTCCTCCAACTCGCTCAGGACGTTGCCGATCGAACGGCTACGACACTTGCGCCCGCTGAATGTCGGACAGTTGCAGTAGATGCAGGCGAAGGGGCAGCCGCGCGAGGAGAGCAAGGATGTGTACGGGCGGTCCCAAATGACCGCGGGGACATCCAACGGCAAAGCAGCGACAAAATCGATGTCCAGACTGTCCCGGTCGGGGAACGGAATGGAGTCCAAGTCATCAATCGGATCGCGCAAGAGAGTCTCAACCGCCTCTCCCGGCGCCGACCGGAAGACGATTCCGGGTATCGAACCCGGATCGCCGAGGCGGTCTCCCAGGTCGCGGATGATCCCCTCTCCTTCCCCCCGGGCTACGATGTCGACTGCGGGTTCGTTTTCGATGATCTTGCGGGCGTTGATCGTCGGAAAGACTCCTCCGAAAACGATCTGGGCGGAGGGAAGAGCGGCTTTGACTTTTCTTGCCAAGCTGACAGCTGCCTGATAGCACATGTTGCTCAGGAAGCTGATGCCGACCAGGGCGGGCCGGTCGGCCTGGAGCACGGCGATAAAACGGTCATCGGAGTATTCCGGGTGAGACTGGTCGGTCAATGAAACCTCATGCCCGGCCGCTTTCAGGACGGAAGAGAGGTACATGATCCCCAGGGGAGGTTCGCCGAACACGTAATGCCGGCCTTCGCCAAAGCAGGGATTCAGCTTCCTCTGCGAGAGGAACTTCTCGGAAGGGTGCGAGTAGAAACGTTTGTCGCGGATGAAAATTAAGGAAACCTTCAAGAGAGCGGCCTCTGGCGAGATTCGGTAACTCCGACTGACCAGACATTACTGTCCGGGCCGGGGCAAGCTAAAAACCCTCGTTTCTCCAGTCTGTCCTCACGGTACCTTCCAACGGGGTTAGGGCAATAACCCGCTGAAAGATAATGTTCTCCTCCCCACGTGGTTGGTCAAGAAGACTTGCCTGAAATAAATTTCCGCACCAACCCAGGTGTAACCAGTTTGGACTGATGCGGGATAAAAAGCAGCACTCCTCTCAACCGAAGAAGCAAAGGGCAGTTCTAGGGAGCGGACGGGATCAATGCTGATCGCGCTGGCCGGCTCGTTGCAGTTTGAAGTTCGCGAAGGCCGTGATATCCCAACGGAAGTTCCTCCGGTAGGAGAGATTCCCCACCAGGCTGACCATCGGCGCGCGGCGCTGCCGGAAGTTGACGCAGACCCGGCCGAGAATGCGCCGCAGGGAATAGAATCTCTGGTTGCAGACAAGCATTTCTTCGATGATGCCGTCCAGAGACAGATGCTTGTACCGGGCGACGGGGAAGTTCAGCGTGTAGTATTTCCAGTCCTCGGGAAACGCATCGAGGGCCAGGCGCTTATCCGCTTTCATCAGGCCCCACAAACGGGTGCCGGGCAACGGCGTCAGGAATCCCACGTTGATGATGTCCATCCCGTGCCGGCTGGCGGCATCGGCGATGCGCCTGCCGATGCCCGGGGTGTCCACGTCCAGCCCCATGATAAAGGAGCCGACGACCATCAGGCCGTGGCACTGGATGCGCCGCACGGAGGCGCGCACGTCCCGGCCTTTCATCAGGTCGAACTTCCGGCCGATGCCCCGAAGCCCTTCGGGGTTGGGGGACTCGAAGCCGATGAAGACCCCCCGACAGCCGGCCTGGGCCGCCAGGGCCAGGAGTTCCTCGTCGTCGGCAAAGTTGATGGTGGCCTGGGCCACCCATTCCTTCCTCAGTTTCGCCCGGGCGAGGGCGCGGAAAAGGTCCTTGGCGCGGGCGATGTGCTCGGGTCTCGTGCCGATGAGGTTATCGTCCACCACCAGGACGCGGCGCTCCCGGATCGATTGGAACTCCCGCACCACGTCCGCAATCGGCCGCTGCCGATAGCGGGCCCCGTTGAACGCCGTCACGCTGCAAAAGCTGCAGTTCAAGGGACAGCCGCG
>CAZKCI010000095.1:0-2263 GCA_964551475.1 uncultured bacterium | reverse complement strand
GATTCCGGGCAACTACTTTGAAGCCGGCGAGCGTCTCTTCGGCATCTACCGCAGCTGTTCCGGCCAGTGGGCTATCCGCGATACGACTCGGATCTACTTCGGTAACTGCTTCGACTACCCTCGACCGGGAGATTTCAACGGAGACGGGATAGACGACCTCGCCATCTTCCGCGACGCGGCGGGGATGTGGTCGATCCGAAACCTGAGTCGGGTGTATTTCGGAGCGACGGGAGACATTCCGGTAACGAGATAGAGGATAGAGGGTAGAGGATAGTGATCGGCGACCTAGCCTAGTGCGCCCGATTGCAGATTGGGTCTACAGGGTGAAGCGTCAGCGGAACACTCCAGCCCCGGCTCATAGATAGGACGCACACAAGGAGGAGGGAAGATGAGGAAGACGACACTGGCTTTGATCGCGGCATTCTGTGTTGCCGTTCTTGTCGCGCCGATAGCCCCGGCCCAGAATCTCACGCTCGAATCCTCATCCTACCTGGGCGGAGAGGGATACGACCACGTCCGAGGCTTGGAGGTTGACGCTACTGGGGCCGCCCACGTCGTCGGATGGAGCACATCCACCGATTTCCCGATTCTCAGCGCTTACCAGAATACCCATAACTCGGCGCAGGACGGTTTCCTGACCAAGCTGACTACGAGCGGGTCTCTCCTCTCCTTCTCCACCTTCTTGGGAGGGAACCAGGACGAGGAGATCTATGGCCTCGCGATTGACTCGACAGGCTGCGCTTATCTCGCAGGGAAAACGGAGTCGACAAACTACCCCATATGGAATCAATACCAATCCGTCCCCGGCGGTAACGCGGATGCGGTGATAACCAAGTTCTCCTCATCCGGCAGCACCATCGTTTTTTCATCATACCTGGGCGGCGGCTACGAGGATGCGGGCGTCGGAATCTGCCTCGATTCCGCTCTGCGACCGTATCTCGCCGGGTGGACCTATTCTACCGATTTCCCTCTAGCGGGTTCCTACCAGTCGACACTCAACGGCGCCAGCGATTGTTTCGTGACCTGTTTCGCTAGCGGTGGGAGTTCGCTTTCCTTCTCCTCTCTTTTCGGCGGCTCGGCGAGTGACATATCCCGGGGATTGGCTCTCAGCGCCAGCCGTTATCCCTGTGTGGTTGGCGAGACCATATCCGACGACTTCCCCGTTGTGTCCGGTTACCAGACCACCCGGCAGGGTGACCAGGACGGGTTCGTCACATTCCTCACCTCCAGCGGGTCAAGCGTCTACCTATCATCCTATCTGGGGGGAAGCGACTTAGAGTACATGTGGTCTGTCGCCTTCGATACCGTCGGTTCCTGGTATGTGACCGGAACCACGTATTCAAGCAATTTCCCGGTCACGAGCGCATATCAGGCGACACTGAACGGCGCCGGCGTCAGCGATGCTTTCGTGGCGGCGTTCGACAGCGGTCCCGCGATCAGATACTCCACCTATCTGGGAGGGAGCTCTTCGGATGTAGGTTATGACATTGCCGTGAATTCAAACCGGCAGGCGTATGTGACCGGCTCGACCGGTTCAGGGGATTTCCCGATTACCAGGCAATACCAGGCCGTAAACGAAGGAGGGACGGATGCATTTGTCACCGCCCTCTCTTCCGGCGGATCACAGCTGGTTTTCTCGAGCTATCTCGGGGGGAGCTCCAACGATACGGGGTATGATGTGGTCCTGGGCGCCGCGAGCCAGATTTTCCTGGCGGGTGAAACCGCGTCCTCCGACTTTCCTATCGCCAATCCTTATCAAGCAACGCTGGAAGGGAGCTATGACGCTTTTGTGAGCAGGATGGCTTTTCTTACCCCGAGCCCCATCCCGACCGCTACGCCTCTCCGGACACCGACACCCGTCCCCGAAACGCCGACGCCCGTTCGGACACCTACTCCGACCGCTACGCCTCTCCGGACACCGACACCCGTTCCCGAAACGCCGACGCCCGTTCGGACACCTACTCCGACCGCTACGCCTCTCCGGACACCGACACCCGCCCCCGAAACGCCGACGCCTATCCCTGAGACACCGACGCCTATCCCCGAGACACCGACGCCGGCAGCCACTCCCGCACCCACGCCATGGCAGATCGGCTGTCTCGGAGGATGGACAGAGGTCGAGTTCCTGAACGAAGGGTTCTCGACCTGGCCGCCCTCAGGCTGGACGATCCAAACCGAGGGTATGAGCGTCTGTGCCTGGCAGTCCGGTGCGGTTGCCGGAAACGCCAACAACACGGGGGGGAGCGGGGACTTCGCAGACGCG
>CAZKCI010000094.1:0-3526 GCA_964551475.1 uncultured bacterium | reverse complement strand
TCCAGAATAATATAGACATGTCATTGCGAGGAGCGGAGCGACGAAGCAATCCCAACTCCATGAGCGGCAAGAGATTGCTTCGCTTCGCTCGCAATGACAACCATAGTCGATGTCTGGACTACAACGGTCGGATTAGTAACTTCGCCGGGCCCAGCCGGTCCCCATTCGTGATAATTCGTGCAAATTCGTGGACATCATTCCCCGATCGACCGGGCGAAGGACCGAAGATTTTCGATGTAATCTCCGGCCAGATCGTTCGCGACCGCCACCTCTCCGCCGATCTCGTCGGCGAGCGTCCGCGCGGCCTTGTCGCTGACCTGGGGGGAGACGAAAACGCGTCTCAGCCCCTTTTGCCGGGCGGTGTCGATCAGAGCGGCGAGACGGCGGGGAGAGGGTTCCTTTCCCTCCTCCTCGACAGCGATCTGCTCGAGCCCGTAGTCGCGGGCGAAATAGCCCCAGGAGGGATGGAGGATGAGAAAGGCCCGTTGTCCCCCCGGGGGAAAACGGGCGGAGATCTCGCGGTCGAGTCCGTCCAGCCGTTCCCGGTAACTTTCGGCGTTGGCGCGGAACTCCTCCGCGTGCTCGGGCGCGAGGGCGGTCAGGCAGTCGCGGATGTTGTCGACGATGGCCCGGGCGTTTCGCGCGGAGAGCCAGACATGGGGGTCTCCCCCGATCAGGTCGATCCCTCGGGAGGAGTCGCAGACGGCGATCCCTTTCCGTTGGGCGATGATCTTGTCCGCCCAGACCAGCTCGAACTCGATCCCCGATCCGGCCTTGACGTAGAGATCGGCCGCGGCCGCCCGCGTGAGTATCGACGGGGTCAGTTCGAAGGCGTGCGGGTTTGCCCCGGGGGGTATGAGGACGAAGGTTTCCACGCGTTTCCCGCCCACCGCATCGATGAACTCCCGGTAGGGAAGAATCGTGGTGACGACGGAGATCGCCGCGCCGTCAGCCGATCCGGCGTATGGCGGCGTCGCGAACAGGCAGCAAAGGGCGGAGGCAATCAGTGGGAGAAAACGAGTCATTTTCACGGCGTGGGTTGAAAACCGGCCGATCCATATTAGCACCCCAGCGGCAACGGTCAAGGCCGGGAGCGCGCGGACCGGAGAAGAAAAAGCCGCGGGCCCTTTCGGGCCCGCGGCCAGGCTGCTTTGCTATTCACCATTCACTATTCACCAGCCACTACCTCGTCGTCGGAATGTCCCCGGTCGAACCGTGGTACACACGGGTCAGGTTCCGCACGGCCCAGAGGCCCGTGTCGTCGCGGAAGATCGCGAGGTCGTCCGCTCCGCTGCCGTCGTAGTCACCCGGCCGCGGCCAGTCGAGGCAGTTACCGATGTACTCCCGCGTGATCCCCCGGATCGACCACATCCCCTCGCAGGGACGGAAGACGGTCGCTTCTTGGACGGCGTCGCCGTCGTAATCCAGGGGCACCGGCCAGTCGTTCGCTCCCCCGAAGAAGAAGCGGGTGAGGCCGGAGACCGCCCAGAAACCGGCGCCCGGACGGTAGACCGCCATGTAGGCGGAATTGCCCCCGTCATAGTAGCCAGGGACCGGCCAGTCTCCGTTCAGTCCGAAGACTATGCTCGTGATATCCCGGACATACCAGCGGCCGGTGGAGGGGCGGAAGACGGCCATGTCCGCGCCGAGGTCTCCGTTGTAATCGGCCGTGGCCGGGATGTCCCCCGCCTGGCCATAGGAGAGGCGGGTCAGGTTCCGGACGAACCATTGGCCGGAGGCCTGACGGAAGACCGCGAGGTCCGCCGTTCCGTCCCCGTCATAGTCACCCGGAGAGGGCTGATCGGTGGAGATGCCGTAGTAGGCTTTCGTCAGGTTGCGGACCGACCACATACCGCCGGTCGGCCGGAAAACAGCCACGTCCGCCGTCCCGTCCCCGTTGTAGTCGCCGGAGGCGATGATCGCCTTCTGGGGCGGCAGTGTCGGCCCGCAGGTCGGCGTGGGTGAGGCCGGAGCAATCGGCGTGAGTGTGGGTTGGGGTGTCGGAGTAAGAGGCGTAGCGGTCTTGACCGGCGTGAGTGTCGGTTCCGGAGTCGGCGTAGCCGTCTTGACCGGCGTGAGTGTCGGTTCCGGAGTAGGCGTCGCGGTCTTGACCGGCGTCAGGGTGGGTTCCGGCGTCGGCGTGGCGGTCTTGACCGGCGTCAGCGTGGGTTGCGGAGTGGGCGTAGCCGTCTTGACTGGCGTGAGAGTGGGCTCGGGGGTCAGTGTCGGTTCGGGTGTCGGTGTAGCTGTCTTGACAGGTGTGAGTGTTGGCTCCGGAGTGGGCGTGGCGGTCTTGACCGGGGTTAGCGTGGGCTGAGGAGTAGGCGACGGAGTCAAGGCGGTGGGCGTCGGTGTCAAAGGCGTGGGCGTTGGCGACGGAGTTTTGGTCGGTTCCGGAGTGGGCGTGGCGGTCTTCTGCGGAGTCGGGGTCGGCGCCGGTGTAGGCGTAGCTGTCTTGACCGGGGTAAGAGTGGGTTCCGGAGTGGGGGTCGGAGTCAGGGCGGTGGGCGTCGGTGTCAAAGGCGTGGGCGACGGCGCCGGGGTCTTAGTCGGCTCGGGGGTGGGCGTAGCCGTCTTCTGCGGAGTCAGAGTCGGCGCCGGAGTGGGCGTGGCCGTCTTGACCGGGGTGAGCGTGGGCTGGGGAGTAGGCGTCGGAGTCAGGGCGGTAGGCGTGGGGGTCAGAGGCGTGGGCGAGGCTGTCGGCGCCGGTGTTTTAGTCGGCTCTGCCGTGGGCGTGGCTGTCGGCTCTGGCGTTTTGGTCGGCTCGGCCGTCGGGGTAGCCGTCGGCTCGGGCGTCTTGGTCGGCTCCGCTGTCGGTGTAGCTGTCGGCTCGGGCGTTTTGGTCGGCTCGGCTGTGGGCGTCGCTGTCGGCGCCGGAGTCTTGGTCGGCTCGGCCGTCGGGGTAGCCGTCGGCTCGGGCGTCTTGGTCGGCTCCGCTGTCGGTGTAGCTGTCGGCTCGGGCGTTTTGGTCGGCTCGGCCGTGGGCGTGGCTGTCGGCGCCGGTGTTTTGGTCGGCTCGGCCGTGGGCGTCGGGGTCGGAGCTTCCGCCGTGGGGGTGGGCGTGATCGGCCCGGGGAGCGTGACATCATCGATCCCGATGTTTCCCGCGCTCTTGTTATACGTGAAGCGGAGCTGGACGGAGGTCGGGTTCAGGGAGAAGGGCCCCATGATCGTGCCCGTGGCCGGGAGGCTGTTGAGATCGGCGAGCGGGTTCCAAGTCGAGGAATAATACTCCTCGATCAGCAGCGAGCTCGTGGCGTCAACGGAGAGGCCGCGAAGCCAGAAGGTGAGGTCGCTAGTGCCGTCGGCGGCGAAAGTCTTGGTGGTGGCGCTGATGCCGTCGCCCGCGGACTTCCCCATCTTGAGAGCGGGGGAGGCGAGGCCATAGTAACCGGTTCCGGTGTATGTGTCGGTGTTGGCGTTGCAGTTGATGAACGACCAGCCGGCCGGACGCACTCCGGTCTGGAAGTTGTCGAATCCCTCGTCGACGACCAGATGGAGGAAGGGCGTGGGCGTGGGGACGACC
>CAZKCI010000093.1:0-2703 GCA_964551475.1 uncultured bacterium | reverse complement strand
ACTAACACTGCTTTACAATAATACTGTCATTGCGAGGAGCGAAGCGACGAAGCAATCTCTTGGGGCGCAAGCAATTGAGATTGCTTCGCTCTCGCTCGCAATGACAAATCCGGACAAGGTATTTCTGGAACACCACACTAGAATGTGGCGGCCGCTGCCTGTGCCTGACCAGAACGCAGCCTTAAGGCTGCGGCTACCCGGCCCAGCTCGGTTGCTACCCAGCATACCCTGCGGTGATCCAAAAGGATCAGATGGGACGAGCATCATATTCGATTTGCAGGAGAGCCCGGGCGAAGGCGGCCGGGTCGAAGTCGATCAGATCGTCGATCCCCTCGCCCGTCCCCAGCGCGACCACCGGCACCTTCAAGCTCTCCTGGATGGCCAGCACAATCCCCGCCCGCGCCGTCCCGTCAAGCTTGGTCGGGATCACACCGGTCAGGGGGACGGCCTGAGCGAAGGACTCCGCCTGCTTGAGACCGTTCTGACCCACCGAGCCGTCCAGGATGAGAAACACCTCCTGGGGAGCGCCGGGACGGGCCTTGCCGAGAACCCGGACGATCTTCTTCAGTTCCTCTTTTAGATCGTTCCGCGTGTGCAGGCGGCCGGCGGTGTCGACGACCAGAGCCCCATAGCCCCGGGCGAGTGCGGACTGCAGCGCGTCATAGGCCACCGCCGCCGGGTCCCCGCCATACTCCTGACGGACGAGTTCGGCGCCCGCGCGGCGGGCCATGATCTCGATCTGCTCGATCGCGGCGGCCCGGTAGGTGTCGCAGGCGGCGATCAGAACCTTCTCCCCTCCCCGACTAAAGCGCCGGGCGAGTTTTGCCACGGTAGTGGTCTTTCCCGTGCCGTTGACGCCGACCGCCAGGATGACCCGGGGCGACGGAGCGGGCCGGAAGAGCGGGCGGTGATGGAGAGCGAGGAGGCGGACGATCTCCCCCTCCAGAAAGCCCGGGATAGCGGCGGGGGAGGGGTCGCGGGCCTTCCCGGCGGCCTCCCGGGCGCCGGCAATCAAACGCCCGGCCAAGCCGACGCCGACATCAACCCGGATCAGTGCGGCCTCCCACTCCTCCCAGTCGTTCGCCGTCTCCCCCCCTCCCCCGGCCAGACGGGAGAAGGCGCCGGAGATGGCCGCGCGGGTGCGGGAGAGAGCCGAGAGAAGATCCAGAGCCATAGCGAGTGAATTGTGCGCTTGCCTGCGCACAATTCACGGTTCAAGGGTTCAACGGTTCAACGGTTCAACGGTTGGGCTGCTTACAACCTACAACTTACAACTTTGTACTTTTCTTTGCCCTCAGCCTTCAGTCTTCAGCCTTCAGCCTTTTTTGTTCTCTTCTGCTTTCTCTTTGAGCTTCTCCACCGCCTCATAGGGGACGGACACTATTCCCAACAGCACCTCCCCCTTGTTGGGGCCGTGGCAGTCGGAGCCGCCGGTGAGAAGAAGCTTCATTCTTTTAGCCAGAGTGGCATAGCGCTGGGTCTCCTCCGGGGAGTGGGAGGGATAGTAGACCTCGACCCCCTGCAAACCCCATTCCACCAGGCGAGGGATGAGATGATCCCGGCCGAGGTTCCCGGGATGGGCGAGGACCGGGACACCTCCCAGGCGGCGGATCATCCCGAGAGCCGCTTCCGGACCGAGCTTCGGTTTCGGGACATAGGCCGGGCCCTTCCTGCCGATGTATTTCGCAAAGGCTTCCTGGACGGTCACAACATAACCGGCCCGTTGGAGGGCGAGCGCGATGTGGAGACGGCCGATGGTCCCCTCCATCTGCCCCTGGAGATGATCGGCCAGATTGAGGGGAAAACCGAGGGCGGCGAGCTTGTCCAGCATGGCCCGCGCCCGGACCTCCCGGGCGGTCTTCAACCGCGAGAGCTCGATCCGGAAATCCTCATCGGCATAATCAAGATAATAGCCGAGGAGATGGAGCTCGGCGTCTTCGTATTCCACCGAGATCTCCACGCCGGGAACGGTTTCCACGCCGTATCGGTCGAAAAGGCCGATGGCCGCGGGAAGGGAATCGACCGAATCGTGATCGGTGATCCCCACCGCGGCCAGCCCCCGGCGGGCGGCCGCCTGAAGAAGGCGATCCGGCGTGAACGCCCCGTCGGAGGCGGTGGTATGGACGTGGAGATCGGCGAATTTCAACATGGTGAATGGTGAATAGTGAATGGTGAATAGCAAAAAACAACACCCCCGGAAATAGGCCGCCGACAACTTATTACTTACAACT
This sequence comes from uncultured bacterium, assembly GCA_964551475.1. Classification (GTDB taxonomy): domain Bacteria; phylum Auribacterota; class Erginobacteria; order Erginobacterales; family CAZKCI01; genus CAZKCI01. The sequence continues at coordinate 472 of CAZKCI010000093.1, read as the reverse complement.
CTGCACTTTTATCTTTCACCTTCGGCTTCTTCGCTTCCCCCCTCCCCAACTCTTCCCTGGCCTGGTCCAGTATCCCGTTGACGAAGGATCCGGATTGATCGGTGGAGAATTTCTTGGCCAGATCGACCGCCTCGTTGATCGAGACTTTCGGGGGGATATCGTCGCAGCAGGAGAGCTCGTAGAGTCCGAGCCGCAGGATATTCCTGTCGATCAGGGCGATCCGGCCGAGCTTCCAGTTGCGGGCGTGCTTTTCAATCAGCGCGTCCAGACGGTCCTTCTCCGCGATCGTGCCCCGGATCAGCTCCGCGGCGAACTCCCGGTCCTCCGCGCGGATCTTGAAGCTCTTCCAGAGATCCGCCAAGGCGGGATCGAGCTCGCGGGGGTTCAGGTCAAACCCGTAGAGAAACTGCAGCGCTATTTCCCTGGCTTGTCTCCTTCGCATAAGTCTCTCCTATTACCGCTCGGCCCGGCT
>CAZKCI010000092.1:0-9677 GCA_964551475.1 uncultured bacterium | reverse complement strand
CCCGCGCCTGATCGAGGAGGGCGGCGGGCTGCCCCTCCCATGGCTTGCCGACCAGGACGAGCCTCGCCTCCGGGAACTCCTGGCCGACCGGCCCCATCGCCTCCACTAATATTTGGTGCCCCTTGACCGGCGCCAGGCGGGCGACCATCAGGATCACCGGCGCGGCGGGCGGGATGCCGAGTTCCCGGAGAAGAGCCGAATCGGGCGGGGCGAAACGGAAGCGTTCAAGATCGACGGGAGCGAGTATCGTGTAGACACGGTCGGCCGGCATCCGCAGGCGGTCGACAGTCCAGCGAACGAGGCGCGAGGAGGAGACGATCACGGCCGCCGTCATCCTCCGGTAGAGCCAGCGGTTGAAGAGATGGGCGGCGGGGGCGCGGGAACTCCCCCGCAGATGGAGCAGGGGGACGCCCGGCGGAAGGGCTAGCGCGGCCAGGAGATGGGAGGTGGGTCGGCAGGAGTGGACGAGGTCGAACTTCTCCTGCTTGATCAAACGCCTGAGCCAGGCCAGATCCCAGAGAAAGTCGAGGGGGGAATGGGCGGGAGAGAGACGGGGAAGATCGAGGTAGCGGGCGCGATCAGCGATCTCGGAGGAGAAACGGGAGCCGGAAGGACCGACGACGGTCACCTCCATCCCCATCCGGGATTCCGCCCGGGCGACGGCGCAGGCGTATTCCGTCTCTCCGTTCCAGCGGGGCGAATGAGAGAGCAGCAAAGCCTTCATATCTCAGCGATCATTTATCATTTGCCAGCGGTCAAGTGGCCTGACCACCGGGCGAAAATGAGGTTCGCCCCTAACCCGGAGAACTGAGCTTTTACGGACAAGACACAGGTTGGCTAATTCGCGTCAATTCGTGCTAATTCGCGGAATTCTTCTTCCGTTCCAGCTCCCACAGCTTCGCCCACTTCTCGGCCACGTAATAGGAGGAGAGGAGCGCGACGATCAGCCCCGGCGTCCCGTCGAGAAAGCCCAGGCGGAAGAGGTAGTTGCGAAAGAAGTTGAAGACCGCATGGCCAAAGATCGCCGCGGCCCTCCCCCGCCTCCCTTTCCGGAGATACTTTTCCGCTCCCCAGGAGGCGTAGCGGGACGACTTCTTCACAAACTCGTCGATCGAGCGGTGGGTGTAATGGATCAGGCGCTCGCGAAAGACGCCGTAATCGGTTTCGGGGAGGAGGCGCTCGTGGACCTCCTCGGTGTAGCGGTAGGTGTCCCGGCGGAAGAGGAGGTAGTTCCGGTCGCGGTTCCAGCCCCCGTGCTTGAGCTCCCGGCCGAGAAAAAATCCGCGGCGGAAAACCAGGTAGAGCTGGAACCGGGGGGACTCGAGGGTCCGCCGGATTTCCCCGGAAAGGGACGGCGGCATCACTTCGTCGGAATCGATCGAGACGACCCAGGGATGGGAGGCCTTCTCGATCGCCAGATTTTTCTGATTGCCGGGGGAAAGATATTCGTGTTGAAATACCTTGTCCGTGTAGCGGCGGGCCAGCTCGACGGTTCGGTCGGAACTGAAGGAATCCGCCACGATCAACTCGTCCGCCCAGCGCAGGCTCTCCAGGCAAGCCTCGATCTCCTTCTCCCGGTTGAAACAGGTGACGATGGCGGTGACCTTTTCCGTCGGCGTCGGCATGGACAAACTATGCCACTAAGGCACCCAGGCACCAAGAAATAAGATCGTGAAGCTGGAATATTGCCATGTCCGCGGCGGCAACTTCGGGGACGACCTCAATCCCTGGCTCTGGCCGCGGTTGATCCCGGACCTCCTCGACGACGATGGACGGGTCGGCTTCTACGGGATCGGGACGCTTCTGCACCGCGGCCTTCCCGCCGGCCAGATCAAGGTGATCTTCGGTGCCGGCGCGGGCTACCGGCGGACGCCCCGAATCGACGGGACCTGGCGGATCTACTGCCTGCGGGGACCGCTCACCGCCCGCGCCCTGGGCGCGGACGAGAAGCTCGCGGTCACCGATCCCGCTTATCTCATCGCCGCCCAAGCGCGCGCCGGAGCGGCGAAGAATGTCCCCGTCTCCTTCATGCCCCACTACTCCACCGCCCGTTTGGCCGACTGGCGCGCCATCTGCAACCGGGCGAAGATCGCCTACATCGCCCCCACCGCTTCGGTGGACGCGGTTCTCGATTCCATCGGCCGGAGCGAGGTCCTCCTCACCGAAGCCCTCCACGGCGCGGTGGCGGCCGACGCCCTGGGCGTCCCCTGGATCCCCGTCCGCCTGAGCCACCGTCTCCTGGACTTCAAATGGCTCGACTGGTGCCATTCGCTCCGCCTGGATTATGACCCGGCGGAGCTGCCGCCGGTGGTGGAGACCGATATCCCGCTCGGCTTGAGATCCGAACGCACGATCAAGCGCGCCTTCTCCAGAATCGGCCTGGGCAAGGACAAGTGGCGGCGGCTCCCCGTCCGGCGTTCGACACCGGAGGAGATCGCTGAAACCGTCCGTCGCCTCTCCCGCCTCCCCCGGGAGAAACGGCCGCACCTGAGCTCGGAGAGTCTTCGGCGGGAGCTGACCGATCGGCTCCTCGCCAAGCTGGACGAACTGCGGAAGGACGAATCGCGGTCCTCAGGCGCCGCCTGATCCATAACCCGGCCCGGTTCCTGTCCTGGCGGGGATTCCCGCAGGGACGACGGAGCAATCTCCTTCATCCGCGGCCTTCATTCTTGACGCCGCCGCTTAATCCTTATATCGTGCGGGGATAGACAATGACCTTTGTCCGCCCCACATTCCTCCCCTTCTCCCGCCCCGCCATCGATCAGTCCGACATCGACGGCGTGGTGGAGGTCCTCCAATCCGGCTGGATCACCACCGGCCCTAAGTCCGCCGCCTTCGAGGAGGCGTTCCGGGCCTACACCGGGGCCGGCGCCGCCTGCGCGCTCACCTCGGGGACGGCCGGGATGCACCTCGCATTGATGGCACTCGGGATCGGGAAAGGGGACGAGGTGGTCACCCCCTCGCTGACCTGGGGATCGACGATCAACCTGATCACGCTCCTCGGAGCGAAAGCGGTCTTCGCCGATATCGACCGATCGACGCTGATGGTCACACCGGAGACGGTGGATAAGGTCGTCTCGCCCAAGACCAAGGCGATCATACCCGTCCACTACGCCGGGGCGCCCGCCGATCTCGCGCCCCTGAGGGCGATCGCCGCCCGCCAGAAATGCTTCCTGATCGAGGATGCCGCCCACGCGCTGGGGACGAGATACGGGAACGATCCGATCGGAAAGACGGGGACGGCGATCTTCTCCTTCCACCCGATCAAGAACATCACCACCGGCGAAGGGGGGATGGTGACGAGCGACGACGCCGCCCTGGTGGACAGGGTCCGGGTCCTGAAGTTCCACGGCCTCTCCAAGGACGCCTGGCAGAGGTACAGCCGCCAGGGGTCGCCCCAGGTGGAGATCACCACGCCGGGGTTCAAATACAACCTGACCGACATCCAGTCCTCGCTCGGCCTCACCCAGCTCAAGCGTCTGGACGAACTGAACCGGCGGCGGACGGCCCTCGCCGCTCTTTACCACCGCCTCCTCGCCGGCGTTTCGGAGATCTCGACACTGCAGGATCCCCCCTATCCCCACACCCACAGCCGCCACCTCTACATCGTCTTTCTCGACTTGGACCGCGTCCGGGTCTCCCGCGACGAGTTCCTGGAGGAGCTCAAGCAGCGGAACATCGGCACCGGCATCCACTTCCGCGCCGTCCACACCCAGGCCTACTACCGGGAGAGGCGGGGAGCGAAGAAGACGAAGCTGCCGAACACCGAATGGGCCTCCGACCGTCTCTTCTCCCTCCCCCTCTTCCCCGATATGACCGAGAGCGATGTCCAAGACGTTGTCGCGGCGATCCAAGACACGATCGCCCGAGTCAAACGATAGAGCGACTATGGCCTCCTCGAACACAATTTCTTCCGTTTCGGTGGTTGCTCCCGTATTTAATGAGGAGACGGCTCTCCCCGAGTTCATCCGGCGGACGATCGCCGCCCTGGAAAGCCTGTCTCTTTCCTCCGAGCTTGTCCTGGTGGACGACGGAAGCCGGGATCAGTCACCGCAGATCATCGCCCGGGCGGCCCGGGAGCATCCCGGCATCGTCCGGGGGGTCATCTTCAACCGGAACTACGGCCAGCACATGGCCGTTCTCTGCGGCCTCGCCGAGGCGCGGGGGGACCTGGTCATCACGCTCGACACCGACCTCCAGAACCCCCCGGAGGAGATCCCCAACCTGGTGAAGAAGGCCACCGAGGGATTCGACGTGGTGGGAACGGTCCGGATGAACCGGCGGGACACGGCCTTCCGCAAGGTCTCTTCCCGGATGATCAACCGTCTGACCGCGCGGGTGACCGGCGTGAAGATGACCGACTACGGATGCATGCTCCGGGCTTATCGCCGCCCGGTGGTGGACGCGATCGTCGCCTGCCCCGAGCACAACACCTTCATCCCGGTCCTCGCCAACTCCTTTGCCCATCGCACCGCCGAGATCGGCGTCTCCCATGCCGAGCGGGCGGCCGGAGCATCCAAATACGGGCTCCTCCAGCTGATCAACCTCCAGTTCGACCTCCTGACCAGCATGACCACCTTTCCGCTCCGCCTCCTCTCCTTGCTCGGGGCGGCTCTCTCCATACTGGGGATCGCCTTCGGCGGTCTCCTCCTGGTCATGCGCTTTGTCGCCGGCCCCGAGTGGGCGGCCCAGGGGGTGTTCACGCTTTTCGCCGTCCTCTTCTTCTTCATCGGCGCCCAGTTTTTAGCCCTGGGCCTTCTGGGTGAATACATCGGGAGGATCTACAAAACCGCGCAAGCGCGACCGCGATATTTCATCCGGGAGACGGTCGGCAGCTCGGCGCTCGCTGAGGAAAATCAATGAAAACTATCGTTCTGGCATACCATACCATCGGCTGTGTCGGCATCGAGGCCCTCTTGCGCCACGGCTTCGACGTCCAGGCGGTCTTCACCCACGTCGACGATCCCGGCGAGAACCGCTGGTTCCGCTCGGTGGCGGAGTATGCCGCCGGGAAGGGCCTCCCGGTCTTCGCCCCCGACAACATCAACCATCCCCTCTGGGCGGAGAAGATCCGCCAGCTCAAGCCGTCGGTCATCTTCTCCTTCTACTACCGGAACATGGTCTCGTCCCAGATCCTCGAGATCCCCGCTCGGGGCGCGCTCAATCTTCACGGCTCCCTCCTCCCCCGATACCGGGGGCGCTGTCCGATCAACTGGGCGCTGGTCAACGGCGAGAAGGAGAGCGGCCTCACTCTCCACTACATGACCGCCCAGCCCGACGACGGAGATATCGTCGGCCAGAAATCATTCCCCATCGGCGACGACGACACCGCCCTCGACCTCTTCGCCCAGGCGGAGAAGGCGGCGGGGACACTGCTCGACGAACTTCTGCCGCTGATCAAGAAAGGCAAAGCGCCCCGCCGGCCCCAGGATCACAAGAAGGCCACCTACTTCGGAGGGCGCAAACCCGCCGACGGCAAGATCGACTGGTCGGCCGACGCGAAAGCCGTCCACAACCTGGTCCGGGCGGTCACCCATCCCTATCCGGGCGCTTTCACCAGCCAGGGCGATAAAAAGCTTTTCGTCTGGAAGACCTGTCCGGAAACGCTGAAGAAGAAGGCGGCGGCGGGGACGGTGCTCTCCGTCGACCCCTTCACGGTGGCCTGCGGGGCGGGGGCGGTCCGGATCGTCACCGCCCAGCCGGACGGGATGGTGACCATGACCGGAGCCCAGACGGCGAAAGAGACGGGACTGGTCCCGGGCGCGCGCCTGGGAGACGCCGCCCCCCTCTTCGTCCCCCGCTGCGAGCCGACGCGCGTCCTCATCCTCGGCGTCAACGGCTTCATCGGCAACGCCCTCACCGAGCGGCTCCTCGAAGACGGGAAGTACGACATCTACGGGATGGACCTCGATTCGGACAACATCGGCCGCCTCCTGAAGGAGGACCGCTTCCACTTCGTGGAGGGGGACATCAGCATCAACCGGGAGTGGATCGAGTACCACGTCCGCAAGTGCGACGTCGTCCTCCCCCTGGTGGCGATCGCCACGCCGATCGAGTATATCCGCAACCCCCTGAGGGTCTTCGAGCTCGACTTCGAGGAAAACCTGAGGATCGTCCGCTACTGCGTCCGCTCCGGCAAACGTCTGATCTTCCCCTCCACCTCCGAGGTCTACGGGATGTGCACCGACGAGGTCTTCGACGAGGAGAAGTCGAACCTGGTGGTCGGGCCAATCCGCAAGCAGCGCTGGATCTACTCCTGTTCCAAGCAGCTCCTCGACCGCGTGATCTGGGCCTACGGGGCCCAGCAGGGGCTTCGCTTCACTCTCTTCCGCCCCTTCAACTGGATGGGGCCGCGCCTCGACTCGCTCGACTCGGCCCGGATCGGATCCTCCCGGGCGATCACACAGCTCATTCTGAACCTCGTCACCGGCACGCCGATCCAGCTGGTGGACGGGGGGAGGCAGAAGCGCTGTTTCACCGACGTCCGTGACGGGATCGAGTGCCTACTCCGGATCATCGAGAACAAGAACGGCGCGGCCGCCGGGGAGATCTTCAACATCGGCAACCCCGAGAACGAGGCTTCCATCAAGGAGCTGGCCGAGATCCTCATCCGCCAGTACGAGGTGCACCCGCTGCGCCGGCGCTTCCCCCCTCCGGCCGGACTGATCGAGGTCGAGTCCACCCGCTACTACGGGGAGGGCGGCTACCAGGACGTCACCTACCGCAAGCCCTCCGTCCGCAACGCCGAGAAGAAGCTCGGCTGGAAGCCCTCCATTTCCCTGGAAGAGGCGATCAGCTCGACGCTCGACTTCTTCCTGGAGCAGGCGGCGGAAAGCTGCCCGCGGAAATCCTGAAACCGCGAATGTGTAGTGTCGCCCTTGCCCCGGGGCGTCGCACATAGCAAGAACCCCATGAAAACCGACTTTCCCCGCTGGATCGCCTGGTCGGTCGTGGGGGCCGTGTTTTTCATGGCGTTGACGGCCTTCCCCCGTCATCTCCCCCAGTTCCTGGTCGCGGCCATTGTGGTTTTGATCTGTCCCCTGTCGCTGTATGTGCGCTCGGCCGGAGCCGCGGGTTGGATAGCCGCCGGTTTTGGCTATTTTCTGGTGATCTCGGCGATCCTCCTCCTGCCGCTCCTTTTTCGTGAAAAGCGCTGGAAGCTCATAGGGGGCGGCGTCGCCCTGGTTCTTCTGATCTCGGCTCTAGCGATCAATCTTCTCCTCCTCGCCCGCTGGGCGGGGTAGGAGGAGGTCGGAGGAGGGACGGTGTCAAATTGTTAAGTTCAACTTAACAATTTGACACCGTCCCTCCCTCTCTTATGAAAGTCGGCCTACGGATAGATGTCGATACCTACAGCGGGGCGCGGGAGGGCGTTCCCCGCCTCCTCGCCCTGCTGGCCGGACGGAAGGTTCGGGGGAGCTTCTTCGCCTCGCCCGGCCCGGACAACATGGGGAGGCACCTCTTCCGCCTCCTCAAGCCCGCCTTTGCAATGAAGATCCTCCGGAGCGGGGGGGCGCGCCTCTACGGCTGGGAGATCCTCCTTAGGGGGACGATCCGCCCCGGACCGCTCATCGCCAAGGCTTTGGCGGACCACGCGATAAGGATGGAGGGGGACGGCCACGAGATCGGACTCCACGGATGGGATCATCACCGCTGGCAGGTTCGATCGGAGAAGTTCACCATTTCCGAAGCCCACGAAGAGATCAAACGCGGCTGGTCTCTCCTCTCCCCCCTCTTTCCCCGGCCGCTCATAGCTATCGCCTCCCCCTCCTGGCGTTCCACTGACGAGACACTGCTCGCGGAGGAGGGTTTCGGCTGCCGCTACTCGAGCGGATGCCGGGGGGAGTCCATCTTTGTCCCGGAGGCGGGCGGGAAACGGCTCGCGCTGCCCCAGATCCCGACCACGCTTCCTACTTATGACGAGCTGATCGGTCGTGACGGGATCAACGACAGGAACTATAATGAGCGCATTCTCGGCCTGATCCAGGAAAACGGACTGAACGTGCTCACCATCCACGCCGAAGCAGAGGGGATGAAGTGCGCACCCCTTTTCGAGGACTTTCTGGAGAGAAGCCGGAAACGGGGGATCGAGTATGTTCCGCTGGGAACTCTCCTGCCGCCGGACTCTTCCACTCTCCCTTCCGGAAAGATCCGGAAAGGCGTCGTTCCGGGGCGTGAGGGCTGGGTGGCAACGCAGATTAGAGACTGACGAATCGCGGCGAGGACGCCGCTCCCACACGAAAACAACCTATCGCGAGCTGCTTCAATGTGGGAGGGCCGTCCCCGGCCCGATCCAGGGAGGAGGGACGGTGTCAAATTGTTAAGTTGAACTTAACAATTTGACACCGTCCCCCATGGCTATGGCTGATACGGCGACACTGATACAGCACATACAGGCCATACTCGCGCCGGCGGTGATGGTCAGCGCCTGCGGGCTCCTTCTCCTGGGGATGCAGAACAAGTACGGCCGGATCATTGACCGGATGCGCATCCTCACCCGGGAACGCCTGGCCCTGCTCGGCCAGGGCGGCGAACCCCTTGCCGCCGAAAGGCTTCCGGTGATCGACCGCCAGATCCGCGATCTCCTGCGGCGGACGCGGATACAGCACGACGCCGTCCTCCTCCTTTTCCTCGCCGTGGGGCTTTTCGTCCTGGACATGCTTCTGATCGGAGGGATCAACCTCTTCCCGGGCCTGCACGTCGTCCCCCTCGCCGTCTTCGTCCTGGGCCAGTTGATGGTCCTGCTGTCGGCTATCCTGGCCGGCCGGGAGATCTGGATCAGCCACCGGGCGGCGATACTCGACGCCAGCGAGGCTCTGAAACTCCCCCGCCAGTCTCGTTGAGGAAATCCGCCTCAGCGCGAGCAATCCTTTTCATCCCCGCCTTTCTTTCGAAGGGCGGGGATGAAAAAAATAGACATAGGTAGGCCCTTACGGGCTTTCCCTGTCACACCACCGTGCGTACGGGTCCGTACACGGCGGTTCGGCCAGTTGAGCAATCTTCCGAATGGTTCACAACCGTCCGGTTGATGCTGGGCTTTCGGACTCACACCCCGTCAGAAACACTGCGGACCCTATCCGACAGCCATCGGGGCTTCACCCCTACTCTCCGCCGGCCAGGCCAGTTGACACTGAATTTTCTGCCGCTTGGTATCCCCGAGGGATATGTCCTACTCGCCACTCCGACCGTTTGTGGCCTTCGTCTGCCGTTCCGGGTCCAGCCTATCTGTTTCTCCGCCTTTCGGCACTCGGAGTGTCTCATTAGCCTCGCCCACTGCGCGGACTACTATGCCCTCTGCTGACTTCTGCGCTACGGTCAGGAAGCCTCGCGGCTCCCCCACCCCGCTTTATTCGCAAGGGCAACGCAGACCTCCCAAGGTAAGTTCAGCCGCCTTCGCCGCACACCCGCCGGATCTACTGCCTCTCTGGCCCTTGATGGATATGGACTTCGCGATCATTTGCCCGGGCGTCCAACCAGGACAGCCTTGTATCCGGTTTCTGTTCGTCGGGTCGCGGTTTTGGGTTCTCTTCCATTTCGTGTGGATTCGGGAGGCGAATAAGGAGCATCCAGCAGCCCCAACGGGGCTGAGTCCGTTAGCCCAGGGTTGCGCCGGAGGCGCTACCCTGGGTAACGAGGCGAGACAGTGTCCAACCCCAACGGGGTTGTGTCGGAGAAAA
>CAZKCI010000091.1:0-6248 GCA_964551475.1 uncultured bacterium | reverse complement strand
CCAGAAATACCTTGTCCGGATTTGTCATTGCGAGCGAGAGCGAAGCAATCTCAATTGCTTGCGCCCCAAGAGATTGCTTCGTCGCTCCGCTCCTCGCAATGACAGGATTATTGTAAAGCAGTGTTAGTGACACCACACTAGGCAATCCGTAGTCTGCTCCCGCGATACGCTCATTTTGGGACGCATTGTGTTTCAGGCTGTTGTGGGAGCGACATTCCTGCCTGCCCCGATGACGATTATTTGTACACGAAAATCGGGGTCGCGATCCGGCCGGGCCAATGGATCGGGGCCCCGATTTTCACATACATATGATAGTAATCGGGGCAGGCAAGAATGCCCCTCCCACAGACAATAGAGAGTTATCGAAGCAACCACTGATGGATGGCCGCCCCCAGCAGCCACGCCCCGAAGCTCAAGCCTAAAACCGCGGCCAGCGGCAGGCGCTTCTCAAAGCCAAGAAGCGCGACCAGGTAGAAGCCGATGCAGGGGAGGATCCCCCAGAGCGCCCCCCGGGTGTAGCGGACCATCAGATCCCCGTCGCCCCGATTCTCCGAGTAGAGCCAGAGGAGGACGACCAGTCCCGCCAGCGGCATGGTGGCGATCAGCCCGGCCAGCGTCGGGAACCTTCTCCCCATCAAGGCGGCGGCGGCGATGATGGCCACCGAGATCGCGAGTCTCGCCGCGAAATTCATGTCTCGTGAAAATTCGTGGATATCAGTCGCCGGGCCCAATCCGCGAAATCCGTGCCTGCGCGCTGTAGCGCTTCGGCGCGCAAGCGTGTAATCCGCGGTTTCTTCTTAGCCAAGCCGATTAGGTCAGCTTGACCTGGCCGCCGCCGGGGACCTCGCCGGGCAGGACGATCCGCGACGCTTCTTCCCGCTCCATCTCCCGCACCTCGTTGACCACCCGCTCGATCGCCTTCTTCGTCTCCTCCGGGAACTTCCGGATCGCTTCGGAAAGGGTCTCCGCCTCGATCTTGGCCTGGATGGGCAGGGGGCCGGCCGGCGTCATCAGGTTGGTCTGGCCCACGAACATCGTCTTGCGGCGGGGGTCGGCCGTGCCTTCGGCCGTGATGGGGACGAGCCGCCGGATGGTCGCGATCTTGAGATCGGTAAATATCTCCTCGCGGTAGAGGTTGTCCGGGTCCACCGCGATTTCCTTCATATCCTGGGTGTCGATTCTTTCCATTGTGACATGCTCCCTTGGGGTTGTTGAAAGTAGGCGCGCTCTACGGAGAGGGCGCATTGCGGCGCCGGTTCACAGAACCGGCCTACAAAGCCTGTAGGCCCGCTCTGCGAGCGGGCGCTGGTTTTGCCAATTATTTATCCAGCGGGAAGACCTGCGTATACCTGACGCTCTTTCTCGTCTCCGCCATCATCTCGTCGGCGGAGGCCTTCCAGCGCTGGTAGTGGGCGGTCTCCTTGTGGGCGGCGTGCGCTGCCGCGTTCCGGTAGCTCTCCACGAAAACGATCCGGGTGGGGTCGTCCTGCTGCTGCAGGACGTCGAAGCGGAGCGCTCCCGGCTCCTCCAAGGTATGGGAGGCGTTGTCGACGGTCAACGCCAGAAACTCCTGCAGTCTCTCCGCCTTGACATGAATGAAAACATGAAATGTGAACATCGTTGCCTCCTCCTGAAGATCAGGCTGATTCGACCGCGTGAGAATGGATACAGGGGATTTCGGTCATTGCGAGCGAAGCGAAGCAATCTCAGCTGATTTTCTTGAGCACCCACGCCAGGTTCTCCCCCAGAACCCTCATGGTCTCGATCCCCTCCGCATCCTTTTCCACATCCCCCTTTTCCAGGCCATGGCCGATGTTCCAGTAGGAGGATCCGACCACGATCATCTGGGAGATCAGGAAGAAGTGGTTGATCGAGTCGAAGGCGTGGATCGCTCCCGCCCGCCGCACCGCGACCACCGCCGCCCCGAGCTTCCGGCGGAGCATTTCGCCGTTGGCCCGGGCGACGAAGCCGGCCCGGTCGATCAGGGCCTTCATCTGGGCGGAGCAATCGGCGAAGTAGGTGGGGGAACCGAGGATGATCGCGTCGGCCTCCCGCATCAGAGAGATGGCCTGGTTGGCGGCGTCGTCATCGAAAACGCAGCGGCCGTTCTTGGCCTTGAAGCACCCGTAGCAGGCGGCGCATCCGTGAATCGGCTTGCCGGCCAATTCGAAAAGTTCGGTTTTGATCCCGGCTTTCTCCAGCGGTTTGAAGACCTGGCGGATGAGCAGGGCGGTGTTGCCTCCCGCTCTCGCGCTTCCGTTGATTCCGAGTACTTTCATGGCCAAGCTTCTCCCCCGTAAAAAGTGGCGGATGAAAAGACAGCGACCACGGCCATTTAACCCCAGCATCGCCCTCGTCCGCAATCAAATAAACCCGCATCGCCGTTGCGCGCGCGCGAAAATCATCACGGCGGAATCGTCCCCGTGTATAATCGCCGCCAGGAGCGCCGCCATGGGAATACTCATCGTTGTTGTCTTCATTCTCGTCATGATCGGACTGGGGGTCTGGTCCCATATCCAGGCCCAACGGCGCCGCCGGGAACTCGCGGCCTGGGCCACCCGGCGCGGCCTTTCTTTCAACCCGGGGACGGACGAGTCGTTTGACTACCGCTACGGCGCTTTCTCCTGTCTCGCGCGGGGGAGCGACCGCTACGCGTATAACGTCATGACCGGGACGGAAAATGGCCGGCCGGTCCGTGCCTTCGATTACCACTACAAAACGCACACCCAGACTTCCAAGGGCCGGCAGACCCACCACCATCATTTTTCCGCCGTGATCGTGGACGCGGGCCTGCCCCTCAAGCCGCTGGTCATCCGGGCCGAGACGATCTTCGACAAGATCGGCGAGTTCCTGGGCATGGACGACATCGACTTCGAATCGTCCGAGTTCAGCCGCCGCTTCTGCGTCAAGTCCCCGGATCGCCGCTGGGCGTTTGATGTTCTCCATCAAAAGGCCATGGAGTTTCTGCTCCAATCGCCGTCCTTCAACCTGGATCTGGGCGGGACGAGCGTCATCGCCTACCGCGGCGGGCTATTCCCGACAGGCGACTTCGAGGGCGCGCTGTCGGCGGCGCAGGGGCTCCTGGACCTTTTGCCGGAATCCGTGGTAAAAGAGCTGCGGGGTAGAGGACTCAGCTTGCCGGAACAATCTGCAAAGGACGACACGCAATCACCTTAATGCGGGCGCGGCCCCCGCTTCATCGGGAGCGCGAGCAATTGCCTCTGCCATGCCCATCCTGATCGCCATTTTCGTCGTCCTCATCTGGGCCCTGGTCGTCTACAACGGCCTCATTCGGCTCCGCAACCACTGCGACGAATCCTGGTCCGGAATCGACACCGAGCTCAAGCGCCGCTACGACCTCATCCCCAACCTGGTGGAAACGGTCAAGGGCTACGCCGCCCATGAGCGGGAACTCATCGAGACGGTGGTCCGCGCCCGCGCCGCCGCCATCGCCAGCACCGGCACACCCGCCTCCCAGGCGGCCGATGAGAACGCCCTGGTCGGGGGTCTGCGCCGCCTGCTGGCAGTGGCGGAGGGCTATCCGGATCTCAAGGCCAGCCGCGGCTTTCTTCTGCTCCAGGAGGAGCTTTCGAACACCGAGGACCGCATCCAGCGCGCCCGGCGTTTTTACAACGCCAACGTCCGCGAGCTCAACACCCGTGTCGCGGTCTTCCCCTGCGTCATCGTCGCCTGGGTCACCGGTGTCCGCCGGCGCGAGTACTTCGAGATCGACGACGCGATCCAGCGCTCCCCGCCCCCCATTGCTCCCGCCCCGTAGGCCGATCCGCGTTTTCCGGCGATCCCCTAGGATCCGCCGGAGGCATCCCTGATTCGTCGGGCCGTGAATCCCGAAGGGATTCCGTCATCTAGCCCAGGGTTGCGCCGAAGGCGCTACCCTGGGAAGAGACGTCCATCCACCCCGTCAACCCCGAAGGGGTTGTGGCAATATTATTGCTTGGCGGCGGATGCCGCATCTTCTATCCTGTCTTCATGTCCTCCGCCATGATCTCCGGGAAACATCAGACGGCAATCCGTGCCTTCCTTTTTGCCGCCCTCTTCTTCTCTCTTCCGCCTGCGTCTTTCCCCTGGGGCAGGGACCAGCACCAGGTCGTCGGCGAGATCGCCGAGGAGAACCTGACGCCGGAGGCCAAGACAGCGGTGGCCCGCATCCTCGGCTCGTCGGACAGGCTCAGCGACGTCGCCACCTGGGCCGACCAGGTCAAGCATGACCGCCGCGACACCGCTCCCTGGCATTACATCAACTATCCCCTGGATCTCCCCGAGCCCGATTACGACGTCCGCGACACGAAGGAAGGGAACATCGTCGCGGCGATTGAAAATCAGATCGCCCTTTTGAAGGACCCCCGGGCTCTCCCCTCGGAGCGCGAGGAGGCCCTGAAGTTCCTGGTCCATTTCGTGGGCGACATCCATCAGCCGCTTCACTGCGGCCTCGAGTCGGACCGGGGTGGGAACACGATCGCCTTTTACTGGAAGAATAAGGTGGCGAACCTCCACTCCTTCTGGGATTCCGCCGTTCTCGCCAAGGACAAGGGAAAGACCGTCAGCCGGTGGGCGGCGGAGCTCCAGGAAGATCTGACGCCGGACTCCCGCCGCGCCCTGATGAGCGGGGGGCCCTACGAGTGGATGGTGGAGTCGCGCCGGATCGTGAAGGACTTCTGCTATCCCCGTCTCCGCCGCTTCTGGCCTTTCCCGACCCGGAAGAAACTCTCCACCTACGATGAGAACGTGATCTCGTCCGCCCAGGCCATCGCCCGTGAGCAGCTGCTCAAGGCCGGCCTGCGCCTGGCCAACACGCTGAACGATATTTTCGCCGCCCCGCCGAAAAAGAAGTGATCAGTTATCGGCGGCGGGCCCCGGAGATCGACGGGCTCACGGTGCTGGAAGGGGAGGGGATGCGTCCGGGGGATTTGGTCAAGGCCGTGGTAACCGCGTCTTCGGATTACGATCTCTACGCGATGAAGCTGTAACCCCCGCCCGCTCTTTCTCTTCGCCCATTGTGGGAGCGGCGTCCCCGCCGCGATCCTGTTTGTTTATGTTTTTTGTGGGAGCGACATTTGCCCCATCCCGAAATCTTCCTCGGGACCTGTCGCGATCCATTTCGTCCCTCGTGTTTTCCCTCTGCTTTGTACTTCGGAGCGGGAGAATTTTAACAAATTAACACCGTCCCTCCTGTCAATTCATGCACACCGTCCCTCCTGTCAATTCATGCATTATCAAGTCAACAAGTCACGTCCGTCCCCAATTTTTCTATGAATCGTTTAAAACACGAAAAGTTGACACGTGTCAACTTTGAAGCCGGATTTGGACTTCCCACCCGTAATAATGGTCGATTTTGTCAGGTGATTTCTTCTTTGCAGGCCATCATCCAGGCTAGTCCCATTCTTTTTGTGGGAGCGGCGTCCCCGCCGCGATCCAGTTTGTTTTTTGTGGGAGCGGCGTCTCGCCGCGATCCATTTGTTCTTTGTGGGATCGTTGTCCCGCCGGCTAAATATTTAACCGCGAATCTACGCGAATCTGCGCGAATAGCCCGGCGACCGATCACTGACCACTTCTTTTTCAGTAGGCCGCGACTGTCCTGCCCCCCGAAAACCGGTCCAGGTTGTATGTTAGAGTTTAAGCCTGGATCACAACCCGGAGGGGAGGTCGGAGATGACGAAGAGGAGATACAAAGCCGAGGAGATCATCCAGAAGCTGCGTGAGGCGGAGGTCCTGCTTGGCCAGGGAGTCGCGATGGGTGAGGTCTGCCGGAAGATCGAAGTTACCGAGCAAACCTACTACCGCTGGAGGAAGGAATACGGGGGGCTGAGGGTGGAGCAGGCCCGGAGGCTCAAGGACCTGGAGAAGGAGAACAGCCGGCTGAAGAAGCTGGTGGCCGACCTGTCGCTGGACAAGGCCATACTGAAAGAGGCCGCCTCGGGAAACTTCTGAGCCCGGCGAAGCGGCGCCGGGCGGTCGAAAGGGCGCGCACAGAGCTCGGGGTGTCCGCAAGGCGGGCCTGCCGGGCCTTGGGTCAACCTGCGAGCGACCCAGGGGTACAGGCTGAGGCCTGCGGATGACGAAGAGCGTCTGACGGCGGATATCATCCGGCTGGCAACACAGTATGGTCGTTACGGGTACAGGCGTGTGACAGGATTGCTCCGTATCGATGGCTGGGGGGTGAACCACAAGCGGGTGGAGAGGATATGGCGTCTGGAGGGGCTGAAGGTTCCCGCCAAACAGCCAAAGCG
>CAZKCI010000090.1:0-2334 GCA_964551475.1 uncultured bacterium | reverse complement strand
GGGAGATCGGCAAGGAGGCGCTCCCCCACAAGATCTGGCAGGACTGCCTGAACTGCCAGTACTTCCCCGACTGCAAGGAAGTGGCCATGCTGAAGGAGATCAAAGACTGACCCCGTCCCGGCTAAAGAATTAACCGCGAATTCACGCGAATAAAGCGCGAATCGACCCGGCATTGGCTCGCTGCAAATTTCAAACTACGAATTACACGAATTGCGCGAATTTGCTCAGCCGAGACCTTCGCAAAATTCGCGATATTCGTAGTTGTATCGCCGAGTCAGGCCAAGCCTATTCGCGTTTTATTCGCGCGTTATTCGCGGTTAAATTTTTTGCCGAGACGGAGGGCCCAGAGGCCGATGATCGTCTTGGAGTCGCGGATCTTCCCCGTGCGGATCATCTCTTCCACTTTCCGGCGGGGCAGGAGGACGGCGTCGATCGCCGCTTCGTCCCGGGCCGCCGCTTTCGCCCGCCTGAGGTCGCGGGCGAGATAGACGTGGATGATCTCCGTACTCATCCCCAGCGTGGGATAGTAGCTGACCAGAAGCTTCAGCTTTCCCGCCCGGTAGCCCGTCTCCTCCATCAATTCCCGCCGCATCGTGTCCGCCGGTTTTTCCCCCCGCTCCATCTTGCCCGCCGGGATCTCCAGCGTCTCCCGCTCCAGCGCCTTGCGGAATTGCCGGACCAGGAGGACGCGGTCTCCCGGGAAAAGGGCGACCGCGGCGACCGCGCCGGGGTGTTCCAGGATATAGCGGCGCTTCTTCTCTCCGGCGGGAAGACGGACCAGGTGCTCACGGAGCGTGAAGAAGGGGCCGGTGAAGACCGAGCGCTTTTTGACCGTTTTTTCTCTCATCGTGGTCATGGAAATATAAAAATTTGGAAATATGAAAACAAGGGGTTTCGTCCGCTGAGATTGTAGGCCGGTTCTGTGAACCGTCGGCCGAGTCCGTCGCGCCCGATCGCACTTGTCCGCCGTAGCGCGGAGCGCGCAGGCGGAGATCGGGCCTACATACAAGGTGGCATCTTTAAAATCGAAATCCCATGGATGCCAGAAGCACGTCCAGCCCCCGGTTGGGCTGTTCGATCCCCGCGTTGGAGCGGTGCTCGTAGGTTCCCTGGAGGATGAGGCGTTCCAGACGGATCCCCGCCGCCGCGCGGATGCAGAAGTTCATGGGCTCGGACATGCGTTCGTAAGAGGCATCGGAGTAGGACCCGCCGCCGGCGGCCAGGAGAAAGGCGCCGAGGTCGCGAGTAATATCCCCCTCGATTTTGAGGAGGAGGCAGAGCGAGCCTTCCCAGGCGCTCTCCGGCTCATACACCCGTCCGGCGCCCGCCTCGACGCCCCAGACGAGCGGGCGCGGATAGAGAAGGGAGAAGGGGATGTCCGCGGGTTCCTGCCAGTCGGAGAGCCAGAGCCGGTAGGAGAAGGTTCCGCCCCGGGTCTCCAGGTTGCGCAGCGTGTCGACGTAGGTTCCGAAGAGGACCTCGTTCTCCAGGGCGGGCAGGAGCGGAGGAACGGCGAGAAGCGCGAACCCAGCGAGTAGGATGTTTCTGGCCAATCGTCTCATGGTTGTCGGCGGGATTATTGCGCGAATCCGTCCCCTTTGCACGGTGAATCCCTAATGTGAGAATCGGGGCTGCGATCCCTTCCCCCGCCGGCCGTCCCCACGGCCTTGTGCCGTGGGACGGAAAAATCGGAGGTAAGAAAATGAGCCCCTCACCCCCAGCCCCCTCCCCCCGCGAAGAGCGGGGGGAGGGGGAAAGGGGGAGGGGGGCGGCGATCCTATCTCTGATCGTTCGTTCCCACGGGACAAGCCCGTGGGGGACGGGCCTGACAACGCCCTCGCTCCCCTGGTCTTGCGGCGGGTTTGGTTTCCCCACATGCCCCCTTGATTTTTCAAGAACCCCCAAGAAAACCTTCCCGATAGTAGCTGTTTGGTTACTGGGAAAAAGGGCAGCCTCCGTCACCAACGAGGGCTGCCCTTATCTTCCACCCGGACTGTATTTTACCGCGTAACCGGAACGTCTCCCGTTCCTCCGAAGTACACCCTAGTCAGATTCCGGACTGACCACATCCCCGTCGAGTCCCGGACGATGCCGGCGTCATCGGCACCGTTACCGTCATAGTCCGCCGGGAGCGCCCAATCATCCGTCTTCCCCAGGTAGACCCGAGTTACATTCCGAACAGACCACATCCCGGAGGAGGGACGGAAGACACCGCCTTCCCATTTTCCCGTTCCGCTGAAATCGCCGGGGACCGGCCTATCCGTGCTCAAGCCGAGATAGAACCTGGTAACGTTTCTCGCCGACCACATACTTGATGATGGCCGGAAGATAGCG
>CAZKCI010000089.1:0-21197 GCA_964551475.1 uncultured bacterium | reverse complement strand
GCTCCCCTCGTCCTGCGGACAGAAATATCGGGCCGGTCTGGTTCGGGGGCCGCGTTGCCCGGTCTTCGTCTCCCGGGGCGTGGGCGTGATCTCCCCGCCGGTACGGATCAACTGCCCGCCCGAAGTCGCGGTCCTGACACTGGTTCCGGCGGGGGCAATTTAACTACGAATTTCGCGAATGGGCTCGGCTTTCCCGGGCCTGTCTATTGACATTGCTCTGCGTATCCCGTAGTGTAATCAAGAAGGCCTGACGGAAGGAGATTTTCCGAAATATTTCCGTCAGGAAATATTTCGGGCGATTAGCTCAGCTGGTTAGAGCATCCCGATTTCATCGGGAGGGTTGCGGTGTTTGATGCGGCATTCGGGCATTGGTTGGGGCGATTAGCTCAGCTGGTTAGAGCACTTGGATCACACCCAAGGGGTCACAGGTTCGAGTCCTGTATCGCCCATAAAAAATCGCGGGCGATTTTTTATGGGAATCCCGCGAAAGAGAATTTGGGGAATCATGGCGATGGAACCAGTTTTCGATCGGGGATCGACCTTGAATATTTCCGAAGGAAATATGTAATATGAGAGACGATCTCAGGACTCTGCTCCGCCTCCAGGAGCTGGACATTCGGGCTCGCGATCTCCGGCAGGAGAGGGAAGCCCAGGACGCGGCGATCGCCTCTCTTCGGGAAGAGATCGCCGAAAAAGAGCGGGCGGCGGCCGGGGAGCGGGAGCGGGTGCTGAAGGAGCGATCGAAGATCAAGGAGATCGACCTGCAGATCGAAGAGAAGAAGGGAAAGATCGTCAAATTCGAGCAGCAGCTATTGCAGATAAAGAACAACAAGGAGTATCAGGCTCTCCTCCACGAAATCGCCGGGATCCGGGCCGATATCCGGATGCTCGAGGAGAAGGATCTTCTGGTCATGGAGGAGGAAGAAGAAGAGGCGGGCCGGCTGGAAGAAGAGAAGCGGAAGATCGCGGACTCCCGGAAGAGGCTCGAGGAAGCCGAGGCCAAGGCCCGGCAGGAGTTCAGCCGGATCGAAGGCGACCAGGCCGCGGTGGCGAAGAACCGTAAGGTAGTGGAGGCGGCGCTCGATCCCGACCTGCACGACAAGTATGACCGCATCTTCCGGAACAAGCCCCACCGGGCGCTGGTGGCGGTGGTCAACGATTCGTGCCAGGGATGCAACATGAGGCTGACCGCTCAGATCCTGAACGATCTGCACAAGGACGAGCGGATCCTATACTGCGAAAACTGCGGACGGCTGATCTACCTTCCCGAGAAATCCTGAGCGGGGAAGTGGTTCTCGGATTTCAGATACTGATCGCTGCTTTTGGTTTTACCGTTCACTGATCACTGTTTATTTTCGGGTGCCGGACAGATGGTCGCCCCGATCGCGCCGTAAGGCGCGATCGGGGAGGAAAGTCCGAACTCCGCAGGGCAGGGCGCCCCGAGTCAATCGGGGGGTCCCGCGTCGTAAGCCGCGGGACACGGATAGCGCCACAGAAAACACACGGCCGATCCCCGATCGCAAGATCGGGGAGGCAAAGGTGAAAAGGCGCGGTAAGAGCGCACCGTCCCGAGAGCAATCGAGGGAGCACGGCAAGCCCCGCCCGGAGCAAGGCCAAACAGGACCGAGGCGTGGCCCGCGCCGTTTGAGGTCCGGGTAGGTCGCATCAGAGAGATGACCATCGCCGTCCTCGCCGCTTTCGGCGGGGGCGGAACAGAATTCGGCTTATCGTCCGGTACCCGAATATTTCCGGCGGTTTCCCCGTGACGGGGAGACCGCCGGAATTTTTTCCTTCCTTCCCCTTTCCCCTTGTTCCCCCGGTTTCCCTTGTTTTCCCCCCCCTTCCCGGATAGGCAAAAAATATCTGATTTTTCTGTTGACAGGGTGCGGGGGTGGCAATAATATAGCGCGTAGTGGTGAAAAGTGGTGGAAAGTGGTGATTCATGTACGTCGGAACCTACAAACATACCATCGACGACAAAGGCCGGATCTTCATACCGGCCCGCTTCCGGGTCCAGGAAAGCCAGAAGTTTTTCGTCACCCATTGGCTGGACAAATGCCTGGCCGTTTTCCCGAAGGAAGAGTGGGAAAAATGGCAGGCCAGGATCAGCGATCTCAACCCGCTGAAGACCGACGGCCGAGCCTTCAACCGGATCTTCTTCTCCGGCGCGTCCGAAGCGATCAGCGATCGGCAGGGGAGGATCAACCTCCCCCAGCATCTCATCGATTTCGCGGGGTTGGGCAAGGAGGCGATGGTGATCGGGGTCTCCGACCGTTTCGAGATCTGGTCGCCGGAGGGTTGGCGGAAGTACCAGGAGGATGCCGCCAACCGTTACGAAGAAATCGCGGAAAAACTGGTGGAATAAGAAAGCGAGGGGCGCGAGGCATGAAGACGATATCGAGAAGTTTGATCGATCTGTTGAGTTTGAGCAAGTCTCTGAAACCCTGCCGCACTCTTTCGGTCAGGTTCAGGATTCCCAAGGTCAAAGGTGGACGGCGCAGCCGATAGACCGGCGCCGGAATTTGGGCATCTCCCGGTCATGCTCCGGGAGACGATCGCCTGCCTCGACCCTCGCCCCGGGCAGGTGATCGTCGATTGCACGGTGGGGGAGGGGGGGCACGCCGCGGCGTTTCTCGAACGGATCAGCCCCGGAGGAACGCTGGTCGGCATCGACCGGGACGACGAGGCTCTGGCCCGCGCCCGGGACAGGACGATGAATTTTTCCGGCAGTCGGGTGGCGCTGGCGCGAGGATCCTTTTCCGAGGTCCCCGCCCTTCTGGCCGGTCTCGGCCTCGACCGCGCCGACGCCTTCCTCTTCGATCTGGGCGTGTCCACCCGCCAGCTCCTCGATCCCGCCCGGGGCTTCAGCTTTCGGGGGGCCGGTCCTCTGGACATGCGGATGGACCGACGGGAAGCCCGGACCGCCGCCGACCTGGTCAACCGCCTTCCCGTTCCCGATCTGGAGCGGATCATCCGGGATCTCGGCGGCGAGCGCTGGGCGAAAAGGATCGCCCGGGCGATCGGTTGGGAGCGGTCCCGGGGACCGATCGCCGGGACCACCGAACTCGCCGCTCTGATCGCGCATTCCGTGCCCGGCCGCGGCCGCATCCATCCCGCCACCCGGACCTTCCAGGCCTTGCGCATCACCCTCAACCGGGAGCTCGAGGAGCTCAGGAAAGCTCTCCCCGCCGCCTGGTCGTTGCTTCGGGCCGGGGGAAGGATCTGCGTGATCTCCTTCCATTCCCTGGAAGACGGGATCGTGAAGAGGACCCTGCGCTCCTGGAAGCAGGAGGGGACGGCCGAGCTTCTGACCAAGAAACCCCTCCGCCCATCCCGGGAGGAAGAAAGAAGCAACCCGCGCAGCCGCTCCGCCCGTCTGCGGGCGGCGGTGAAAAAAGAGAGGGAGACATGCTGAACGCCGGCGACCATGGGCATATCGTAATCCGGGGCGGCTGGGTGCTGGTGGCGGCGGGATTCGTTCTCGGGTTCCTCTACCTTCGCTACCACAACCAGGTGGTGGAGGCGAGCTGCCGCTTGAAAGAGCAGGAGGCCTACCGGACCGAACTCCGCGAGCAGGCGGAGCTGACGCAGGTCCATCTGGAACAGCTGAAGTCTCCGGGGGCGATCAAGTCGCGGCTCGGGGAAAGAGGACTGGCCATGGCCTTGCCCCGGGAGGATCAGATTGTCCGGGTGAAAAAGGATTCGGCCGGCGTTCCGCCCGCGGCGGCGGTGATCGCGAGCGCGGCTCGCTGACCGGCCGGACGTGAGCGGAGGCATGATCGGCAGATCTCACAGCGCGCGGCTCACCGCGCTTTTCGCACTTTTCGTTCTCGGCGGCGGCGCTCTGCTCGGGCGGCTTTTTTACCTGCAAGGCGTTTCCCACGGGAAGTATGTCCTTCTGGCCGAGGAGCTCCATCGGCGGATCACCCGTCTCCCTCCGCGGCGCGGTCGCATCCTCGACGCCGGCGGCGGCGTCCTGGCGATGAGCGTGGAGAGCCCCTCCCTGGCGGTCGATCCCTCCCTGATCGCCGACCCGCGGCTGACCGCGGTCAGCTTGGGACGGGTGCTCGGCCTCTCCCCCGATCCGCTGGAGGAGAAACTGCGCGCCGGAGGCCGCTACCTGCGCGTGAAAAGGCATCTGAGCGAAACCGAAGAGGCCGCGGCCTCCGCGCTCGCCCTGGCGGGGGTCTGGATCGAGAAGGAGATGAAGCGGGTCTATACCCGCGGCCGTTTCCTGGGGACGGTCCTCGGTCACGCCGATCTCGACGGGGAAGGGCGGGAGGGGCTGGAGCTTTTCTTCAACGACCGTCTCAAGGGCCGGCCCGGCTGGCGGGTGACCGAGAAGGATTCCCGTCAGCGGGAGGCCTTCTGGCTCCGCCACCCCGGTCTCGATCCAGTGGAGGGGGTGAACCTGGTCCTGACCGTCGACGAGGTGATCCAGGAGATCGCCGAGGAGGAGCTGGAGTCGGCGGTGACCGAGAACAACGCCCTGGGCGGGACCATCCTGGTCATGGACCCCCAGAGCGGCGATGTCCTGGCCATGGCCAATCATCCCGATTACGATCCCAACGGATATTCCGTCGTCTTGGCCGACCAGCGCCGCAACCGCGCGGTCGCGGACATCCTGGAGCCGGGCTCCACCTTCAAGGTTTTCCCCGGGTCCGCGGTCCTGGAGGCGGGGATGGTCGACCTGGACACCGAATTCGATTGCGAAAACGGCATCTTCCGGACCGCCCGCTTCACCCTCCACGACCACGACCGATACGGGATCCTGACCTTCGCCGAGATCATCCAGTACTCAAGCAACATCGGGATGGCCAAGGTGGGGATGCTGATCTCCGGGGAAGCCATGTATCAAGGCCTCGGCGCCTTCGGATTCTGCGGACGGACCGGCATCGATCTTCCGGGAGAGGTCTCCTGCCGTCTCACCCCTCCCCGTTCCTGGTCCGGCTCCTCCCTGAGCCGGATCACCATGGGACATGAAGTGGCGGTGACGCCGATCAGCCTGCTCTCCGCCTATTGCTCGCTGGGAAACGGCGGGATACTCCTCCGGCCCCGGCTGGTGGACCGGATCGAGAAGACCAACGGCGAGGTCGTCCAGCGCTATCCCGTCGAAGAGCGGGGACGGTCGGTCTCGGCCTCCACCGCCGCCAAGATGCTCCGGGTGATGCGCACGGTGGTCGACGCGGAGGGAACGGGCCGCCTGGCCGCCGTTCCCGGCTACGACGTGGCGGGAAAAACCGGGACCGCCCAGAAGATCGATCCCGACGGGACCTACTCCCACAAGCGATTCGTCGCCCTCTTCATCGGCCTTTTCCCCGCCGCGGCCCCGCGGGCGGCGATCCTGGTGGTGGTGGACGAGCCCCATCCGCAGTACTACGGCGGCGTGGTGGCCGCCCCCGCCTTCCGGAAGGTGGCGGAGAAGGTGATCCAGCGGCTGGGCCTGGCGCCGTCCGAGCCGGAGCTTTTCCTGTGAAACTCAAGGACCTGATCCGGGAAATCTCCCCGATCGCCTCCCGGGGGAGTCTGGAGACGGAGATCCGGGGGATCGCCGCCGATTCCCGCGAGGTGAAGGAGGGGGACCTTTTCTTCGCCCTCAACGGCCTGAAGCGGGACGGCGCCGACTTCATCTCCGAGGCGCTCGACCGGCGGGCCGCCGGGCTGGTGGTCCGGGAGTTCTTCCGGGTGGTCGACGATAAAATCCCCCAGGTCCGGGTCGACCGGCCGCGCCTCGCCCTGGCCCTGCTCAGCAACGAGTTCTTCGGCCACCCCGCCCGCAAGCTGAGAGCGATCGGGGTGACCGGGACCAACGGCAAGACCACCGTCGCTTTCCTCGCCCGGGCGATTCTGGAGGCGGCCGGTTTCCGGACCGGCCTCATCGGGACGATCGTCTACCAGGTGGGGGAGCGGTCCCTCCCCTCCGATCTCACCACTCCCGCCCCGCCCCGCCTGCAGCAGCTTCTGGAAGAGATGCGGCGGTCGGGCTGCACCCACGCGATGATGGAGGTCTCATCCCACGCCCTGGACCAGGACCGGGTGGCGGGGATCGAATTCCAGACCGCGGTCTTCACCAACCTCTCCCGCGAACACCTCGACTATCATGTTTCCTGGGACGAGTACCGGGAAGCCAAAGGACGCCTCTTCCGGGATCTGCACCTCGGCGCCGGCGACCCCCAGGCCAAACGGGCGATCCTGAACCTAGAGGATCCGCTCTCGGCCCATTACCGCGCCCAGATCCGGACACCGGTGATCACCTACGGATTCTCGCCGGAGGCCGATCTCTCGGCCGCCGATCTGCGCTCGGACGAGTCCGGTTCCGCCTTCCGGCTGGTCGGACGTTCCGGCTCCTGGCCCGCCCGCCTCCGCCTCCTCGGCCGGCACAATGTTTTGAACGCCTTGGCCGCCGTGGCGGTCGCGGAGGCCTCCGGGATCGATCCGGCGGCGGCGCTTTCCGCCCTGGAGAAGGTGGAAAACATCCCCGGCCGCCTGGAACGGATCGAAGCCGGGCAGCCCTTCGCGGTCCTGGTCGATTTCGCCCATACCCCGGATGCGCTGGAGAACGCGCTCGCCACGCTGCGGGAGCTCAGGCGGGGAAGGTTGATCTGCGTCTTCGGTTGCGGCGGCGACCGCGACCGGGGCAAGCGGCCGCTGATGGGAGCGGCCGCCGCTCGGGCCGCCGACGCGGTGATCGTGACCAGCGACAATCCCCGCGGCGAAGATCCCGCTCAGATCGTCCGCGAGATTCTCTCCGGCGTCTCCGGGAGCGGCCGGACGGCGGAGGCGGTCCTCGACCGAAGAGAGGCGATCGAACGGGCGCTGTCCCTGGCCCGCCCCGGCGACACGGTGCTGATCGCCGGGAAAGGCCACGAGCGCCGTCAGATCTTCCGGGATCGGATCATCCCTTTCGACGACCGCGAAGTGGCGCGCGAAATAATTTTCTCTCGTTTCCCGGGCGGACCGCGGAAAGGCGGATGAGTGCATGAATCCGACTGATCTGAATGTCCTCGCCCGCTGGTGCGGAGCTGTCCGGTCCGGGCCCCTCTCCGGAATTGCGATCTCCGGAGCGGCGATCGATTCCCGGACGGTGAAGCGGGGAGACCTCTTCTTCGCCCTCCCGGGCGTCCGGCGCGACGGCCATGACTTCCTCTCCGAGGCTTTCCGCCGGGGAGCGTGCGCGGCGGTCGTGGAGCGGAAGGCCTCCCTTCTCCCCGAGAGCGTCCGCTCCCGCCCCCTCCTGCGCGTCGCTGATGCGGAGGAGGCTCTGGTCCGCCTCGCCCGATCCTACCGGGCGACCCTCTCCGTCCTGGCCGTGGCGGTGACCGGATCCAACGGCAAGACGACGACCAAGAATCTCCTCGGCTCTTTTCTCGGCGCCGCGATGGCCACGCTGATATCGCCCCAGAGCTTCAACAACCGCCTGGGCGTCTCCCTGACCATACTCGCGCTCGACCGCTCCCATCGCGCCGCCGTCTTCGAGCTGGGGATGAACCACCCCGGCGAGATCCGCTCTCTCGCCCGTCTCTGCCGACCCGCGGCCGGGGCGATCCTCAACGTGGGGCCGGCCCATCTGGGAAAGTTGAAGAGCCTGGAGGAGATCGCCCGGGCCAAGGGCGAGCTGATCTCCGCGCTCGCCGGCCGCCGTCTGCTCGCCCTCAACATCGACGATCCCCGGGTCGTGGCCCTGGCCCGCCGTTTCTCCGGAGAGACGGTGACCTTCGGACTCTCGCCCTGGGCGCAGGTGCGGGCGGAGAGGATCGAACTGGGCGAGCGGTCCGCCGCCTTCGATCTCGTCCTGGAGGGCGCTGCCCGGAGGGTCCGCTCGCCGCTTCCCGGCCTGCACAACGTCTACAACCTGCTCGCCGCCGCGGCGCTGGCGGAGCGGCTGGGCGTGAGCCGGGCGGCGATCCGGTGCGCCGTCGGGCGCCTCCAGCTTCCCCCGATGAGGTGGGAGACGGGACAAGCGGGAGGAGCGCGGATCATCAACGACGCTTACAACGCCAACCCCGCCTCCATGCGGGCGGCGCTGGCGGCCTTCCGGACGCTTCCGGTCGCCGGGAAAAGGATCATGGTCAGCGGGGACATGAACGAGCTGGGGAGATTCGCCTCCCGCGAGCACCGCCGCTGGGGGGCGGAGCTTGCCGCCTCCGGACTCGACCGCCTGGTCTTCGTGGGGCCGCTCTCCCGCCTGGCCGCGGCCGGGGCGGAGGCAGCCGGCGCGGGGGAGGGGGTCGTCGCATCCTGCTCCGGCCGCTCGGAGGCGTTGGCCGCCCTCCGGAGGATGGTCGCCCCCGGCGACGCCGTTCTGATCAAGGGGTCGCGGATCATGGCTTTGGAGGAACTGGCGGACCAGCTCTCCACCGCTCTCCCCAGGAGAGGACGATGAAAATCCGGGTTTTCGGTCTCGCCGCCCTCGCTCTGATCGACGTTTGCGGATGCGCGGATAAGCCGTTGGCCCTAGTCGTGGACATTGACTCCACCATCACCGACTCCCACTACCGGCGGCGGATTGCCCGGAAAGTGCCGCTGGCGGGGGCGGCCGAGGTCATCTCCCGGGAGGAGAAGGAGGGGCTCGCCGTCATTTATTTGAGCAAGCGCCAGGCCCGTTATCGCTCGACCACGGTCTGGTGGCTGGAGCAAAACGGTTTTCCCCGGGGGGCGAAGGTCATCCACCGGACCGATCCCTCCGAGCCCGGCCTGGATTTCAAGTCCCGGGAGATCGCCGGTCTGAAAAAGGATTTCGATATCGTCTGCGCGATCGGGAACGAGGACGACGACCGCCTCGCCTACGATCGCGCCGGTCTTTTCGCCATCACCCATTCCCACTGGAGCGATGAGGAGTGGGCCGCGGCGGAGAAGGTCCTGGACGGGATCGTCCGCTCGCGGAAAGGGACGGAAGAAACGGAGAAGGAGTGAACGATGTTCTATTACCTGCTCTATCCCCTGCGGGAGGCCTGGTTCGGCTTCAACATCTTCCGCTATATCACCTTTCGGGCCGCCGCCGCCGCGATCATGGCTTTCCTCCTCACTCTCCTTTTCGGCGGGAGGATCATCCAAAAGCTCAAGGACCTGAAAGTCGGAGAGAAGATCCGCCACGGCCGCCATCACCAGGCAATTTACGAGATCCACAAGGGCAAGGAAGGGACGCCGACCATGGGCGGCGTGATCATCCTCTTCTCCGTCATGCTCTCCGTCCTCTGCTGGGCCCGCCTGAACAGCCTGCAGATCCAGGTGATCGTCCTCTCCACGCTCGCTCTCGGCCTGATCGGGCTGATCGACGACTGGCTCAAGCTCCGGACCCAAAAGCGGGGGCTGCCGGGAAGGATCAAGCTCCTGGGGCAGGTCCTGGTCGGCTTCGCGGTCTCCCTCGTCCTCATGCATCACCCGGAAACCCGCGAGTGGGCCGGACAGCTCTCCATCCCGTTTTACAAGCAGCCGCTGGTGGCCGACCTCGGTTATTTCGCCATCCCTTTCACCGTTCTCGTCCTGGTCGGGACGACCAACGCGGTCAATCTGACCGACGGACTCGACGGCCTGGCCGTGGGCTGCCTGGGGATCGCCTCGCTCGCCTTCGCGGTCCTGGCCTATGTCACCGGCCACGCCGCCTTCGCCGGCTACCTTCAGATTCTGTACATCCCGGGGGCGGGCGAGC
The DNA here is from genome assembly GCA_964551475.1 of uncultured bacterium. GTDB lineage: Bacteria > Auribacterota > Erginobacteria > Erginobacterales > CAZKCI01 > CAZKCI01. Next base: position 11,548 of record CAZKCI010000089.1, on the reverse strand, counting down.
TCGCCGTCTTCTGCGCGGCCCTGGGCGGTGCGTCCCTTGGTTTCCTCTGGTTCAACTGCCATCCCGCGGTCGTCTTCATGGGGGATACCGGAGCGCTCGCCTGCGGGGGAGCGCTGGGGATGGTCTCGATCCTGATCAAGAAGGAGCTCTCCCTGGCCATCGTCGGCGGGGTCTTTGTCGTGGAAGCGCTCTCGGTCATTCTGCAGGTCGTTTCCTTCAAGTGTTTCAAGAAGAGGATCTTTGCCATGTCCCCCCTGCATCACCATTTCGAGATCAATGGGGTGCCGGAGAGCAGGATCACCGTCCGCTTCTGGATCTGGGCGGTGATCTGCGCCCTGATCGGCCTGGGGACGCTGAAAATCAGATGAGCGACCTGGCCGGAAAAAATGTCGTCGTTCTCGGCGGCGGCCTCTCGGGGGAAGCCGCGGCGCTCCTGCTCCGCCGCCAGGGCGCCCTGGTCACGGTCTGGGACCAGGGGGCGGGGAGGGGACGATCGGCCCTCCTGGCCCGCCTGTCCTCCCGCGGCGTCTCCTGGCGCCGGGGAAAATCGGCCGGCTGGAGAAAAGGGGACCGCTGCGACCTCATGGTGGCGTCGCCGGGGATCCCCCTTTCCCATCCCTGGATTCGGGGAGCGAACGAACGTCGCGTCCAGGTGATCGGGGAGATGGAGCTGGCGTCCCGTTATCTTTCCCTGGACCTGATCGCGGTGACCGGGACCAACGGCAAATCGACCGTTGTCACCCTGATCGCCCGCATGCTCGAAGACGCCGGGAGGAAATGCCTGCTCGCCGGCAACATCGGCTATCCCCTCTCCCGGGCGGCGCTGCGTCCGGGGAAGGCTCGGGCGGCGGTGGTCGAGGTCTCCTCCTTTCAGCTGGAGACGGTCGAGTCCTTCCGCCCCCGGATCGCGCTCTTTCTCGATTTTTCCCCCGATCATCTCGACCGCTATCCCACCCTCGCCGCCTATCTCGGGGCCAAGGCGAACCTCTTTCGGAATTTGCGGCCGCCGGACGTCGCCCTGATCGCTCCCCGCCTCCTCGCCCGCCTCCGCCCCTTTCTCCCCTCCGGCGCGCGCGTCCTCACCTGGGGGGCGAGGAAGGATCCGGTCTGGGTGGAGAAGGGCTGGATCCAATGCCGGTGGGGGGGGAAGGCGCGCCGGATTTGTCCGCTCGACCGCCTCCCTCTCTCCGGCCGCCACAACCTGAACAACTTGCTGGCCGCCGCCGCCGCCGCCCTCCTCTCCGGCGTCGCTCCGAGTTCCCTGGGCCGGACGATACGGTCCTTTCGCGGTCTCCCTCACCGGCTGGAGCGGGTGGGGAGATTGAACGGGATCGAGTATGTCAACGATTCCAAGGCCACCAACCCCGGCGCGGCGATCGCGGCCCTGCGCGCCTTCTCGTCTCCGATCGTCTGGATCGCGGGGGGGAGGGACAAGAATTTCGATTTCCGGCCTCTGCGGAGAGCGGCCGGAGGAAGGGTCCGTCTGGCGGTGCTGGTCGGTGAATCCCGCGGGAAGATCGCCCGCGCCCTCCAAGGGCGGGTCCCGATCGCGGCCGCGTCCGGATTCCGAGATGCGGTCGACCGGGCCGCCGCCGCCGCGCACACGGGCGACGTCGTTCTGCTCGCGCCGGCCTGCGCCAGTTTCGACATGTTCGCGAACTATGAGGAACGGGGAAAAGCATTTGCCCGGATTCTCCGGGCGAAAGGAGTGAAGAGATGAATCGGGTGAAAATGATCGTGGGGGTGACGCTCTCCTGCGCGGCGATCGCTCTGGTCTGGACGCTGATCGGGGGATGCAATCGTGCGGGCGCGCCGGTGGACGAAGAGACGGCGGCGGAGCCGGGAGGGGACTTCATACCGGGGGAGACGCTCCCCGAGCAGTCACAGTCCCGCCACGTGGCGGAAGGCGGCGCGGCGGCGCTCCCTCCCGGGGGAGCTTCCCTCCCGGAGCCGACCCCCGCCCCGGCGGCGGTTGCTCCCGCGGAAGCGGCGGCCGCTCCCGCCGCGCCGGCGGCGGCGGACGAGACCTACACAGTTAAAAAAGGCGACACCCTGACCGCGATCAGCCGTCGCCTGGGCATCCCGGTGAAGACACTGATCGAGGCCAATTCCATCTCCGATCCCCGGAAGATCTCGATCGGGCAGAAACTGATCGTCCCTTCTCACCCAGGGAAATAACGATGGTTAGGGTTAAGAAGTGGGTTTGGTAGATGGGTGAGGTCGATAGTGGCGGCCGGCGCTGGCCGCTTCCACCAGGGACCTCTCCCATCGACCAGACCAATAACCTGGCCCTAACCCATAGACCATATTTATGAAGGGGATTCCGATCACGGCGGCGATCTTCCTGCTCCTCTCCGGACTGCTCGCCATCGGCGCGCTCATGATCTACAGCGCCAGCTCCTCCGGGGCGCGGGAGGCCTACGGCGACAGCCTTTATTATCTGAAGCGCCAGGGGTTCTGGATGGGACTGGGGATCCTGGTCTTCCTGCTCGCCCGGCGGTGGGACTACCATCGCTATCGCCGCTGGTCCCGCTGGTGCGTGGTCAGCGCCGTCGTCGTCCTGGCCGCGGTCCTCGTCCCCGGCCTGGGGACGTCGGCGGGCGGCGCCCAACGCTGGATCCGGGCGGGATGGATCGGGCTGCAGCCTTCGGAGCTGGCGAAATATCTTCTGATCGCCTATCTGGCCGATCTCCTCTCTCGTCGGCAGGAGGAGGCCTCCGGCCTGGTCCGGGGCTTCCTCCCTCCGGCGGCGGCCACCGTTCTGCTCGCGGGGCTGGTTCTTCTCCAGCCGGACCTGGGGACGGCGGTCAGTATGATTTTCGCGGGGGCGGTCATGATTTTCGTGGCCGGGATCCGGATCGGATACCTCGTTCTCTCCGCCCTCCTCTGTCTCCCCGCCCTCTACCTGCTGGTCTTCCGCGTCGCCTACCGGAGGAAAAGGATATTGGCCTTCCTCGATCCCTGGGCCGACGCGCAGGGGAGCGGATTCCAGATCATCCAGTCCCTGATCGCCCTGGGGTCGGGGGGGATCGGCGGGGTCGGCCTGGGCGAGAGCCGCCAGAAGCTCTTCTATCTGCCCGCCTCCTCCACCGATTTCATCTTCTCCATCATGGGGGAGGAACTGGGTTTCCTGGGCGCCTCGGCGCTGGTCTTCCTCTTCCTCCTTCTCCTCTGGCTCGGTTATTCCACCGCCCGCTCCGCCCCCGATCTCTACGGCCAGCTCCTGGCGACCGGGATCACCGCCATGATCGTCATGCAGGCCTTCGTCAACATGGGCGTCGCCTCCGGGCTGCTGCCGACCAAGGGCCTTCCCCTGCCTTTTATATCCTACGGAGGCTCCAACCTGATCTCGTCCTGTCTGGCGCTGGGCGTGCTCAGCAATATCGCTTTCCATCGTTCCCGGCCGCCCTGCCGGCATCTCATCGATCCGCGCCGGCGCGATCCCGTGCGCTGGGCGGCTCGTCGTCTGATCTATGCGCGAGGCAGGAAGCTCATCGCCTCGGAAAAATAATCCCGCCGGAAACGGCGGACCAGCGGCCGCGATTTCGATCGCCGGCCGGAAAAGGAGGAAGAGTCATGAGCAGTCACCTGGGATGTCCCCATCGGGACGAGTGTTTCATCATCGCTTCGCTGGCGGCGGTTCCGATCCCGAAGCTCCGGAGCTACTGCGAAAGCACCTTCGCCAACTGCCGCTACTATCAGCGCCTGACCGAGGCCGTCCGGATAGAGAAGCTGAAGGAGGTTTGTGCGTGAGACTCGCTCTGGCGGGCGGCGGCAGCGGCGGCCATCTCATCCCCGGACTGGCGGTGGCGGAGGAACTGGAGAAGGACTCCCGATCGGAGTCCCTCTTCTTCCTCTCCCCGCGCGATCCTTCCTCCTTCGGGGAAAGGCTCAGTCGTTGCCGTTGCGTCCGCCTGCCCGCCGCCCCCCTGGCCGGAGGGATCTTCGGACGCTCTCCCCGCTGGCTCCTCTCGAACCTGGCCGGTTTCCGGAAGAGCCGGAGGGTGCTGGCCCGCTTTCGCCCGGAGGCGATTCTGGGACTGGGAGGATTCGTCTCCGCTCCGGCGGTGCTGGCGGCGGTGAGCCTCAAGATCCCGGTGGTTCTGCATGAGCAGAACACCGTCCCCGGCCGGGCGAACGTTCTTCTCTCCCGTTTCGCGCGGCGGACGGCCCTGGGCTTTCCCCTGTCCCGGGGGAAACTCAAGGGCGGGAGGCAGTCGGTCACGGGGAACCCGATTCTCCCGGCCGCGGCGGAGCGCGGGCCCGAGACCCTTGACGCGGAATGGTCCTTCGCCGCCGGGATTTTTACTCTCCTGGTGATGGGGGGATCCGGGGGCGCCCATTTCCTGAACCGCCTGATGATCGAAAGCGCTCCCCTCTGGAGGGAATGGGCCTACCGGATTCAGATTCTGCATCTGAGCGGGCCGCGGGAGGAGAACGAGGTGCGCGACGCCTACCGCTCCTGCGGGATCCGGGCCCAGGTCTGGCCTTCCCGCGACCGGATGGGCTGGCTCTATGGCCGGGCCGATCTTCTGATCGCCCGTTCCGGGGCCCTGACCCTGGCCGAAGCGGCGCACTGGGGGCTGCCGTCGATACTCGTTCCCTATCCCTTCGCCCGGGACGGCCATCAGGCCGAGAACGCCGCCTATTTCCAGGAACGGGGGGCGGCGATCGCGGCCGAGCAGGGCGCCTGGACTCCGAAGCTCCTGATCGAGACCGTGATCCGCCTTCTTGAGGACGACCAGCGGCTGGAACGGATGGGGAGAGCCGCCCGAAAGCTCGCCCACGACGATGGCGCGAAAAAGATTCTCGATCTGATCGAAGAAGCCATAAAAGAAAACCGATAAATCCGAATTTCGGATTTCGAATTTATGGCCTGAATAGACATGGGAACGAAAGAGGACATCGCCCGACAGCTGTTTAACGATCCTGCGGTCCGCTCTCTTCATTTCATCGGGATCGGCGGCGCGGGCATGAGCGCTCTGGCCGCGATCGCGCTCGACCTGGGTTTCCGGGTGACCGGATCCGACCTCAGGGACTCTCCCCCTTCCGTCCGTCTCCGCTCTCGGGGAGCGGTCATCGCCCGCGGCCACTCTCCGCGCCATCTCCGGGGGGCTGACCGGGCGATCTACTCCTCGGCGGTGCCTCCGGACAATCCCGAGCTCGCCGCCGCCCGCGCGCGCTCTCTTCCCGTTCTTCACCGTTCCGAGCTTCTGGCCGCCCTGACCGCCGTCAAACGGACGGTGGCGGTGGCGGGGAGCCACGGCAAGACCAGCGTCAGCGCGCTCCTCTCCTGGGTTCTCTCCCAAGCGGGGCTCCGCCCATCCTATGCGATCGGCGGCGATCCGATCGGTCTTCCCGGCAACGGCGCCTGGGCGGACGGAGAATGGCTGGTGGCGGAAGCGGACGAAAGCGACGGATCCTTCCGGCGCCTCTCCCCGACCTGGGAGGTGATCGTCAACCTCGATCTCGACCATGTCGACCGCTATCCCTCCTGGGAATCGCTCTACGCCTCCTTCTCCGCCTTCCTCGACCGCCTTCCGCCTTCCGGGGGCGTGATCGCCTGGGGTGACGACGCCCGTCTGCGCGCTCTTCTGCCCTCGGCCCGCCGAGCGATCCTCTACGGCGAAGGGGAGGGGGTGTCGGTGAGAGCGAAGGATATCCGTTTCACTCCCGCGGGATCCGTCTTCCGGGCGGAAAAGGACGGCGGCGATCTGGGGGAAATCAGCCTCGGTCTCTGGGGGCGGCATAACGTCCTGAACGCCCTGGCCGTTCTCGCCCTGGCCCTGGAGATCGGCGTTCCCTTCTCGTCCGCCGCCGCCGCCCTCGCCGGTTTTCGCGGCGTGAAACGGCGGCTGGAGACGGCGGCCCGGGGGGAGGTTTTGCTGGTGGAGGATTACTCTCATCACCCGGCGGAGGTGGCCGCCGCGCTCTCGGCTCTGCGCCCGGCCGTCGGGGGACGCCTCTGCTGCGTGTTCCAGCCCCACCGTTACACCCGCCTGGAGCGCTTCGCCCCCTCTCTTGCCTCCGCTTTGCTCGCCGCCGACCGCCTGATCCTGGCCGAGGTCTATCCCGCCTTCGAGAAGCCGCGGCCGGGAATCGACTCCGCTCTTCTCCTCAAGGAACTCGTCGAGCGGGGGCGCGGCGACGCGCTTCTCCTCGGGCGGGAGGAGATCGTGGAGAGGGCGGTCTCCTCGGCGCAGCCCGGCGACGCGATCGTGGTCATGGGGGCGGGGGACATCGGGAATCTGGTCCCCCGGATCGCCGAAAGGCTCAAACGGAAATTTCCGAAACTAAATCTCAGAAAGTGAATCCCGCATCTCTGATCTCGGATCTCAAATCTGAAATCTGAAATCTCAAACCCATAGCCGGCAATCTATAATCCGAACCGGGACAATGTCCCGGCTCCAGCGCATATGTTTGATGAACTGAAAAATCTGACCGTGGCCGTCCTCATGGGCGGACCTTCGGCCGAGCGGAAGATCTCGCTCAAGACCGGCCGGGCGGTCTCCACCGCCCTCCGCTCCCGGGGGATGACCGTGGTGGAAATCGGCGAGCGGGAAGAGGTGGCCGCCGGTCTCGCCGCGGTGCGGCCGGGCATCGCCTTCATCGCCCTCCACGGGCGCTTCGGCGAGGACGGCCAGGTCCAGGCCCTGCTCGAGGAACGGGGGATCCCCTACACCGGCTCGGGCGTGGAAGCGAGCCGGCTCGCCCTCAACAAAATTCTTGCCCGCCGCCGTTTCATCGCGGCCGGAATCGCCGTGCCCCCCGGACGGGTGATCGGCGGCGGGGAGGAGATCGGCGATCCTCCATTCCCCGGACCGGTGGTGGTCAAGCCCTCCTCGGAAGGCTCCTCCATCGGCCTCTCCGTTGTCGACGGCGCGGAGGAATACCGCCGCGCCTGCCGGGAGGCCCGCCGGCATGACGCGGACATCCTGGTCGAGAAATTCCTTCCCGGCGAGGAGCTGACCGTCGCCGTCCTCGAGGAGAAAGCCCTGCCCGTGGTCCGGATCGCTCCGCGTGAAGGCCATTTCAGCTTCGAGGCGAAATACACGCCGGGGCTGACCGATTACAGCCTCCTCGATCCCCTTCCCGCCGAACGCTACCGGCTGGTCCAGGAGGCGGGCGAGAGGGCTCACCGGGCGCTCGGCTGCTACGCCTACTCGCGCGTCGACATCATTCTGGGGAGGGACGGCGTCCCCAGCGTGCTGGAGGTGAACACCATCCCGGGATTCACCGATCAGTCCCTCTTCCCCCGGGCGGCGGCGGCGGCGGGGATCAGCTTTCCCGATCTCTGTCTGAAGCTGCTGGCCCTGGCCTTGGCCCGGCCCAAGGATAAAAAATGAGCCGCGCCCGCCTCCGCTGACGCTGCGGCGGGCGGGGATTACGAGGATTTCGCCGATTAAACGACTCGTCAAATAACAAGCAATCCCTTGAGAAAAGAGAGGACCCGATTATGAAATGGCTGACCATCCGCGCCGCGCTCCGGCGCTCCCGCGCCGATTATTCCCTGAACGCGTCCGTCAAAAAAAAGCGCCGCAACGGATCAGATCGCGCCGCCCCCTCCCGGCTTCTGCCCCTGCTCTCGCCCGCCGTCCTGCTCGCCCTGATCGGGGGCGGCGGCTGGTGGTTTCTCACCCATTCCCCCTATTTCCGGGTGGCCCGGATCGAGGTGGTCAACCAGCACTCCTACACAGCGGCCGAGATCATGGCCATGGCGCAGGTCTCGTGCGGCGAGAACATCTTCCGGATGGACCTGGCGGCCGGCCGCGGCCGTCTCACCGAGGAGGTGAACATCCGGGACGCCTCCCTGGAGAGGCTGTTCCCGGACACCGTCCGCGTGCGGGTCTTCGAGCGCGAGCCCCGGGCCCGGGTCAAGTTCGGGCGCTACTACACCGTGGACGACCGGGGTGTGGTCCTGCGCGAGCGCAAGGAGGTCTCCGGCGGGTCCCTCCCGGTGATCACCGGAGTGAAGATCAAGGACGGCCTGATCTATCCCCCCTCCGACGGGGAGAGCGTGCTGGCGATCCTGAGGGCCATGGACCAGCGGGGGATCAGCTCTTATCTGGACGTGAGCGAGATGGACGCCACCGATTCCGAGACCATCGTGCTGCGCACCGCCCAGAACCTGGAGGTCAAGATGGCCCGGGCCGACCTCTCGGCGCAGCTGGAGCGCCTGGAGGTCGTCCTGCCTCACCTTTCCGGGAACGCGGCGGCCCGCTCGGTCGACCTCCGCTACCCCGACGTTCCGGTCTCCTACGACAATGAATAACGCCGCTCATCGCGATAACGCCACGGTGGCGGCCCTCGCCGTCGGGACCTCCCAGGTCTGCGCCCTGGTCGCGGAGAAAGACGAACGCGGCGGGGTTCGGGTGATCGGGGTGGGACGCCATTCCACGGTCGGAATCCGCAAAGGGGAGGTCACCAGCGTGGAAGGGGTGACCAATTCGGTGGAGCAGGCGGTGGCGGCGGCCGAAAGGGTTTGCAACCGTGCTATCCGCTCGGTCTTCCTCGGCGTGGGAGGGGCTTCCCTGATGAGCCACCACGGGCGCGCCGTCATCCCGGTTTCCCGTCCCGACGCCGGGATCTCCTCCCGGGACATGGAGCGGGCGCTCTCCGCCGCGCGGATGGTGGCCATCCCCGCCGAACGGGATGTGATCGACGTCATCCCCCAGGATTTCTCGGTGGACGACGGCGAGCGGGTGGCCAACCCCGAGGGGCTCCACGGGACCCGCCTGGAGGCTCGCGTCCTGGTCGTCACCGCTCGTCTGGCCTCGGTCCAGAACCTGATGAAGAGCGTCAACCAGGCGGGGTTGACGATCGAGGACTACATCCCCGAGCCGCTCGCCGTCAGCCTCGCGGCGCTCCGGGCGGAAGAGCAGAAATCGGGGGTTCTGCTCATCGATCTGGGGGCGGGCACCACGACCTCTCTCTGCTATCGGGACGAGGTTCTCCAGAGCCTGAGCGTCTTCGGCGTGGGCGGCGACCACGTCACCAACGATCTTTCCATCGGGCTGAAGATCCTCCAGGGGCAGGCGGAGGAGCTGAAGCAGAAGGCCGGCTGCGCTCCGGAGGCAGCAGAGGAGACGCTCTCCCTCCCCTCCGGACTCGGCCGCCCCCCCCTCTCTCTGCCGCGCGCCCGTGTCTCCCGGATCGTCGAGCTGCGCCTGGAGGAAATATTCTCCCTCCTCCGCCGGGGCCAGGAGGGGAATGAAATCATCCGCGGGCTGGGTTCGGGGGCGGTTCTCACCGGCGGCGGGGCCCTGCTGCCCGGTGTCGTCCCCCTGGCCGAGCGGGTTCTGGAATTGCCGGCGCGGGTAGGCCGCCCCCGCGGCGTCACGGGGTTGGCCGAGATCATCGACAGCCCGCTTTTCGCCGCCCCGGTCGGTCTGGTGGTCTATGGTTTTCAGGCCCGGGAAGAGGGGACATCCCGCTCCCGGGAGTCGGGCGGCCCCGCCTGGTGGAGGGTCAAGGAGTGGCTGGGAAAATATTTCTAATCTCGGATCGCGGATCTCGAAGCGGTCCGGCGCAATCAATGAAGGGAAATAAGGAGAAGAGGAGATGAACGAAGCGACTGAAAGTCCCGCGACCAGAGAGAAGATCGCCCTCTGGGGCGTGGGGAACTGGGGGATTGCGACGATCAGCCGGATCAGCCCGGAGATCCGGCGCCGGGTGAAGAACGTCGCCCTCGACTCCGATCTCCAGTCCCTGGTCCTCTCCGCCTCCGCCCAGCGGCTGCACATCGGAAAGAAGATGACCCAGGGGAGGGGGACGGGCGGAGATCCGGCGCTGGGAGGCAAGGCCTTCGCGGAAGGGGAAGGGGCGATCCGGAAGGCCCTGGCCGGGACCGAGGTCCTGCTGGCGGTGGCCGGCCTGAGCGGCGGGATCGGCGGGGGAGTCATGCCGCCTCTCTGCCGCCTGGCCCAGGAGATGGGGATCTTCACCCTGGCGCTGGTCGCCCGCCCCTTCGCCTTCGAGGGGAAGCGCAAGACGGCCTGTCACCGGGCGGCTCTCGCCGGCGTCGTTTCGGCCGGGGCCTTCCCGATCGCCTTTTCCCTCGACCGCCTGGTGGGAAGGCTCGACGACAACTCGCCCTGCCAGGAGGGGTTCGCGCACTGCGACCGGATCCTGACCGCGGCCGCGGAATGCCTGATCTCGTTTCTCACCGCCCCCGCCACGCCCGGCGGGGGGGACTGCGCGCTATTGAAGAATATCGTCTCCGTCACCGGAGATTCCATGCTCGGCCTGCATGAGGAGTCCGATCCCGGCAAGCTCGTGGGGGTCATGAAAGGGGCGCTCTCCTCCCTCTTCCTGAGCGCGGACGAGCTCGCCTCGGTTCGCGGCTGCCTGATCCAGATCCAGTCCGGGGCGGCCCTTCCCCTGGGCCGGGCGCGCCAGGCTCTCTCCGCGGTCACCGGGATGCTGGCCGAGGAGGCCATGATCGGCTTCAGCCTTCACCAGGAGCCGGCGTTGGGGGAACGAACCCGGGTCTCCCTCCTGGTCTGCGGGATCCCCGGCGAGGGAGAGCGCGCCCCCGGCGCTTTTCCGGTGGTGAAGAACGCCCGCATCCATCCTCCGCGGCAGACCGAGCTGGACTTCAACCGCTCCACCCGCGGCCGCTTTTCCGAAGCCGAGCCGACCATGGTGGAGGGAGAGGATCTGGACATACCCACGTTCATACGCAAGGGGGAGAAGATAGAATAGCTAAGAGCAACGGTCATTTATCATTGGTCAACGATCATTGCATAATGATCAATGGAAAATGATAAATGAAAAATGATAGTTGAAAAATGATCGTCATCTCTCCATGGAAATCCTCGTCCGCATCCTGAAGTTTCTCGCCGGTCTTCTCCTCCTCCCCGCCTGCGTGGCGGTGACGATCGTCTTCAGCCGGGACGTTCTGAGCGTCCTGAAGACGGAGTATTACTTCTTCGCCGGTCTCTTCGCCTACCTGGTCCTGCTCGGGATCTTCCAGCAGCCGATCCGCACCTATGTCTTCGGCCACGAGCTCACCCATGCCCTCTGGGTCTGGATCTGCGGCGGCACGGTCAAGCGTTTCCGCGTCTCCGCTTCCGGCGGCGGGGTGCGGGCGGACAAGGCCAACGCCTTGATCTACCTCGCGCCCTATTTTTTCCCCATCTACAGCATCCTGCTCATCCCCCTCTTTCTCCTGGTGGATTTTTTCGTCCCCGTTCCCGGGGGGATGCGGATTCTCGCCGTCCTCCTCGGTTTCACCTGGGCGTTTCACATCACCTTCACCATCTATGTCCTCTTCCAGGGCCAGCCCGACATCGGGGCGACCGGGGCGGTCTTCTCCCTGCCCTTGATCTATTTCGCCAACGTGCTTTCCCTGGCCTGCCTGGTCATCTTCGTCACGCCCGCGGTCACCTACGGCGCCTTCTTCGGCGATCTCTGGACCGGGGTCCGGGAGACCTACCGGTTCCTGGGCGTCAACGCGCCGACCTTCTGCCGCGACTGCGCCGACTGGTGCCGGTCTCGGGTGGAGGATGTGATAGGTTAGGGTTAGGAAGTGGGTCTGGTAAACAGG
>CAZKCI010000088.1:0-8652 GCA_964551475.1 uncultured bacterium | reverse complement strand
CGTAGGTGGGGAGGTCCATCTTGTGCTCCCGCGCGGCCTCCAGCATGATTTCGGCGGTGATGCACCCCTCGAGATGGCGGTGCAGCTCGACCTTGGGCAGAGCTTTTACCTGGGAGACGATGTCGGGCGGGAGAGACATGGGGATCGGGGGGAACTATAGTCCGGGGCGAGAGAAGATGTCAAGCGAGGCGAAGGGGCGGGTCGTGGGCAATTATAGGGCCCTATTCACCATTCACCATTCACTATTCACCATTCACTATTCACCATTTCCCCTTCACTATTCACCAGTTCTATCTCCTCGAACTTCTCCCCGTTGTAGGTGAGCGGGATGCGGTAGTCGCGGACGCGGGGGGAGAGAATGACGTATTCCTTCTTGTGCCAGAGGAAGACCCAGGGGGCGAGCTCGACCACACGGTCCCGGGCGGCGGAAAAGAGCGAGCGGCTTCGGTCGGGATCGGTCTCCCGGCGGGCCTTCTCCAGAAGCCCGTCCGTTTCCGGATCGCGGAAGCGGGCGCGGTTTCCTCCCGCTCCCCACTGGGAGGAATGGAAGGTCGGGTAGAGGAAATTCTCCGCCTCCGGGTAGTCCCCCCACCAGGAGAGGTAGAAAAGGTCGAAATCGCCCCCGTTCACCTCCTCCTTGAAGGCGGACCATTCCCTCTGGACCAGGACCAGGTTCACGCCGACCTTCCGGAAATAGTCCTGGATCACCTCGGCGATGGAGAGAACCTCGCGGTCGGCTTTGAGCACCAGCCGCGCCGTGAAGGGGAGAGGGATCCCGCATTCCCCGAGCAGGCGCCTGGCCTCCTCGGGGTTGTAGGGGGATGGGGCCGGGGAGTCCGGGAGAAGACCGGGGGGGACCGGGCCGGAAGCGGCGACCGCCCTTCCCTCGAGGATGGCGGCGATGATCTTCTCCCGGTCCAGGGCGAGGCTCAAGGCCCGGCGGAACCTCGGGTCGTCGTAGGGGGCGGACTGGCAGTTGAAGCCGAGATAGTAGATGTTCAACCCCACCCGCTCCCGCATCCTCCCTTTCCATCGCTCATCGGTCGAATATTTTCCGAACTCGGCCCGGGGCACCTCCATCAGGTCGAGGTTCCCGCTCTCGAACTCCACTGTCGCCGTCAGGTCCTCCGGAATGATCCGGTAGAAGACCCCTGCGATCTTCGCCTTCCCCCGGTAGTAATCGGGGTTGGCCGCGAGCGAAATACTCTCTCCCCGCCTCCATTCCTCCAGGCGGAAAGGCCCCGTCCCGGAAGGATGGTCGGCGCAGGAGCGGCCCCATTTCTCCGCCTCCTTCCGGTCCACCACCGAAGCGTTGACCATGGCGAGAAGGCTAAGGAAGATCGGCGAAGGTTCGTTGAGCTCGACCACGATTGTCGACCCTTCCGCGCGGATGCCGTTGATTTCCCGCGCCTTGCCCGACTTGAACTCCTCCGCCCCTTTCACCCCCTGGAAGAGCCAGGAGCGGGGCGAGGCGAGAGCGGGGTCGAGAAGCCTTTCCCAGGAATAGACCACGTCCTCCGCCTCGACCGGACGGCCGCCGGGAAACTTCGCCCCCGCGCGGAGGCGGAAACGATAGGTCTTCCCGTCCGGGGAGATCTCCCAGGAGGAGGCGAGGTCGGGGACGACCTTCCCCTCCGGGTCGAAACGGGTGAGCCCGTTGAAGATCCTCGCCGCGATCGCCCCGCCGGGGACGTCGACGATGAAGGCGGGGTCGAGCGTGGTGGGGTCCTCGGCCAGGCGGAGACGGAGGTAATCGGCGCGCTTCTCCTCCCCCCTCCCGCATCCGGCGAGGAGGGCGAGGATGAGCAGCGCTGCTCTGGGAGATCGGTTCATTCCGGCGATTGCTTCGTATTTGCTGATCACTTCTTTTTCGGTTACTGCATATCTGTGGGAGGGGCGTCTCGCCCCGATCCATTAGCCAGGCCGTCTTGGGCTCGGCATTTTCAACAGACGATCGAATAGGATGGAATAGGATACAGACGGCCGGCCGGGCTCATCCTATTCAATCCTATTCAATCGTCTGTTGATTTTTTTGCCAAGCCAGCCCGGATCGCGGCCCCGATCTCGATATTGATATGGATGTTATCGGGGCAGGCGGGGACGCCCGATCACAGATCGGGCCTACACAGCGCTGGCATACGATTTGTAGGCCGGTTCTGCGAACCGGCGGCCGGGCCCATCCTATTCAATCCTATTCAATCGTCTGTTAAATTCTTTGGCCAAGCCGGCCCGGATCGCGGCAGGCATGTCGCTCCCGCAGAACCGCATAAAACGCATCTAGTGTCACGATCCTCCATCCGTGTAAATTCGTGGAAAAGCAGTCTGCCAATCGGTTTTAGGCCAAGAACTTTCCGGGGAGCCGCCCCGTATGCCGCCCCTTCTCCACCACGATCTCGCCGTTGACGATGACATACTCGATCCCGTCGGGATAGCGGTGGGGCTCGGCATAGGTCGCCCGGTCGGCGATCGTCTTCGGATCGAAGACGACCAGGTCCGCGGCCGCGCCCGTCCGGATCGCCCCCCGATCTAGGAGACCCAGCTTATAGGCGGGGAGCCCCGTCATCTTGTGGACGGCCTCCTCCCAGGACAGGATGCCCCGCCCGGCGAACTCCCGGAGCGCCCGGGGGAAGGCGCCGAAGGCCCGGGGATGGGGCTTACCTCCCGAGAGCGGCCCCCGCGTCGACTTGGCCGAGGCGTCGGAACCGACCATGCAGTAGGGGCGGGAGAGGATCCGCCGGAGGTTCTCCTCCGACATGGAGAAGAAGAGAGCCTCGATCCCGAGCTTCTCCTCCTTCAGGATGTCGAGGAGGCAGTCGGAAGGGGACTGACGCCGGCGGCGGGCGACCTGCGCCAGGCTCTTCCCCTCCATCCAGCGGTTCTTCTTCCCGGAGAGGCGCGAGATCACCGCCGCCTTCCAGTCCGTCCAGACGATCCCTCTTTTGATCCTGTCCCGGAGGCGGGGATCGGAGAGGCGGGAGATCTCCGCGTCGGGCCCGCCTTCGTAGGTCCAATCCGGGAGGAGAATGTCGAGATCGGTGGAAGAGGCGGTGTAGGGGTAGCGGTCGCAGTGGACGTCGACGCCCCGCGACCGGGCCGACTCGATCCGCCGGAAACAGCCGTCGATCCGATGCCAGTTCTTCCGCCCCTGTGTCTTGAGATGGGAGATTTGGAGGGAAACCCCCGCCGTTTCGGCCACGCGGATCGCCTCGGCGACCGCTTCCTCCACCCCGGCGGACTCGCTGCGCATGTGCGTAGTGTAGATCCCGCCGCGGCGGGCGGCGAGAGCGGCCAGATCCCTGAGCTCGCGGAAGCCGGCGTAGATGCCCGGCGGGTAGATGAGGCCGGTGGAAAGCCCCCGGCTTCCCTCCTCCAGGCTCTTATCGAGGAGCGAGAGCATCCTCTTCATCTCGACGCGCGAGGCGGGGCGGGAGTCATAGCCGATGACCGACCCCCGCAGGTTCCCATGCCCGGTGAGAGCGGCGACATTGACCGCGGTCCCCTCCTCCGCGAGCCTCCTCCGGTAACCCCCGAGCGTGAACCAGTCGATCGAGAGGGAGCGGTTCTGGACCTTCGCCCGCGCGCGCTTCATCCCGTAGAGCGGGGCGGCGGAGGAGCCGCAGTTCCCGACCGCCTCCGTGGTCACGCCCTGCCTCACCTTGGACTCGGCCCTCGGGTCGATGAGAAGCGAGTAGTCGGAGTGGGAGTGGATGTCGATGAAGCCGGGGGCGAGGAAACAGCCGGGAGCTCGGATCGTCCGCCGCGAACGGGCGCGAGAGAGGTCCCCCAGCGCCGCGATCCTGCCTCGGCGGACGCCCACGTCGGAACGATAGGATTTTCCCCCGGAACCGTCGATCACGCCGGCGTCCCGGACGATTATATCCAGCTCAATTTTATTCTTCGCGTTTCCCATCGGATCCCAACTGCACGGTTATCGATTCGAGCATCTCCCTTGTATAGCAAACGCCGGTGAACCGGTAAAGGCCAGAGGATCCGAGCTTTTTCTCTACAACCCGGCCGGGACAGCACGCTGAAATCATGCCTCGGAAATCGACGGACTCAGCCGCCGTTTTGGGTATAATGAACCTCCGGTCGGCGCTCCATGATCCCCGCAAAAAAAATCCTTCCCGCGATCCTCCTCCTGGCCGCGCTCGTCCGCCTCGCCTACCTCGCCGAGCTCTTCCCCAGCCCCTTCTTCCGCCATCCCCTGCTCGACGCCCGCTATTACTCGGAATGGGGACGCAAGCTCTCCTGGAGCCATTTCTCGCCCCTCCCCGACTACCGGGGAAACCCCCTCTATCCATCTCTCCTGGCGGCCTTGTACGGCCTCGGGGGTCTCCATCCCGTCGCGCTGCGCCTCGGGCAGAACCTCTTCGGCGTTCTCACCTGTCTCCTGATCTTCCACTCCGGGCGCCTGCTCGCCCGCCCCGCCGCCGGCCTGATCGCCGCCGGTTTTTACGCCCTCTTCGTCCCCGCCATCTTTTACGAGGGCTGGTTTCTCTCCGCCTCCCTGGAGGCATTCCTCGCCGCCGCTCTCCTCGCCGCCCTCCTCCATTCCCGCGGGCGGCGGGAGAAGTCGAACTGGTTCCTCGACGGTATTCTCGCCGCCCTCCTCTTCCTCGCCCGCCCCAGCCTCATCCCGCTGGGGGCGCTCATCTGGACGGCCGTCGCTGCCCTTCCCGGAACGGCCGTCCGCCGTTCTTCCCTCTTCATCGCCGGAGCGGCGGCGGCGATCGCCGTCTTCGCCCTCTTTTTCGGGGCCGAGACGATCCTCCCCGCCCATGGCGGCGACAACTTCTATATCGGGAACAACCCTTCCGCCAACGGGACGGCGGCCCTCCCCGCGTTTTCCCGCGGATCGCCCGAACTCCAGCGTCTCGATTTCCGCCGCGAGGCCGAGCGGAGAGCGGGGCGGTCGCTCCGCGGCGCCGAGTCCTCTTCCTTCTGGTTTCGAGAGGGTCTGGGTTTTATATCCTCGTATCCCCTCCGCTTCCTCAAGCTGGCGATCCTGAAGATCGGCCTCTTCTTCAGCGGAACCGACTTATCCGACAACTACCATCTCGACTTTTTCCGGAAAGACCTACCCCTCCTCCGTCTCCCTTTCGACTGGCGTCTCCTCTCCGCACTGGGGCTTATCGGGATGGCCGTTTCCTGGCGCGAACGCGGACGCTGGTCGCTCCTCTATATCTTCGCCGCCGCCTATATCGCCGGGATCGCCCTCTTCTTCGTCGTCTCTCGCCTCCGCCTCCCCCTCGCCCCCCTCCTCTCTCTCTTCGCCGGAGCGGCGGTCGAGGATTGTATCCGGGGGCTGAAATCCGCCTGGTGGAGATCCGCCGCCAGCGCCGCCGGAGCGGGGGCTCTCTACCTTCTCCTCGGCTGGCCGCGGGGAGGCATCTCGCCCTATCCCTTCCTGATTTCCGCCGGGGAGGTGTACGCTCGGGACAATAAAATCCCGGAGGCCCTGGAGTTCCTCCGGACCGCCGAACGGGAATTGACTCGACAGCCTACATCCGATCCCTTGCGCTATTACCGCATCTTCCTCGCCCAGGGCGAAGCGCGTCTCGCCAACGGCGAGACGGAGCGGGCGGGAGAGGCCTTCGCGAAGCTTCTCGCCCTCCCCGGCCTTCCCCGTTCCGAAACGCTCTTCGAGATCGCCAATGCCTATGCCGGAGCGGGGAAAAGCGGAGAGGCGGCCGCCTATTACCGCCTGGTTCTGGAGGAGGACCCCGCCCATTTTCGATCCTGGAACAACCTGGGCCTCGCCCTGAAAGCGGAGGGGAGGCTCCAGGAAGCGGAAGAGGCGATCAGGGAATCGATCGCGATCAACCCGTCCTACGCTCCCGCCCGGGGAAACCTGGGAAACCTCCGCGCCCAGAGGGGGGAATGGGAGGAGGCGATAAGGGAGTTCCGCGAAGCCCTCCGCCTCGACCCCTCGCTCGCCCAGCTCCGCCCGGCACTGGCCTATGCCCTGCAGTCGGCGGGGAGGTTGACGGAAGCGCAGGTGGAGTACCAGAAATGCCCAGGCGAGCTGAGAAGAGCAGGAGAAACAAGGTGAATTGGGGCAACCAGGGGATCCCATCCCTGGTTGCCCCGGTTACCCTTGTTCCCCACACTGCCCTTGTTTTTGGTATGCTTTCCTTATGATGCCCGTCTCCCAGGCTCTCGCTCTCATTTTGAAGGCAATCCGCCCCCTCCCTCCCCTTCGTCTTCCCCTGTCCGACTGCCTGGATCGCGTTCTGGCCGAGGAGATCTCCGCTCCCGTCGACATTCCCCCTTTCTCGAACTCCGCCATGGACGGATGGGCCGTGCGGTCAATAGACGTGCGGGGAGCCTCCACCCGACGGCCGGTTCTTCTTGCTGTAACGGGGGATCTCCCCGCCGGTTCCCCGCCCCGGAGACCGATCCGCCCCGGTTCGGCGATCCGGATCATGACCGGTGCGGCGATCCCTCCCGGCGCCGATGCCGTCGTCCGATCCGAGGACTCCCGGCGGGAGGGGAATAAGGTCAAGATACTTGCGCGGGCGGCGGCCGGACTGAACATCCGCCGGGCCGGCGAATCCGTCCGACGGGGCGAAACCGTTCTCGGGAGAGGAAAGGTCATCCGCCCCCAGGAGATCGGCCTCCTCGCCGCCCTGGGCATCCGGGCGGTCAAGGTCGTCCCCGGCCCCCGGGTGGCGCTGATCAGCACGGGGAATGAGCTGAAACCGCTCGGGGGGACGCTCGCTCCCGGGATGATTTTCGACTGCAACCGCCACTCGCTCTCCGCTCTGGTGGTGAAATATGGCGGTGTCCCGGTCCCCCTCGGTATCGTCCCCGACCGGGAGAAGGCGATTCGGGAGGCTTTGCTCAAAGCGAGGGACTGCGATCTGGTCCTGACCTCGGGGGGTGTTTCGGTCGGCGAATTTGATCTGGTGAAGAAGGCCCTGAAGGACTCCGGCGGGAAGATCGCGGTCTGGCGTATCGCGATGAAGCCGGGGAAGCCCCTGACCTTCGGCTCGATCGCCGGCCGGCCCTTCTTCGGCCTCCCGGGAAACCCGGTCTCGGCGATCGTCTCCTTCCTCCTCTTCGTCCGCCCGGCCCTGCTCGCGCTGCAGGAAAAAGAGAGCGGGGGACTGCCGGAAGAGAAAGCGACGCTGGAGGAGGATTTCTCGGAGCTGAGCGACCGGACTCAGTATGTCCGTTCCGTGGCCGTCCGCCGGGGGGGGCGTCTCTATGCCCGCCCGACCGGCCCGCAGGGATCGGGGATACTGAAATCGCTCGTCCTCGCCAACGCCCTGCTGATCGTCCCGCCCGGGCGGCGCCTGAAAAAAGGCGCGCGCGTCCGCGCCCTCCTGCTCGACTGAAAAAAAGCCGCGGATTACGCGGATTCCTTCCGGCTGGCCGTTCTCCCAGCCAGCTCTCCAATCCGTGTAATCCGCGAAATCCGTGGTTGCTTTTTTCGGTCAAACCAAAAAGGCGGCGGGGACCGGACAACGGTCTCCGCCGCGATTTGCTATGGTGGGCCCGGCAGGGATCGAACCTGCAACCAAGGGATTATGAGTCCCCTGCTCTACCATTGAGCTACAGGCCCTTTTTTCTTCGCCCCCGATTAAAGATCGGGGGCGAAGAAAAAAATCCGTATGCCGCAACCGGCGTTCCAGGAATACTTCTTCGCAATGCGAATTCCACCCATCACCGCGGGCTGTAGAAAGTCTCTTCCTGATCCCGAATGATCCAGAAACCAAGGTTCGGGGAGCAGTTCCCTATTTCACCTGCCGCGCCCGGAGCGGAATTTTTATGATTTTATCTCCCCCGGCGGGGAAGCAGGGGGAAAAAATTATATATCCCAGAGGGTCTCGGAGCGGGCGTCGATCTCGGCCACGTCGAGGAAGCCCTGGAGCTTGCGGCTGCGGGTGGGGTGCCTCATCTTGCGCAGGGCTTTCGCCTCGATCTGGCGGACGCGCTCGCGGGTGACGTTGAAGATCTTGCCCACCTCCTCCAGCGTCCGGGGCGAGCCGTCCTCCACACCGAAGCGCAGGGTGAGGACATGGGCCTCCCGGCGGGTCAGCGTCCCCAGCACCCGGCGCATCTGCTCCTTGAGCAGCGAGTAGCTCGTCGCCTCGGCCGGAGACTCCACGCCCTTGTCCTCGATAAAATCCCCAAACTGGCTGTCCTCCTTGTCCCCCACCGGGGTCTGCAGGGAGATCGGGTGCTGGGCGATCTTCAGGATCGACCTCACCTTCTCCACCGGGACATCCATCTCCTCCGCCAGCTCCTCGGGAAGAGGCTCCTTCCCCCGCTCCTGGAGGATCTTCTTGGAAACCCGCATCAGCTTGTTGATCGTCTCGATCATGTGCACCGGTATCCGAATCGTGCGGGCTTGATCCGAAATGGAACGCGCAATCGCCTGCCGAATCCACCAAGTAGCGTAGGTGGAGAACTTGTAGCCTCGTTTGTATTCAAACTTTTCCACGGCCCGCATGAGACCCATGTTTCCTTCCTGGATGAGGTCGAGGAAAGACAGTCCACGATTGGTGAACTTCTTCGCGATGGAGATCACAAGACGAAGGTTGGCCTCAATCATCTCCGTTTTGGCTTTAGTCGATTCAGTGCCCCATATTTTGGATTGGGCGACAAGTCCCCGAAAAGTTTCCGCTGAAACCCAAGCATTCTCGA
>CAZKCI010000087.1:0-2448 GCA_964551475.1 uncultured bacterium | reverse complement strand
TGTTCCACTAACCAACCGGAAGATAACCGCACGGAAGTTACGAACATTGCTCTCCTCCCCCCCCAACCGAGATGAAGAAAGAGCGGCCCCCCCATTGATGGAGAAACCGCCCTTTCTCTCTATTCAGACTGAATTAGCGGGGAACAGGGATATCGTCAGGTCCCCCGAAATACATACGGGTCGTGTTGAACACCGACCACAGGCCGTTTGAATTGCGGAAGATGCCGGCTTCATCTGTGCCGTCCTGGTTGTAGTCCGCCGGTACTGCCCAATCATTCGTGCTCCCCAAGGCAGAGTCGGGCGGGAGTGACGCTCGCACTCCCCGAACGTCGCTCCCATTTACAGGGGCAACCGCTGAAACTTCGTAACCGCTTTTTCGTCAGCGATGTATTTCAGCGTGTGATCGCAATCGTAGAGAATGAAATGGGGCGGGTTTGAAGGAGCAGGCTCGACCGATTTGACCGTGATCGTCAAGGGCTTCCCGGCGGCGAATTTTTCTCTGGGCACTACCAGGCAGAAAATGCCGCTTTTGGTTTGGTTGTACGGATGCGTTCTTTTAATCAGAAAGAATCCCAGCCTGCACCCGGCTCCGTCCCAGACCTTCCCTTCTCCCGTTGCGCAGGCAGCGTCCTCTATCGAGGCATCGAACAGCAAGACCGGCTCATCCCCCAGACGGAGCTCACATCGGCCATGGCCGCTCTCCCCTAGCGCCCCGCTGAAAACCACGACAACCGAGTCTTGGTCCGGGCAGGTGGCGGTATCCCAGGTGATTTCCTGGCCCGGTTCGAGGTTCTCCGTCCACCAAGAGTGCGCACGGTCATCGTAGTAGAAGTAACTCCAGGCATTCCCCGCATGCGCCGCCGAACGAAGGGAGGCGAAACCTTCCAGCGGCCGCACGCCGGTTCCGCTCAGGAAAGAGCCGATGCGGGCGCGCTGGGAGTCGGAAATAACGGGGATCCCCATGATCCAGGCCCAGGCACGGTCGCTCTGGCCGATGCCCTCCCGGAGGAGGAGAAGCGCGGGCTGGGTGGGGTTCTCCCAGACCAGACAGAAAGTTGCCGCGGCGACGACGGCCGCGATGATCCTTATGATCACGCTGAACATTTTATTCATGTCTTCGGACCTGGCGGGGAGCGGGAGCGGGGCCGGGCAACACCAGCGCTATGACCGAAAAGGGAATATCCCCGCTGCAGGAGTAGGAGCGAAAAGCAGAGGGCGGATAGACGCGCTGCAAGCCGGAGATGAGCGCCTGATACCGGGGAAGAAGATTGATCACCGCCGCGCCTGCGGTCCCCGGCGGCGGCGCAAGCAGCATCCGGGCGACCGCGCCGGCGGCGTCGCTGATCACGGCTTGCTGCCTCCGAATGAAAACGCCGTGGTCTTGGGAATAACTCCGGAACTCGGCATACCGGTTGGCCTCATGGTGGGGGGTCGGAAGCCCACCGTCCGGGGAAAAAAAGTAGAGAGGCCAGGGGCCGGACAGGTCTTGGAGAAAAAGATCGAACCGCTTCAAATCCTCGGCCATCTGCAGGTTCGACCCTTTGGTTTGATGGATGCGGTACGTATGAAAGTATTCGGCAGCCCCGGTCGACAAGATGACGGCGGTCAAGACCATAACCACGCCCACGGTAATGGTCCTATAGATCCGGCCGGGGGGTAAGATCGACCAGACAATCGATCGCCAGGAATCGCTCAGGGCCAGGGCCGCCATGAGCATCAATGGGGGAACGACCAGGGTTGCCCGCCGGTCGGTTTTCCCGTAGCCGGTCAGGATGTCCGGCGCGACCGAGGCCAGGAACCAGAGAGCGAGGAGGAAATGGCTTTTCCGGCGCAAGCGGAACAGGCAGAGGACGAATCCCATCACCATCGGCCCCAGCAACATGGGGTTGAACTGCATGCCGCGTTCCAAATAACTCTCGCGGGGGAAACAAAACGGATCTCCCCGGAACAGGGACTGCAGGAAACACCGCCCGCTGAAGAGGGTGTACCTGAGCAAGAGCGCCAACTCCTCGCCCCGCGTAACGGGGTACGTGTTTCTGACATCGCTCGTCACCAAAATGGCGGAGTCTCGATGGGGGTAGCCGAAGTATTCGGCCAGAGCCTCTCCCCTGGCATAGATTATCGTCAAGAGCGCGGCGACCGTTATCGCCAGTCCCCGCAGGCTTTGCCGTCGCCGCGGGCCGAGGAGGGACCACACGAGAAAGACAAGCGACACGTAGACCATGATCTTGGCCGACGGATACACTTTGGTGGACAAGGAGAGCATGAACCCCAAGAGGGCATAAAGGATCGGGTTTCCCGACTTCACCGCTGTCCAGAGAAAATACATGACGAGCAGGGAATAAAGGGTCGTGCCGCTCTCGTTGAGCGTCACCCGAATCAGGGCGAGCTGCCAGGAACACGCGGCGAGGAATAAGCCCGCCAGCAAACCCGTGGCCGGATCAAACA
>CAZKCI010000086.1:0-14325 GCA_964551475.1 uncultured bacterium | reverse complement strand
TTGACCGACCAGAGACCCTCAGAAGCGCGGAAGATGGCGGGGTCGGCGAAGCCGTCGCCGGCGTAGTTGGCGGGAACGGGGTCGTCGGTCGTGGCGCCGAAATAGACCCGGGTGGTGTCGCGCACCGCCCACTGCTGGGCGAAAACGCCGGTGGTGAATCCCATGAGGACGGCGGCCACGAAGGACAGAATGCCGATCTTTTTCATCGCTTCTCCGGAGTTGAGGTTCTTACTAAAAAGTCGCGAATCGGATTGGTTCGCGACTGTCTCTATAGGGGAAGGATACCACGCCTTTCGAAGGCGGGTGGAAATATATTTGCCCGGCTCGGCCGCCGGTTCGCAGAACCGGCCTACAGGGCGCGGCCGCAGCGCAGATTCTGTAGGCCCGCTCTGCGAGCGGGCGCGACAGGCTCGGCCGCCGGTTCACACTTGTCGGGCGAAGACGGGAGGGGCGACGCTACGGCCCGTCCCGCGGACCTGAAAGGTCCGCGGCTACCGGCGCGGATCAGCGACCGGCGCAGGAATGGAGACGGTTTCCGGGGCGGTAGGAGATCCCGACGGCGGGCAGTGTTCGGGAAGCGAGCGCAGGGCGCCCTGGGGACAGGCTTCGACGCAGAGGAGGCAGAAGATACAGCGCAGCCGGTCGATCGTCCAGGTCCGCCCGGGGCGGTCGACCGCGAGGGCGGAGGCGATGCAGCGCTTGACGCAGAGCGAACAGAGGACGCAGAGGGAGGGATCGAGTGCGATCCGCCCCCGCGAGGCGGGATGGATTTTCGGAGAAAGGCGGGGGTAGCGGGCGCAGGCGGTCTTCCGGAAGAGGCTTCCGATCACGTTCCGGATCATGGGGAGGAGTATCGGCTCGCGCATGGATCACCTCTCGGTGCAGCTGATGCAGGGGTCGATGGAGAGGACGATCAACCCCACCTCGGAGAGTTCGCATCCCTGGAGCATTGTGATCAGGGCGGCGAGGTTGGCGAAGGTCGGCGTGCGCACGCGGAAGCGGTCGAGATAGGCGGTCCCGTTTCCCTTGAGGTAATAGACCACCTCCCCCCGCGGCTGCTCCAGGCGGGCGAAATACTCCCCCTGGGGGAAACCGGCGACCTGGACGAAGACCGGACCGGAGGGGATCAGCTTCTGCGCCTGCCGGATGAGATCGAAGGACTGGAGAACCTCGCGGGCGCGCACCCGCCCCCGGGCCATCGCGTCGCCCTCGGACTCGACCACCGGCTCAAAAGCGAGACGGGAGTAGGCGGCGTAGCCCAGGCGGCGGAGGTCGAGGGGGAGGCCGGAACCCCGCGCGGTCGGACCCACCGCTCCCAGACGGTGAGCCTCGTCTCTGCTCAGCACCGCTACTCCGGCCAGGCGGGAGGCGACCGTGGCGTCCTTGAGAAAGACGGCGGCGACGGAACGGTAATCGGTCTCGATCGCCTTGAGCTGGCCGGCGATCGCCTTCATCTCTTCGTCGGCGATATCCCGCCGGACGCCCCCGACACGGCAGGCGCCGAAGATGATCCTGCCCCCCGTGGTCGCCTCGATGATGTCCAGAACCGATTCCCGGATCCGCCAGAAGTTCATGAAGAGGCTCTCGAAGCCGCAGGCGTCGGCGGCCAGACCCAGCCAGAGGAGGTGGCTCTGGATCCTCGAGAGCTCGCTCCAGAAGACACGAAGAAAGAGGGCGCGCTCGGGCACGGAGATCTTCATGATCCTCTCCAGCGCCTGGCTCGGCCCCAGGCCGTGGACGAAGCTGCAGATCCCGCAGATCCGCTCGGCCACCGAGATCATCTCGGAGAAGGTCTTCTTCCGGCAGAGGAGCTCGAGGCCCCGGTGGACGAAGCCCAGCGAGGGGACGGCCTCGACCACCTTCTCGTCCTCCATGGTAAGGTCGAGATGGATCGGCTCCAGGAGAACCGGGTGCTGGGGGCCAAAGGGGATGACGGTGCGTTGGGTCATGTCTTAATCCGTGCTCTCTCTGTTTTTTCGTGGGAGCGACGTCTCGCCATCAGTCGAGCGGAACGGGGCTTTCGCCTCGATCCGGTACATTCGCCGCGCGCCGTCCGCGTCCAACCCCTCGACCGCGATGCCGAAGAGGTCGCGGATCTCCCGTTCATAGGCCAGCGCGCAGGCGAAAATCCCGGTGATGCTGGCGATCCGGGGATTCTCCGCGGCGAGACGGAGACGGAGGTTCAATAACCGGTAGTCCCGGTCGAGGGAGTAGTCGATCCGGAAGCCCTCGTCCTCCGTGCAGGAGATCTGGACCAGACGCCAGCCTTCCCGGGCCAGCTCTCTCGAGCGGCGAAAGAGCTCTTCCCGGTCGACCTCGACGATTTCCTGTTCGTCAGTCATCAATACGCTCTCTATGTTGCCTGTGGGAGCGGCGTCTCGCCGCGATCCGAGTCAGCCTGGATCGGGGCGAGACGCCCCTCCCACAAAAACAGTAACTGAAGCAGAAGTGATCAGTTATCAGTTACTGATCACTGTTGTCCCCGTGGGAGCGACATTCCTGTCGCGATCCCGGCGGGCCTATTCAGCCCTTCCGTCGCGCTTTCTCCGCCAGAATCCCCGTCGCCCGGATCACGCCCTCGATGATCGCCTCCGGCCGGGCGGCGCAGCCGGGGACATAGACGTCCACCGGGACCGCCGCCGACGCGCCGCCGAGCGTATTGTAGCACTCGCGGAAGATGTTCCCATTGGCGGCGCAGACGCCCACCGCCACCACCACCTTGGGGTCGCCCATCTGGGCGTAGATCGCCCGGATCGCCTCCCGGTTCTGGCGATTGACCGCGCCGGTGATCAGGAGAAGGTCGGCGTGCTTGGGGTTGCCGGCGTTGATCGCCCCGAAACGCTCCAGGTCGTAGCGGGGGGTGAGACAGGCCGCCACTTCGATGTCGCAACCGTTGCAGGAGGACCCGTCGTAGTGGACGATCCAGGGCGATCTCGCGGCGAAGCTCATCGTGCATCCTCTCTATGCTCTCTTTGCTCCCCTGGTGGGAGCGGCGTCTCGCCGCGATCCGGGCTGACGGGGATCGCGACATGAATGTCGCTCCCACAAAATATAACGTGTGAGCGGTCGGTAGTGTGACCGTGGGAGGGGCATTCCTGCCCCGATCCCAGTTAGCTCGGATCGGGCCGAGGACGGCCCTCCCACAAAAACAGTAAACGAAACTAAAGTCATCAGTGATCAGTTACGGTTTACTGATGACTGATCACTTTTTCTCATCCCGCTCTCAGGAAAATATGCAACACGACCAGGTTCCCCACACCCAGGATCACCGCGGCCAGCCAAGCGACGGCCAGAAGCGAGCGGTAGGTGACGCGGGCGGAGGCGTTGTCGATGGCGATCTCGGCGAAGTAGGCGAGCGGGACCAGGAAAGCCGCCGCCAAAGGGCAGAAGGCGAAGAAGAGGCCGATCATGCCCAAAAAGAGAACGGTCTCATACCAGTGCGTGATCTCGACGAGCGCGAGCGAGGGGCCGGCGAACTCGGTGGTCACGCCCTTGACCAGCTCCTGGTGGGCATGGTGGGAGGTGGAGAGGTCGAAGGGGGATTTCCGGAATTCGATGGCGAGGATGACGAGCAGTCCCAGGAAAAGGCCGGGGAGATAGAGGATCAGGGGACGGGGCGAAGCGGCGATCTCGGAGATTTCGAACGATCCGGAGGCCATGTAGAGGCCGACCGCGAAGAGGAGCAGCATCGGCTCGGCAGCCAGCACCTGGATCAGCTCTCTCTGGGCGCCCAGCGCGGCGTAGGGGGAGTTGGCGGAGGAGGCGGCGAGGACCAGGAAGAGCTTCCCCACCGTGAAGGCGAAGATCACCATCAGGAGATCGTCCCCGCCGAAGAACATCACCCCGGCCAGAATCGTGATCAGCAGCGAGCAGACGAGGTAGTAGCCGTGGAAACGGTTGACGGCCAGGTTCTGTTTCCCGATCAGCTTGCCCAGGTCGTAGAACGGCTGGAAAACCGGCGGGCCGATCCTTCTCTGCATCCGGGCGGAGGTGATCCGGTCGATCCCGGCGATAAGGCCGCCCAGGAAGGGGGCGAGAAGGAGGTAGCCAAGTATGGCCAGAAGGGGCGTCATGTGGTGGCCTGCATGAAGAGGAGTACCAGGAATACGATCGCGGCGACCACGGCCGGGGGGATGATCTTCTTTTCGCCGAAGAACTCGTTGAGGTAGTAGATGGAGACCCGCCAGGGGCGCTCCTCTCCGTCGGCGCCGCGGAAGAGACGGGAGGAGGGGACGTTGGCCCCGCCCAGGTAGGGCTCGGCCCGGACGAGCCGTTTCCAGTGGAAGAGGAAGCCCAGGGGGAGGAGGAGCATCAGGGCGAGCATGGTGCCGACCATGAGATAGACCCGGTGAGTGAAAGTGGGGTCGACGCCGAAAATCGGCTCGATCAGCCAGGATCCGAGGAGAGGGAAAAGGGCGCAGGCGGCGAGATTGACGAGGGCGAGACCGCAGAGGGGGATCCATTCGCGGCCGATCCCCTTCTCCGCCCGCTCCGAGGACTCGTCCACGGCGACGAGTTCGGCCATCCACTTCCCCCAGAAGAAGAAGGTGAGCGCGCCTCCGAAGATCACGACCACCGGGAAGACCGGTGAGCGGCGGGCCAGCGTCTCCAGCACCGCCCACTTGCTGATCAGCATCCCGAAGGGGGCGAGGAACATCCCGGCCATCCCGGCCAGGATGATCAGGGTGAGGCGGGGGAGACGGGAGATCAGACCGCGCATCTCCTCGAGATCGCGGGAGCCGATCTGCTGTTCGACCGTCCCCACGCCGAGAAAGAGGAGGGCCTTGGCGGCGGCGTGGAAGACGATAAGCATGGAAGCCGCCCAGAGAGCCTGGGAGGTTCCGACGCCCGCGCAGAGAACGATCAGGCCGAGGTTGGCGATGGTGGAGTAGGCGAGCACCTTCTTGGCGTCGGACTGGGAGACGGCCGCGGCGGAGGCGGCGAGGAAACTTAAGCCCCCGATCAGCGCGATGAGCGCGCCGGAGACGGTCCCCCGGAGGACCGGCGAGCAGCGGATGACGAGATACACTCCCGCCTTGACCAGGGTGCTGGAGTGGAGAAGGGCCGAGGCGGGCGCGGGGGCGACCATGGCCCCGAGCAACCAGCCGGCGAAGGGGAACTGGGCCGCCTT
The DNA here is from genome assembly GCA_964551475.1 of uncultured bacterium. Lineage (GTDB taxonomy): Bacteria > Auribacterota > Erginobacteria > Erginobacterales > CAZKCI01 > CAZKCI01. The sequence goes on along the minus strand of CAZKCI010000086.1, from coordinate 9,194 downwards.
GGTCATCCCGGCCAGGGCGAGCAGGAGGACGGGGAGGAGGGCGCGGCGGTGATCGAGGGCGGCGAGACGGGCGAGCTCGATCGTCCCGCAGCGTTCGGAGAGGTCGACGATCGCCAGCGTCAGAGCGAGGCCGCCGATCATCAGGAAGCCGAGCGCGCGAAAGGCGCTTTCGGAGGCTTCCCTGGTCCGGGGATAGGAGATCAGGAGAAAGGAGCAGAGCGTGGTGATCTCCCAGAAAAGGGCGAGCCAGGCGAGGCTGTTGGAGAAGACCACGCCGAAGAAGGAGGAGAAGAAAAGGAAGATGACGGCGAGGAAGCGCCCCCGCCGGTCCGGGACTTCGGGATGGCGGCGGTGGTAGTGATCGAGGTAGCTCACGGCGTAGACGGCGATCAGCGTCCCGACCACGCCGGCGAGGAGGGCCATGATGATGGAGAGGTTGTCGACGCGGAAGGTTCGCTCCACGGAAGGCAGCCTCCCGGAGAATCCCCAGAAGAGAGTGATCCCATAGAGGACGGCGATGAGGGCGGGGATCCAGACCCGCCGGAGGGGGAGACGGCGGCAGAGAAAGAGGAAGGCAAGGCCGAGGGCGGCCTCGCCGAAGGAGAGAAGGCGTTCGAGGGAAGCGGGGAGAGCGAGCACGGTCTCTCCCGGACCGGCGAACGAAGCGAGGTGAGCCACGCCCACGAAGATCAGGGCGGAGGAGGCGTAGACCAGCCATCCCTGGATACGGCGGGAGGGTATAAAAGGGAGAAGGATCGCGGGGAGGAGGGGAAAGGCTATGAGGAAGACGATGGGGTGGATCACGTTCGGTAACCGGTAAAAATGAGTGATCAGTTCTTTTCGGTTACTGCTTTTTCCACCGCCAGGACGACACCGTCACGCTCTACGCTCAGAAAGCCCCTCCCGGTGGTCTCGAAGGTCCGGAGATCTCCGTCCTTCTCCTTGAGCAGGACCTTCCCGGCCTTGAGCGCGGCTGTAAGCGGGGCGTGATGGGCCAGGACCTCGAAACAGCCCTGGGCGCCGGGGGCGATGAGCGAAACAGCCTCGCCCTGGAAGACGACCCCTTGCGGCGTCACGATCTCGACGGGGAATGTGGACATGGGCTTCTCGTTGTCTCCGGCATGATCGGACCGATCCGTCGGATCCGACCGATCGGACGGATGGGCGCGGCAGTCAGGCCGAGCCACCGCTTACCGCTCACTGTTTACCGCTTACGCTTACTTGGTTCCCGCGTTGAGCTTCTCCCCTTTCTCGATCGCCTCTTCGATCGTCCCCACCATGAAGAAGGCCTGCTCGGGGAGTTGGTCGAGCTTGCCGTCCGCGATCATCTGGAACCCCTTGATCGTGTCCGCCGGTTTCACGTAGCGGCCGGCAATGCCCGAGAAGGGCTCGGCCACGGTGAAAGGCTGGGAGAAGAACTTCTGGATCTTGCGCGCCCGGTAGACGGTGAGCTTGTCCTCCTCGGAGAGCTCGTCGATGCCGAGGATGGAGATGATGTCCTTCAAGTCCTTGTAGCGCTGGAGGACCTTCTGCACCCGCATCGCCGTCTCGTAGTGCTCGGCGCCGACCAGGCGGGGGTCGAGGATGCGGGAGGTGGAGTCGAGGGGGTCGGCCGCCGGGTAGATCCCGAGCTCGGAGATCGCCCGGGAGAGAACGATCTTGGCATCGAGGTGGGCGAAGACGGCCACAACCGCCGGGTCGGTCAGGTCGTCGGCCGGAACATAGACCGCCTGGACCGAGGTGATCGCCCCATCTCGTGTGGATGTGATCCGTTCCTCCAGCTCGGCGATCTCGGTGGCGAGGTTCGGCTGGTAGCCGACCGCCGAGGGCATCCGGCCCAGAAGCGTGGAAACCTCCATCCCCGCCTGGACGTAGCGATAGACGTTGTCGATGAAGAGAAGGACGTCCTTCTTCCGCTCGTCGCGGAAGAACTCGGCCATGGTCATGGCGGAAAGCCCCGCCCGGAGCCGAGCCCCCGGGGGCTCGTTCATCTCCCCGAAGACCAGAGCGGTGTGGGCCGCGACGCCGGAGGCGTTGAGCTCCTGCCAGAGGTCGTTCCCCTCCCGCGTCCGCTCGCCGATCCCGCCAAAGACGGAGACACCCCCCTTGACCTGGGCGATGTTGTGCATGAGCTCCATGACGAGCACGGTCTTGCCCACGCCCGCCCCGCCGAAAAGGCCGACCTTGCCGCCCCGGGGGAAGGGGGCGAGAAGGTCGATCACCTTGAGCCCCGTCTCCAGAACCGCCGTGACCGAGAGCTGTTCGGTGAAGGCGGGCGCGAGGCGGTGGATCGGCTTGCGGGCTTGCCCCTCCGGGAGGGGCCCCTTCCCGTCCATGGTCTCGCCGCGCACGTCGAACATCCTGCCCAGAGTCTCCTCCCCCACCGGGACGCTGATCGGAGCGCCGGTGTCGACGACCTCTTTGCCCCGGGCCAGGCCGTCGGTGGCCGAGAGGGCCACGCAGCGGACGGTGTTGTTCCCGATCAGCTGAACCACTTCCAGCATCAGGTCGAGCTGCGCTTGGGGGTCGCGGATCGTGAGCGCGTTGTAAAGGCGGGGCGTGTTTTTCGATTCGGAGAACCGCACGTCCACGATCGGACCGATAACCTGCACTACCTTGCCGTTCGCCATGGTCTATCTCCTCAAGGCCTCGGCCGAGGAAATCACTTCGGTGATGTCCCGGGTGATCTCCGCCTGCCGGATTTTGTTCCGTTTGATGATCAGGCCGTCGAAGAGCTCGGCGGCGTTGTCGGTCGCCTCGTGCATGGCCCAGGCTCGGATCGACTGCTCGGCGGCGAAGGCGGAGAGCATCGCCCGGCCCACGGAGGCGGAGAGGAAGGCGGGCAGAAGCGCGCCGAGAAGCTCGCTTGCCGCCGGCTCGGAGATGCGGGCGCCGGAGGAGGCACCCTTCCGTTCGACGGGAAGGAAGCGCTCCACGGTCGGGAAGCATCTGCGGGAGGCGTCGCGGGCGGTGTAGAGGAGATGGACGCGGGAAGCCTCTCCGGAGAGAAAGGCGGCGGTGAGCGAGCCGGCGATCTCGTCGGCGGTCTCCCGGCGATAGCGGCCGAAGAGGCCGGGGTAGGAGGCAAAGACGGGAATCCCCCGCCGATGAAAATAGGTCATCCCCTTCCTCCCGACCAGGGACAGAGAGACCTTCTCCTGCCCGCGCTCGCGGAGGAACTTCTCCGCCCGGCCGATGACGGCGCTGTTGTAGTTCCCGCAGAGACCGGAGTCTGATGTGAAGAGACAGAGAACCGTAACGCCGGATTTCCGGGAGGGGGAGAGAAGGGGATGGGAGGACTCGGGGAAGGCGGCGAGAAGGCCGTCGAGCATCTGCTGGAGCGCGCGGAAGTAGCGTTCGCCGGCGGCGAACCCCTTCTCCAGAGAGCGGATCTTGGAGGAGGAGACCATCTCCATCGCCCCGGTCATCTTGTGGATGGACTCCACGGAGCGGAGGCGGCTCCTCATCTGTCGCAGAGATTCAGCCATAACTTCCGCACTACGATCGATAGTTCATGCCGTGGGAGCGGCGTCTCGCCGCGATCCGAGCCGACAGGAATCGGGCCGGGTCCCGAAGAAGAATTCGGGATGGGGCAGACGGCCCTCCCACATTGAATTATCCCGCGCTTTCTTTCCGCTCGAAATCTTTGACGAAATCCGCGATCACGGCGTCCAGGCGTTCCAGCAGAGCCGGGGAGAGAGCCCGCTCCTGGTCGATGGACGTGAGAAGGGCCGGATGCTTCGTCTCCAGGAAAGAGAGGAACGCCGCCTCGAATGCGCGCACCGAATCCCGGGGGAATCCGTCCAGGGCCCCCTGGGACCCGGCATAGATGATCGCCACCTGTTTCGACAAGGGGAGCGGGGAAAGCTGGTCCTGGCGGAGGATTTCCACCATGCGCTCGCCCCGGGTGAGCTGGGCCTGGGTAGCCTTGTCGAGCTCGGATCCGAACTGGGTGAAACCGGCCAGCTCCCGGTACTGGGCGAGGTCGAGGCGGAGCTGGGCGGCCACCTGGCGCATCGCCTTGTCCTGGGCCTTGCCGCCGACCCGGGAGACCGAGAGGCCGACGTTGACCGCCGGGCGGATCCCGGCGTAGAAGAGGTCGCTCTCCAGGTAGATCTGACCGTCGGTGATGGAGATGACGTTGGTGGGGATGTAGCTCGAGATATCCCCGGCCTGGGTCTCGACGATCGGGATCGCCGTCATCGAGCCGCCCCCCGACTTCTTGGAGAGCTTGGCCGCCCGCTCCAGGAGACGGGAGTGGAGATAGAAGACGTCGCCGGGGTAGGCCTCCCGCCCGGGGGGGCGGCGGAGGAGGAGCGAGATCTGCCGGTAAGCCTGGGCATGCTTGGAGAGGTCGTCGTAGACGACCAGGGCATGCCGGCCCGAGTACATCCACTCCTCGGCGATGGCGCAGCCGGTGTAAGGTGCGAGGTACTGCACCGCCGCCGAGGTCCGGGCCGAGGAGTTGACGATGACGGTGTAGTCCATCGCCCCGTATTTCTTCAGCGTCTCGTAGAGCGCGACCACCGTGGAGACCCTCTGGCCGATGGCGACATAGACGCAGAGAACGTCCTTCCCCTTCTGGTTGATGATGGCGTCGACGGCGATGGCGCTCTTCCCCGTCTGCCGGTCGCCGATGATCAGCTCCCGCTGCCCCCGGCCGATCGGGATCATGGAGTCGATCGCCTTGATCCCGGTGGGAAGCGGCTCGGTCACGGGCTCCCGGTCGAGCACGGAGGGGCCGGGGGCCTCCAGGGGGCGGGTCTTGGCGAAGGAGATCGGCGAGCCGCCGTCGAGCGGCTGGCCGGCGATGTTGACCACCCGCCCCAGGAGCTCGTCGCCCACAGCCACCCGCATCACCTGGCCGGTCCGGGTGACCAGGTCGCCCTCCTTGATCTCCTGGTCGGGGTTCTCGGCCCCCAGGACCACCGCCCCGACGCTGTCCTCCTCGAGGTTCAGGACCAGGCCGAAGAGGTCGTGGTGGAACTTGACCACCTCCCCCATCATGGCGTCGTCCAGCCCCCAGATCCGGGCCACCGCGTCGCCGACCTGCACCACCCGGCCGGTGGACTCCGCCTTCACCTGGGACCGGTAGCGTTCGAATGCCCGGCGGATATCCGCCGCTATGTCTTCCGTCCGTATCTCCATGTCATACCGCCGTGGTTTGCCGCAGGTTCTCGCGCAGGTCGTCGAGACGCGCGCGCAGGGTTCCGTCGAACTGGGTTCCGCCGACCAGCGCCTTCGCCCCCCCGATCAGGGAGGGGTCGCTGGCGCAGGTCAAGCGCAGCTTCTTGCCGAGCATTTTCGAAAGGATCCCCCGGACCGCTTCCGCCGTCGCGGGGTCGATCGGGTGGGCGCCCAGGAGAACCGCTTCCGTCTCTGTTTCGCGCCGGCCGAGCGCCAGGATCCGGTCGACGATCCCGGGGAGGATGGCGGCCCGGCCCCGCCCGGCGGCGAGCTTCAGGAAGAGGACGAGCTCGGCCGAGAATTTCTTGGCGAAGATAGAGTCGATCAGCTCGGCCTTCTCGGCGTCGCTCAGCCCCGGGCCGGCGAGCATGGCCGTGAGCTCCGGGGCCGCGGAGAGAATCTTCCGGAAGGTCTCGATCTCGTCCAGCGTCCGATCCCGCCCCAGCGTCTGGCTCATGCACCCCAGGTAGGTCTCGGCGATGCGGTCGGCGATCAGGTTGAGCTTCATGGGCGTTTCGGGGACGCGGGAGCCGCAGCGGGACGGTCGAGTTCGCGGAGGAAATCCTCGACCAGGCGGCGGTCCTTCTCGGCCGTCACTTTCTCGCCGAGGAGGCGCTCGGTGGCCGTGATGACCAGGTCGCCGATCTCCCGGCGCAGGCGCAGGCGGGCCGCGGCGACGTCCCGCTCGGCGTCGGCTTGGGCCCGGGCGATGATCTTCTCCGCTTCCTCCCGGGCGGAGCGGACGATGCCTTCGGCGGTCCTGGCGCCCTCGGTCGCGGCCGCGCCGATGGCGTCCCGGCTTGTCTTCTCCAGGTCCTTCATCTTCGCCTCATAGGCGGCGAGCGTCTCCCGGATCCGCGCCTCGTCGGCCTCCAGCTTCGCCCGGTCGGCGGCGATCTTCTCCCGCCGAGAGTCGAGGAGGGCGCGGATCGGCTTCCACCCGTAGGCGGTGAAGAGCCAGAGGAGGACGAGGAAGCCGATGAGCTGGGCGATGATTTCTGTGACGTTGATTCCCATGGTCAGGGAATGATCCTTGAACAGTAAACCGTGAACCGTTGAACCGTGAACCGTTGAACCCTCCGTCCTACTTCAGCATCCCCTTCAGCATCAGCACCGTCACCCAGGAGAGGATGAATATCCCCTCGATCAGCGCGCAGAGGACGAGCGTGTTGACCAGGATCTTGTTGGCGGCCTCCGGCTGCCGGCCGATCGCCTCCATCGCCCGGGCGATGGCGAGTCCCAGACCGATCCCCGCGCCCAGCGCGGCCAGGCCCAGGCCGATCGGCAGTCCCAGCCCCAGGCCCAGGATTGCTTGTGACGGCATGACGGTCCTCCTTTCTTTGGCGGAGGGAGGGCGGCTACGCCGCCTCTTCCTCTTCCGGCATGATCAGTGAAAAGTAGATGGTGGTGAGCGTGGCAAAGACGAGCGCCTGCACCACGGCGGTGAGAACGGCGAGAAGCATAGTGAAGAGGACGAGGGGGGTCCAGAGGATTCCAAATCCGCTGATCAGGGAGACGACCGTGTCGTCGCCCCAGATATTGCCGAAGAGACGCATGGAGAGGGTGAGCGGGCGGATCAGCTCGGAGAGGAAGTGGGTGGCGAAGACCATGATCGGGAGGAGAATCGAATAAAGGATGGCGCCGCGGGGCTTGCCCGCCAGGTGGTCGGCGTAGCGCAGCGGCCCGAGCTCCTTGAAGGCGGTGAACTGGACGCAGACGAAGACGCAGAGGGAGAGGGCGATGGTGGTCGAGGGGCTCGCGGTGCCGGACTTCAGGAAGGGGATAAGGCCCATCAGGTTCATCACCAGCACATAGACGAAAAGCGTGCTGATGAAGGGGACGAACTTTTTCCCCCGCGGGCCCATGATCCCGGTGACGAAATCATCGAGTCCTTCGCAGAGGAGCTCCGCCGCCGCCTGCAGCCTGCCCGGAACCGGGCCGGCCCTCCGGAGGGCGAGACGGAAGAAGAGAAGGACCAGGCCGCCGGCCAGGAGGGCGAAGATCAGCGACTCCGCCGACCGAAGGGCGGCGGAGATTTTTCCGCCGCCGAGCACATCGGCCAGCAGATCGACCAGCGTGGGGAGGCCGGATTCGCCGTTCATGGGATGATAAAAGGTTCCGGGTTCAGCGGTTCACGGTTCAGCGGTTGGGCGCGCCCGGGCCGAGCCAACCGTGAACCGCTGAACCGTGAACCATCCAACCGTTTTTATTGTAAGCGATCCCCTCCCGATCAACTACACTAATGTCGCCGATCATTCTGATTCCCAACCGTTGGAGGGACCCATCTATGATCAAGATCACCTTTCTCGGCGCGGCGCAGTGCGTCACCGGTTCCCACCACCTGCTGGAAGCGGACGGGGTTCGCCTCCTCCTCGATTGCGGCCTCTTCCAGGAACGGGAGTTCACCCACCGCGACTGGGAGCCCTTCCCGGTCGACCCCGCCACCATCAACGCCGTGATTCTGACCCACGCCCACCTCGACCACTGCGGCTACCTCCCCCGCCTGGTCAAGCAGGGCTTTAAGGGGCGGATCTACTGCACCCCCCCGACCGCCGAGATCACCCGCCTCACCCTTCTCGACTCGGCCGCCCTCCAGGAGGAAGACGCCGCCTTCAAGAAAAAGCGCCACCTGAGAGAGAAGCGCGTCGGACGCTACCCCGAGGAGCCGCTCTACACCGTGAACGACGCCAAGAACGTCATCCCCCGTTTCCAGATGCACGACTACGGGGAAGAGTGGCGGGTGAACGGGGCGATCGCCGGCGTCTTCGGGAACTCCAGCCACATCCTCGGCGCTTCGATCGTCGAGCTGAAGATCAACTCCCACGGGGCGGTGAAGACGCTGGTCTTCACCGGCGACCTCGGCCGCGTGGGGAACCCCCTCCTCGATCCCCCCGAGTCCCTCACCTCCGCCGACTGGCTGGTGATCGAGTCCACCTACGGAAATCGCGTCCACGAAGGCCACGCCGACGCCCTGGAGACGCTGGCGAGGGTGATCAACGAGACGAGCCAGGCGGGCGGGAAGGTCCTCATCCCGGTCTTCGCCATCGAGCGCGTCCAGGAGATCATGTATCACATGATCCAGCTGATCGCCCAGAAGCGCATACCCCGGATCACCACCTTCTTGGACAGCCCGCTGGCGATTGAGATCACCAAAATCTACATGAAGTTCCCCCGCTATTTCTCGCCGGGCGCGGTCGATTTCTTCCGCAGCCCCGAGGCGCTGGCCGCCCGCACCCTCTTCCACGCCACGCCTACGCCCGACGAGTCGAAGCAGATCAACACGCACGCCGGCCCCGCCGTCATCATGGCCGGTTCGGGGATGTGCACGGGAGGGAGGATCAAGCACCACCTTGCCCTCAACATCGGCCGCCCCGAAGCCACCGTCCTCTTCGCGGGCTACCAGGCGCGGGGGACGCTGGGGAGAGCGATCATCGACCGTCCCCAGGAGGTCAGGATCTTCGGGGAGTCCTATTCCGTCAAGGCCCGGATCGAGAGGATCGACGGCTTCTCCGGCCATGCCGACCGCGAGGAGCTTCTGAGCTGGGTCGCGGCCTCCACCCGCCGGCCGGAGAAGATCTTCGTGGTCCACGGGGAGAAGGAGGCGGCCGAAGCTCTGGCCGCGGGCCTGCGGGAGCGGATCCAGGCCGTGACCGCCGTCCCCGCTCTTCTGAGCGAGTGTCTCCTGCAGAACCAGTAAAAGGGGGAGAGGCAGGATTGGCAGGAAGGGCGGGAACGGCGGGAAAAACGCGGGGCCCCGCCGTTCGGGCGGAGTCCCGCGTCTAGATCCGGCGGTAGCGTCGCATCTCCCGATGCAACGCTTTTTCCCTTCCTACCTCGTCGCCGGCACGTCCCCGGTCGAACCGAAATAGAGCCGCGTCAGCCCCCGGATCGACCAGAGGCCGCTCGAAGGACGGAAGGCCCCCATCTCGTCGATCAGCATCCCCGTGTACCTCGCCGGAACGGGGAGGTCCGCGGAACTCCCGAAATATACCCGCGTGACGTTCCGG
>CAZKCI010000085.1:0-31025 GCA_964551475.1 uncultured bacterium | reverse complement strand
GGCGCTTCACTGCGCCACCGGGGGGCGTCCCGGGGCGGCCCTGCGCATGGCCGAAGACAAATTCATCGCCACCCGGCAGCGCGTCCTCCGGGATCTTTCCTCCGGCGGATTCGCTTCGGCCCAGGAGCTGATGGACGCGGTGGCCGCCTGGCTCGACGACCTGGATGAGAAGCACCACCGCCGCGCCGCCGCCGTGGAGAAACAGCGACCGCCCGGCTTGGAACCGGATGGGCTCAAGGACCAGGAGGAGAAGGAAGAGGCCTACCTGGCCGCGGAGAAGCGGGCCGATTTCGACCGCCTGCTGGCGATCATCCTCTCCTGGTTTCGCGATCTGGAGCTGCTCCAGGCGAACGGTCCCCGGAAACTGGCGATCAACCAGGACTATTTGCCCGCCCTGGAGAGCAGCGCCCGGGGGCTGTCTTCCCGTGAGGTGCGCGACGCCCTGGCCCGGGTGGAGCGGGGTCGGCAGGCGGTCCACCTGGGAGGGGTTGGACGGTTCACCTACCAGCTGACACTGGAGAACCTATTCCTGCAACTGGGTTTTTGGAAGCCGGGCTCGAGATGAGCGAAAAAAGATTATAGTTATAGATCGCTGATTGCGAATTGCTGATTGCCGATTACTGATCACTATTTCCTTTATTCGCTCCACCGGTAAGGATAATCTAACTCCGCCCGATTTTTACGGAAGGCACGGCGAATCTTATGATGAAGATCGTACAGATCAGGCGGCGCGAGAACGGCCGCGTTCACTACTACGCCCTGGGCGAGCTGGCTCTCGCCATGGGGGAGTACGGCATTGTCGAAGCGGAGCGGGGGATCGACTACGGGGAGGTGGTCTCCGAGCCGGAGAACCTCTTCGAGGAGAAGATGGAGCAGCCCCCCATGAAGATCCTCCGTTCGCTCACGGAGGAGGACCAAAGCCGGATCGCGGCGAACAAGAAGGACGCCGACGCGGCTTTCGAGGTCTGCCAGCGCAAGATCGAGGAGCGCAAGCTTCCGATGAAGCTGGTGGGGGTGGAATACTCCTTCGACCGCTCGCGCCTGCTTTTCTACTTCACCGCCGACGGGCGGGTGGATTTTCGGGAGCTGGTCAAGGACCTGGCGGGAATCTTTAAGACCCGGATCGAGCTTCGCCAGATCGGGGTGAGGGACGAGGCCCGGATGATGGACGGGGTGGGCCCCTGCGGGCGGCGACTCTGCTGCGCCGCCTTCCTCCGGGATTTCGAGCCGATCAACATCCGCATGGCCAAGCTCCAGCGCCTTCCCCTGGATCCCGAGAAGATTTCCGGCGTCTGCGGGCGCCTCTTCTGCTGCCTCCGCTACGAGGAGGAGTTTTACCGCTCGGTGGGGCGGGAATTCCCCAAGGACGGCGTCACGGTCAGCACCCCCCAGGGGCCGGGGAAGGTGATGGAAGTGAATTTTTTCCGGCGCACGGTCACGGTGGAGCTGGAAGACGAGCGGAAACTGGAGTTCAATGTCAAGGACATCTCGCCCCGTTCGAACTGATTGTCGATGGGTAAGGGTTAAGAAGTGGGTCTGGAAGATGGGTCAGGTTGATGGTGCGGCCTGGCAGCCGTTTTGCCAAGCCACACCTAACCCTGAACCACTCACCAGACCCACTTCCTAACCCTCACCCAGCAACCAATGGAATCCTGACCTTAACCCATCAACTTTGCCTATTGTTGCCAGCGCTATAATGACTAGTACAAAAACTTTTTATATCACCACCCCCCTCTACTACGTGAACTCCCCCCTCACGGTCGGGGGCGCCTACACCACCATCGTCGCCGACGTGGTCGCCCGCTACCAGCGCTCCCGGGGGCGGAAGGTGTTTTTCCTGACCGGCTCGGACGAGCACGGGCAGAAGATCGCCCGGGCGGCGGAGGAGCAGGGAATCGCGCCCCAGGAGCTCGCCGACCGGGTGGTGGGGACCTTCCGCGATCTCTGGAAGACGCTCGCGATCACCTGCGACGATTTTATCCGGACCACCGAGGACCGCCACGGACGGGTGGTCCAGGAGGCCTTTCGGCGGCTGCGCGCCCAGGGCGACATCTACTGGGGAAAATACCAGGGCTGGTACTGCACCCCCTGCGAGACATTTTTTCTCCCCTCCCAGATTGCGGGCGGCCTCTGCCCCGAGTGCGCTCGGCCGGTGGAAAAGCTGGAGGAGGAAAACTGGTTCTTTCGCCTTTCCGCCTACCAGAAGAGACTGGAAGAGCATTTCGCCGCCCATCCCGATTTCGTCCGCCCTCCCTCCCGCTACAACGAAATGGCGAACCGCCTCTCCCGGGGGCTGAACGACATCAGCGTCAGCCGCTCGGTCGGCTGGGGGGTGCCCGTCCCCGAGGGCGGCCGCCAGGTCTGCTGGGTCTGGTTCGACGCCCTCCTCAACTACATCTCCGCCCCGGGGGCGTTCGGGGAGGGCGGCTCCTTCGCTTCGCTCTGGCCGGCCGATCTCCACCTGATGGCCAAGGACATCGTCTGGTTCCATGCCGTCCTCTGGCCGGCGCTTCTCTTCGCCCTGGAGCTGCCGCCGCCGAAGTGCGTCTTCGCCCACGGATGGTGGACCTTCGGGGGGGAAAAAATTTCTAAGTCCAAGGGGACTAAGATATTCGCCCGGGAGATGGCGGAGGAATACGGCGCGGACGCCCTGCGCTATTTTCTGCTCCGGGAGATACCGCTGGGCCTCGACGGGGATTTTTCCCTGGAGGCCTTCCGCGCCCGCTACCGGAGCGATCTGGCCCATGACCTGGGAAACCTGCTCCAGCGGACCCTGGCCATGATCAAGAAGTTCCGCGGCGGCCGGATCCCGACCGACTGGGAGGGGGAAGGGGGAGGGGGGATCCGGGAGCGCGCCCGGGCTCTCCGCTCCTCCTATGACCGGATGATGGAGAATCTGGAGCTGAGCCGGGTTCTGGAAGGGATCTGGTCGCTGGTCGCCCTGGCCAACCGCTATATCGAGGATTCCAAGCCCTGGGCCCTGAACAAGGACGAGGGGAGCCGCCGGCGGCTGGACGGGGTGCTCTTCAATCTGGTCTTCGCCCTCATCCGGATCGCCGAGGATCTCGATCCTTTTCTCCCCGCCACCGCGCAGGGGATCCGGGACCAGATCGGTCCCGGCGGAGGGGTTCCGGCGGCCTCCGCGAAGGGGGGGGGCGGGGAAACGGCGATTGTGCCGGCCGGAGGGGAGATCGGCTCCTTTCAGCCGCTGTTTCCTCTCAAGGATGAGGAGTAGAGGATCGCGGATTTAAGATCTCAGATTTCAGATCTCAAATCTCAGATCTCAGATCGCAGATCGCAGATCTCAAACCTCAGATCGCAGATCGCAGATCTCAAATCTCAGATTTCAAATCAAAGACCAAAGCAAAATCGCAAAACTGATACACCATGGCACCTTCCCGAAAAATCCTTCTCACCGGCGGGGCGGGCTTCATCGGCTCCCATCTGGCCGAAGCCCTCCTGGCTCGCGGGGAAGAGACAGTCATCCTCGACGACTTCAACGACTATTATGCTCCGGACATCAAGGAGGAGAACCTCCGGCCGGTCCGCGCCGATCCTCGCCTGACCGTGGTCCGGGGCGACATCCGCGACCGCGTCCTGATCGACGAAATCTTTTCCCGGCACCGTTTCTCCGCGGTCATCCACCTCGCCGCCCGGGCCGGCGTCCTGCCCTCTCTCCAGGACCCCGTCCTGTACCAGGGGACGAATGTCGACGGGACGCTCAACCTCCTCGAGGCGGCCCGGAAAGCCGGCGTCGGCCGGTTCGTTTTCGCCTCCTCCTCCTCGGTCTACGGCGACCAGGCCCGCCAGCCCCTGAACGAAGACGAGGCCGGTCTTCAGCCCGTCTCGCCGTATGGGACGACCAAGCTTACGGGCGAGCATCTCTGCCGGATGTACCAGCGCCTGCACCGACTGCCCGTTTCGGTCCTGCGCTTCTTCACCGTCTACGGCCCGCGCCAGCGTCCGGACATGGCGATCCACAAGTTCAGCCGCCTGATCTGGGAGGGGAAGGAGATCCCGGTCTTCGGCGACGGATCGTCCCGGCGGGACTACACCTTCGTCGACGACATCGTGGCGGGGGTGATCGTCGCCTGGGAGAAGACCGAGGGGTTCGGGATTTTCAACCTGGCGGGGGGGCATCCGGTCGCGCTCCGGGACCTGCTCGCCCGGCTCGGCTCGCTCCTCGGCCGTCCGGTCCGGGAGCGGGCGGAACCGCTCCAGAAGGGCGACATGAAGGAGACCTGGGCCGATGTCGGGAAGGCGCGCCGGCTGCTGGGATTCCAACCCCGTACTCCGATCGAAGCGGGGCTGGAGCGCTTCGTCGCCTGGTTTAGGGAGCGGAGGCCGGCGCGGCGATGAAAACAGGACTCGTTCGGGCGGCCGGGATCGCTTTTCCGGCGATTCTTCTCCTCTCTCTTGCCCTGGTCGGTTTCCCGCGCCTGGGCCCCCGCGCCCAGGATCTGAGCGAAGAGGACTTCACCGAAGAGCCGGTGGTCGGCGCCTCCGCTTCCCCGGCCCCGATCGATCTTTTCGGAGAGGGAGACTATTTCGAGGTCTCGCCCTCCCCCGGCGCTCCCACGCCGGTCCCCGGGCCCACCCCGCGCGCCCCCATCGCCTGCAAGGGAGACGTCATCCGCTATCTCGAGGGCGCCCAGGTCGCGATTTTCGAGGGCCATGCCCGGCTGGATTACAAGAACATGACGCTGAAGGCGGACAAGATCACCTTTTACACCGAGCGGACCGAGGCCTTTGCCGAAGGGAACGTGGAGTTCTATCGGGACGGCGACTACCTGTTTACCGACAAGCTCCGCTACGACCTCCTGAAGGAACAGGGGATGCTCGCCCCCGGCCGGGGATATTTCGACCCCTGGTACGGCCAGGCGGAAAAAGTGGTCACCGACCGGACCGAGAACGTGATCGCCTTCGAGGGCGGCTCGGCGACCACCTGCGACCTGGAGGACCCGCACTACCGGATCGAGTCCTCCGAGGTTCTCCTCTACCCCCAGGACTCGATCGCCATCAAGAACGCCGTCTTCTACGTCTATGACGTCCCGGTCTTCTACTGGCCCTACTACCGCCGCTCGCTCCAGGACCACTGCCAGGGCTTTTTCATGTATCCCGGCTTCCGGAACGCCTGGGGCTTCTACCTTCTCTCCGGTTATCACTGGTGCGCCCCCGATATCTCGCTCACCGCCCATCTGGACTGGCGCTACCGCCGCGGCTTCGCCTACGGTCTGGACGGGACCTTCTACGTCGACCAGCAGAAGGGCAAAGGCGAATGGCGCTCCTATTACACGAGGGACCCGCTCTACGAAACAACCGATGCGACCACGGGGGAGACGGTGACCAGCGAGGAGGAGCGTTATCTCCTGGAGGGCTGGTACCGGCACTCCTTCCCCTGGCAGATCCAGGGCCGATTAGAAGCGCACTACTTTTCCGACGTGGACATCCGCCAGGATTTCTTCCGCCGCGAATACGAGGCGAACAGCGAGCCCCAGTCCACCGCCTATCTGGGCCGGGTGACGCCGGATTACACCCTGTCCCTCCAGGGAATCAAACGGCTCAACAAGTTCTACCAGGAGACGGAAAAGCTCCCCGAGCTCAAGTTCCAGGCCAAGCAGTTCAACCTCGGGGAGACCAAATTCTACTACGACGGGACCACCGCCTACACCCGCTTCGGCCGGCTTTATCCCGACCAGGACTCGGCGGCGTATAAGGCCGACCGTTTCGACACCTACCATCAGATGAGTTACTCGGACAAATATTTCGGCTGGCTCAGCCTGATCCCCTACGGGAACTTCCGGGAGACCTTCTACTCCCGCGCCCCCGAGGACACCCCGATCCCCACTCCCAGCCCGGAACCGACCGCCGGCCCGACCCCGCTCCCCCGCAATCCGGAGGGGCCGGAGCGCTCCAACGTGTGGAGGACGGTCTGGGGGGCGGGTCTCAAGGCTTCCACCTCGATCTACGGAGTTTTCGATGCCGAGAGCGATATCCTGGACATCCACCGGCTCCGCCACGTGATCCAGCCTTTCGCCAACTACGTCTTCACCGCCGAGCCGAACGAGCTTCGCGGCGATCTCTACCAGTTCGACTCCATCGACAAAATCGACCGGGCGGATTATACCGAGCTGGGGATACGCAATCTTCTGCAGACCAAGCGGGTGAAAAACGAGCGGTCATACAGCTGGACTCTCCTGGATTTCCTGATCAAATCCCCCCTCTACACCGATCCCGAACGGGACAATGAGGGGAACGCCTTCGGCGATCTTTTTACCGAGCTCAAGCTCACCCCCTTCCCGGAGATCGGCCTGGACGAGGCCTTCACCTACAATATGTATACCGGGGAGGCGCAGAAAAACTCCTTCGACCTCTGGCTGGCGGAGGAGGAGATCTGGAAGGCCACCCTCCACCACGAATACAATCTGAAGAAGGAGAAGAACGAGCTGGGCGCCAGCGTCTTCTTCCGCGTGAGCCCGCTGTGGGCCTTCCGGATTTACGGCCGAACGGACCTGGAGCAGTCGGAGTTCGAGGAAGAGGCGATCACCATCTACCGCGATCTTCACTGCTGGGACTCCTACATCTCCTACCGGCATCTGGACGCCACCGATGAACACGAAGTGATGCTGGTCTTCTGGATCAAGGCCTTCTCCACCTCGCCGCTCAATCTGTCCAACTAAAATCCCCCCGGCCGCCTGCCTGGCGTCCGGGGGGATTTTAGGTTTGTTCCCAGCCCTCGCCTTTCGTGGAAAAGGCTCAGAAACCCCTCCAGCAGGTATTTTAGCTAGCCTTCCGGCCGCCGGTATGATAGAAGTTTCACTCTTCCGCTGAAATCGTTGGCGACGGTTATCCTCCTTTAGTATGCCGCCGCCCGAGAGCGGCGGCATACTAAAGGAGGAAATATGAAAGTCTGCATCATCGGCACCGGCTACGTGGGTCTGGTGACCGGCGCCTGTCTGGCCGAGCTGGGCAACCGGGTGGTCTGCGTGGACAACAACCGGGCCAAGATCGACCTGCTCAACCGGGGCGAGGTCCCGATCTACGAGCCGGGCCTGCAGGAGATGCTCAGTAACGCCCGGGCGGCCGGGAGGATCAGCTTCATCACTTCGATCGCCGACGGGATGAAGGACTGCGAGATCGTTTTCATCGCCGTCTCCACGCCTCCCCGCGCCGACGGCTCGGCCGATCTCACCGCGGTGGCCAACGTCGCCCGGCAGGTGGCCGAGAACCTGAACGGCTACAAGGTGATCGTAGACAAGTCCACCGTTCCGGTGAAGACGGGAGAGAAGGTGGCCGAGACGATCAAGCGCTACCGCAAGAAGGACGTGGATTTCGATGTTGTCTCCAATCCCGAGTTCCTGCGCGAGGGCTCGGCCATCCACGACACCTTCCACGCCGACCGGATCGTGATCGGGACCTCGAGCGCGCGGGCGGCCGATCTGCTCAAGGAGCTCTACAAGCCGATCGCCGCGCCGGTGATCGTCACCGACATCAACAGCGCCGAGATCATCAAGCACGCCTCCAACTCCTTCCTGGCCGCCAAGATCTCCTTCGTCAACGCCCTCTCCCGGATCTGCGAGAAGGCGGGGGCGAACGTGATGGAAGTGGCCCAGGGCATGGGACTGGACAGGCGGATCGGAGTGCAGTTCCTGAACCCCGGCGTCGGCTACGGCGGCTCCTGCTTCCCCAAGGACGTCTCCGCCTTCATCAAGATCGCCGAGGAGCTCGGCTACGATTTCGCCCTGCTCAAGGAGGTGGAGAAGGTCAACGCCGACCAGGTCGATTTCTTCATGGCCAAGATCAAGGAGACGCTCTGGGTGCTGGAAGGGAAGGTGATCGGGGTGCTGGGACTGGCCTTCAAGCCCAACACCGACGACATGCGCAACGCCCCCTCGATCGCCGTGGTCCGGAGGCTTTTGGCGGAAAAGGCGAAGATCAAGGCCTACGATCCCAAGGCGATGGAGAAAGCCCGGGAGGACATGCCCGAGATCGAGTATTGCCAAGACCCCTACCAGGTCGCCGAGGGCGCGGAAGCCCTGGTCATCCTGACCGAATGGAACGAGTTCAAGGAGATGGACCTCTCCCGGATCAAGACCCTGCTCCACCACCCCATCATCATCGACGGGCGCAACCTTTATGACCCGGAAAAGATGAAGAAGATGGGTTACGTCTACAAGAGCATCGGGAGATAGAGCAAGGGTTGAAGGGTTCAACGGTTCAAGGGTTCAACGGTTCAACGGTTGAAAAATCGACCTTTAACCGCTGAACCGTGAACCGCTGAACCGTGAACCGCTGAACCGTGAACCGTGAACCGCTGAACCGTGAACCGCTGAACCGCCTGAAGTGAAAATCCTGGTCACAGGCGGCGGCGGCTTCATCGGTTCTCATCTCGTCCAAGCGCTTCTCGAGGCCGGTCACGATGTCCGCGTCCTGGACAATTTTTCCACCGGGAAACGGGACAACCTGGCGGCTTTTTCCGTCCGGCCGGAGCTGATCGAGGGAGACATCCGCGACGAGGAAACGGTCGCGGCGGCGGCGCGGGGAAGGGAGGCGGTCTGCCATCTGGCCGCTCTCCCCTCGGTTCCCCGCTCTTTCCACGATCCGTTCGCTTCTTTCGCGGTGAACGCGGGCGGAACGGTCAAGGTTCTGGAGGCGGCGCGTCGGGCGGGGGTGCGCCGCCTCGTCTACTCCTCGTCCTCCTCGGTCTACGGCGACGCGAAGGGAGAGGCGAAGTCGGAGGAGATGGAGACGCGGCCGCTTTCCCCCTACGCGGTGAGCAAGCTTTCCGGGGAATCGATGTGCCGCCTCTACCACCGGGTTCTCCAGGTGGAAACGGTCTGCCTGCGCTATTTCAACGTCTTTGGCCCCCGTCAGGATCCGCGGTCGGAATACGCGGCGGTGATCCCGCGCTTTATCCTGGCCGCCCTGGGGAAAGGCCGTCCGACCCTTTACGGAGACGGTCGCCAGACCCGCGACTTCACCTATGTCGCCAATGTCGTCCGGGCCAATCTTCTCGCGCTCGCGGCCGGGCCGGAGGCGGGCGGCCGGGTCTTCAACATAGCCTGCGGAGAGGAAACGGACCTGCTCGGCCTGCTGGCTATTCTGGGCGAGCTCACCGGGAAGGCGGTGGCGGCGGATTTCGCTCCCGCGCGCCCCGGGGATGTCCGGCGATCGCGGGCCGCGATCGGCCTGGCCGGGGAGATCCTGGGCTATCGTCCCGAAGTGGGATTGCGGGAGGGGCTCAAGAAAACGCTGGAGTGGTTCAAACAAATCGCTGATCGCTGATTGCGAATTGCCAATCTGAAATTTGAAATCTCAGATCTCAATCTCAAATCTCTATTCTCTAAACTCCACCCTCTAAACTCCAACCTCTAAACTCTATTTTTCAAGGAGACCTCATGAGCGTTCCCTTGCTCGATTTGAAAGCCCAATACGCCGAGATCAAGGATGAACTGGAAACGGCGGTCCTGGAAGTCCTGCGCAGCGGCGTCTATATCAAGGGCCCCCGGATGGTCAAGCTGGAAGAGGAGCTGGCCCGCTACTGCGGGGCGAAACACGCGATCGCCTGCGCCTCCGGATCGGACGCTCTTTTGCTCGCTCTGATGGCTCTGGGCGTCGGACCGGGGGACGAGGTGATCACCACCCCCTACACATTTTTCGCCACCGGCGGCTCGATCTCCCGTCTGGGCGCCCGCCCGGTCTTCGTGGACATCGATCCCAAAACCTACAACATCGACCCCCAAAAAATCCCGGCTGCCGTCACCCGCCGGACCCGCGCCATCATTCCCGTCCACCTCTTCGGGCAGTGCGCGGATATGGATCCGATCCTCGAGGCCGCGGGGAAGAAGATCCCGGTGATCGAGGACGCCGCCCAGGCGATCGGGGCGGCTTACCAGGGGAGGCAGGCCGGGACGATGGGGCTTTTCGGATGCTTCTCCTTCTTCCCCTCCAAGAACCTGGGGGGCGCGGGAGACGGAGGCTTCATCACCACCAATGATCCCGCCCTGGCCGAGCGGCTCGCCGTTCTTCGGGAGCACGGGTCCAAGCCCAAGTACTACCACAGCGTGATCGGGATCAACAGCCGGCTCGACGCCCTGCAGGCGGCGATCGTCCTGGTCAAGCTTCCTCATCTGGAGGAGTGGCATCGGGGGAGACGGCGGAACGCCGCCTTCTACACCAAGGCCCTGGCCGGCCTGCCCCTGGTCACGCCTTTTGTCCGCGAGGACTGCGTGTCCATCTTCAACCAGTATGTCGTCCGTTCCTCCCGCCGGGACGCCCTGCGCGAGCATCTGACCAGGAAAGGGATCGGGAACGAGGTCTACTACCCGGTTCCCCTCCATCTACAAAAATGCTACGCCTCCCTGAACTATCGGGCGGGCGCCTTCCCCCAGTCCGAAGCGGCGGCGAAGGAGACGGTGGCTCTGCCCATCTACTCCCAGCTGACCGAAGGACAGCTCAACGAGGTGGTCGCCGCGGTCAAGGAATTTTTCGCCTGACCGAAAAATAGCCGCGGATTCCGCGGATTACTGACGACTGATCACTGATTACTGATCACTTTCGTCTCACCTGGAGAAGACTATCGATGAAAATTCTGGTCACCGGAGGCGCGGGTTTCATCGCTTCGCACGTGGCGGAGGAGTTCCTGCGCGCGGGCCACGAGGTGGTGATCCTGGACAACCTGTCCACGGGATCGAAAGACAATATCCCGGCCGGCGCTCGCCTCATTGAGAAGGATATTCGCGATCCCGATATCGGTCAAATTTTCCTGCAGGAAAAATTTGACGCGGTCGACCACCATGCCGCCCAGATCAACGTCCGGGCTTCGGTGGAAGGCCCCCAGTTCGACGCTTCAGTCAACATCATCGGGACGCTGAACCTGCTCCAGGGCTGCAAGAAGGCGGGGGTGAAGAAATTCATCTTCTCCTCCACCGGCGGGGCGATCTACGGGGAGCAGGACTATTTCCCCGCCGACGAGAAGCACCCCGCCCGGCCGGTCTCCCCCTACGGGATCGGGAAGCTGGCGGTGGAGAAGTATCTCTTCTTCTACCGGGTCGATTCCGGTCTCTCCTACGTCGCCCTCCGCTATGGAAACGTCTACGGCCCCCGCCAGAACCCGCACGGGGAGGCCGGGGTGGTGGCGATATTCCTGAACCGGATGCTCGACAGGAAACAGCCGGTCATCAACGGGGACGGACGCCAGACCCGCGATTACGTTTTCGTCAGGGACGTGGCGCGGGCGAACCTGCTCGCCCTCACCTATCCCCAGTGCGGGACCTTCAACATCGGAACCGGGATCGAGACCGACGTGGCGCGGATCTTCACGCTTCTCTCCGCGGCCGTGAAGTCGTCCGCCCCGGAGGTCCACGGCCCGCCGGCCGCGGGAGAGCAGAAGCGGTCGGTTCTGGACGCCGCCCTGGCCCGGTCCGTCCTCGGCTGGAAGCCGTCGGTGGCCCTGGAGGAGGGGATGAAGCAGACGGCGGAGTGGTTTTTGAAAAGAAGCAGAGAGCAGAGAGCGTAGAGCAAGGGGCAAGCGCCCCTGGCCCTCGGCCGGCTCTATGCTCCATGCTCGATGCTCTCTGCTGATCAATTGTGAGAATCCTCGTCGCCAGGAACGCCGGTTTTTGCATGGGGGTGAAGCGGGCCCTGGAAATGGTCCTCGACCGCCGCGCCCGCGACCGGCTGGAGATCATCACCTACGGTCCTCTCATTCACAATCCCCAGGTGGTGGATCTGCTCGCCCGCAAGGGGATCCGCTCCAGCCGGGATTTCTCCGATTTCCGCCCCGGGAGTGTCGGCTTTATCAGCGCCCACGGGATTTCTCCCGCTGTCCGGGCCCGGCTCAAGGAGAGCGGCGCTTCGATCTGCGATGCTTCCTGCCCGGACGTGGTCAAGGTCCAGGGGATCATCCGCAAGTGCGCGGGGGAGGGGATGGCAGCGGTCATCTTCGGCGACCGCGGCCACTCCGAGGTGGAGGGGCTCCTCGGGTTCGCCCAGGGGCGGGGGCAGGTGGTCGCCTCTCCGGAGGAAGCGGCGCGGCTGCCGCCGCTCCCGCGGATTTGCCTGGTCTCGCAGACCACCCAGAGCGAGGAGGAGTTCGCCGCGGTGGCCGAAGTACTGAAGCGCCGCGGCGGCGAGGTGCGGGTCTTTCCCACCATCTGCCCCTCTACGGTGAGCCGCCAGGCCGACCTCCGGAATCTTCTCTCCCGCGTCGACGCCCTGGTGGTGGTGGGGGGCAAGAACAGCGCCAACACCTCCCGTCTGGCCCGCATCGCCTCCCTCCACAAGATCCCGGCCTTCCGTGTGGAGACCGCCGACGATCTCCCCATGGAGGAGATCGGGCAATTCGGCGTCGTGGGGGTCACCGCCGGAGCCTCCACGCCCAACTGGCTCATCCAGGGGGTGGTCGATCGCCTCCGGGACTGGTCCCTGCCGGGGCTGCCCGCGCCCCGGCGCTGGGCTTTCCAGGCCCTCTCCTGGGTGGTGAAGTCGAACCTCTTCATCGCCCTCGGGGCCGCTTCTCTCACGCTCGCCTCACAGCGCCTGATGGGGCTGCCGGCCGAGCTCTCTCCGATCGCGCTCTCTTTCTGCGCGGCCCTCGGGCTCTACAACCTGAACATCCTGGCCGACCAGGAGGCCATCCTTCTGAATCAGCCTTCCCGCTACCGGTTCATCCGCCCCCGCCGGAAGAAGGTCCTTCTGGCCAGCGTCCTTTCCCTCATCGCCTCCTTCCTGATCGGGCTCCGTCTCGGTCCGCTTCCTCTTCTCCTGGTCGTCTTCACACTCCTCATCGGCTTTTTCTTCAGCTTCCGTATCCTTCCCCCCTCCTTTTCCCGCCGCCGGCTCAAGGACATCCCCGGGACCAAGGAGATCCTGAGCTCCCTGGGCTGGGCTACGCTCACCGTCATCATCCCGCTTTTCTCCGCAGCGGGATCGCTCCGCTATCCCCTCGCGCCCCTGATCGCTTTCGCCTTCGTTTTCTTGAGCCTCTTCGTGCGCTCCACGCTGCTGGACATCCGGAACATGCAGGGAGACCGACTGGTCGGGCGGGAGACGATACCGGTGATCATCGGCAAGGAGCGAACCAAGATCCTCCTCGTCTCGGCGAATATCCTGCTCACGGTTCTGCTCGCGGCCGCCGCGGCCCGGCGCTGGGCGCCGCCGGTCGCCGGCCTCTATCTCGCCGTGGTTGCCTACGGCTTTCTCTGCCTCTATCTCTACCACCGGAGGGTCCTTTTTCAGGACTTCATGCATGAGGTGGTGGTGGACGGGGAGCTCCTGCTGGCCGGAGTGTTGGCGTTGCTGGCGTAACAACAAGGGGGGAGAGAAGGAAGTTGTAAGTTATAAGTTGTAAGAGAATAGACCAATCCTAAAATCTGCAATCCGAAATCCGCAATCATGTCCTTCTCCGTAATCTCCGCTCGCGAAAACCTCCCCCGCTTCGTCGCCCGTCGTGTGGCCGGGGCGGGGGGGAAGGACTTCTCCCGCTTCGCCGTCGTTCTGCCCACCGCTCGCCTCGGCCAGCACTTTCTGAGAGAGCTCTCCGGGATCGTCGCCTCCTGTTTCCCGCCCCGGGTCGCCACTCTCTCCGCCTTCATCGCCTCCTCCCGCGCCGTCCCCCCTCTCCGGCCGGTCTCCTCCCTCGAGCGCCTCCTCCTCCTGCGCTCCTGCCTCGCCTCCGGATCCTACCGCCGGCTCCGGCCCGGGATGGAAGCGCCGGTGGCGGACTTTTTCGAGGAGCTCGCCGGCGCCGCCCGCCCGCCGGATGAAAAGGAAACCCACGCCGCCCTGCGCCGGGCCTTTCGCGAAAACCCCTTCGGCTCCGCCGATTACAGCGGCTACTGGTCGATCTTCGCCGATGAGCTCAAGACCCTCTCGGGGGAATACCGGGAACGGCTCGCCGCCCTGGGGCGGGAAGAGAGTTCCTGGGAGGCGGCCCGGCGATCGGAGGAAAACCCCGAGATCGCCTTCGAGCGGGTCTTCATCGGCGGATTTTCCGATGCCACTCCCGTCCAGGCCGCCTTTCTCCGCCGGATCGCCGACCGGGCCGAGTTCATCTATCAGGCGGAGGGTACAGTCGCCTTCAGCCCGGTCCGCCTTCTCGCCTCCCGGCTCGGCCAGGTCCTCGATCTGGAGCTTCCCCGCCCCGTCCCGCCCCTTCTCTCTGCGGTCGATTCCGCCGAGATCCGCCAGCTCCCGGCGGCCGAGCGGGCAAGGATCGTCCTCTATGCCCTGCCTTCCCTGGCCGCCGAAGCCCGCCAGGCCAAGTTCGAGTCCCTGCGGGCTCTTTCCCGCGGAGAGACCGCCCTGGTGGTGGTTCCCCGCTCTCCCGATTACATCGGGGTTTTCTCCGCCGTCTTCTCCACGCCGCCCTATCCGGAGGGGGAGCCCATCCCCCATAGCCCGGCCCTGGCCCGTCTGGTCTCCGACGATCCCGCGGTCGGCCTCCTGAAATCCCTCCTCCAGCTCGTCCTCGCCCGTTTCGGGTCCTATGCCCTCTCCCAGTTTCTCCTCACCCGCGGCGCCGCCGCCCTGGTCCTCGATGATCCCCGCGCGGCCGGGGAAGCTCTGCGCCTGCTCAAGCGTTTCCTGGCCGAGGAGTTCCGCGAGGGTTTTGCCTCCGTCCGGGAGGGGCTGAGGGAATGGCTCCGGGCAGGCGGGGAGGAGACGGCGGAACCGCTCGAATTTCTCGACCGTCTGCGCGTCCTCCTGGCCGCGTTCCTGGACGCCGATGCCCTCCCCTGGAGAACGCTCGCCGCCGAGACTCTCTCCCTCTTCCAACGCTGCTGCCGTCTCTTCGCCCCCGGGCCGACCGAGAAAGCGATCCGCTCCCGCGTCGCCGCCGCGCTGGAGGCCATGGCCTTTCTCGCTCCCTCCTTCCGCGCCCCCCTTCCCGTCGGCGAGTTCGTTGCCCTGCTGAAAAGGCATGTCTTCTCCGACTCCCTCTATCTCTCGCCGGATCCCTTCCGGGGCGTTCAGCTCGTCCATCTCCTGGAGGCTCGCTCGATCCCCGCCGACGTGATCGTCATCTGCGGAATGAACGAGGGGGTCTTCCCTTCCGCCCTGCCCGCGCGCCTGGTCGAAGAGCCCTTTGTCCGGGAGGCGATGGGGATGATGACCGCCGACCGGAGGGAGGCGCTGGAGGAGCTGAACTTCTTCTCGCTCGCCCTCTCCGCCTCCCGGGTCGTGCTCACGCGCGCCGTCCAGACCGTCGAAGGAGAAACGGCGGAGAGCCGCTTCCTCACCCGTCTGCGCCTGGCCGGCTGCTCCTTCTCCTCCCCCGCGCCGGTCGGCGGGGAAGGGGACCGCCTCCTCCATCTGCTCCCCTTCGGCCCCGCCGGGAGCGCCTTCGCGAGCATCAAGGCGGCGGTGGAGCATTCCCGCCCTTCCGGCCTCCTCCCGGGAGATCTGCCCGATGTCGTCACGCTGAGCTCCGGGCGCACCGGGACCCTTCTCTCCTGCCCGTTCCGCTTCCGCCTCGAGCTCCAGGGGATGGAGGAAGAACCGGAGGCGCAGGAAGACCCCGATCCCCGCTATCAGGGGGCGCTCCTCCACCGGGTCGCTTGCGGCCTCTGGGAGCGGGTTCTCTCCGAAAGGGGGAAATGGGACCGGGAGCGGCTCGCCCGCGCCCTCGAGGAGATCGGGTCGCGGGTCCTCCCCACGGTTCCGGCCCTGGCCGGTCTCCGTCTCGGCTTGCGCTGCGGGGGCTGGCGGAATTTTGCCGGCTGGATCGAGAGGCTTCTCGCCGACTGGGAGCCCCGGGCCTGGGAGAAAGAGCTCCGCGCCTCGCTCCGCCTCGGCTCTCGCGAGATCCGCCTCCGCGGTCGGGCGGATTTTCTGGGGCGGGGGAGCGGAGGAGGATCGTTGGTCCTGGATTTCAAGCGGAAGACGATCCCGGGGGGGAGCCGGATCAAAACCCTGGCCGCTCCCCAGCTCCCCTTCTACAGCCTCTGCCTGGCCCTCGCCGGTGCCGCGGTCACCCATCTCGGCTACTGCTCTTTCCTCTCCCGCCGCGGCGGCTTCCTGGCCATCGAGGAGGAGGGGCTGGGCGAGAGTCTGCGCGCGGCGATCGTCCGCGCCGTCGAGGAGATCGAGGCCGTCCGCGGCTTCCCGATCCGCCCGAGCGAGGAGGCCTGCGCGCACTGCCCCTACCCGTCCGTCTGCCGGATGGAGGAGAAGGAACGATGACCGCGCCGGGCGAGAGCGTGCCCTACAATCCTTTCTCCTCCTTCGTGATCACCGCCTCGGCCGGATCGGGGAAGACCTGGCAGCTCACGGAGCGCTATCTCCGCCTGGCCGCCGCGCTCGAGGACCTGAAACTGAGCCGGATCCTCACCGTCACCTTCACCCGCAAGGCCGCCGCCGAGATGCGGCAGAGGATCATCGAATCCGCCGCCCGCCTCGTCTCCTCGCCCCGGGCCGAAGAGGAGATGGGACGGGAGATGCGCGCCTGGTCGGGCGGGAGAGGGGCGGTCTTCCCGGCCCAGGCCGCCAACGCCATCCTGCGCAACTCCCAGTCGATGCGGGTGGTGACGATGGATTCCTTCTTCGGGTGGCTCTCCGCCCGCTTCTCGGTGGAGGCCGGCCTTCCGGTGGGAGCGGAGATCGCCGAGGGGGAAGGACTCCTCGATCTCCTGCGGACCGCCGCCCGCCGCCTTCTCAACTCGGAGGAGGCGCTCCCCCTCCTCGAAACCGCCGCCCTGCTTCTGGAGGGCGAGATCGATCCCATCCTGGACTTCTGCCGCACCCTGTATCGCTCCTACCGTCCCACGCTCTTCCTGCGCTACCGGGGCGACTGGGAGCGGATGGAGAGCGACCTGGCTCTCTCCGGCCACGATCCCTACCCGCTCTCCCGCCTTTCCGCCGATCTCCTCGCCTGGCTGGGCGCCCTGCTCGAGGGCTGGCCCGCCTCCGCCCGGGGCGGGGAAGAGCTGCGGGAATTATGCCGGGCGGGCGACGCGGCCAAGCTGATCTCCTCCGCCTTTTTCAAGCCCCAGAAGGAGATCTTCCCCGCGACGGGGCGGAACGACATCGAGTTCAGCGTGAACCGCTCCCGCCTCCCGCCGGCCTTGCGGGAACGGGCGGAGGAGGCCGACTCCTTCCTCCGCCGCTATCTCCTCTGCGCGCGCGTGGACCGCTACAACCGACTGATCCGGGTTTTGGTCGGCTGCTACCGGGTCTACGAGCGCCTGGCGGGGGAGGCCAAGGCGGAGGTCTCCGCCATGGATTTCTCCGACATCGCGGTCGGCGCCTTCCGCCTCCTCGAGGACCCGGGGATCGCCTTCACGGTCCAGTCCGGCGTCCAGCACCTCCTGATCGACGAGTTCCAGGACACCAGCCGTCTCCAGTGGGAGATCTTCCGGCCGATGATGGAGGAGCTCACCGCGGGGCGGGGGATCTTCGAGAACCAGTCCTTTTTCGCCGTGGGCGACGTGAAGCAGTCCATCTACGG
Source organism: uncultured bacterium (assembly GCA_964551475.1). Taxonomy (GTDB): domain Bacteria; phylum Auribacterota; class Erginobacteria; order Erginobacterales; family CAZKCI01; genus CAZKCI01. Next base: position 13,576 of record CAZKCI010000085.1, on the reverse strand, counting down.
TTTCCGGGAAGCGGATTACACGCTGCTCGAAGGGCTGGCCGCCTCCGCCGCCCGTTCGGGGAATGCCCGCCTGGTGCCCCTGAGCCGGTCTTACCGCTCCAGCCCCCTGATCATCGATTTTGTGAATGCGGTCTTCCGGTCCTCGGGTCTGGACGGCTTTGTCGAGCACGAGACCGATCTCCCCCGGATCGGGGGCTCGGTCACGGTCTATCCCCTGGTCAAGGCCGCCGAGGGGACGACACGGAAAGGAGACCGCTGGGCGCTGGACGCGAAGCGGATCGCGGATTCGATCCAGTCGCTGGTGGATAAAAAAGTCCCCGTGGCCGAGAAGCCGGCCGGTCCCGGCCGGGAGGACTGGCGGTTCCGTCCGGCCCGCTTCGGCGACATCGCCGTCATCTACCGGAAGAAAGGCTGCGCCCGCTCTCTCGAGGAAGAGCTCGCGCGCCGGAACATCCCCTGCCGCCGGGACGAGCCGGGGGGGTTCTACCGGCGGGACGAGGTCCGCGACCTCCTCGCCTTCCTCGACTTTCTCTGCGATCCGCACGACCGGCTCGCCCTGGCCGCCCTCCTGCGCTCCCCCCTGTGCAGCCTGAGCGAAGAGGATTTTTCCAAAGTATTGCGCCGCGCGGGACGAGGCTCGCTCCGCGCCGCGCTGGCCCGGGTTTTCCCCGAGGCCTCCCGCCTCTTGGAGCGCTCGCTCGCCTCCTCCGCCTCCTCGTCTCCCGCCCAGGCGGCGGAAGCCTTTCTGCAGGCGACATCGGCCCGCCTGCGCTATCGCCTCTTCACCGGTGACGACCTGGCGGCGCTTAACCTCGACCGGATGATCGATCTCCTCTCCTCCCTCTCCGCCCGCGGCGCCGGCACGGTCTTCGAGTGCCGCCGTTTCCTCCGCCGGATGTCGGAGGAGGACGAGACGGCCATGGCGGGGGGAGCGGGGGAATGCGTGAGGTTGATGACCGTGCACAAGGCCAAAGGGCTCGAGTTCCCGATCCTCTACCTCTTCGACGCCGCTTTCACCTCGCCGGCGACCGGACGGGAGAAGTCCTTCGAGCTCCTGCGCCGGACCGGCGACGACTCCCCGCCGGTGGTCTACTTCCCGCCCGCCTCGTGCAGCCCGGAGGGGAACCCGGTTTTCGACTCCTGGGCCGCCCAGGCGGCGGAAGAGGCGAAGCGAGAGGAGCTGCGGATCCTCTATGTCGCGCTCACCCGGGCCGCCCAGCGCCTCTTCGTCAGCGGCGTCGAGCCGGGGACCAAGGAGGAATCGGAGTCTCACCGTCTCATCCTGGCCGGGGCGCGCGCTCTGGCCGCCTCCGGGAAGTGGACGGCGTCCGGTCACGATCATCTCGGCCAGGCCGCGGAAGTGAACCTCAGCGACCCCACCGTTCTCCCCTTCCTTCCTCCCGTTTGCCCGACCCTCCCGGTGGAGGTGGACGAATCGCTTCTCTCCCCCCCCTCCGTCCCGGGGCTGGCCCTGGTCCGTCCTTCGGACCTGGCGGAGGAGGATCATCCGGACGAGAAGGAAGAGGATCCACCCGAGATCCCGGAGAAGAAACGATCGCTGGGGATCGCCGTCCACCGCGCGCTGGAGGAGACGCTGGCCGGCCGTCCCTTCTCCGCGGAAAGGTTTCTCGACTGGCTGATGGGCGCCGGCCATCCCGACCGGGGATGGGTGGAGGAGGAGCTCTCCGGCGATCGGAGGCGGCTCGAGGCCGGCGGCTACTTTGATCGTTTTCGGGGGGCGCGGGTCAGGACCGAGGTCACGATCCTTCGGCGCGAGTCCCTTGACGGGGGAGGGGAGAGGCTGATCCGGGGCGCGGTCGACCTGATCGCGTCCTATCCCGACCGGATCGATTTTTACGACTACAAGACCGCCCGGATCTCCTCCGGGCGGGTGGCGGCCGAGACCGCCCGCTATCGTCCCCAGATGGAACTCTACGCCGAAGCCCTCCGGGTGATCTGCGGACTGCCGGTGACGGGCTATCTCGTCTTCACCGCGCTGGGGGAGGTAGTGCGGATGGTCAAAAATGAAAAGATTTAACTACGAATTCGTAGTTAAATAGCCGGGCTCCGCCGGGACCATTCGTGAAAATTCGTGCCTGCGCGCTGAAGCGCTACGGCGCGCAAGCGTGTCAATTCGTGGAAGTCTTGAGAGCGCCATGACCCGTTTCGACTGGAAATCTTTACTCCGCCGCCTCCTCACCCTGAACGGCACACCGCAGGGGGTAGCGGGGGGATTTGCCCTGGGGCTTTTCCTTTCCGTCATCCCGACCTTCGGCCTGGGGATGGTGGCGGCGCTCGCCCTGGCCCCCCTCCTCAAGCTCAACCTCCCCGCCACCTACGCCGGTACGCTGGTCGTCAACCCCTTCACCGGCGTCTTCTTCTACGCCGCCGACTACTTCGTCGGCGCCTGGATCCTCGGCATTGAGAACGCGGCGAAAATCCCGACCACCTTCGCCGAGGCGAAGGAGTTCATCCTGGGCGCGCCCCTGCCCTGGTACCTGGGCGGGATCATCCTCGCCGCCGCTCTCGCGATCGTCGCCTATGTCGGAATTTATTGGGGGGTGCGCCGATTCCAGAATCGCCGAAAATCCATTTGTTCCGGAGGAGACAATGTCGCGGGATAGCATCGGCGCGCTCTTCGTGGGAGCGACATTCCTGTCGCGATCCGGGTTGGCCTGGATCGGGGCAGGAATGCCCCTCCCACAAAAACAGTAACCGAAAAAGAAGTAACCAGTGATCAGTTACTGATCACTGATGACTGATCACTTTTGTCCCCGTGGGAGCGACATTTGTGCCTGCCCCGATCTATCGGGGTCGCGATCCGAGGCGGCCCGGCTAAATAATTTTAACAGACGATTGAATAGGATTGAATAGGATGGGCTTGGCCGGCCGTCTGTATCCTATTTCATCCTATTCAATCGTCTGTTGAAAATGCCGAGCCGAAACCGGTCTTGCTAATGGATCAGGGCCCCGATTTTTATATACAACTATTAGTCATCGGGGCAGGCGAGACGCCCCTCCCACAAAAATCAGTAAAAGCACAAGAAGTGATCAGTATACAGTGATCAGCAACTGATTACGGATCGCGTCTATGGCCTACGGAATCAAAAAGCCTCGCCGCTGGTCCTGGCTGGCGGAGTATTTCCGGAGGGAGAAGGCGAGGAAGATTGCCGTCATCCTTCTGGTCGTGGTGGTAGCCCTCTCCCTATTTGCCGTCTGGTGGGGGAGAGAACTGTCTCAGTACAATCAACCGCCGCCCTCCAGCCTCGAATCGGGAACGCTCCCGGAAGAAGAGACCTCCTGGGCGGTCTCGTCGGCCTATGCCCGCGCCGAGATTTTGATCCGGAAAGCCCAGGCGAACGAATACCGGGGAAGGATCGGCGAGGTGGCCGACCTCTGGCGGGAGGCATATTTTCTCCTCGATCGGATCCGCCGCGCCGATCCCTCATTCCAGGCGGCCGAAGTGGCTGAGAAGACGCTCCTGTGCGAGAATAAACTTCGGAAGCTGAAGTAAAAATGCAATAGCGCCCGCGGTTCAAACTTAAAAATCGAAGGGGCGGCCCGCAACGGACCGCCCCTTGATTTTTCAAGGAGCACACAGGGAGCAGGGGAGGTATTTCTTTTTCAGGAACTCCGAGCGGCTGGCCGCCCGGACCAGGTTCGTCTCCGCGATCTTGCGGGCGTGGGCGCACCAGGGGTAGTGGAAGGTCTTCCCTTTCCTACTCGCGACATAGGATATCGGTCGCTTCTCCTTAGCTTTCGCCTGCTTCTCCACCCGCTCGCCGATCTTCTCGTCATAGGGGTCGATCACGTTCGCCGCCTTGAGCAGCTCCACTCCGATCTCGCGGCGCCCGAGCGAGCAGTAGACCTCGCCGAGCAGGGCCAGCCCTTCGATCTCTTCGGGCCGAGAGAAGAGGCAGGAGCGAAGCTCGACGATGGCGTCGTCCGGGCGTTCGCCCCGGGCGTATATCCGGGCCAGGGAGAGGTAGGGACGGTAGTCGGAGGGGTTGATCCGGATCATCGAGCGGAACGCCTCCTCGGCGAGAATATCTTCATTCCCCGCGCGGTAGGACTCGCCGAGGAGGTAAAAGGCGTCGGCGAGCGAAGGGTCGCGGGCGGCCGCGTCCCGGGCGAATTTCAAAGCCAGGGGGTAGTTTTTTTCGGCGTAAGCCAGTTCGGCCTGGGCGAGGTTCCCCGCGGCCGCCCGACGGGGAGAGGGGAGGGATTCCGGAGGGAGTTCGATGATCGGGTCGAGCTGGCGGGAATCGGCGGCCCGGGGGGAATCGTCGTGGACCACCTGCAGAAACGATTTCCGGTCGAGATAGAGTGTGTCCAGGAAAGCCGGGACGAAGACCGGATAGCCGTAGCGGCTCTCGATCTCCCGGGCCAGGTTCATCGCGGAGGCGGCTTCGCCGTGATGGACGATCACGCCCTGGAGACCGCGGTAGTGGGAGACGTTGTCGAGGAGCATGTCCAGGTCGGCATGGGAGGAGAACTGGCCGAACTTCTCGATCCGGGCCTTGACCGGGATGGCGTTCCCCTTGATCACCACCTCATCCAGGTTCAAGGCCGCCTCGCCGGTCGAGTCCGGGGACTGCCAGCCGACGACGAAGAAGCTGGAGGAGGGATCGCCCAGGTAGTCCTCGGCCATCTCCAGGGAGGCGGCGAAGTCCATCATCCCCGAAGAGACGAGGAAGATCGCGGGCGCCTTGATCTTCCCGTGCTTTTTCTCGTAGGAGGCGAAGGAGCCGTAGAAAAACTGGGGGCAGTCGAACGGGTTGCGCCAGTTCTTGCGCTTGGCGAACTCGGGGCAGTAGTAGGCCCCGGCGTCCTTTTGCAGATACGCCTGGTGGACGGCGTTCAGCTTGGCCACGGTCGGGGAGGAGACGATGATCGGGCAATGGCGGGGGATCTTCCCCTGGTAGGCCAGGTCGGAGAGGAGGGCGACGATCTTCTGAGACTTGCTCAGGACGAAAGCGGGGATGATCACCCGCCGGCCGCTTTCCACGGCTTTCCTCAGATCGCGGATGAAGTCGTCGTAGTAGGGGGCGCGGTAATTCTTTCGCACCGCGCCGTAGGTCGACTCGGTGACCAGATAGTCGGCGTTTTCGATGGCCTCGGGGAGGCGGTCCATCGCGGAGATCTGGTTGCCCAGGTCGCCGGTGAAAACGACGGTCGTCGCCTCCGCGCCCTCCCCGAGGATGAGCTCGACCTGGGAGGATCCCAGGATGTGGCCGGCGTTGTGGAGGCGGATCCGGATGCCCGGGAAGAGCTCGATGGTCTCTCCGTAGCGCACGGTGAGGAAATTCTCTTCGATCGAATCGGCGAGCGAGGATTTCACGCCGTTCAGGATGGAGCGGCACTGGGTGCAGGAATGGTAGCCCAGGATGTCGGTCCAGACCCGTCCGTCGCGGAGGTCGAGGTGCTCCTCGGGGAGGAGGCCGCGCGCGAGCCGGCAGTTCTGGCCGTGGACCGATCGGCTTTTAAAATCCACCCGCCAGCGGGGTACGCTCAAGCCCGCGCCCAGCTGGAGCATGATATCGGAGATGTCTTTGGTCGGCGGCGTGCAGTAGACCTTGCCCCGATAGCCGTCCCGGTAGAGGAGGGGGATCCTCCCGTTGTGGTCGCCGTGGGCGTGGGTGAGGATGACGTAATCGACCGCCGCGGGATCGAACTCGAACCGCCGGTCGAGGGGGGCGAGGCTCTTCAGGTAGAAGATCCCGGCGTCGATCAGGATCTTTTTCGACCGGAATTCCACGAGCGTGCAGGAGCCCCCCACCATCCGCGCCGCCCCGGAGAAGGTGAGCTTGATCGCGTCAGGCGAGGATGACCGGGCGTCGGCGTCCGGATTCTCGGCCACGGCGTTGTACTGGTGGGAGGGGATCCTGCTCTCGTCGCACTCGACAAACTCGGTGAGGCAGGACGGCAAATCTTCCTTTTTCCCGCAAGCGGGGGAAAGGAAGATTTGCAGAATCCCCAGGAAGAGGGGGGTTGCGCGACCGAGGGTCCGTTTCCAATCCATATCGGGACTAAGCGATCGCACGCAGGCGCTTGATCCTCTCTTCAATCGGGGGATGGGTGCTGAAGAGGCCGCTCGCCTTCTTCCCAATCGCGTTGGCCTGGAGGGGGCTGACGATGTAGAGATGCGCCGTGGCCCGGTTGGCGGCTTCCAGCTGTCCGGGCGAGCGGGAGATCTCCTCCAGGGCGGAAGCGAGCCCCTCCGGGTTGCGGGTCATCTTCGCCGCCTGGGCGTCGGCCAGGTACTCGCGCTGGCGGGAGATGGCGAGCTGGACGAGTTTGGCGAAGAGGGGCGCCAGGATGGCCAGAACCAGGGAGATGATCAGGATGACGGCGCCTCCCCCGGAATTGGAGCGGGAGCGGGAGCGACCCCGCGACCAGAAGGCGGAGCGGAGAAAGAAATCGCTCATCATCGCCACCATGCCGACGAGAATTCCCACCAGCGTGGCGAAGCGGATGTCGTAGTCCCCGACGTGGCTCATCTCGTGCGCGAGCACGCCCTGGAGCTGGTCGCGGTGCAGGCGCCCGAGCAGGGCGGCGGTGACGGCCAGCGAGGAGTGGGCGGGGTCGCGCCCGGTGGCGAAGGCGTTGGGAGCGTCCTCGTCCGGGATGACGTAGAGCTTGGGCATCGGGAGGCCGCTGGCGACGGTCAGCTCTTCCGTCACGTTGTAGAGGATGGGATAGTTTTCCCGATCGGCCTCCTGCGCGCGGCTGACCGCGAGGACGATCTTGTCGCCCTGAAAATATCCGACCAGGGCGGTCGCGGGGGCCAGGACGCAAGCGATGGCCACGCCGAAGAAGCCCGCGTCCAGCGCCGTCCCGAAGAGGTAGCCCAGGAAGACCACCGCGGCGACGAAGACGGCGATCAGGATAGCCGAGTTGCGCTTGTTCCGGGCTATCTCTTCGTACATTGCCGATTCCCAGAGGAGTGTTTTTTCGGATTTGCCCCGCGGACGGAACTCCGCCCGATGGTGCAGGACGAGCGATCTTACGAAAACGAGACCTTAACCGGCTTCTTCTCCTCCGCCGACTCCGTCTCGAAGAACTCCTGTTTCTGGAAGTTGAAAGCGGAGGCGATGAGCTTGGTGGGGAAGATCTCGATCTTGGTGTTGAGCGTCATCACCTCGTCGTTGTAATGCTGGCGGGCGAAGGCGATCCGGTTCTCGGTGGTGGTCAGCTCCTCCTGGAGCTTGAGCATGTTCTCGTTGGCCTTGAGCTGGGGATAGTTTTCCGCCACCGCGAAGAGCGAGCGCAGGGTCGAGCTGAGGTTGTTCTCGGCCTTGGCCTGGTCGGCGACCCCCTGGGCGGAGATCGCCTCGGCCCGGGCCCGGGTGACGCTCTCCAGCACCCCCTTCTCGTGGGCCATGTAGGCCTTGCAGGTCTCGACCAGGTTGGGGATGAGGTCGTAGCGGCGCTTGAGCTGGACGTCGATCTGGGACCAGGCGTTTTTGACCCGCTGGCGCAGGCGGATCAGCCCGTTGTAGGCGGCGATCGCCCAGAGCGCGACGAGAGCGACGATGACCAGAAGCACGATCAGCGGCATGGGGACACCTCCTTAGTGGTTAGAAACCGTTGAACGTTGCACGTTACACGTTGCACGTCATCCGGTCTACGGTAATCAATCTCAGGCCCGGCCTATCCTCCATCCCCTAAACTCCACCCTCAATTATTCTTCCCCCGTCTTCCAGGGCGGCCGGGAGAGAAGATACTCGCCGATCAAGCGGGCGGCCTCCCGGGAGCCTTTCTCCGTGAAATGGCAGTCGTCGTAGAAGTTCTCGGTCGAGGGGGAGAGGCGAGCGGCGAGGTCGAAGCACTCGGTCCCGCTCCATTCGCAGACGCTTTTCAAAACGTCGTGGTAGAGCTTTAGCCCCCGGCCCAGCGCTCCGGGCGTGTAATAGGGGAGGCCGTCCGCGATCTGGAAGTTGCCCACCCCTCCCATCCAGAGCCGCGCGGACTCGCTCACGGTCATCCCCTCCCTCCAGACCGAGGGCTGGGTGACGAAGACGAGCCGGAGGTCTTTCTCCGCGGCGAGAGCGATCAGGCGGCGCAGGTTGACGACATATTCCCGCAAGGCCGGTCCCATCTCCGGCAGTTCGGCCCGCCACTCGCTCGCCTTCTTCCGCCGCCCGCGCCAGGTCTCGACGATCGCCCCCTTCGCGTCCTGGGGGTTTTCCGCGGACAGAATTTGCTTCGCCTCCCTGAGCGCCCGCCAGATCCCGGTGCGCTTGTACCAGGGGGGAGGGGGAAGGGAATATTCGTCGGGCACGAAAAGGAAGGCGCGGTCGATCTGCAGGTCGCGTCCCCCGGGCCGGTCGAGGGCGTGAGGGTCGTACGCCTGATCCTGGCGGAGGCGGAGGATCAGGTCGTTGACGCCGAGGCAGACGATGACCGCGTCCGGATCGATCAGCTTCAGGGGAAGATACTCCAGCTCCAGGGCGTGGTCCCGGCTGCTCTGTCCGCTCCGTCCGCCGTTGGCCGTCCAGACGCGGCGTTCGGGGTCCGCCCGGTTGAGATTCTCCATGATCAGGGCCGGCCAGGTCCGCTCCTGGTCGAGGTAGAGACACTCCGCGGCCGATCCGCCCAGAACGATCAGGCGGTAATCGTCGTCGGGCGAGGGCTCGCCTCCCCGCAGGCCGTAGGAGTTGACGGAGAAGCGGGCGCGGGGGCTGGTGCCGGGGAGGATGTCCTGGCGGGGGGAGAAGGTTCTCTGGAGGCCGGGCGGCCAGATGTAGAAATGATCGGGAGGAGGGAAGAGGTGGCCGGCCACGAGCTCGAGGACGAGCGTCGCCGCGGCGGCCAGGCAGGCCAGGAGCAGAACCGAGAGGAGAAAGCGTATCAACGAACGTCGCTTCATCTCCCCGAAGACTTTACCGGCGGGACGCCGGTGTTGTCAATGACGGCGTTTGCCGTATAATCCCGATTCCGGAGAGACTCGAAGTCTCCCCGGGATTCGGGAGACCAGCCCATGATTATTCGGGGGAAAGTATCGACGAGCGCCCACGGGACGGCCCGCGCGCGCAACGCTCCGATCGCGGATCTGCTCTATCGGGCGCTTCCCGATCTCCGCGGCTATGACCTGGGGACACTGAACGTCGAACTGGTCGCGCCGGCCGGGCTGAAAATCAAGGCGCTGGACGGACCGGGGCGGGTGGCGGTCTCCGTGCCCCAGACGCGCTATGAATGGCGCCGCCGGCCGATCCCGGCGGAGAAGATCGCTTTTCTCCCGATCGAATTCAGCCTCCCCGGACGGGTCTCCCGCCGCCCGGGTTACCTGTATCTGCCGTCGGGATCCTCCCGCCCGGAGAAGGGGATACTGGAGCTGATGAGCCGGGAAAACCTGCGCGGGACGCGCGGGGTCAAGGATGGAGACGCGGTGGAGATCTTCCTGCCCGATAATGCGGGCGCGCCGGGGGAGCGCGGCCAGGAGGGCCGCTCGTCAGCGTTCGAGCTCATGATGATTGTCGTCTACGGCATACTCTTCGCGCTCTCCTTTCTCTTGAGCCTCCCCTATCTTCTCTTCCGCCTGGCGACCACCCGCCGTTTCCGCGTCGGCCTGGACGAGCGCTTCGGCCTCTACGGCGAGACCGCCTCCGCTCTCGCCTCTTCCCGTTCGATCTGGGTGCAGGCGGCTTCGGTCGGCGAGGTCTCGGCCGCCCTCCCCCTGGTCCGCCTGCTCCAGGAAACTTTTCCCGACCATCGGATCGTCGTCACCTGCCAGACCGCGACCGGCCGCCAGGCGATCCGGGAGAAGCTCGCCGGCGTCGCCGTGGGCGTGCTCTGCCCGCTGGATTTTCCGCCGCTGGTCTTCCGCCTCATCCGCCTGATCTCGCCCCGGCTTCTCGTCCTGATCGAAACCGAGATCTGGCCGGGGATGATCCTCTCCTGCGCCCGGCGGGAGATCCCGATCGCTCTGGTCAACGGCCGCCTCTCCCGCCGCTCCTCCCGGGCCTACCGGAGATTTTCCCGTCCCCTCCGGCCGGTTCTCCGGCGGATCGCGCGTTTCAACATGCGCACCGAGGAAGACGCCCGCAGGATGAAGCGGCTGGGAACGGAACCGGCGCTGGTGCGGGTGCTCGGGAACATCAAGTTCGACTCGCTGCCTCCGGCGGAGATCGGCCGGGAGGAGTCCCGGGCGCTCTTCGCGCGGATCGGCCTCGCCCCCGGCGATCTCCTCCTCATCGGCGGCTCCACCTTCGCGGGGGAGGAGGAGATCCTGCTCCGGATCTACCGGGAGCTCAAGGCCCGTTTCCCTCGCCTGCGCCTTCTTCTCGCCCCCCGCCACCTGGAGCGGGTGGGAGCGCTCCGCGACGCCGTCAACGCCGCGGGAGAGACCTGCCGCCTCTTCAGCGCGGATGTCCCTTCCGCCGGCGCCCCGGTCATCGTCCTCGACCGGATGGGCGCGCTTTTTTCCCTCTATTCGCTGGCCGCGGCGGTTTTTATCGGTCGGAGTCTCGTCGGGCGCGGCGGCCAGAATCCGATCGAACCGGCGGTCTGGTCCGTCCCCGTCCTCTTCGGCCCGCGCATGGAGAACTTCCGCGATATCGCGCGGGCTCTTCTCGACGGCGGCGGGGCGATCCGGGTCGGGGACGAGGCGGACCTGAGCGCCGCCCTGGCCGATCTCCTGGCCGATCCCGCCCGGCGGCGGGACATCGGGGCAAAAGGACGGGCGGTGGTGGAGTCCCGCCGGGGCGCGACCCGCCGCAACCTGGAGTCCTTGCGGGAGTTGCTTCGGATGTAATATCATGGGGCAGGCCAGGGGAGATGACGTCATGACCGGGAAGGACTTCATCAGAGCGGTGTCGAACGGCAGGACCGATATGATCGCCGTTCTGCTGGCGATTCTGCGGGAGGTTCGCGCTCCCTACTGTGTCATCGGCGGTTTGGCGGTCAACGCCTATGCGGAGCCGGTGGTGAGCCTCGATTGCGACGTGGTGGTCGTGGCCGCGGACATGGAAAAGGTGCTGAAGGCGGCCAGGTCCGCGGGAATGAAGATTGAGAAGTTCGAGCACAGCGTCAACCTGTCGCTTCCCGACTCGGATCTCCGCATCCAACTGCAGACGGACAGTCGTTATCAGGACTTTATCCTCCGAGCTTCCCCCCGGACCGTGCTTGGCTATGATATGGCGGTGGCCGCCCTGGAGGATGTTCTTCGGGGGAAGACGTGGGCTTACGGCGATGAGAGCAGACGGAAAAGCAAAAGACAAAAGGACCTGGCCGATATCATGCGTCTGGTCGAGACGCATCCGAGGCTCAGGAGTCTTCTGCCCCCCGGACTGGCGAAGGCATTGTAAGACAATTTGTTTCTAAGCCGGGCCTGCCGGCGGTCATTGCCTATCCCCGGTTCCCCTGGTTTTCCCTTGCCCCCCCTGTTTCCCTTGTTTCCCTTCTCCTCCTGAGTTAGGATTCCCCCCGAGGCCGAAGATGAGAGACCGTCTGGAACATTTTTTCCTGGAGGTGGTCGAGAACCGGCGCCAGGGTCCGTTCATCGCCGTCCTGAAAGGCGGCCTCTGGCTTCTCTCCCTCGTCTATTACCTGGTCATCCAGGCCAGGCAGCTCTTTTTCCGTCTCCACCTTTTTCCCTCCCGCTCGGTGACCGCCTGGGTGATCAGCGTGGGCAACATCACCGTCGGGGGAACGGGGAAAACGCCGGTGGTGGAGCGGCTGGCCCGCCTCCTCCATGCGCACGGGCGGAAGGTGGCGATCGTCAGCCGCGGTTACCGCCGCTCCACCGGTCCCTGGCTCGTCCGCCTGAAGGAGAAGCTGCTCGGCGCCCCCACCACGCGGCTGGTCTCGGACGGCCAGCGCATGTTCCTGACCTCCCGGGTGGCCGGCGACGAGCCCTATCTGCTCGCCTCCAATCTGGAGGGGATCGCGGTCCTGGTCAACCGCCGCCGGGCCAAAGGAGCTCTCTACGCGGCGAAACGGCTCAAGGCCGACACCATCATTCTCGACGACGGCTTTCAGCACCTCGGCCTGAAGCGCGACCTGGACATTGTCCTGGTCGATTCCCAATGCCCCTTCGGCAACCGGCATCTCATCCCCCGGGGCATCCTGCGGGAGCCGCCCCGCAACCTGGAGCGGGCCGACATCATACTGATCACCAAGGCCGAACTCGGACAAACCCAGTCTCTCAAGCAGAGCCTCGCCCGTTTCAATCCCCGGGCCGAGATCATGGAGTGCCGCCACAAGCCGCTTTTCCTCCGCGATCTTCGCACCTCGCTCAAAGCCTCGCTGGCCTACCTCCAGGACACCAAAATCTATTCGGTGGCCGGGATCGCCCGGCCGGAGGGGTTCGAGAAGCTGCTGATCGAGCTGGGGGCGGTGGTGGTGAAAAGCCGCCGTTTCGCCGATCACCATTTCTACATTTCCCAGGAGATGATCGATCTGATGAACGAGGCTTGGCAGATGGGGGCCGAGGCCATCGTCACCACCGAAAAGGACGCCGCGCGCTTCCCCCTGCTTCCCCCCTCCGGCCTTCCGGTCTATTCGCTGCGCGTTGAAGTGGAGACGGTCAACGAGGCGGAGAACTTCGATCAGAGCCTGTTGCGCCTTCTCCGGGACCGGGAGAAGGGACGGCGAAACGAGCTGCGGGAGAAGATGGTGTGATCGTGTAAAGTTTTACGGGTAACGTGCGACGTGTAACGAAGCAAGATTGACCCGTCTTTCCGTTACCCGTTGCACTTTGCACGCTATACGATTAACGTCACACGTTCCTCGTCACCATGCTCGCCTACTGGCTCCTCATCGCCGCCCGTCGGATTCTCCTGATCATCCCGGAGCGCATGGCCCGTGCTCTCGGCTGTGGGGCGGGCGCGGCGGCGTTCCTGCTCGACCGCCGCCATCGCCGGGTGGCCCGGGACAACCTTGGCCGCGCTTTCCCGGAGAAATCTCCGGCCGAGATCGACCGGATCGCCCGCGATTCCTTCCGGAACGCCGGACGGACGGCGGTGGAATTTTTCCGGGTTTCCGCCTTCTTGCGCTCTTCCTGGGAAGAGCGCTTCGCCATCGCCGGCGAGGAGAGAGTCCGGGAGGCTTTCCGGAGAGGGAAGGGGATCATCTTTATCCTGGCCCATTTCGGGAACTGGGAATACCTGGCGTTCCTGCCCCGTCTCCTCGGCTTCCGGGGCGGCGCGATCGGCCAGGAGATCAAGAACCCGGCCGTCGACGGCCTGGTCAAAGACACCCGGGAAGAGATGGGACTCGACCTTTTTCCCAAGGGGGAGAGCGCCGCCGTCGTTCTCGGCTATCTCGCCCGGAACGGAGGGGTGGCGATCCTGGCCGACCAGCGGGCGCGCACAATGGCGGTCCGGGCGTCCTTCTTCGGCCGGGAAGCCCCGACCACGGCCGGGCCGGCGGTCCTGGCCCGGCGCAGCGGCGCGGCGCTGCTGCCCGTCTTTCTCTATCCGAAGGGCGACGTGTATGCTATCGAGGTGAAGCCGGAGATCCCCGTTCCCCGGGACCTTCCCCCCGCCCGGGCGGTCGAAGAAACGACGCGGAGAATCGCCGCGGTCATCGAGGAAGCCGTCCGGGAGCGCCCCGATCTCTGGCTCTGGGGCCA
>CAZKCI010000084.1:0-3714 GCA_964551475.1 uncultured bacterium | reverse complement strand
TCAGGCACCAGATCGCAAACGCTCCGCACCCGATCACGAACAAACTCTCGAACAGTCGCATCAGTCCACCCTCCGAATCGTGACCTGCCCCCATTGTTCGGGCAACTTCCAAGGATAGTATCACCCTGCCACGGTAGAAGGCAAAACGCTTCGGAATATCCGCTCGGAGATCCGTAGCAGGCAGAAACAATCCCGCACTCGCCTAGGTTTAAGCAGTCTGGGCAAGGCAGGGAAAAAGCGGAACTCCCAGAACGTCTCTCCCCGACGAATTTTCTTTGAGGTAAGTTTCCTGCTGTCCCCCTACCGAGTTGGGTGGGAAAAGCAGCGTATCGGGCTTACAAACAACGGGAAAGTGGGAAAGAGCGATCCTAGCTTATTCTGGCGATTCCTTTTCTACCCGCCCACTTCTCCGCTCATTCTTCTGTTTACTGTCCGGCTATAACGATCTCTTTCTCCTCGTCTTCAGGTTTGACTAGATGAGGTTGGAGAAAATGAGGGGCTGAACTGTTGGGCTGAGAGTGGGCGGCAGGCAGGTGAAAAGACTGAAGTGAGGATGCAGAAGTCTTGGTCGTGTTGAAAGCGGGCGGCAGGCAGATCAATGTGGGCCAGGATGAAACTTGAGATGGGGCTGGAATTGAAGGGGAAAGAGGTGAAGGGCGAATTTGTCGGGCTGGGAGTGGGCGGCAGGCAGGTAGGTGTGGGCCATAACGGAGACTGAGTCGGTCCGGGTTGTTGGGGCGGAGGGATAAGCTTGTTTGTGAAGCTGCCCGTTATTCGTGTCCCAGCTCGGCCCATATTGATCGAGCGGCCCAGGAGAAGAGGAAAGGGGGGAGAAAGAGGGAGGGGCGGGCTGAAGTTGTCGTGCTGAGTGTGGGCGGCAGGCAGATCAATGTGGGGCAGGATGCAAAAATCGGTCCGGGTTGTTGAGGCGGACCATTAATTCCGAGGCCCTTTGATCACCAGCCGCCCAGAATAATCAATCGAGCGGGGAAAGCAGCTGGCCGAAGAGCTATCCGTGTGTGTCCGTATGTGTGTCCAGTTCGGCCCAGATTAACCGAGCGGCCCATGAGAAGAGAAAAGCCCAAAGGGAATGCGGTTCGAGAAGGGCAAGAAGTTACAAGAGGGCCGATGGGGAAGGCCGGGGAGATTTTCGACTTGATTGATGCTGTCCGCTGGAAGCGCTTGTTAGGGCGAGCCACCCTTAGTGCTGCCAGACGCCGTGTCCCGCAGATCGGAGCTCTTCCGCCAGTTCGGCCTCCATTTCGGCAGCGGCTTCATATGGCATGGGGTTGAGGTGTTTGTACATCGCCGGCAGCAATCTCAGACCGTATCGCTTCACGATGCGCGAATACTGGACTCCGGCCTTGTGCCTGGCAAAGCGCTCCTCTGCAGTCAGGCCCGTCAGACCAACGTAGAGGCAAGGCAGCTTGGCGGAGCAGTTGGGATTCGCTTCGGCGAAGCGGCGATCGTCCCGCACCGAGGGATCAAGCTCCACGACGTAGACATTGTGATGATAAGGAGCCACTGGTCCTGTTGGCCTCCCTCACCAGCTTCGCCCTAACGACAGTGATGGTTTCGCCGCTAAACATATTCTATCACGCATCGTCGGGTTCAGCACAAACCATCAGTACCCGGGTGTAAGGAACAATCTGAGGAAATCACCGTCGATAGCCTCCCAGCGGAGGAGCGGTTGACCTTCTGTTATGGACGCAAACCGACATTCCGGTTTGAGATGGAGGTGGAAGTGGATCGCCATTGAAGGAGAGGGGATCATATAAAATCCCCTGTGCCAAATTGGCATATGCCGCCTACTGTGCCAATGCTGACGAGATAGCTGTGGCACAGTCGGAGGTACAGATCCAGACCTCAGTTTTGATCTCCACTTTACCTTCAAGCCGGGGAAGATAATATATGTATCACCCTGGATATGAAGCGATTAGAACGATCATGCTAAAGGGAAAGGACGGCTCCCCTTGCCGAGGAACCGCCCTTTGCTCTGTCCGATAACCTCGCCAAAACACCGAGGCCGACTATTCACCATTCACTATTTTGCCCAGTAAAAAGGAGGAGGGGCGTCAAGCCCCTCCTCCCTGGTACGAACCCGAAATATTATTCTTCTACTCTTCGGAGTAGACGCACGAACAGAAGAAACCCTCGGGGCAGGAGAAGCCCTGGCCGCAGGCGAACTCGGCCACCCCGCCACACTCGTAGTTTGCGGAGCAGTCGTAACTCGAACAGCTGTAAGCCTGCGTATTGCTGAAGGAGCCGCACCCGGCGGGGGCCACAGGCGCCGATGCCTGGGCGAGGCCGGCACAAACGGCTTGGGCGATTCGTTCGATCTCGTGAGGGCGCATGGTTTCTTCTCCGGTTTACAGGTCTTGTTTTTAACGCGTCAGCGGAATCGACGCGGAGTTCCCCCAGTAAAGACGGGTAAGATTCTTGATCGACCAGAGTCCGCTCGA
The DNA here is from genome assembly GCA_964551475.1 of uncultured bacterium. Lineage (GTDB taxonomy): Bacteria > Auribacterota > Erginobacteria > Erginobacterales > CAZKCI01 > CAZKCI01. The sequence goes on along the minus strand of CAZKCI010000084.1, from coordinate 1,252 downwards.
CGGCCGGAAGACCGCCGGAGCCGCCGAGCCGTCGCCTGCGTAGTCCGCCGGACGCGGCCAGTCGAAACGCCCGCCAAGATAGGTCCGCATGATCCCGGGCGCCGCCCACAGCCCCGTCCCATCCCGGAAGACGGCGCGGTCGAGCGTCCCGTCACCGTCATAGTCGGAGGGAACGGGATAGTCCTCGATCCCCCCGAGGTAGGTCCGGGGCAGCCCGCGAACGGTCCACATCCCGGTCGTCGGCCGGTAGAGCGCCGCCCGACCCGTCCCGTCCCCGTCGTAATCCCCCGGGACCGGCAGATCGGAGAGGCCGCCGAGGAAAAAGCGGGAGAGTGAGCGGATACCCCACAGGCCGGTCGCCCGTCGGTAGACGGCAATGTCGATCGATCCGTCGCCGTCATAGTCGGCCGGGACGGGCAGATCGTCGTACCCGCCGAAATAGGCCTGGGTCAGGCCGCGCACCGCCCAGAAACCGTTGTAGGGGCGGAAGACCGCGAGGTCGGTCGACCCGTCGCCGTCGTAGTCCCCGGGGGCCATGATGTCGCCCCACTTCCCGAAAACAAAAGTCTGGGAGGGGGCTACGCCGAGGTAGTTGATCCGCCAGGAGTTCTCGACGCACTTGAAGATCGCCGGGTCGGAAACGCCGTCTCCGTTATAGTCTCCGCCGGACACGCCCAGCCAGGTGAAGGCGAGAGCGGAGTCGCTGTCCGAGACAGTCGCGCCGTCACCGGTCGACAAGGCCCAGGCGGTGTTGTACATCCGGGAACCGATCCCCTGGAGCGTCTGCAAGGTGAAGGCCGCCCCCGGGGCGACCGGACCGGGGATGACCCCCACGGTGAAGTCGTCGGAGGGGTCCTCCGGAGTTCCCGCGTCGTCCGTAACTACGATATCCTCGAGCGACACCAGGCCGGTGTTGGTCACCCGGTACTCGAAGAGCGTCGGCCCGCAGGGGGGAACGATCGAGACGCCCGGGCCACACGGGCAGCAGATTAGCTTTTCGAGATCGAGAGAGGCAGGAACCGGGCTGGGTGTAGCCGTCGGTTCCGGAGTCTTGGTCGGCTCCGCGGTCGGCGTGGCCGTCGGTTCCGGAGTCTTTGTCGGCTCGGCGGTCGGCGTGGCCGTAGGCTCGGGTGTCTTCGTGGGCTCAGCAGTGGGCGTGGCCGTCGGTTCCGGAGTCTTGGTCGGCTCCGCGGTAGGCGTGGCTGTAGGTGATGGGGTCTTGGTCGGTTCCGCGGTCGGCGTGGCTGTAGGG
>CAZKCI010000083.1:0-1912 GCA_964551475.1 uncultured bacterium | reverse complement strand
TCAGGCACCAGATCGCAAACGCTCCGCACCCGATCACGAACAAACTCTCGAACAGTCGCATCAGTCCACCCTCCGAATCGTGACCTGCCCCCATTGTTCGGGCAACTTCCAAGGATAGTATCACCCTGCCACGGTAGAAGGTAAAACGCTTCGGAATATCCGCTCGGAGATCCGTAACAGGCAGAAACAATCCCGCACTCGCCTAGGTTTAAGCAGTCTGGGCAAGGCAGGGAAAAAGCGGAACTCCCAGAACGTCTCTCCCCGACGAATTTTCTTTGAGGTAAGTTTCCTGCTGTCCCCCTACCGAGTCAGGTGGGAAAAGCAGCGTATCTGGTTTGCAAATAACAGAAAGGCGGGAAAGAGCGATTCAGTGTTGTTCTGTCGATTCCTTTTCTGCCCGCCCATTCCTTCGCTCATTCTCCGCTCATTCCTCTGCTTACTGGCCGGCTATAACGATCTCTTTCCCCTCATCTTCAGGCACAATGACATGGACAACATTCTCGGCTATCTTGATGGGGCTCTGCATTCTCAAGCTCTGATTCTGGCTCATCCCCGCATCTATCGTGACCGTGAAGTTGCCGCCGTACTGATCGACAAGCGCCACTTCGACAGGTGAGGAAGAGTTGTTTTTCAGGATGAGACTCACGACCGCTTTCTCTTGAGCATGGCCGACGTTTACGAGGAGCAGGGTGAAGAGGCACAAGAGAAATAGGTTCCCAGGCCAATCTTGCCCGGAAAGTCGGTGTTTCCCCCGCCCGGATCAGCCAGATGCTCCGGCTCCTCAAACTACCCCCCTCCGTCCAGCAATCGGTGATCAGGATGGGGGATCCGCTGCCTGACCGGGCAATCACTGAACGTAAGTTGCGGGCATTGCTCGCCTCTCCACATTCCAAATAGAGAAAGGGCGGCCTCCCCAGACTGAGGAAACCGCCCTTTCCTTGCCAGCCAGACCTATCTACCGCGTCACGGGAATATCGTCCGTTGAACCGAAATACACCCTCGTGATGTTCCGCACCGACCACATCCCCGCCGAATCGCGGAAGATGGCGAAGTCGTCCTCGCCGTCCCCGTTGAAGTCTCCGGGGCGCGGGTAGTCGAAGCAGTTCCCGAAATATATGCGGGTGAGGTCTTTGAGCGCCCACTGGCCGGAGCAGGGGCGGAAGATCGCGAAGACCTTGACGCTCGAGCCGAAGTAGTCGCCGGCGACCGGCCAGTCGGTCGAACCGCCGAAGTAGAAGCGGGTAAGGTTCTGGATCATCCACTGGCCGGATGAGACCCGGTAGAGTTCCGCTTCCGCCGTTCCGTCGTTTCCGTAGTCGCCCGGGATGGCCCAATCCCCGGTCGCTCCGAAGTAGAAGCGGGTGAGGGAACGAATGGACCACATCCCCCCGTTCTCGCGGAAGGTGGCGATGTCGCAGGAACCGTCCCCGTTGAAATCGGCCGGAACGGCCCGATCCCCCGCCCCGCCGAAGAAAGCCCTGGTCACCCCGGATATCGACCAGAGGCCGGTGGAGGGGCGATAGATGGCGACATCCGCCGTCCCGTCGCCGTCGTAGTCGCCGCTGGCGGGCTGGCCGGAGACGTCCCCGAAGTACAGGCGGGTGATGTCTCGGATCGACCACAATCCGGCCGAGGGGCGGAAGATGCCGATGTCGTCGGCGCCGTCGCCGTTGTAGTCGCCGGACTGGATCACCGCCCTCTGGGGAACGACGGATGGTCCGCAGGTAGGTGTCGGCGAGGGAGAAGGAGCGGGAGTAGGGGTAGGCGACTTGGCAGCAGGAGGAGTCGGTGACGGAGCGCAGTTAGTCTCGACGCAAGACGGCGGGGGCGCTGAACCGAAGGAAACGGTCCATATCCCGGTGAGGTCCTGCTCGCAGGGGTCGGGCTCAGTTATGGTCAGAACGTATTGGGG
>CAZKCI010000082.1:0-8609 GCA_964551475.1 uncultured bacterium | reverse complement strand
GACGGGCGCGGGATGACTCCGGCAGCTCCTACGGGCTGGCCGGGGAAGGCGGATCAGGCTTCGAATCGGACAACTGCTCTTCGATCGGACAGCGGTTGTCCGGATATCAGAAAAGCTACCCACACGAAACGGAAGAGAACCTTATTTCTCCGATCAAACTCGTGAAGGGGGGAAGATGAAAAGAAGCCCGAGGGCCTTGCCGATACTGCTGAACCTGAGCCTGTATCTGGTTTGCCTGACGGCTCCTTCCCCGCTTTTCGCCCAGAAGACGCCCGCCGGCAGCGATCTCGCCGCCGATTTCCTTCCCCCGACGACCCGGATTCCGTTTTATCAACCCCTGACCATCGATTCCGGCGATTATGACGGCAACGGAACGAGTGACATCGCGGTCTTCCGGTTCGGCAGCGGGATGTGGTCAGTTCGGAACCTGACCAGGGTTTACTTCGGCGACCTGGAAGAGGTTCCCGCGCCGGGCGATTACGATGCTGACGGGACGACTGATATTGCCGTATTCCGCCTGGGGCCCAGCCTCTGGTCTATACGGGACCTCACCCGATTTTACTTCGGTACCGGCAACGACCAGATTGCTCCTGGTGACTACGCCGGTGACGGGCGCTGCCGGCCGGCGATCTTCCGTCCCTCGACGGGCATGTGGAGCGTCCGGGGTTTCACCCGCCTCTATTTCGGTGGGTCCAGCGACATCCCGGTCTGGATGTATGTACAAGGGAAGAAGGCCATCGCCACTTTTCGGCCGAGCACCGGCTTCTGGGCGGTGCGGGGATTCACCCGGTTCTATTTCGGCGGTTCGGGAGACTATGCCGTCGCGGGCGAGTACAACGGCGACCCGTGGCCGGAGATCGCGGTCTTCCGCCCCGCTGCCGGATTCTGGGCATTCCGGGGCGCGAACAGGATCTACTTCGGCGGGAGCGACGATCTGCCCGCCCCCGCCGACTATGACGGGAACGGGACCGACGACATTGGCATCTTCCGGTCCTCGGCTGGTCTCTGGTCGATCAGGAACCTGACGAGGGTGTATTTCGGCTCCACGAACGATATTTCCGTAGCTCGCTAAGATCTGTCTGGCAGATAAGAAGGGCGGTTTCTCCAGCAATGGGGAGGCCGCCCTTTCCTTTTTGATCGAGGGGAGTTCTGCTTTTTATCCCGCATTTTAGCCCAAACTGGTTACACCTGGGCGAGTGCGGGAATTTTCTCTCTCATGGTATACTCCTTCTATGGAAGTTCGGAACTGTTCGGTCTATATCGCTCTGATAGTTATTGTATCTCTTGCTGCTCTCCCGTCGTGTTCCGTGGAGCAGGGAGGATGCGATTCGTCATCCCAAGCCTTGGATAAATCTCCGATTCTCGGGGAAGCGAAAAAGGATTTCATGTTGGGTGTCGATTCCAACTATGCGTTATCCATGCGACAAGAAGGGTTTGCCTGGAGAGTCGATGCTAACGTAGTCGATCTATTCAAGTTGTATTCGGAGCAACGAATCGGCTGGCTGCGGGTCCGGGTTTGGACCGGGAATGATGGTCCGAGCGGCCGGCACGAGGCAGGCCAAATCGCTCTCTGGGGGGAGAAATATGGTTTAAAGCCGTATCTCGTTTTTTTCCTGAGCGAGGACTGGGCGGATCTTTTCCGGCAACCTGCTCCGCCGGCATGGAAAAACATGTCCGTGGTCGAGAGAGCCGAAGCGGTTCGCGGTTATTCGCGCGACAGCGCCCGTTATTTCCAGACCATCGGCGTCGAAACGCACCTGTATGAGGTTGGCAACGAGATCGATTATGGCGTCTGCGGCGTCTTCGCCGGCGAGGGCACCGATCGGGAGAACCCGGGCTGGTTGAAGGAAACCGTCTGGCCAGACGCCGCCGCGATCGTCAAAGCCGGCCAAGCGGGGATCATGGACATCGATCCGCAAGCCCGTTTTGTCATCCATCTGGCCCATTGGTGGGATCCGGAATTCTGCATCGCCTATTTCCAGTATCTGCTCGCAGCGGGCGTGCGGATCGACTACCTGGGGATATCCTACTTTCCGACCTCCGGAGCGGGGCTGGACAACACATTCGCTCAATTCGGTGATTCCGTTGATCGACTGACCGAAGCCGTGAAGAGACCTCTCATCGTAGCTGAATACGCCTATCCCAGCTCTCCGAACATCCCGGGCCAGTTCTCCGGCTGGACCGAACCTGTCCCGGGTTATCCGCTGAGCCCGACCGGGCAGCGGGATTGGCTGAGAGATTTCACTCACTTATGTATTGTCCAACCGGGGATAGCCGGGGCATTCTACTGGAGCCCGGAATGGCATGCTTCGGAGATTTGGCAGGCCTTCAGTCTTTTTTCTCCGGGCGGAGAGGCGAAGCCGGCTCTCCGGGTTTTGGATAAGTCGAATTAATGCGGAACGGATAGTGAGGCAATGAAACCCAGAGTCATCCTGATCGCTGTGCTTGCCTCCTGCTGGGTTTCCCTCCCGGCCCGGGCCGGGTATCTGCGCTGGACCATGATCGAGATCGGCACCGGCGATGTAAACTACATCAAGCTTCCCAATGGGAAGGACGTGATCATCGACGGAGGCAAGCCGAACGACGGGAAGGACGTCGTCGTGCCGTTCCTCCAGTCCCTGGAAGGTTTCGACGGCGTGATCGACTATATGGTCGCCACCCACAACGACGCCGACCATTTCGGGGGACTGGAGGAACTGCTGAAATCATTCGAGGTTAGAAAGGTCTACAGCCCGACCACGGGCGATCCGACGGGCTACTTCCACGACCATTTCGCCGTCCCGGTTGTCTCCGAGGGCTGCCCCTGGGTCGTGAAAGGGGCGGCCGATCCCGAGGCGTCGGGCGGAGCGACGCCGGGCGCGTTCGACACGGGGTGCTTTCTCTCCTGGGATCCGGACGTGACCGTCCGCTGCCTCTCCGTGGGCTCGAGCGGGACCACCAACCGCGATTCCGTCGTCCTGGCCTTGAGGTTCGGCTCCTCCAGCTTCATCTTCACCGGCGATCTCTCCGGGGACGCCGTGGTCAACGCGACGCTCGCCGACTACGGCGGGGACGTCCCCGCGGACTTCCACAAGGTGGCCCATCACGGGTCCGTCTCCGACGGCGCCAACAGCGCGGCCTGGATCAACCAGGTCCACTCCGTTCACCCCGGTTACGCTTTCATCTCCTGCATCGGCTCCGCCTTTCACCCGACGACGGAATGCCTGGACCGCCTGATGGCCAACAGCACGTCCATCTACATGACCTTTCTCGACGGCAACATCACCGTCAAAGCGGATAATTCGGGCAACTACAGCGTCGTCCGCCAGAAAATCTGGGACGGCCTTTTCGACGATCGCAACCCCACGACCCGGGCGGCCTATCCTCCCGCTCTTCCTTCGGGGTTGATGATCTCCAGTCATACCGCCCAATCCGTGATTCTGGATTGGGACGATGTGACGATGGATTCACAGGGGGGGGCTATCCCGGCGGAGCACGTCAGGTACGACGTCTTCCGCTCGACCCGGGACGGGGGAGACGCGGGAGGAGGGGCGGATGTCCTGCCCGGGATGAGTGAAGCCTGCGGCATCTACGAGAAAATCACTCCGTACCCCGTCCCTGGTTCGAACTATACGGACACGTCGGTCTCCCCCGGGAAATCGTACTTCTATCGGGTGTCGGCCGTCCGGACCGATTATTACTACGAAAGACGGTATTCCAACCAGGTTTCGGCTTCGGCCGGCGCACCCACACTGGATTCCGGGGACTACAACGGGGATGGAACAGACGAGATGGCCGTCTTCCGGGGTACCTATGGGATGTGGTGTGTCCGCGGTATGACCCGGGTCTACTTCGGCGGCAGCGGCGATCAACCGGTTCCCGGAGACTTCAACGGAGACGGAACATCGGAATTCGCTGTTTTCCGGGGCTACTATGGCCTCTGGTCGATCCGGGGCCTGAGCCGGTTCTACTGTGGGGTCAGCGATGACCTGCCGGTCCCGGCCGATTATGACGGGGATCAGGATGTTGATCCCGGTTTGTTCCGCTCTTCCAGCGGGTTGTGGGCGGTCAGGAACATGACCAGGCTCTACTGCGGCGTGGCCGGGGACATGGCGGTACCCGGCGATTTCAACGGGGATGGGACCAGAGAACCGGCCATCTTCCGTCCCTCGACCGGCCTTTGGACAGCGAGGGGCGTGACCAGGCTTTACTTTGGAGTCTCCAGCGACACGCCGGTTCATGGTGAATACAACGGGGATGGTTTTGGGGACGCGGCCATTTACCGATCCTCCTCCGGCCTCTGGTCGATCAGAGGGGTGACCAGGATCTATTTCGGGGGTTCTTCAGATCAACCAGTCCCGGCGGACTTCAATGGCGATAGCAGAGACGAGACTGGTATCTTCCGCGATTCTTCAGGCCTCTGGGCAGTTCGGGACCTGACTCGGCTCTATTTCGGGGCGACCGGTGACATCCCCGTCACCCGATAACATCAGTCTATCGGGCAAGAAAGGGCGGCGCCCCGCCGGGCGATCCGCCCACTGCCTTGCCCGGGAAGGAAGCCGACGAAGAAGACCATAATCAGCTTTCGGCGGGCCGCCGCGGCGGCGGCATTTTCCCTGCTGCTCGGTTCCCTCCCCGGCGTCGCCGGCTCCGGCGCCCGGAGCGACGGGGGGGGCGTTGATTTAAACTCAGGGAACCGCCCCGGCCGGACCTTCCCCGACCGCGCCACCGGCCCGGACACGGTGGCCGCGCGCCGCGGTTTGTCCGGCCCCGCGATCGTCTTCGCCGCCATCGGCGACTACGGCGAGGCCTGCGACAATCTCGGCCCCGCGCACGAAGCGGCCGTGGCCAACCTGGTCAAGGGCTGGAACCCGGAGTTCATCATCACCCTGGGGGACAACAACTACCCGAGCGGAACCGCCTTCACCATCGACACCAACATCGGTCAGTTTTACTCCGACTACATCTACCCCTATACCGGCAGCTGGCCCTCGTCGGCTATCGCCAACCGCTTCTGGCCGACCATGGGCAACCACGACTGGTATACCTACCCCCCCGCCCCCTATTACAGTTACTTCACCCTCCCCGGCCATGAGCGCTACTACGAGCAGACCGACGCCCAGAACCTAGTTCATCTCTTTGCCCTCGACAGCGATGCCAACGAGCCGGACGGGAATACGGCCGCCTCCATCCAAGCGGCCTGGCTCCAAAATGCGCTCGGCGCCTCGACCGCGACCTGGGATATCGTTTTCCTGCACCACTGCCCCTATTCCTCCTCCTCCTACGCCCCCGGCATCACCGACATGCGCTGGCCCTTCGCGGCCTGGGGGGCGGACGCGGTTCTGGCCGGCCACGCCCACCACTACGAGCGACTGTCCACCGACGGCATCCCTTACTTCGTGAACGGGGCGGGAGGGGGGGATCTCTACGACTGGGGCACCACCAACCCGGCCAGCCAGTTCCGCTACAACACTGACTGGGGCGCCCAGCGGATCGAAGCCGACAACACCCACATCACCTTCAAGTTCCTCAACACCTCCGGGACTGAGATCGACTCCTACACCCTCTACCGCCCGACCCCGACGCCCACCCCGGTTCCCGTCCCGATCGATTCGGGAGACTACAACGGCGATGGGACGAGCGATATCGCCGTCTTCCGGGGGAGCTACGGCTTCTGGTCGGTGAGGAATCTCACCCGCGTCTATTTCGGGGCCTCGACCGACTCCGTGGTCCCGGCGGATTATGACGGAGACGGGACGACGGATATCGCCGTCTTCCGGGGAAGCTACGGGTCCTGGTCGGTAAGGGATATCAGCCGTTTCTACTGGGGAAGCTCGGGGGATCTGCCAGTTCCCGGCGACTACGACGGTGACGGCGCCGCCGATGCGGGCATCTTCCGCGAGTCAAACGGCCAGTGGTCCATCCGGGATGTGACCAGGATCTATCTCGGCGCCACGGGCGATATCATGGTCCCGGGAGACTATGACGCCGACGGCGCCCGGGATGCCGCGATCTTCCGGCCGGGGTCCGGGCTGTGGTCGATCAGAAACCTCACCCGCTTCTACTTCGGTTCCGTCTCCGATACCGCGGTCCCCGGCGATTACGCCGGCGCCGGATTCTGGGAAGCGGGCATCTTCCGCGGTTCCTACGGCCTCTGGTCGATCCGGAACGTGACGCGGGTTTATCTGGGGAGCGCGAACGATCGGGCGTTGCCGGCAGACTACAATGGAGATGGCCGCGACGAGGCGGGAATCTTCCGTGACTCAGTCGGTCTCTGGTCTGTCCGCAGCCTGATGCGGGTGTATTTCGGATCAACGAACGACATCCCGGTCACGCGGTAGGGAATAGTGAATGGGGAATGGTGAATAGGGAAAGAACGGCAGGCCGGGCAGGATAGGCAGGATAGGCAGGAAGGGCAGGAGAGGCAGGAGAGGCAGGGGAAAAGAGCGACAGCGAAGGACGAAGCGAGTCGAAGGATATAATGCCCAAGGAGGATTCATGAAAAAACCATGCTGGGGGCTGATGGCTGTCGTTGGCCTGGCCGTCTTTCATCCGGTGAATGCCCTGCCCGCGGCGGAGACGCACCCCGGGACGGACGCGGAGCGGTTGCGGACAGCCCTCTCCGATCTCGAGAAATACGCGGAAACCGGAATGAAGGACTGGCAGGTCCCCGGCCTGGCGATCGCCATAGTCCAGGGGGACAAGGTCGTGTACGGCAAGGCCTTCGGCGTCAAGACCGCGGGCCGGCCCGAACCCGTCACCACGTCCACCGTCTTCCAGATCGGCTCCACCAGCAAGGCCTTCACGGCGGCCCTGGTGGCCATGATGGTGGACGAGGGCAAGGTCGGCTGGGAAGACCGGGTCATCGATCATCTCGCGGATTTCCGCATGTACGACCCCTGGGTGACGCGGGAATTCACCATCGGCGATCTGCTGGCGCAGCACAGCGGCATGCCTGCCTACGCCGGCGACGGCCAGGCTTTTCTCGGCTTCGACCGCGACCATATCATCCGCTCCCTGCGCTTCATCAAGCCCGTCTCGAGCTTCCGCTCCCGGTTTGCCTACGTCAACAACCTCTTCCTGGTCGCCGGGAAGGTGGTGGAAAGATACACCGGCCGGACGTGGGAGGAGGCGCTCGCGGAGAGGATCTTCAAGCCGCTGGGCATGGCCGAGACCAGCGCGGGCGTCGACGGGTACACGAAATCCGGGGACGTAGCGACACCGCACAATATCCAGGGCGGAAAGGTCGCCCCTCTCCCCCTGGACATGGACTGGGTCTACATCTACGGCCCGGCGGGCGGAATCAATTCCAACGTCCTCGACATGGCCCAGTGGATACGGCTGCAGATCAACGACGGCACGGTGGACGGGAAAAAGCTGGTGAGCGCGGAGAACATGGACTACACCCATTCGCCCAAGACCATCGCCGGTCCCGATCCCCGCGGTCACAATGTGTTCTACTGCCTGTCCTGGGTGTACGAGGAAGGCGCGTCTTCCCCCCTGATTTGGCACAACGGGGGGACGACCGGCTGCCACACCATGATCGCGTTCTGGCCCCGGGCGTCCGTCGGGATCGTCGTCCTCTCCAACCAGGGGACGAGCCAGTTGCCGGAAGCGCTGGCCCGGCGCTTCGGCGACCTGTATTTCGGCGCCGCGCCGCGCGACTGGAGCCGGGAAGGCCTGGAGAAAGTCCGCGCGGCCGCCGCGGAGGCGAAGAAGGAAAGGCCCGCTCCCCCAGTCGTGGTCGTCCCGCCCCTCCCCCTGGAAAAATACTCGGGAACGTATAGAAACGATGTCTACGAATCCCTCCGGATCGAAGCGGGGGACAACGCCCTGGCCGTGACGATCGGCCCCCGGAAGATGCGCTTCCCGCTCCAGCACTGGGACCGGGACGCCTTCATCCTCTCCTACCCCGTCATGGGCGATGAGGCGAGCGAGACGTTTGTCCGCTTTCAGCCCGACGAAGGCGGCGCGGTGAAAACGGTGGTCCTGGATCTGCTGAACCAGGACGGCTGCGGAACCTTCGAACGCGCGGACTGACGATCGAAAAATGCTGGTCATCCCGCGCGGCCCGGACTGGTTACAGCTCGGCTCGTGCGGGATTTTCTTTTCAGTCACATCGTCTTGACCGACTGCGCCGAGAAGAGAAAAATGTAGATTAGCGGTTCACCCTAACCCCGGCGGGAGAAGTTGTGAAGACAGGCGGGGGGAAAGAGGTTCATCGGATCTGACCCGCCTGTCCGACCCGATGCTGGCACTGAAACCCCTATCCGGGCTGACCATCCCTCATTGGGAACGGGAACCTGCCTTCTGGCCGCTATTTCATCCCAATTCCGCTTGAGCAGCAGGCTGTTATATAAAGCTGCTCAAATCGCCAGTGGGGGAAACCGAGCAGCCCAACCATGTTCAATAAGCAAATCGTTACCGATCGGGAATAAATGCAGGCATTGGACCTAGATGAAGCCTATTTGTTACCGAACGGTAAAATATAGTCTTGACTGACCATCAATGTTATGGAATATTCCCTGGCGGTAACATGAATATCCATAATCCAGAACAACTTGGCGCTGCCGTTCGAGCAAGGCGTAAAAAACTGCAGGTCACCCAGAAAGAGCTGGCGATGGCCTGTG
>CAZKCI010000081.1:0-21300 GCA_964551475.1 uncultured bacterium | reverse complement strand
TCGACGGTTTGATCGCCGGCGGCGCCAGCCGGATCAGCGCCGCGCCGGGGATCGGCGCCGTGGAGGCGTCGATCGCCCGGATGATCGACCACACGCTGCTCAAGGCCGACGCCCGGGAGGACGAGGTGCGCGTTCTCTGCCAGGAGGCGGCGACCTACGGCTTCGCCTCCGTCTGCATCAACCCCTCCTGGGTGGTCCTCGCGGCCCGTCTGCTCCGGCGGAGCGGAGTGAAGGTCTGCACCGTGATCGGCTTTCCCCTGGGGGCGACCACCGCCGAGACCAAGGCCTACGAGACCCGCAACGCCATCGCCAACGGCGCTTCCGAGGCGGACATGGTGATCAACATCGGCGCGCTCAAGTCGAAGGACTACGAGCGGGTGGAGAAAGACATCCGGGCCGTGGTCCGGGCGTGCGGCCCCCAGGTTCTCACCAAGGTGATCCTGGAGACCTCGCTCCTCAGCGACGAGGAAAAGGTCAAGGCCTGCGAGCTGGCCAAGGAAGCGGGGGCGGACTTCGTCAAGACCTCCACCGGCTTCTCCAAGGGCGGCGCCACCGCGGCCGACATCGCCCTGATGCGCAAAACGGTGGGGACGGAGATGGGGATCAAGGCTTCGGGCGGCGTGCGCACCTTCGATGACGCCCAGGCGATGATCCGGGCCGGGGCCACCCGGATCGGGGCCAGCGCCAGCCTGAAGATCATCCGGGCGAAGGACGTCTCTTCGGCGTATTGAGCCGTTTCCGGCGCGATACACCGAAGAGGTTCGATCCCATGACCATGTCGTCCCCCCCGCCCGGTTCTCCTCCTCGCCGGCGGCGCTGGCCGCGGATTCTTTTGGGTTGCGCCCTGCTCTTTTCCCTCGGACTGACCGTTCTGTTCGGGATCGGATTCTACCTGGCCTTACGCTCCGACGAACCGGAGATCGAAGAGACGGTCGCCAACCGACTGCGCGTCGCCGAGCGCCGGCTCTCCGGAAAGGGCGCGGCCAAGATCGCCGTCATCCCGATCGAGGGTTTTATCGGTTTCGGCGAGTCCGACGGGATGTTCGGGGGCGAGAACCTGGCCGAGCGGGTGATCGGGTCCCTTCAGAAGGCCGCCGCGGACCCCGCGGTCAAGGCGGTGGTCTTGCGGATCGACAGCCCCGGGGGCGGCATCACCGCTTCCGACGCCATCCACCATGAGCTCACGGCTTTCACGCTGACGGGCAAGAAAGCGGTCGCCTTCTGCGGGGATCTCGCCGCCTCCGGCGCCTACTACATCGCCTGCGCCGCCGACCGAATCGTCGTCCACCCCACCGGCATCACCGGCAACATCGGCGTGATCATGCACACCATGAACGTCGCGGGGCTGATGAACAAGCTGGGGCTGCAAGACGTGACCATCAAGTCGGGAGACCAGAAGGATATCCTTTCCCCCTTCCGTCCGCTCACCGAGCAGGAACGGGCCGGCCTCCAGGCGGCGGTGGACGAGATGTTCGACCGTTTCATCCGGGTGGTGATGGAGGGGAGGAATCTCCCCGAAGAGGAGGTCCGCCGGCTGGCCGACGGACGGATTTTCACCGGCGCCCAGGCCCGCGCCCTCAACCTGGCCGACGCGGTCGGCTACGAGGCCGACGCCATCGCCGCGGCGCGCGAGCTCTGCGGCGAACCGGACGCGACGGTGGTCGAGTACCGCCGGACGCGGACCCTCTTCGATCTCTTCCGCGCCGCCTCCTCCCGCCTTTTCCCCCGTTCCGAGATCGAGAGGATCGGGGGGCTCCTCCAGCCGCGCTCGCCGAGACTGCTCTATCTGTGGTCGCTCTGAAAAAATCGAATATCGAAAATCCGACCGTTGTAGTCTGGACATTATCAATGACTGTCATTGCGAGCGAAGCGAAGCAATCTCTTATTGCGCAACAGGTTGGGATTGCTTCGTCGCTTCGCTCCTCGCAATGACATGTCCATATTATTCTGGACTGACTAATAATCCATGGATGCATCGCCGCAGAACCCCCTCACCTCCTACAGCTGCACGCTGGACGCGCGGCGGATGGAGGACCTTCGGGAGATCCTCCGCGCCCGCTCCTTCGCTTTCAGCGCTCCTCCCCATGCCGTTTTCGCGGCCGCCCGGGGAGATGTCTCCGTGGCCGCCTACCGCTCGGGGAAGGTCCTGATCCAGGGGAAGGGGACCCGCGGGTTCGTGGAATTCATCCTGGAGCCGGAGATACTCAAGGAAGCGCGGCTGGGGTACGAGCATCTTCTGGAAAAGTTCGAAGGGGAGCGCATCGGCGTCGATGAGTCCGGCAAGGGGGATTACTTCGGGCCGCTGGTCGTGGCCGGGGTGTATCTGAACGAAGAGCAGGAGAAGAAGCTCCGGGGACTGGGCGTCCGGGACAGCAAGACCCTCTCCGACCGGCGGGCGATAGAACTGAGGCGGGTGATCCGCCGCGACTGTCTCTCCTCGGTGGTGGCGATCGGTCCGGAGCGCTACAACCAGCTCTACTCCACTATGGGGAACCTGAACCTGCTCCTCGCCTGGGGGCATGCCCGGGTGATCGAAAACCTTCTCTCCAAGGTGTCCTGCTCCAAGGCGGTCCTGGATCAGTTCGGCCACAAGGACCTGGTCCTGCGCGCGCTGATGAAGAAGGGGAAGAACATCGAAGTGATCCAGCAGTTCCGGGGCGAATCGGACATGGCGGTCGCCGCCGCCTCGGTCCTGGCGCGGGGCGAGTTCCTTCTCCGCCTGAAGAAACTGTCCGAAGAGCTCGGCGTCGCCCTCCCCAAGGGGAACGCGATCGACCTGGTGCTGGCCGCCGGCCGCGCGGTGATCGGGAAGTGGGGGATGGAGTCGCTGGTCCGGGCGGCCAAGGTGCACTTCAAGACCACGAAGGAAATGGTCTCAAATTAAGGTTCAACGGTTTAAGGGTTCAACGGTTCAAGGGTTCAACGGTTCAACGGTTGAAAAACCATCCGTGAACCGCTGAACCGTGAACCGCTGAACCTTGGAACCTTTTTTCTTTTCCTATGTTCGCCCACCTCCACTGCCACTTCTTCGGATCCTACTCCGACAGCCTCCTCTCCCCGGAACGGGATATCGAACGAGTGGCCGGGTTGGGCTACCGGGCGATCGCCCTCACCGACCACGGGGAGATCGCCTGCGCCTATCCCTTCTTCCGCGCCTGCCGGGCCGCGGGGATCCGGCCGGTGATCGGCTGCGAGATCTACTTTGTGGCCGACGCCGCCGCGGCGAATGCCCGGGGCGACTCCTACCGGAACCACCTGGTTCTGTTGGCGAAGGACAACCGGGGGTTCCTCAACCTGGTCCGCCTCCTCAACGCCTCGTGGCTCACGAACAACTTCGGGGAGTCCCGCGGACTGGTCGATTTCCGGCTCCTGGAGCGCTTCCACCCGGGTCTGATCGCGCTCACCGCCTGCTTCTGGGGATCGATCCCGCAGAAATTTCTGACCGGGGGAGTCGAGGAGATGGAAAAGGAGTATCGCCGTTTCCGCGACATTTTCGGAAACGACCTCCACCCCGAGCTCGCCCGGCACGGGATACCGGACGAGGAGAAGGCGAACGCGGCCCTGATCGAGCTCGCCCGCCGCCACGGTCTGAAGCCCGTGGTGACCAACGACTGCCATTATCTCCGCCCGGAAGACTGGGAGGCCCACGACGCCCTGATCAAGACCCGCTTCGGCTTCCCGTCCTCGTTCGCCATCGATTCCCGCGAGTACTGGATGAAGAACGAGGAGGAGATGCGCTCGCTCGGTTTCCCGCCCGAATACTACGACAATGCCCAGGCGGTGGCCGAGGAATGCTCGGTGGATCTCGAGGCCGTTCCCCGGCCCGGGTTTTCCGAGGCCTTCGACCCCGCGCGGGAGGCGGTCTTCCCCGCGCGCCTGAACGTCATCGACGCCCGCCAGGCCCTTCTCGACGCGGCGGGGGCGAGGGGAGAGGACGAGGAGGAAACCGCGCGGGCTCTTTCCCTCATCCCGCCCGGGGCGACGGTCGCGGCGGCCGTCCGGGAGAGCGCGGGCCTCCGGGCTTATTTCGCCGAGCGTCCCCGGCTGGAGATGATCGTCCGGACGCTCGAGGGCGTTCCGCGATCATCCGAGCCCGATCTGGAGCGGGTGATCGCCTCTCCGCTCTCCGCTATCCGGGAGATTCTCCCGGTGAAGCGCTCGGAGGGGGAGGTGATGCTCCAGTACCCGGCGGCGATCTCCGACGGGCTGGGAGTGCGGTGTTTCTCCGCCGCGCTGGCGGAGAAAGGGCAGAGGGCCTTCGCCGCCCGGATCGGGTCGCTCCGCCTCTTCCGCTCCGCCCGGGAAAGCTATCGGGCGCGACGCTACGAGGAGGCGGCCGCCCGGTTTCGCGAGGCCGCCGCCGCCGATCCCAGCCGTCTGGATGCGCGCTATTATCTCGGGCTCTGCCTCTATTCCCTGGGGAAATATCGCGAGGCGATCGCCGAGTTCCTCTTCCTGGAGGAGCAAGGCTACACCCGCCGCCGGATGGGGCGGGCGCTCACACTGATGGGCTGGGCCTACCGGAAGCTCGGGGAGAACGCCACCGCCCGGGCCGCCTGGGAGCGGGCCCTGGTCAGTCAGAAGAACTACCCCCCTCCCAACTACGCCCTCGGGATCCTTTCTTTTTATGAGAAGGATTACTGTTCGGCTGCGAACTCCATGAGAACTTTCTTGGCGTTGGCGCCGGCAGGGCGGAACGCGGAGAAAGCGCGGGCGCTCCTGCGCCGTATTGAGCGGGAAAGTCCGTGACGGCGGTGGAGGCCGCGGGGGCGTCGGCGGCGGCAGGCGGGGCGTCGCTCAGGGGCGATAACGCGGCGGCCGGGCTTCCCTCCGCCCCCGCGGCCGGAGGAGCGGCGTTTTCCGGCGTCCCGGCGGTCGCGGGGAGATCCGGGTCGGGCGGGACGGCCTCTGCCTCCGTTCCCGCACCGGCGTCCGTGACCACCACCAGGTTCTTGGGATCGGTGACGTTCAGGCGGACGTAGTTTTTCTCCTTCTCCAGCCTCCCGGTGGCGATGACCGTCTTGCCCGTGTAGAAGCCGGCGGCGTCGGGAGGGAACTTGGAGAGGTCGGACTTGCCGATCTTGATCGAGATGTTGTTCTTGTAGTCCCGGTCGAAGTTGAGATAGAGGTTTCCGTTCTTTTCGTTGAAATATTTGCCCACGATCGGCCCGGTGAAGGTCTTGGTCTGACCGACGTACTGCATGCCCTCGGTAAAGTCGAGCGCGACGACGACGGGCGTGGCGGGGGGCTTCATGCCGGGGGGAAGGGGCGGCGTGGGGATGGGGGTGGGCGGCGGGAGAGTGAACTTCGCGGAGCACTTCGGGCAGTTCCCCTCTCTCTGGTCCATCGGGGCGGTGAAGGACTCGGAGCATTTCCAGCACTTGAGCGGGCGCAGAGGTTGTTCCTGCGCCTCCGTCGGCGCCGGGTGGATGGCCGTAGCCAGGAGGACGGCGATCGCCATGACGATCATCAGTCTGACCATGGGTATTTCTCCTGAAAGATAAGTTAGTCGTTGTCGGGGAGGTCCGACTTTGTTAGCATTCCCCGCCGCATAATATAGCCGCTGGATATTTATGATGCAACAACGTAACGAAACAAAACGGCCGTTCTGGGAGAGCCTGGACGCCCGCCCCCTCTGGCGGCTGGCCCTCTGGGTCCTCCTCTTCGGCTTCGCCGAGCGTCTGATCGTCAGCCTGGTGCTGTTTTACCGCTGGGGCTGGCACACGGTCTCCGGGATCGAGCTCTGGTTCTACTACGGGGTGGCCAAGGGAACCTTCCATCTCTACTCCGCCTTCGACCCCTCCTGGTGGATGCTGAAGATCCTGGGATTCCTTTTTTCCGGGGAGGTCCTCCTCTACTCCGTCTTCTTCATCTCCTCCTTCTGCTCCGCGGTCAACGGGGCGCTCTTCTGTTTCCTGCTCGGCCGCCTTCACGACAAGAAGACCGGCCTGCTCGCCGGCGTCCTCTACACCTCGATGGTCCTGCCGATGTTCAACAGCGCCGGGACCGTCACCCACGACATCTTCGCCGAGCCCTACCTCATCCTGGCGGTCTACGGCGCGGCAATGGCCTTCCGATCGAAAGGGTGGAAGATCCTGGCCTATGCCGCCCTCTCCGCCGTTTCCGTATATCTCGGGAAGAACGTGGGCCCCTCCGTATTCGTGGCCGTGGGCGCGATCGTCATCTTCCTGCTCTGGCGCGGCGTGCTGGCCTTCTTGGGCGAGGACATCCGCCGTCGCTGGATCGCCTTCGGCATCTTTTCCCTCGGTGTCCTGGGGCTGGTGGCCCTGGGATCCCGCCTCCTGTTCAAGGTTCTCCATCCCCATGCCCTGATCATCGCCGCTCTCGCTCTGGCCCTCTATTACATTCTCTTCCAGTGGATCCGCGTCCGGCGGGCCGCGGGCCGCCTGCCCGATTTCGTCCCCCTGGCGGTCTTTCTGGCCGTGGTCGCGCTTCTCCTGGTCCTGCTCCACCTGGAGGTCATGCCGGCCTTCAAGGAGTACACCTTCGACCGGGCGCTTATCGAGCGGGGGGTCAACGTCCGCGACCAGATCAAGGCGGGATCGGGCGACGTTCTCGCCACTTCGGAAGGGGACTACTGGCTTCGCTTCAACTTCCTCATCTTCTTCCTTCCGGTCGGGCTCTTCATCGCCTTTAAGAAGCGGGACGTCCTGGTCTGGGGGATGGTGTTCTCCGGTTTTCTCGCGGCGCTCGCCGCCGACCGGGGGACCCGTCCTCTCTCCATGGGTGTAGCCTGGGCGGCCGCTCTCGCCCTGGCCAACTGGTCGGTCGCCTTCGACTGGGCGGTGGCGGCGGCGCTGGCTTTTGTCGCCGGATACTTCGGCGGGCGCTATTCGACCGAATACGCGGTGATCTTCCCGGTGGGGGCGGTGGTGATGTATCTCTGCGTCCAATGGTCCCGCCGCGGCGAAAGAGCGCGGGCGTCCCTGCTTCCCCTTTCCCTGGGAATCCTCTGGTTGGTCCTGGGCTCAATCCTGGGCGTGTCGGTGCTGAAAGCCCGCCAGGCCGGGAATGCCGCCCGTTTCGAGGCGATCCGGAAATACTGGACGGTCCAGTCCTGTCTCCTGGTCCCGACGCTGATCCTGCTTCTGGAGGCCTTCCTGCGCCGCCCGGCCCTGAATCGCAAAAGCAAGGATCCCGCGTCCCCGGAAGCCTTGCGCTGGTTCGGCCGGGAGACGGTCCGCCGGTATCTTTTCATCGGCTACGGTCTGCTGGCTCTGGCCTTGGCGGCGACAGCGATCGTCTATCTGGGGCTTTTGAGCGGCCAGACGCTGGAGGCCGTGGGAAGCGGATTCGGGGGAGCGGTCGGCTTCCTCTGGAAGAACCTCTACCTCTATTTCCCCGCGGCGGCCGGCGGCCTGATTTTTCTTTTCGCCTATCCCCGTCGCCGCGAGCCCGTTCGCCCCGTCTACGGGGGGATCGCCGCGGCCTGCTTTCTCTTCGCCACCGTCATCCCCTCCATGAACCAGACCCCCAAGTCCAGCGAGGCGGAATACCGGATCTATCGCTGGCTGGAGTCCAACGCTCCCCGGACCGGGAAGATCATGGTTCCCTGGAGCGACGGCTACCTGGCCGAGTCGATCTCGGGGCTCCCCTCGATCTTCTCCCCCCACAACATCGACTTCGATATCCCGCGCCTCTACTGGCAGAGCGAGGAGGAGGCGGCTCAGGCCCTGATCGCCAACGGCGTCCGCTACATCCTGATCTCCACCAAGTATTTTCGCCTGATGGCCTATAACCCGTCGAGCGGGGAGTTCCAGTACTCCTTCTCTCCCGACATCATCTACCAGCCGCAGCAGGTGGGGATCAACAAGATCGCCCAGCTGGAGAAGACCGCTCTCTTTCAACTGCTCTACAAGCCCCAGGAGCTGAAAAGATTCCGCCTCCTGCGCCGGGAGCTCGACACCAGCGAGCCCGACCCGAAGAGGCGGGAGGCCTTCCTGGCCTACGAGGTCAAATAAATTATTGCCCTCTTCCGGAGGTCCATAATTTATTTGAAATGCGCCGAAGATAGTTTATAGTCTAGCGTCCCGTGCCATTGTTCCCACGGGAAGACAACGACAGCGAATCGCTTTTTTCGAAGCAAAAAGATGGACAAGGAAACCCGCAAGGGATTGCAGCACGACGGCCTGGTCGACGCGGTCTCCTCCAGCGCCGTCCACTTCCAGACCCATTCCCGGGCCTACCTGGCGGCGTCCGCGGCCGCGGTTCTGCTCATCCTGGTGGCGGGAGTGTTCCTCTACCGCCGCTCGGCCTCGCGCGCCGAGGCCTCCCGCCTTCTCAACAGCGCCCGCCGCCCCGCCGCCCTGGAGGAGATCGTGGAGAAATATCCCGGGACGTCGTCCGCTCCCCTGGCCCTTCTTTCTCTGGCCGACTTTTTCTTCCGGCAGGGGCAGTATGAGGCCGCCCAGAGCCGCTATAGCCGTTTTCTTGAGTCCTACCCCGAGCATGAATCGGCCGGCTTTGCCCAGATGGGTCTCGGCTACTGCCTGGAAAGCCAGGGGCGGCCGGAGGAGGCCCTCGCCGCCTATCGCCTGGTCGAGGGGAAGTTCTCCTCCTCGTCGCTGGGCGCGGAGGCTCTCTTCAACGTCGCCCGCATGCAGACCGCCCCGGGATCGGCTTCCGAGGCCTTGATCACCTACGGATTGATCATCAGCCAGTACCCCCAGAGCGCCTTTGCCGCTTCGGCCCGGGAGATGACGGCGCGCTTGAGCGGGGGCGCGGCCGAAGGCTCCGCCCCGGCCGCCGTGCCCATCCCGGCGCCTTCGCCCGCCGCGGGCGATTGACGGAGCGGTTGGTCCGGGGCTCAATTTGCCCTTGACGGGAATCTCCCCGATTGATAGGTATAGTGCGTTATAGGTTATGCCAACGTACCGAACCTGAAGAAGGAGGGTGTGATGATGAAGAGACTGGTGCTGGCCATCCTGGCTCTGGCGGCGATCTTCGCCCTGGGCAAGGATCTCAAGGCCGAAGTCCAGAACGTCCGCTTGGGCGGGGACATTCGGACCCGGTTTTACTACACCAAGAACCTTTACGACCTCAGCAGCGACGGCGAGGACGACGATTTCTACATCCGCCAGCTCTCCCGGGTTTCCGCCGAGGCCGACCTCACCGATAACGTGTGGGCGGTGGCCACCGTGGAGGCGGACGGGGTGTGGGGACAGAGTGTCGCCCGCAAGGAAGTGGAGGTCGTCGATGTCAACGGGGTCCCCAAGACTCTTTCCCGCTGGGTCAAGGAAGATAACGTCTGGGACGTCGACATCGCCGAGGCCTACCTGCAGATCAGCGAGGTTTTCTACAGCCCGCTCACCTTCAAGTTCGGGCGTCAGTATCTCCAGTACGGCCGGGGCTTTCTCATCTCCAGCCGCGACTGGCGCTACAAGTTCGACGCCGTCCGGGGCATCCTCGATTTCTTCCCCTGGACGATCGACCTCCTCTACTCCCGGCTGACCGAGTCGGATGAGATAGCCACCGGCGGCTGGGGCAAGGCGGCCGACGACGAAGACCTCTTCGGCGTGAACTTCAACTACCAGGAAGACCTCTGGTCCCTGGAAGGATACGTCTTCGGCATCCGGGACGCGATCAATGACGAAGAGCTGGTGACCCTCGGCGAACCCAAGGACGCCCCGGTGACGGTGGGCCTCCGCGCCGACGCCTCCCCGGTCGAAGCCCTCGACCTCTGGGGCGAGTTCTCCTACCAGCTCGGCTCCTATCAGGCTCCGGGGATGGAGGACGCGGCGGACATCCGCGCCTTCGGCTTCGACCTGGGCATGGTCTACGTCTTCGACGTGACCTGGGAGCCGGCGATCGCCCTCTCCTATACCTTCGGCTCGGGCGACGATGGGTCGGACCTGGACCAGGTCAAGTCCTTCAACCCGCTTTTCAACAACACCTATTACGGCTACGCTTACGAGCCGCGCCTCTCCAACATCGGGATCGTCAACGGTCAGCTTTCGATGGTCCCCTCCGAGGACTTCACCCTGATCCTGGACCTCTTCCTCTACATGCAGAGCGAGGAAGCGGCCATGGCCATGGGCGACCCCGGGAAGGACAAGGGCGGCGTGATGTGGCCGACCAACGGCGACGACAAGGACCTGGGGATGGAGCTGGACGCCATCGCCGAATACGATTACAGCGAGGACTTCTCCACCCAGCTGGTCTTCGCCTGGTTCAAGCCCGGCGACGCCTACAAGGACGAGGTCCTGAATCCCGATCCGGACGATGTCTTCGAGATCCGGGCGGAGCTGCTGGTCAGCTTCTAAATACATAAAAAATACCCCTCCCGTAGTCGCGGGAGGGGTATTTTTTTTGCCCATACTTACTTCGTGCCGATCGGCTTACGGTAATCTATAATCGGTCATCGATCAGCCGGCTTGATACCGGTTGCCGATTGCCGGAAAAACTTTCTCGCCCCTATCGACCATTCTTCCGCATGCGCTCCTGGCTGAAATGGCCTCTCTTCCTCCTCTTCGCCGCCGGCTATCTCTGGGCGAAATCGTTTTCCCTCCACTACACGGCGAGCGGAGACGAGAACGCCTATTTCTACATGGCCCGTCTGATGGCCGAGGGAAAGGTCTTTTACCGGGATTTCTTCTTCGCCCATCCGCCCCTGGAATTAGCCGCTCTCGCCGCCATCTATTCGCTCTTCGGTTTTCACCTCCCGCTGCTCAAGCTCACCGCCATCCTCCCGCCGCTGATCGCCGCCGCTTTCATCTACCACCGGTTCTGGAAGAAAGGGGAGGGGGGAGGGGGTGTCGCCTTCCTGGCCCTCTTCCTCTTCAACTACGAGTTTCTGAAGATCTCCAGCCACCCTTTCGGCCTCTCTCTGACCGGGGCCTGCCTGATGATGAGCCTCTACTTTTTTCTGGAGGAGAGGCCCGGGGCGGCCGGGATTTTCTGGGGGCTGGGCGCCCTGGTGGGCCTCTACGCGCTGCCCTGGGGAGCGGCGGCGGGCGCCTGCTATCTCTTCCGTCCGGGGGGCCGGCGTTCCCTCGCTGTCTTCCTGGGCGGCTTCGCCGTCGTCTTCCTGCCCGTCAACGGGCTCCTCCTTCTGCTCTTCCGGGAGGACTATCTCACGCCGGTCTTTCTCTATCATTTCCTGAAGCCGCCCGGACAGGAGATCGTGGCCGACGTGATCATCCGGGTGATCCGGCGCAACCTCCCCCTCTTCTTCGCCCCCTTTCTCTACGTCTGGGCGCCCAAAGACGCTAAGGGCTGGGCGGTCCTGGCCGCGGGCCTGGGCTATTTCGCGATCCTCTGCGGGCTGAACCCCCTCTTCACTCAGTATTTCATGCTCCCGCTGCCCTTTCTCTCCTGGATCGGGGCTTCCAGTTTGAACGAGCTTGTCCGCCGGGCGAGGCGCCCGTCCGTCCGGGCCCTCGCGGTCGTCGCGCTCGTCCTCATTCTCGCTCTGGCCTCCGCCGACAGCATCAGCCGCTATCTTCTCCACGAGCGGGGGACGGACTTCAAGAACCTTGCCGCCTGTCTCGACCTGATCGAAAAGAACGCCGGCCCGGACGACCTTATCTTCGGCCAGGTCACCTCCGCTCCCCTGCTGGCCTTGTTGAGCGGACGGGATATCGCTCTCAACCTGGTGGACACCAACCCCATGCGCTTTCTCTCCGGCGTGACGTCGATCGAGGAGATGCTCTCCGCCCTGGAGAGGGAGCCACGCCTGGCCGTCCTCGTTCTCCAGGAGGACCGCCTCTGGACCGATCCCCGGGTGCTCCAGTTCCTGGAAGGGCGTTTCGATCTGGCCGCGGTCTTTGTGGAGTCGAACGAAAAGATCTTCGTCTTCACCCGGCGGGATCGGAGTCCGCAATGAGTAGGCCCGTCCCGCCGGTTCACAGAACCGGCCTACACGGGGCGGCATGTCCGGCCGCGATATGTAGGCCCGTTCTGTGAACGGGCGCCCGGGCCGCCGCCTCGCAGAGGCGGCCTACACTGTGTCCCCCGCTCTTATTCAATTGCGGTCGGCCGACGGTCTGATGAATAATACCGAGCTGCAGTGCGCAAAGCATGAACATCGTTCCTGTGGCCAGCGTATAGACAAAGGATATAGTCAGGAATCGCTGGCCCAACCATTCGATCTAACCCAAGGAGCGCAAGAATGAAACAACTGGTCATCCCGGTTCTGCTTCCGTTGATCCTGGTCTCCTGCGTGACCACGCCTCCCGCCCGGGTTTTTAACGCCCGCCTGCACACCGTCGACAACCAGGAGATTGTGGTCAAGGATCTCAAGCTCTGGGAGAAGAGCTACCAGATCGAAAGCCAGGAATTCCACCCCCGCTGGCGGCAGAGCCTGGAGACCGTGAGCCTCGACTTCGGGGATATCGCCTCGGCGGAGAAGCTGACCGACGAGGCCGACGTGACCCGGGTCATGTTCCGCTCCGGGCGCCAGGACGACTTCAACGAGTTTTTCGAGGACGATTACAACCTCCGGGGCTGGTCGGACCACGGTCCGTTCGAGATCAGCGCCAGCCTGGTCCGGGGCGTGATATTTCTTGACCCGAGCCTGGCGCCCGTCTCCGCGGCGGCCTCCCGGATCGCGCCGGTCGTTTTCGCCCCCGAGTATCAGGACCGCTTGATCACCTTCAGCGGAGACGTCATCTCGGGAGAGGTGCTGACCGAGGAGTTCGCGGTCACCACCGAATACGGGAAGCTCACCATCGCGGCCGGGGAGGTGCAGGAGATCCACGTTGATCGGGAAACCGACACCATCCGCGAGATCGTCCGCTTCATAAATGGCGACATCCTGAGCGGCCTGATCGAGCCGCCCCGGGTGGAGATGCGGACCGCCGGGGGAGAGCTCATGACGATGAACTTCGACCAGCTCAGCCGCGTTCTCTTCGGCCGCCCGGTGGCGAAGATCGAGGAAGAAAAATGACGGAGGACCGGAAGGAAGACTGCCTTTTCTGCGCCATCGCCGGTCATCGAATCAACGCCAGCCTGGTCTACGAAGACGAACGCGCGGTGGCCTTCCGGGACATCCATCCCCAGGCCCCTGTCCATATCCTGATCGTTCCCCGCCGGCATATCCCCTCGCTCAACGAGATCGGAGAGGAGGATCGGGAGCTCGTGGGGCATCTCATCCGGGTGGCGTCGGATCTTGCCCGGCGGGAGTCGGTCGCGGACTCCGGGTGGCGGCTGGCGGTCAACTGCGGCCCCGCCGCCGGCCAGGCGGTGGCTCACCTGCACATTCACCTTCTCGGGGGACGGGCGCTGGGTTGGCCACCGGGCTGACGATGGTCGATGGGAGAGGGTTATGAAGTGGGTCTAGAAGATGGGTAAGGTAAATAGTGTGGTCCGGCCCGCCGCCGGGCCGGTGCACACGTGACCCTAACCCATTTACCAGACCCACTTCCTAACCCTGACCCATTGGCTAATCAGTCGATGGGAGAAGGTTAAATTATGTGGGAGGGGCATTCTTGCCCCGATCGGAGCCAACTCGGATCGCGACAGGAATGTCGCTCCCACAGGCGCGCAGAGATCGCGCGCACCGGCGAATTGTGGGAGGGGCATTCTTGCCTGCCCCGATGACGATTACATCCAAATATAGATCGGGGCCCCGATCCAAGTTGGCCCGGATCGCGGCGGGGACGCCGCTCCCACAGGAACGCATTGCGTGCGGTCGCAGGTCGGATTTGTGGGAGGGGCGTCTCGCCCCGATCCAAGTTGGCCCGGATCGCGGCGAGTCCCGAAGGAGAATTCGGGATGGGGCAGACGCCGCTCCCACCAGAAAACTCATTTGAAGGAGATGTAGCTATGTCCTCGATCAAAATCGGCGTCATCGGAGGCAGCGGTTTATACGAGATGGAAGGGCTGAAGCGGGTGCGCCAGCTGAAACTGAAGACACCCTTCGGCGCCCCCTCGGGGGCGTTTGTCGTGGGCGAGCTGGGCGGACGCGAGATCGCCTTCCTTCCCCGCCATGACGTCGGCCACCGCCTCCTTCCCAGCGAGCTCCCCTATCGGGCCAACATCTGGGGGTTTAAAAAACTCGGGGTGGAGTGGCTGATCGGGATCGCCGCGGTGGGGTCCCTGAAGGAGGAGATCCGGCCGCTGGACCTGGTTCTCCCCGACCAGTATTTCGACCGGACCAACCAGGGGCGGGAGAACACCTTCTTCGGAGATGGGATCGTGGGCCACATCTCCTTCGCCGATCCCGCCTGCGCGGTCCTGCGCCGGATCCTGCGCGACGCGGCCGCCGGTCTCCAGGCGACCGTCCACGACGGGGGAACCTACATCAACATGGAAGGCCCGGCCTTCTCCACCCGTTCCGAGTCGCGGGTCTACCGCCAGTGGGGGATGGACGTGATCGGGATGACCAACCTCTTCGAGGCCAAGCTGGCCCGCGAGGCCGAGATCTGCTACCAGACGGCGGCGATGGTCACCGATTACGATGTCTGGCGGAGCGGAGAGGGCTACGAGGACGTATCGATCGAAACGGTGATCGCCAACCTGAAGAAGAACGCCGCCCTGGCCCAGGACCTAATCCGGGCCGCGGTCCGAATGATCCCCGCCCGGCGTTCCTGCGCCTGCGTCAACGCCCTGCAGTACGCGATCATCACCGATCCCCGGAAGATCCCCGCCGCGACGAAAAAACGGCTGAAGCTGATCATCGGGAAGTACGTGAAATAGGTTACGTAACCTTTTTAAAGCTCATCACCTTCCTCCCCTGAAATCCCCCCCGGGCCCGGGCTTTCCGCCTGCGCACCGTTTCCAGATCGCGCGGCGTCAGCCCGCCCGTTCCCGCCAGGGCGCGGAGCACTTCCAGTATGTCCGCCAGCTCCTCGACCTTCCCGCTTTCGAGATACTCGTCGACCTCCTCCTGAAGCTTGCGCCGGAGGAGGCGGACGAACTCTTGTCGGCCGGCCCTCCGCCAGGCCGCCTCCTTTTTCCCCCGGTCGCGGGACACGATCTCGGGGATGCGGTCGCGGACCAGCTTGACGATGAGGGCGCCTGGTTTCATGGCCAGAGGATACAGAAAGCAGGAAGGGCGGGGGAAGTGGCAATTGTAGGCCCGATCTGCGATCGGGCGCGTCGAGACCCGGCCGCCGGTTCACACTTGTCCGCCGCAACCCGGGAGGGCGGAGGCGGAGAACCGGCCTACAGGAGGCCCGCCGGGCTTATCGCCTCTCCGCCGCCACCCCGACCCAGCCCTCGCCTTGCGGGAGGGTTGGGAGCGGAGTATAATCATTTTCCCGGGCGCATCGGATGGCGAGCCCGGGAGAATAATGAGGGAGACCAGGGACTATTATCGAATTCTCGAAGTAAGGCGCGCCTCCACCCGGGAGGAGATCCGCTCCTCATTCCGGAGACTGGCCAAGAAGTATCATCCCGATACCTCACCTCTCGATCCGGGCGCCTCCCATCGGAGGATGTTTCTGCTGATCGAGGCCTATCGGGTGCTCGGAGACGACCGTAAGCGGGCGCGCTACGACCGGATCTTCACCGTCCGCCCCGAACGGGGGGTTCTCACCTTCCGGGAGTCTCTCCTCCGCCGCTCCCACGAAACCCGGGCCCGGGTTCTTCTCGTTCTCTATGACCTCCTGGGCGGCCGCGGGGAGGAGGCGATCGAATCCTATGAGGAGCTTCGCCGCGAGACGGGCGCCGCCCCCGACCCGCTGACCCGTCTCGGCCCGATCGACTATCTCGATTGCCTGTTTCTTCTCGGGGAGGCCTACCAGAGGAAAGGCCGTTTTGTCGAGGCCGTCCGCCGCTACGAAGACGCGCTTCGGGAAGACGCCCGCCGGCCTTGCCTGGGACGGCTCCGTCCCGAGGTCATCCAGAGGATCCGCGACATCCTCTGCCGGGATCTGGCCCGTGCGGCCGCTCCCCGGCAGGCCATCGACTACTACCTGAAGCTCTCGCGCGATATCCCCGTCTCCCGCCAGGACCGCGCTTTCTGCCACAAGAAGATCGCCGAGGCCTATTGCGAACTGGGAGATCGGGAACAGGCGCTGTCTTATCTGGAGGAAGCTCTTCGCCTCCACGCCAAGCTCGGGGGGATGAAGAAGATAAGGGAAAAACTGCAGGGGCCAGGTTGATGGGGAAGGGCAAGGATGATCGAGAAACGTCGAAACTGGTGGTATGGGGGGAGAGGCGTTCTCCTGGCCGCGGCCCTGGCCGCTCTGGCTCTGATCCCGTTCCCAGGTTTCCGCCCGGTGCGTGGATCGCTTCTCCGCCGGTTCAGAGGGGAGAGGACAGTGCCGGGCGTTCTCGATTCCGGCCCCGGTCGGCTCGATCTTGCCGGAAAGCTCGACCGGATCGAAAAGGCCGCTTTCACCCTCTGGACCGATGTTTTCGTGGGCAACCTCCGCTCCCATCAGCCGCATTCCATCTCCGACTCTCCGGTCCGCCGGCTGATCGACCGTCTCCTGCGCGCGGTTCCCGGCGGCGGACGGGATCCGGGACCAAAATGGGAGATCGCCGATGTCATCTACGACGAGGAGGCGGGGAAGCAGGGCGCCACCGTCCGTTCCGCCTTATCCGACCGCCTGTCCGCCATCGGCGGTCTCGCCCTCCGCCCGACGGGGATTGACCAGGTCCTGGGATTGGAGTATCGTCTTATCGACTCCCTGATCCTCGGCCACCAGCAGGATTTACGCCTGGACGAGGGCCAGCCGGTCGATCCCCTGGGGGAAAGCCGGTTCTATCTCCGCTGGGAGAAAGAATTCTAATTACATGATCGCCGTCCAGATACTTGTCCTGATCGTCTGTATCGGCTTCTCCTTCTACTTCTCCGCCTCCGAGACGGCGCTCTTCTCCCTCAACCGCCTGGCTATCGAGAGGCTGACCCGCCGCCGCCCCGGCCCCGGGGGGCTGATCGCCTCGTTGCTTTCGGATCCTCCCCGTCTCCTGATCAGCATCGTGATGGGGAACATGCTGGTGAACATCGGCTCGTCGTCATTGGCCGAACGGATCTCCGCCGGCCTCCTCGCCGGCACGCCGCTGGCCGGCGTGACCTGGATCCTCTCCTCGGTGGTGATGACCTTCATCATCCTGATCTGCGGCGAGATCCTCCCCAAGACCATCGCCATCAACCGCCCCGAGCGCCTGGCGCTCAAGGTGGTCTCGCCGATCAGCGTGATCGCCAAGGCCTTCTTTCCGGCCCGGGTCGGCGTCAGTTTCGTCTGCTCCCGCCTGGCCGGCTTCATCGGCCGCTGGCTGCCGCCGCCCGATGCCCCCCTGGCCAAGGCCGAGCTCGCCACCGCCATCCGCCTGGGGTCGACCGAGGGGACACTGGGAGGCGAGGAAAAGGCGATGATCACCGAGATTTTCAAGCTCGGGGACAAGACCGTCCGCCAGCTGATGATCCCCCGGAGCGAAATCATCTCCTTCGACGTCAACACGCCCCTTCCCGAAGTGGCCCGGGCCATCCGGGTCCTGCGCCGGGTCTCGCCCAAGATGAGGATCAAGCGGAAGGACTACTCCCGCATCCCGGTTTATTCGGGGCGAAGGGAGAACGTAGTGGGGATCCTCTACCCCAAGGACCTGGTCGCCGCCCGGGCCCAGGGGAAGCCGATCGCCGATCTCAACTCCTGCCTGCGCACTCCCTATTTCGTTCCCGAGACGATGAAGGCGGCCCGCCTGCTCAAGGAGTTTTTAAAGCGCAAGACGCATATCGCCCTGGTGGTGGACGAGTACGGCGACCTCTCCGGCCTGATCACATTCGATGACCTGATCGAAGAGATCGTGGGCGAGATCCACGAGAAGGGGGCCCCCTCCGTGGAGTTCGAGGCGGTGGACGCGAACACCGTGCATACCACCGGCCGGGCGGAAATCGAGGCCCTGAACCACGCCTTCGGTCTCAAGCTCACGAGCCGCGAGAACGTCACCCTGGGCGGGCTATTGAGCGAGCGGATCGGACGCATCCCCCGGCCGCAGGACGTCTGGCAGGAGGGCGACCTGCGTTTCGAGGTGCTGACCATGAAAGGGAACCGGGTGGGGGACGTCCGCCTCCGCCGTTCGGGGATCGGCCGTCCGCGCCGTCCAGGTAAGGAGGGTCAATGAGCCCGCTCACCTGCTTCCTGGTCGTGGCCGCCTGCCTCCTGATCCAGGCCTTTTTCGCCGGGATGGAGATGGCCCTGGTCTCCTCCAACCGCCTTCGCCTCCTCCATCTGACCGAGAAGGGCAGCCGCCGCGCGCGCATCATCACCACCCTGCTCAAGACCCCGGAAAAGGTGCTCGCCACGACGCTGGTCGGGATCAACGTGGTCCTGATCCTGGGCGCTTCGGTGGCGTCCTATTTTTTCTCCGACGTCCTCGAGATGGGTCCGCGGGGGGCGGCGGTCGCGACCGCGGTCATGGTCCCCCTGATTTTGATTTTCGCCGAGATCACGCCCAAGACCCTCTCCCGCCCCCGGGCCACCCAGGTGGCTCTCGCCCTGATCTATCCTCTCCGCCTGGCTCAGATCGTCATCTATCCCCTGGTCCAGGCCATGTCCTGGATCACCGGCCATATCGTCCGTCTTCTGGGCGTGAAGTCGGGACAGACCCGGATGTTCGCCTCGATCGAGGACTTCCTGCTGCTGATGAAGGAAGGCCAG
This sequence comes from uncultured bacterium, assembly GCA_964551475.1. GTDB lineage: Bacteria > Auribacterota > Erginobacteria > Erginobacterales > CAZKCI01 > CAZKCI01. The sequence continues at coordinate 2,731 of CAZKCI010000081.1, read as the reverse complement.
AAGCAGGGGATCCTGTCCACGGAGGAGCGGAAGATGATCTCCCGGGTCTTCGACTTCGGGCGGATCAAGGTCTCCGAGATCATGGTCCCGATCTCCGAGGTGGTCTCGGCCCCGGAGTCGGCGACGGTCAAGGATCTCTGGGAGATCATCGGCCGCTGCGCCTACAGCCGCATCCCCGTCTACCGGGAGCGGAAGGAGGAGATCGTGGGGACGGTCAAGGCCAACGATCTGATCATGGCCGATCCCGCGGAGAATATCGCGATGTTCGTCCGCCCCGCCTTCTTCGTCCCGGAGAACAAAATCCTCGACGATCTTCTCGAGGAGATGCGCCGGAACAGCGCGACCATGGCCGTGGTGGTAGATCAGAACGAGAAGGCGCTGGGGATCGTCACCCGGGAGAACATCCTGGAGGAGATCGTGGGCGACATTCACGATGAGTACGACCTGGACGAAGCGTCCTCCTTCCGTCTGAAGGGCGAGGCGGCCGAGGTTTCCGGGCGGATGCGGATCGCCGAGCTCAACGAGCTGCTCGAGCTCGCCCTGCCCCACGAAGGGAGCGAAACGCTGGCGGGTTTCGTGGTCGGCCTGCTGGGAAGGATCCCCGCTCCAGGGGAGAAATTCACCCACGCCGGCCATCAGTTCGCGGTCATGGAGGCCTCGCCCCGGCGGGTGATCCGTATGGAGATTCGCGGGCCGGCGGTCCAAAAGAAGGCGGCCGTTCAGGCGGGAAAGAACGCCCAAGCCCTCGCCTAAGCGCATTTCTCATTTATCATTGGTCATTTCTCATTTCTCATTTATCATGGGCAGTCCGAGAGTATCGCTGTCCATTGGTAGCCGCGGGCCTTCAGGTCCGCGGAACTCAAGGGAGGGGATCGTGAAAGGAATAACGGCGTTGGCAGGTGTCGCGGTATTGGCTCTGTGTTTTTCCGCGATTTCCGCTTATGCGGAGGTCGCGCCGAACTGGGAGTTCGGGGCGGGGTTGGAGCTGATTGCCAACTACAACTACCATGAGTCCAAGCTGATGCGCCTGGACGGGACCCAGTTCGGCGCCTACGGACTGGCCCGCTACTTCTTCCGGGAGACGGCCAATCTCGAGCCGTTGAGCGCCGAGCTCTTCCTCTCCTACGTGGGCGGGGACATCACCTACGACGGCGCCCGGGGCGACACGCCGACCAAGGGGGACGTCGGCAACTCTATTGTCAATATCCGTGGTCTGGCCGGGTGGACATTCGGGGACATCACCCTCTTCGATATAGCCGACTTCAAGGTCACGCCCTACAGCGGGTTGTGCTATCGCTACCTGGTCAACCACCTCGAGGATCTGAGCGGGGGAGGGGGCTATCAGCGCGAGCAGTCCTACCTCTACTGGCCGCTCGGCCTCGGCGCCTCCTTCCCGCTTCCGTCCGATGAGCGCTTCACGCTCGGCTGCAAGATGGAGTTCGACATCCTCCTCCACGGCGCCCATGAGACCAGCAAGGGGCTTTCCCGCGAATTCACCCAGGACTCCGGCTACGGCTTCCGGATCGCTCCCGATGTCCGCTTCGACATCAACGAGCAGTTGGCCCTGACGCTGGATATGTTCTGGCGCTACTGGTCGATCGGAGAGTCGGACGTGGACGAAGGCTACCGGGAACCCGAGAACTCCACCTCCGAGTTCGGTTTCAGCGCGGGCGTGCTGTTCTAAAAACATAAATGGAGTGATGGAGTAGGGGAGTAATGGAGTGATGATGAAAAGCGCATCGCTCATCCCCATTACTCCACTACACCGCCGCTCCCTTACCCCATAATTTTTCCCCTGCCCGCCGTCTTCATTTTATCGCGGTTTATAAATTGTCCCCGACGCTTTCGCGTCGGGGACAATTTATTTTGCAAGAAAGCGGCCTCCAAAGTCATCCTTATCATTGATGGACGACCGCGAAAGCTTGATTGTGCTGAACCTCATTCCGGGGATGGGGCCGGTCCGCCTGCGGCGGTTGGTCGAGCGCTTCGGCGCCGCCGCCGCCATCCTCACCCGCCCGCCCGCCCAGCTCGAGGAGGTTCCCGGTATCGGGCCGCTCCTCTCCCGGGCGATCGGGAACTGGCGGGCGCTTTCGTGGGAGGAGGAGTTTCGCCTGCTCGACAAGCACGGCCTGAAAGCCCTGACCTGTTTTGATCCGGACTATCCCCCGGCTCTCAAGGAGATCTACGACCCCCCGATCGTCCTCTACGTCCGGGGCGAGCTTCTCCCCGCCGATCGTCTCGCCGTGGCCGTGGTGGGCTCCCGCCGGGCTTCCCTGTACGGGCTGCAGGCCGCCTTCGCGATCTCCCGCCAGCTGGCCGCCCGGGGGATCACCGTGGTCAGCGGCCTGGCCCGGGGGATCGACGGACGCGCCCATCGGGGCGCCCTGGACGGGGGAGGGAGGACGATCGCGGTCATGGGGAGCGGCCTTTTGAACATCTATCCCGCGGAGCACCGCGATCTGGCCGAGCAGATCGCCCGGCAGGGGGCGGTGGTCTCCCAGTTCCCCCTGCGCATGATCCCGGAGAAGACGAACTTTCCCCTGCGCAACCGGATCATCTCCGGCCTCTCCCTGGGCGTCCTGGTGGTGGAGGCGGCGAAGAAGAGCGGCGCCCTGATCACCGCCCACCAGGCGCTCGACCAGGGGCGGACGGTGATGGCGATCCCGGGAAGGATCGACAGCGTCTCGGCCCAGGGGACGAACCAGCTGATCCAGGACGGCGCCAAGATGGT
>CAZKCI010000080.1:0-7285 GCA_964551475.1 uncultured bacterium | reverse complement strand
TGCCGAAGGAGGCCGTGAAGATCGGATTGCCGGGCCGGTCATGATCCGCCCAGATCAGACCGACCTCGTCGCCGGCCAGGGAACCCGGGGAGAGAAGCACGGCCAACAGGCAGGGGATGGCGATGGCGCAGCCCATGAAATTGATCTCGCCGGACGCTACCTGATCACGACCACGCCGTCCGGGTGATACAACTCCTGCCGAGCGGCGAGGATGCCCTGGGTGAATTTGCTGTTGGCCAGCAGTTCCCACCCCTGTTCCCGCACCAGCCTCCTCAACCAGTCCGGCGGCAGCCGCCGGCCCTTTATTTCCAGAACGATGCTATGGGGATGATGCGCGCGGAAGAAGACCGGGTCTTCCGGAAACAGGGCGGCGCAGTGGGCGCTGCGGACCCTATGATCAAACGTTATCCGCAGATCGCTTTTTGTCCGGTCTTCGAAACCTTCCCGGAAATACTCGATCAGGATCAGCGGCTGCAGGGATCGGAGATGCAGGCAACGCTCGAACTCGGCCAGGACCGGGTTTCGGGTTTCCGGCCAGTGCCTTCGCCGCATGAAAAAAAGGTAATCGGCCGGGGGAACCAACGAACCGTATTTCGCCATGGCGTTGGCTTGTCGAACCTTGAGCTCCACCCGGACGACGGTATCGTCAGCGATCGATCGGGAATAGGTGCGGACCCGGTACTTGGTCCGGAAGTTGTCGCCGCTCATTTTTTGCTGGAAAGCCTCATAGTCATAGGTGTCGAAGTACAGACTGCGCACCAGATATTTCCCGCCCGGAGCGACCCGCGAATGATAATCGGGCCTCAGGTAAGGCGTGAGGGCGATCCGCGCCTTGTGATACTGGATGGGATCCAGGCGGTATTTCAATTCATAACGCCAGTTCCCGTTCCCCAGCGCGCTGTTCGACGCCAGCATCATCTATACCGGAAGGGCCAGTTGCGGCGCCAGCAGGGACACCTTGCGCACCCCTTTGAGCGCCTTGAGCTCCTGGATCAATTTTTTGGTCACCGGTTCCGATAAGCGGGGGAAACGCAGCTCAAAGATCACTTCCCAGGCGCCTTCCTCGACCTCGTGGGAGCGCACGCGCGCGTCGGCGGCATGGCGTTTGATCACTCCCTCCAGATCGGTTTCTTCGTAGGGCGCCTGGCCCGAGATCACCAGCACAAAATCGGTGCTGCGCGAACGGCCATACTTTAGGAAATGCATTCCGAACATGATCAGCGCGATAAAAATGGTGGAGATGATCACGACGATCCAGTTGTAGGTGCCGCAGCCCAGGCCGACGGCGATGGTCCAGAAAAGAAAGACCATGTCCCGGGTATCTTTGATGGGCGTCCGGAACCGGATGATCGAGAGCGAACCGATCAAGCCCAGGGAGAGAACCAGATCCCCCCGGATGAAAAGCATGACCACCGCCACAATCGGCGCCAGCAAGACCAGGGTGGTCATAAAGGTCAGCTCAAAATTCATGCCGCGGTGAGTATGCTTGTATATCTGCGAGATGATCACGGCGATGACCACCGCCAGGCCCAGTGAAAAAAGGATGGTGAAGAGGTCCCCGCCGGTCATGAACAGATGATCCTTTGCCAGTTTCGCGATATCCATGGCAGCCTTCTCCTTGTCTCCCTGCAAGCAGGTTTGACTCCCGGGCGTGAAAAATGCCTTAACGGCGGTGAAATATCAAGCCCCGAATGGCCCCGAACGGCCGGGGAACCGCGGTGTCATTCTCTCTCGAACCGCGCGGTCAGGGTGACGTCGTCTTTCAGGACCAGAGTGATCTCAGCCTCGCTGCGATCGATGCCTTCCCAGCCGGCAAAGCGGTATCCGGGTTCCGGTATCGCCGCGATCTTGACCGGGATATCCTGGAAATAAATGCCGGTCCAGGAATCGGGGTTCTGGATTCCCGGCGTCTCCGGTGAAATTTTCAGGCCGTTGATCCGGACATGGCCTTTTTGGGTGTCCGCCCGGAGGCTTACGTTGGCACAGCCGCTTAGTTTGAAGTGATCGATAATATGTTGCCGGACGTACTCCGGCCTCTCCTCGGCGAACCAGCGCAGGACCTCGACATGTTTTCGCCAGTTTTCCATGCTTCCGATCACTTTCCAGCGGCGGATATGCGCCTCCATCTCCGGTTCCAGAGTCTCCTGCATCTCGTCGATCCGTTGCCGGACGCGCTCCGGATGAAAAGAACTGTTCAGCTGGTCGGCCAGGTGGTTTATAAAACCGATCCGGAACTCTTCATTGTCCAAGAGCTTCCGGAAGAGGACATTGGGCCATTCTTCCAGGAATCTGCCATCCCGGGGCAGGACCGCCCATTCCAGCGTGTTGGCTGACCGGCCCTTTAAAGTGCCGTATTTGTTTTGGAATATATTTATATAGTGGGTGTTGGTTTTCCTGGCCGCCGGGCTTTTGCAGGCGAACCCGTAATCGGTGCCGTAAAGCATCCACCGCCAGCGGCCGTCCTGCCCGGGAGGGGCATCCGATCCCGCGCCCTCGGGCCGGATGCGCCAGAAAGCAATATTGTTGTGCGGCCAGTCGCTATTGTGGAAATAGATGTTAGCCGCGTAATATTCGATATAGCTTGGCATGTCCATAGATTCGGCGGCATGGCGGTAATGCGCGGGATCCGACATGTCATGGGTCTTGACGTAATCCCGCAGTTTCAAGTAATCATTCCTGTCCTCGGGTCCCCCTCTTTTCACGAGCGCGTTATTTTCCAAGATGGCCACTCGGTCGGGTGAAACGTTATAGTTCATCGCGATGTAATATTCGTCATAGCGTTCCGTCAGATTATACAGGCCCCAGTACGTCCCATTGATAAACACTATCGCCGGGCGGGAAGCCTGCGTTTCCATGGCGCGGCTTTTCTCCACCAGCCCCTGCATCAGGACGTCCCGGATCATGGTGTAGAGCCAATCGTTGCCGGAGTTGCGCAGGATCAGGGCTTTAAATTCGTCCAGCGGCTCATCGCTTCCCGTTTTGGTCAGGCCGGGGAAGAGACGGTATTTGAAGATGTCCGGCGAGTCATATTCCGGCCGGGTGTACAACTTTAAAGACTTCTGGGCGTATTGACGGCTAGTTCCGCCATGGATTCTGACCCCGCCGTTGATGGCAAACCCGAGCGTGCCGTCCGGTTCATAGAATTCGATTGAAACCGGTCGTTCCCAGGAGCGGCCACGTTTAACGTAGTTGGCCGGATGGTAGATGCCGATGGTCTTATCGAATAAGTAGGCATGATCCGTGACCAGGGAGATGACCGGCAGCGTATGACGGTTGGTTTTTGCGGGATCGACAAAATAGGTGCGAGTGACGACTTTGCTTGATCCCCCGTTTTTTGCGACCACTTTGGCCCTGACGGCGGTGCCCGTAAAAACATCGCGTCGCGGATCCACCAGATATTTTATCGGCACCGAGCCTGCGTACCTCGTCGATTTCTCCGTCGGCGTAGACCCATCCAGCGTGTAATAGATTGCGGCGTTGGGTTCGTGGGACGTAAGTTCTAATTCAAACGGTTCATCGTAAAAACCTCCGCGGCGGGAAAAAGAAGGCGGAGCAACGCGGCTGGGGGCGTCAGGGAGAGCAAGGGGTGACCGCGAGATGATATTTTTCCAATATCGTCTGATCGGCAGATAGGGATCCTGGTCTCCTCCGGGCAGCGGGTTGTCCAGGATGTTGACCTCCGCCTTAGTCCTCCTTTTCCGATTGTCCTGCAGTGCGCCCTCAGCCATCAACTCCCCGAGAACCGAGGTGTCGGTTATGCCGCAGTTGCGGATATTCAAGCGTTTCAGGCGGAGCATTCTTCCCAAGGCGCGGATGTCGTCTCCCACCGGGACATTCCGCATGATCAGGGTTTGCAGCCCGGTGAGGCCCGCCAGGGGTCGGACGGACCGGATATGCGCGTTGGAATGGATGTTCAGGTCAGCCAGTTCCGTCAAGCCGGAGAGCGGCGTGAGATCGGCGATGTCATTGTCACGCACGTCGAGTTCCGTCAGGGCCGTGAGATTGGCCAGGGGAGAAATATCGGTTACCTGATTTCCCCTCAGATCGAGCGCTCGCAGATTGATCAGGGCGCCCAGAGGCCTGATATCCGAGATCCCGCAGTCGCGGAGGTTCAGGCGGTTAAGCTTAACCAGGCCTTTTAATGCGCGGATATCGTCTCCCGCCGGGACATTCCTCATGATCAGAGTCCGCAGCCCGGTGAGGCCCGCCAGGGGTTGGACGGACCGGACCTGCGCGTTGGAATGGATGTTCAGGTAAGCCAGTTCCGTCAAGCCGGAGAGCGGCGCGAGATCGGCGATGTCGTTGTCCCGCAGGTCGAGCAGCGTCAGGGCCGTGAGGCCGGCCAGAGGGGAGATATCGGTCACCCGGTTCCCGCGGAGATCGAGTGTGCGCAGGTTATTGAGCGCGCGCAAAGGAGTGACATCCGCGATCCGGTTGCCGGCCAATTCCAGGTCTTCCAAGGAGTCGAGCCGACGGAGGGGGGCGAGAGCGGGATGCCCGTCCGGTCCGCCCCGTTGATCCGTGATCTGGTTATGACCCAGGTAGAGACTTCTCAGCGGGAGGCCGGCCAGGGCGTCAAAGCGGATGGCTGCCAATGAGCGGATGCCGTTTTTGCGCAGGTCCAGCTCCCGCAACTTGCGCAGAGTCTGGAGAGGCGTCGCGTCTTCAATCCGGTTATCCGACAGATTGAGGACCACCAGCTGGCGCAAGTGTTCGATGCCATCCAGGCGAACGATATGTTTTTTTGAGGCGTCCAACCGGCTGATCCGCAGGAGCTCGGTCCGGGCGAGAGGTCTCCGGGGATTCCCGAGCTTTTCGCGGACCGCCGCCTCCAGGCCCGGGTCCGCGAATTCAACCTTTTGCACGGCGGCCGCCGCCGCCAGCAACGCGCCTAAGACCGCGACGCTGGCCGGCAGCAAAAATATTTTCTGCGCGAGGAGTGACTTCCGTCTCATACGGATCGCTCGGAATGACCGCACGGGCATGTTGAGCCGCGGCAACCAACGCCGCGGCGCCCGCGCGGGGCTTGGTCGGCAGCGCAGGTGATTATAGCGCGGGCGTCAGCGTCGGAATCGGGGTCGGCGGAGGCGGAGTGGGCGCCGGCGGCGTAGGCGGGGGAGTCGCCGGAGGCGGGGTCAGAGTCGGGATCGGCGTGGGCGGGATCGGCGTCGGTGTCGGGGGAAGCGGAGTCGGCGTCGTCGGCGAGGCGCTCGGCGCCGGAGTCGGGGTGGGAGCGACCGGCCAGGGGAGGCGTCCGCAGACCGGGAGGTCGCCCGCCTGCCCGAAGGTCAGTGCGGTCAGGCCCCGCAGCGACCAGAACCCGCTCGCCGGCCGGAAGATCCCCATCTCCGCGCTCCCATCGCCGTCGAAATCGGCCGGGGCGGGGTAATCTCCGCTGGCGCCGAAACCGACCCGGGTCAGACCGGCCACCGTCCAGAGATAGCTGGAACGGCGGAAGAGGGCTTCCTCCTCGAAACCGTCCCCGCTGTAGTCGGCCGGGACGGGGAAGTCCCCTCGGACCCCCAGGTAGGTTGAGCTGATGGACCGAGCCGACCAGAGGCCGCTCCCGGGCCGCCAGACGGCGAAATTTTTCTCCCGCGTTCCCAGCTTGTAATAGGCGACCGGGATGTCCCCGGACTGGCCGAAGTAGACCCGGGTGATGTCCTTGATCGCCCAGAGGCCGCTCGAAGGCTTGAAGACGCCGACGTCGCAAAACCCGTCGCCGTCCCAGTCGCCCGGGACGGGGATGTCGGCGGAGGCGCCGTAGTAGACCGTGGTCAGGCCGTGGATCGACCACATCCCCCGGGAGGGGCGGAAGAGGGCGACCTCGGTTCTGCCGTCGTTGTCGTAGTCGCCGCAGGCGGCGACGTCGCCGGCGGTTCCCCGGTAGACGCGGGTGATATCCCGGATCGCCCAGAATCCGGCGGGGGCGCGGAAGAGGCCGAGATCGCAAGAGCCGTCGCCGTCATAGTCGCCGGAGTCGATATATGCGAGCAGCGGCGTCGGGGAAGGGCTGGGCGACGGGGTAGGGGACAAGGGCGTGGGAGTGGTGGGATCCCCGATGGAGAAATTCGAGTCGCTGGAATCGGCGAGGTAGGGGAAGGCGGCCGACTGGACGATGACCACATAGTCCGAGCCGACGGTCTGAGCCCCGGAGATCAGCCAGTCATAGTATCCGTCGTTGGGTGTGTCGGAGGTGATCGTATGGTCGAGACCCCCCCCCTTGTTGAGGTGGAGGCGGATGTTGCCCGGGAAGCCGGAGGGCGTCCAGGCGATCGGATAGGAGGCCCCCCGCACCATCCGCTCTCCTCCGTTGGGGGAGACAACGAAGATCTGCGCCGGAGGCTGGGGCGTCGGTGTCGCCGAGGGAGCGGGGGTCGGCGTGGCGAAAGGCTTTTGAAAGGCCAGGGCGATGTGATAGTCCCCTTCCCACCAGGCGGGGTGGATGCCGTCCCAGGCGGAGGGATAGCCGTAGAGGTTGTTCCAGAAATAATCGGTGTCGTAGTACTGCATGAATTCGCGGTAGGGATCGGCCAGGCGGCAGCCCTTCTCGTCCGCGAGGGGATCGATATAGAAAACGGACATGGTGTAGGAATCTTCCAGATACCCGCCCTCATCCATGCGGGGGATGATGGTGGCGACGATCGGCTCCTTGCCTCTGGCCCGCGTCCGGTCGATGATAGCGCCCAAGTACGATTTGGTCAGGGCGGGGTTGCCGATGTGCGCGATATCGTTGGTTCCCCCCATGATCAGGACATGGCTGGCGTCGCTGTGGCTGCTGATCACGCCGTAGATCCCCGGACAATCCCAATCTCCTCCGCCATACAACATGTTATAGGTGGTCGCCCCCGGGTAGCCTTCGTTGTACAGATAATACGAGTTGCCCGGATGAGTGGAGGCGAGGAGATCGGGGAGGAGCGTCCCGTACCATGGATACGGTCTGGAATAGGTATCGTGCCCGTAGGTGATGCTGTCGCCATAGCCGATGTAGCGGTAGGAGGATGTCTCGCGGCGGGCGTCCGGCGCCGGCGCCGCCCGTGCGCGGGAAGGGGGGAAACAACGCCAGGAGGCGTTCCGGTTGTTGCCGCCCCGCCGCGCCATCCAGGCTTCGGAGGAGAAAGCGGCCGGGAGGGAGGGGGGCCCATCGAGAGCGGGATGGAAACGGACCGTCTCCCACCCCCGCCCGCCCGTATCCTCCCGATAGGAGACGGATTCTCCGTTGACCCGCCAGGAGACGACCGGCCGATCGCGGCCGTCCAGGAAGATCTCCGGCCAGATGCGGTCT
>CAZKCI010000079.1:0-3210 GCA_964551475.1 uncultured bacterium | reverse complement strand
CCAGGGTAACAAAACAACGCCCGGGCCCTCTCATTTTGTATTTCCGCTTTTTTTTTTATAATATTCCCCCCCCCCCCCCCCCCCCCCCGAAGAAATAAAATTACGGCTGACGCCTTCCGCCCGTTAACGGTCCAGCTTTTTTGAACCTCGTTGCCCCAGTATTTTCTCAAGGAGCCTTCTGCCGCAAACACCTAAAGGTAGAATACTCCGTCGGAGGCAGGTAGTCAATAAGGGGAAATCCCGCCAATATGTTGCGCGGAAAGCTTTGTCTCGACGGCAAAACTGCTGAATTGGCGAGGGCCGGAATCGAACGAGGGGGGTGAGCTAACCCCCTGTTGTGAAGGAATATACCGAAATCCTCGACGGAACCGCCTACGGTATATCGGACACAAACTGCGGGTGTCGGAGTATAAAACGTCACCGATCCGTCACGCGGTTTCTGGCCCCGTTCCCCTAACCAGCCCAATTTTCCCTTTCCGTATGGATAGAGTAGGGGACCATCTCCACCCCTTCCCGGAACCACTTTTTACCCTCCCACAACCTCCCAGGGTCGACGATCTACTGGGGGTTATCCCTTCCTTCCCCTTACCGTGTCACCGGCACGTCTCCCGTCCCTCCGAAATACACCCTGGTCAACTCCCGCACCGCCCAGAGAGAAGAGTAGTCGCGGAAGATCCCCAGATCATCTATACCGTCACCATCGTAATCCCCAGGGCGTGCCCAGTCGGTGCAGATCCCGATGTAATGGCGCGTGATCCCCCGGATTGCCCACATCCCATCACAGGGGCGGAAGACGGTGGGCTCGTAGATGCCGTCTCCATCGTAGTCAAGGGCGAGCGGCCAGTCGTTCGATCCCCCGAAGAAGAAGCGGGTGAGACCGGAGACTGCCCAGTATCCCCCTCCTGGACGATAAACCGCCATCTGCAGGGATCCCCCGGCATCGTAGTCCGCCGGCACCGGCCAGTCCCCGTTCATCCCGAATACCACGCTGGTCTGATCCTTGATGTACCAGCGTCCGGTAGCGGAACGAAAGACGGCTATGTCGGAAATCCCATCGCCATCGTAGTCCCCCGGAATAGTGGTATCGCCGTTTGTCCCATAGTAGACGCGAGTGAAGTTACGCACAAACCACTGGCCAGAGGCGGGGCGGAATACGGCGATGTCAGCACTTCCATCCCCATCGTAATCCCCCGGAGCAGCCTGGTCGGTAGAGATCCCGTAATATGCCGTCGTTAGATCACGGACTGACCATAATCCCGTGGAGGCTCTGAAGACGGCTATGTCATCGGTCCCGTCGCCGTTGTAGTCGCCAGAGGCGATAACGGCTTTCTGCGGAGGCAGTGTGGGTCCCCTGGTGGGAGTGGGCGAGGGGGAAGAAATCGGTTCTGGGCTGGGAGTGGTTCTCGGGCTGGGTTCCGCCGTCGGGGCGGCACTAGGTTCGGGACTCGGGGCCGGAGAAGTCGGGGAAGGACCGGGAGAGTGTGCAGGCGTGGGCGAAGGCACTGGAATCATCGGGGTGGGAGCCCAAGACACCTTGCATATGAAGGCATCAGGGTAGTAATACCACGCCATGCCGGGCTGATAAGGGTGCACCACAGGAAAATCTTCGGATTTGGTCTCCCCCGTCAAATAAGCCGAGGCCCGCGTGCCCGGCGCGATTGCATAACCACAATCGTAGCCACTGCCTCCGATCAAACCGGAATACAGCAGGTTCTCTCCCGTCAGCGAGAACCTGCTGATGAAGCAGTCTCCGGTTCCCGGGCGGCCTCCAAGGCCGGTGGCGCAGGTAGGGAACTCCGAGGATCCCGCGATTCCTACCACGATGGCCGATCCCTCCGAGTCGATGATGATGCCCTCGCCGCGATCATAGTTATACCCCCCCAGGAAGGTGGAATACAGCAAGGGGCTGCCGCCAACGGCGAGTTTGCTCACAAAAGCGTCGCTGCAGTTTTTTGCATTATAGCTGCTGGCCTGATAGGGATTGCGGATCGGGAAGTCCGGCGAAAAGGTGTATCCGGTCACAAAAACGCACCTATCCGAGGATATCCCGAGGCCGCTTCCGAAATCATAGCTGTACCCTCCCAGAAAGGTCGAGTAGACGAGCTCGGAGGCGTCGGAAGAAAACTTTGATACGAACACATCATCTAAACCGGCCAGGCTATCCTGCACCGCGTGCCGGGTTGGGAAATCGGACGAAGCCGTGTATCCGCAGAGATAGGCGCCGCCGTCCGGGTCGAGCTTCAGGCCGGTTGCATATTCCAGGCCGTTGCCTCCGAAGTAGGTTGCCCGCAGAAGGGACGATCCGCTGGGTGATAACGTAACGAGAAAAGCGTCGGAAGGGCCCCGGAGTTCACCCTGGTAGGCGGCGACGGTCGGGAAGTCGGCGGATGCCGTATAGCCGACGGCAATGACGCCGCCGAAACCGTCGAGGGACAAGGCATCACAATACTCGTTGTCGGCGCCGCCCAAGTAGGTGGAAAAAACCAAGGCGGACCCGGAGGTCGAGAATTTGACGACAAAGGCATCGCTGGCCCCCGCCAGCGACGCCTGGTAGGGGTTGAGAGTGGGAAAATCAGGAGCATACGTCTCCCCGATGATATACGGGCACGATAGCGAGTCGACGGCGATGGCCTTTCCGGCGTCGCTTCCTTGCCCGCCGAAATAACTCGAGAAAATCAAGGCGCTTCCAGACGAGGAAAGGCAGGAGACAAAGATGTGCGTCTCCCAATCGTTGCCCGGGCTAGACTGGTACGGATTGGAGATCGGAAAATCTCCAGAATAGGTTTCTCCGGTCACAAATACTGTTCCGGCGGCATCCGCGGCGATCCCGAGGCCAGTATCCCAAGATGTCCCGCCCAGGAATGTCGAATACTCCAATGAGAGAGTCTGGCCGGGGAGGCTTTTGATCGGACAAGAGGCCAAGGCGGCGAGCGTCGCGAGCAAAATTATTTTCTGCCGTTCCACACGAGCCCCTTTTTGAGCCATCCATTCACCCTGTGCTTTCTTCCCCTACGACAAGCAAAAACACCCGGCCGGATATCGCTATCCAAGCCGGGTCAGAACTTCCGTACCTCATGTCCCCAGTCTGTGCTCAACGCGACTCCTGCCGGGGTTAGTGTGAACTGCTGTAGACAATCATCTCGCCCGTGGTATTGGAAGTCAAGGCGTCTCAGGAGATTTATTGTCAAGCAATTGTATCTGGTGACCGGA
>CAZKCI010000078.1:0-8028 GCA_964551475.1 uncultured bacterium | reverse complement strand
TCCGGTCACCAGATACAATTGCTTGACAATAAATCTCCTGAGACGCCTTGACTTCCAATACCACGGGCGAGATGATTGTCTACAGCAGTTCACACTAACCCCGGCAGGAGTCGCGTTGAGCACAGACTGGGGACATGAGGTTCGGCAAGACTGACCCGGCTCGGATAGCGATATCCGGCCGGGTTTTCTCATGATAACCGCAGAGCAATGACGGACAAGGAGGGGATGATTATGAGAAACAATGCTCTGATCAGTGCCTGTAGTCTCGCGTGGTGCCTCCTCGTAGCAGCGACGATCGCGGCCTCATCCTCGATGGCCGAAACGCTGACGCTCGGATACTCGACCTATCTCGGGGGGAGCGGCAACGAGATGCATTCCCTGATCGCCGTCGATCCGGCATCTTGCATCTATGTCGCCGGAACGGTGGTATCTGCGGATTTCCCCACCGTCAACCCATACCAAGCCTCGTTTGCTGGATCATATGATGCCTTCATCGCTAAACTGGATGCCAACGGTTCATCCCTTCTCTACTCGACCTATCTCGGTGGTGCATCTGGCGAAGGATATGAAGAGGTGCATGGTTTCAGCCTCGATGGTGCCGCCGCCCTGATCACGGGTTACACGGATTCGAGCGATTTCCCCACGGTCAACCCCTATCAGGCGAGCGGCAACCCCGTTTACGGCGATGCCTACCTCTGCCGCCTCTCCTCCTCCGGTTCGTCATTGGATTATTCCACCTATCTGGGAGGCTGGAATGGGATGGAGATGGGCAAAGGCGTGATCGCGGACGATGCCGGACGCGCCTATGTAGTTGGCGCAGTTTGGGACTCCTTTGCCTTCCCGACACAGAATCCCTACCAGGCGAGCTCCGCGGACGGCGATGATGCCTTCATCACCTGTTTCGCCTCTTCCGGATCCGCCCTGGAGTTCTCCACTTACTTCGGCGGCGCCAGCGGCGACCAGGGTAAAGGGATCGATCTGGAGGCCTACTCGCTTGTGTTGACCGGATGGACGACTTCCACCGACCTGCCCACGCTGTCTCCTTATCAATCGAGCCGGGCGGGGGGGGAGGATGCCTTCGTCTGCCGTCTCTCCTCCACCGGATCAGAACTGATCTTCTCCACCTACCTGGGAGGGTTGGGGAACGACCGGGGATATGACCTTGCCCTCTTCTCGGACGGTTCTTTTGCCGTCGCCGGCGAGACCGCCTCCAGCGATTTCCCCACGCTCGATCCCTATCAGTCCTCACGCGGGGGAGGCGTCGACTGCTTCGTCACGCGGCTCGCCGCCGGGGGGTCCGTTCTTCTTCACTCCACCTATGTGGGTGGAGCGGCCAACGAAGGAGGTTCCGACTACGCCTTCGTCCTCGCGCCGGCGCCGGGGGGCGATCTCTATGTTGCCGGGACCACCCTCTCCGACGATTTCCCGACCGTCAACCCTTATCAGGCCGGCCGGATGGGCGGCTCTGACGCCTGGTCAGCCCGTCTGTCCTCCAGCGGCTCCGCCCTGGTCTTTTCCAGCTACCTGGGCAGCAGCAGCGACGACAGGCTATTCGGCCTATGCGCCCGTGGAGCGGGCATCTCATATGTGAGCGGCGAGTCAATAGGGGACGATTGGCCTCTGCTCAATCCGTATCAATCGAGCCGGGCCGGATCGAGGGATGCCTGCATCACCGAGCTTATCTTCATTACGCCGACCCCCTCCCCTTCGCCCACACCGGAGGGATACAAGACACCGACGCCGCCCGCGACCCCCTCCCCGGAACCGACATTGACACCGGAACCAACACTAACTCCCGTCAACACCCCGACCCCGATGACTCCCCCGCCGTCGCCTGAGCCGACGCTGACCCCCAGCATCGTGCCCACTCCAGCAGTTATGGCAGATGCTTATCCCGACTCCGGCGATTACAACGGCGACGGCACCAGTGATGTTGCGGTCTTCCGGGGATCTTCGGGTATGTGGTCGGTGAGGAATGTGACACGGGTCTACTTCGGGAACTCCACCGACTCGTTGGTCCCCGCCGATTACAACGGGGATGGAACGAGCGACATCGCCATCTTCAGGGAGAGCGGCGGGATGTGGTCGGTGAGGAACCTTTCCCGCTTCTACCTGGGGGGAACCGATGACCAGCCCGTCCCCGGGGACTACAGTGGCGATGGGATCGCTGAGGCCGGGATCTTTCGTCCGTCTTCGGGAATGTGGTCGATCCGGAATCTGACCAGGGTCTATCTGGGGGCTGCGGGAGACACGGTCATACCCGGCTTCTATGACAGCGACGCCGCGAAGGACATTGCCATCTTCCGAGGGAGTTCGGGCATGTGGTCGGTGCGGAGCATCACGAGGTTCTATTTCGGCGCATCCAGTGACGGTTTGGTTCCTGGCGACTATAACGGGGCGGGGAAGTGGGAAGGAGGGATCTTCCGTCCGTCCTCATCCATGTGGTCTATCAGGACCGTAACGCGTATCTATCTGGGATCCACGGGTGACTGGGCCCTACCCGCCGATTACAACGGTGACACTATAGACGAGGCAGCCATCTTCCGCGACTCGGGGGGGATGTGGTCGGTCCGGAACATCACGAGGGTGTATTTCGGCTCAACGGGTGATATCCCAGTGACAAGATAGGGAATAGTGAATGGGGAATGGTGAATAGTCGGCTTCGGCCGGCAATAGAGAAAGGGCGGTTTCTCCAACAACGAGGGAGCCGCCCTTTCTCTATCTCGGTGGGGAGGAAATCAGATTCCGTAGCTTACGTTCCGTTATCGCTCGGGATGGTAGTGGATCCCCCATCCTGATCACCGATTGCTGGATATCCGGGGGTAGTTTGAGGAGGCGGAGGAACTGGCTGATTCGGGCTCGGGAAACACCGACTTTTCTGGAGAGGGCGCTCTGGGAGCCTATGCCAGGGGTATTCAGGAGGCGTTTGTATTGGAGGGCGAGAAATAGGGGATTGGGAAAGGTTTTGAGTTGTTTCTTCGGTATCTCATTGGGATCTATAGAGATGCGTTGCTCTCCCCGTCTGATCCGGTAGGGGTATAGATCGAAGCAAACCTCGAACGAAGAGTCGGGTGGGAGTGACGCTCGGGGAGTTCCGTTTTTTATCCCGCATTGCTCAGGCTGGTTAACGCTGGGATAGGGTGGGATTCTTTTTACCGGACAGATTATGTTGACCGATATCGCCGGGGAAAGAAGAATATGGATTAGCGGTTCAACTCAACCCCATCGGAAGGCATGATGAAAACGGCAGCGATCCTGGTTGCGGTCGGCGTCATAGCCCTCCCACCCCCGCGCCAACCTCCGCCGGCCCCAATAGATGGGGTCGTGGAAAAATTGCTGGATGGCGTTATGGGGAGAGGAGTTCCCGGAGCCATCCTCCATATCTCGACCCCAACCTGGGAAGGGACCTGGACGCGGGGAACTGCGGACCTGATCCTCGATCGCCCGATCACACCGGCCGACACCTTCCGGATCGCCAGCATCTCCAAGACCTTCACCGCCACGGTCGTCCTTCAGCTGGTCGACGAGGGGAGGTTGAGACTGGAGGATACTTTGAGCAGTTTCAACAACGGCTTCGGCGTCCCGCTGGCCGACCGGATCACGGTCCGGCAGCTCATGAACCATACCAGCGGCTTGGGCGACTGGACAGAGAGCACGGAGTACGCGCTAGCCTCCTGCGGCCAGAGTCCCGCCGAATCCCTGCTGGTCGAATGGTCCCCTCAGTCAATGGTCAACCAGGCGGTTTCCGTCGGACAGGAGGAGCCGGGAACCGGGTACGAATACGAGGACACGAACTACATCCTGCTCGGAATGATCGTCGAGTGGGTGACCCAGTCCTCGGTGACGGGCACCCGTCTCCCGGAGGAGATACGGGAGCGGATCCTGGCGCCCCTCGCGCTCGACCACACCACGTACCCCCTCGATTCCGACATGCCGGGCCAGCCCGTGCATGGATACTGGATTCCGGCCTACTCCCCCTGTCCGGAGTGGAGCGGATTCACCGAACTGGCGGACGGGACCGACTACAATCCGTCCCGGGAGTTCGGATGCGGGGCCATGATATCCACCCTGGATGATCTGAAAATATGGTGCGACGCTTATGCTCGCGGCACGCTGATCAGTGACGCCGCTCATCGTGAACAGCTGACCTGGGGCGGCTGGCCCGCCCCCGGCGGCGGGTACGGTCTCGGCATCGCGTCGAGGTTCGGCGCCATCGGCCACGGCGGCGATCTAACCAACGGATACAGCAGCGGGATCTATTACGTGCCCTCCCGGCAGGCTGTCATCGTTGTCCTTCTCAACCGCGAAGTTTTCAACGCCACCGCTCTCGCCGCCCAGATTATTCTGGAGGTATTCCCTCCGCAACCGCCCCCTCATCCGGCGGACGGAGATTACAACGGCGATGGGAAATCCGAGGTCGCCCTTTTCCGGAGAAGCGAGGGCCTCTGGGCGGTGCTGGGCGTGGGGCGGACTTATCTGGGCAACAGCAGCGCCATCCCGGCGAGCGGCGACTACGATGGAGACAGTTACACGGATGTCGCGGTCTTCCGTCCATCTGACGGCCTCTGGGCGGTGAAAGGGCTGACCCGCTTATTCTTCGGAAGCTGGCAGGACACGCCGGTCCCCGGCGATTACGACGGCGATGGATCCTGCGATGTCGCGGTCTTCCACGATATCACCGGCAGCTGGCATGTCCGGGGAATCACCGGTTTCCGCTTCGGGGCCCAGTTCGACCAGCCGTTGCCGGAGGATTTCAACGGGGATGGAACAGCTGAGGGGGCCGTTTTCCGTCCCTCAACCGTGGTCAGTCCTGCCGTCGGCCTCTGGGCGGTTCGGGGGGCCACGCACTTCTACTACGGCGGCGGGGGCGATCTTCCGATATCAGGTGTCTACCGATGGTATAGCGGCCGGGCGGGAATCGACAGCCCGTTCCGAAAGCAGGCGGGTGTCTTCCGTCCTTCTTCCGGTCTCTGGGCACTTCACGGTGCCACACGGTTCTATTTCGGCGCTGCCACCGATCTTCCTGTCCCTGCCGACTATAATGGCGATAGCATAGATGAAGCCGCCGTCTTCCGGGATTCGATCGGGATATGGGCGTTGAGGAACATGACCAGGGTGTATTTCGGCTCCACCGGGGATATTCCCGTGACCCGCTGACGGACTGTTCAGCCGGCCAGAGCTGTTTCCCGGCATGGGGAGTCGCCCTTTTGCTTTAACCAGGATAGCTGGAAGCTGCTGTAGATGCTGCGGAAGGTGATACCCATACCACAGCATGACAGCATCTACAGCATTTTCCGGCCGTAATCGGGGTGGAGCACGTTTTTCCGCCCCGAGGCCAACTATTTCGTAACTCCCTGCTGCTCAACGGAATTGGGATGGAATAGCGGCCAGAAAGCCGGTTCCCGCTCCCAGGGAGGGATGGTCAGCCAAGTTCTAAATACGACCACGAAGGGGAGTGCGAGCGTCACTCCCACCCGACTCGGGATGGTTACACCCTGAGATGGGTGGGATTTTTCTTCTCAAGCAAATTATCTTGACCCTTTCCGTCGAGAAGAGAAGAATGTTGATCAGCGGTTCACCCTAACGCAGGCAGAAATTGTCTTGAGATCATACTTGAGACATGAGGTTCGGGAAGATTGACCCGGCTCGGATAGCGATATCCGGCCGGGATTTTCTTACCCAAAAGGGGGATTGAGATGAAAAACGGCATGATAGATAAAGCGCTGGGGTTTACGGTCGTTTTTGCAGCGTTGGTCGGCTTCGCGGGCCCGCTTTCGGCCGAGCCGATCCACTTGCGCTATTCGACTTATCTGGGGGGTGCGGAACTGGAGGAGCGCGGCGCCATCGCCGTCGATGCAGAAAAATGCGCCTATGTCGCGGGATATACCGAGTCCCCTGATTTCCCCATAGTCAATCCATATCAGGCCAGCGATGGTTCGGGATACATCAGCAAGCTTTCCTCCACCGGCAGTTTTCTGATCTATTCAACCTTTCTGGGAGGAACCCACGCCAGCAGCGTTTGCGTGGAAAACGGCGAGGCTTATGTCGCCGGATGGACAACATCGACCTATTTCCCAGTGGTCAACGCTTATCAGCCCAGCCTCAACTGTCTGCCGGAATGGCAATCGAACGCCTTCGTCACCCGACTCTCTAGCGAAGGCTCCAGCCTGATCTATTCGACATATTTGGGCGGATGGTATTCCGACAAGGCCTTCGGAATCGCCGTGACAGGGGGTGAAGCCTATGTGTGCGGTGCCGCGAAATCGTATGATTTCCCCACCCTGAACCCTTATCAGGCGTCGATGGCGCCCTACGCGGATTCCAATATTTTCATCACCAGATTTTCTTCCAGCGGTTCCTGCTTGGTATATTCAACTTATCTGGGCGGCACGGCGGAGGATAAGGCCTATTCGATCGGCCTCGAAAATCGCGAGGTGTACATATGCGGCTCCGCCGGATCGAGGGATTTCCCCACTGTGAACCCCTATCGGGCGGAACATCCAACATCAATCGCTTATACCTCCTTTGTCGCCAAGCTGTCCTCTTCCGGATCCTCCCTGCTCTATTCCACTTATCTGGGAGGAAATATTCAAGACGACACAGCTTACGGAATTGCAGTTAAGAATGGCTATGCCTACGTCACCGGTTGCGCCCAATCGCTGGATTTCCCCACCGTTAATCCTTATCAGGAATACAGCGACGTGGGAGGCACCGGTGATGCCTTTGTCAGCAAACTTTCGACCTCCGGGTCTTCCCTGGTTTACTCGACCTTTCTCGGGGGGGAATACGTTGATCAAGGGGAGGGTGTTTCCGTGGAAAGCGGCTGCGCATACGTCACGGGCTATACCCGGTCATCCTCTTTCCCCACCGTCAATCCATATCAGGCCAGCAAGGGATGGCTGACGGACGATTACGACGCTTTCATCACCCAGCTCTCCACCTCCGGATCATCGCTGGTCTTCTCAACCTATCTGGGCGGCACCGGTATGGATTTCGGCGGCGGGAACGCCGTCCGGAACGCGGAGGTGTATATCACCGGCCAAACTCGATCCCGGGATTTTCCCACATTTAATCCCTACCAGCCGAGCCGAGCCGACCTCTCCGAGTCCGTCGGAGATGTATTTATCAGTAAACTGAGCCTGACAACGCCCTCCGCGAATCCCTGGATTTACGACTATAACGGCGATGGGACGAGCGATATCGCCATTTTCCGGGGGTCATCGGGAATGTGGTCGGTGAAGGACATCACCCGGGTTTATCTGGGAAACTCGACCGACTCTTTGGTCCCAGCCGACTATAACGGTGACGGAACAACCGACATTGCCATCTTCCGGGAGAACGGCGGGATGTGGTCGGTGCGGAACCTGACCCGCTTCTACCTGGGGGCTGCGGATGATCAACCCGTCCCGGGCGACTACAACGGTGACGGGATAGCCGAGGCGGGCATCTTCCGTCCGTCTTCGGGCATGTGGTCGATTCGGGATCTGACACGGGTCTATCTGGGCGCTATGGGAGACACGGTCATCCCAGGTTTCTATAACAGTGATGCCGCCAAGAACATCGCCATCTTCCGGGGTTCCACGGGGATGTGGTCTGTGAAGGACCTGACACGGTTCTACTTAGGCGCCTCGACTGACGACCTGGTCCCGGGGGACTACAACGGCGCTGGTCAATGGGAAGGCGGGATTTTCCGTCCGTCGTCCGGCATGTGGTCGATCCGGAACGTGACGCGAGTTTATCTCGGGAGCGCGAATGACTGGGCGCTGCCGGCGGACTACAACGGGGATGGGGTGGATGATGCCGGCATCTTCCGTGACACAGCGGGAATGTGGTCAATCCGCAGTTTGACCCGCGTCTACTTCGGAGGGACTGGCGACATCCCCGTCACCCGCTAATTCAGTCTGAATAGAGAGAAAGGGCGGTTTCTCCATCAATGGGGGGGCCGCTCTTTCTTCATCTCGGTTGGGGGGGGAGGAGAGCAATGTTCGTAACTTCCGTGCGGTTATCTTCCGGTTGGTTAGTGGAACA
>CAZKCI010000077.1:0-21756 GCA_964551475.1 uncultured bacterium | reverse complement strand
AATACAAATTGCCGCCACCGTGAATATCACCGCCAGGTGGACAACCGTAATCTTCCGGTCGAGGATGTAGTATCCTCCCCCTCCGGAGTATTTGATAAAGCCCCGCACCGGGTAGAAAAGCCGCAGGCAGATCATCACAAATCCGGCCGCGGCCAGCAGCTTCTGCCAGATGTTCCCGCCCTTACGCGTCATCTCTCCCCCTCAACCGGGATGGAGAAAAGGCGGCCTCCCCAGCGCTGGAGAAACCGCTTTTCGCAATGATGACCGCACTCCTCGTCATTCGGTCGAGCGTCTTGTTCGACTTGTGCGCTTTCTTTCCTCCGGTCGCAGAATCTCGATCCCCAACCGCTTATCAACGTGTCAACTTATCTGCGGTATTTCGTTTCGTTCCCCGGGTTTAGTTTAGTAACCTTTTCCCGCCAGGGGCTCGTCGGTCGAGACGCCGAAGGAGTAGGTGGTCACCCCGTAGATGTACCAGCGCCCTTCCGACGGGCGATACAGTGCTCGGTCGGCCGTACCGTTCCCGTCGTAGTCCAGAGCGAACGGAATATCCCCCGCCGCACCGAAAGTCAGGTAGGCCTCTCCCCGCGTGTACCAACGTCCGTAGGACGGGCGGAAAACCGAGATCTGCGTCGCCCCGTTCCCGTCGTAGTCGCCCGGCACCGGCAGATCCCCCGGCTGGCCGTAAAACAGGCGCGTCACGTCCCGCACATACCACCCGCAGTAGCCCAGGCCGTAACGATAGACGGCGTAATCCGCGCTGCCGTCGCCGTTGAAGTCGCCCGGGATGGTGATGTCGTTCCGGATCCCATAGGCGAAACGCGTCCGGCCGCTGACATACCACCATCCGTTGGCCGGACGGAAGACCGCCGTGTCGGAGCGGAAGTCGCCGTCGTAGTCCGCCGGGACGGGCACGTCGCCGCTGAGCCCGAAATAGGCGAACCAGAGCGACACGCCGCCCGCCGGGTTCCTCATCCACCATCTCCCGGCCGAGGGGCGGAAGACCACGATGTCGGCCATGCCGTCGCCGTTGAAGTCGCCCGGAACCGGGACGTCGCTGGTCTGACCGTAGCCGATGATGGTCAGGTTCATCACCCGCCAGGTCGCGTCGGACCCTCTCCAGACCGCCAGGTCCGCCGTTCCGTCGCCGTTGTAGTCGTCGGCGTCCACCACGATTCGCCAGGGCGTGGCCGTGGGGACCGGTGTCGCGGTCCTGATCACCACCGGCGTGGGAGTCCCCGGTATCGGCGTCGGCGTTTCCGGCGCGGACGTGGGCGTGGGGGGCGCCGCGCTGGGCGTCGTCGTCGGCGTCGCCGTCGGCGTGGGAGAGATCGGGCTGATCGACGGAGACGGGGTGGGAAGCGGCGGTTCGCCGGTATACCAGATCCGGGCGTAGATCTGGTACAGGAAAGCGGTGTTGTCGGCGTCGTCGTTGGTGATCCCGATCTTCAGGTTGTTGACCGACTCCGAGTCCCAGGAGAAGCCGGTCTCGGGGTCTTTATACCAGGGGCGGGAGGCGACCATTCCGATCGAAGATGGGAATCTGGCGTTGCGCATGGAAACCGCGCTCCCGGACTGGAGCCACAGCTTGGTCTCCCGGAGCCCCGAGGGCGAGGACTGCCGTCCCCAGGCGACGACCTCCACGTAGACGCGGTCCCAGCAGTCGATCCCGGTCATCTGGCGGAAGTTGGCCAGGCCGAAGAAGGCGGATACGCCGTTGGTCGTTCCGGTCGAGGAGAGGTAGGGCTCGCCGGTGGGAGGATACTGCTCGTTGATCGCCTTGAAGTAGTAGTCGCAGCCGTAGGAACAGGTTATCGACCACTCCTGGGTCTGCTCGTCGAAGGTCGGCCAGAGTGTCTGGCAGAACCAGCTCCCCGACCCGGAATCGGGGATGAGGCCGGAGCTCTCCGGGGCATAGGTCAGCTGGACGAAGTCGGCCGCGTTGCTGTCGGTGTCCCGGTGGTTGACCCGGGTCCCGCCGGGGTTGGTCTGTCGGAACCAGGCCTTGCCCGTATCCAGGCTGGCGCTGATCGCCGTCCCCTCATAGTGGAGGGGGTTGGTGGCCCAGCCCACGGCGTCCACCTGGCCCAAGGAGTCGGTGAGCTGGACCCAGGAGTTCCCCGAGTTGCTGTCCCGGACGACGCGGATGTTGGCGACCGCGTCGGCCATCACCCCGTCGACGTTGTGGGTGGTGGCGACCATGAAGTAGCCGGAGGCGGGGATGATGTCGCAGGAGCTGAAGGCGTAGGTCTCCCCCTCGTCCACCGCGGTCTGCAGGTTGAGAAAGTAGTCGCCCGTCCCCAGGTTGAGCGAACCCGCCGTCGGGTTCCAGAGCATGACGTAGTCGAAAGCGGTGCTGTTGTACATCTGGTCGATGACAATATGGGGGGCGGTGGGGACGGGGGAGGCGGTGGGCTGGGGCGAGGGCGTGGGAGAGACCGCGCCGACGCCGTCGTCGAGGAAGACGTCGTCGAAGGCCACGTTGCCCGCGCTCTTGGTGTAGGTGAAACGCAGCTGGGTGGAGCTGTCGTTCAGAGCGAGAGGCCCGACGGTGACTCCCGAGGTCTGGATGTAGGCAACGGTGGTCACGGAGTTCCACGCCGAGCTGAAATATTCTTCCACCACGAGATTGGACGTGTTATCGGTCGTGACGCCGCGGATCCAGAACTGGACCGTGTTGCCGGCGGCCGCGGAGAAGCTCTCCGTGGTGACGGCATCGCCGGTGTCGGCGATCCGGACCGCCGGGGCCGCGGCCCCGTAATAGGACTCGTTCTCGTAGACATCGGTGTCGGAGTTGCAGTTGTCGAACGTCCAGCCGACTGGGCGCACACCGGTCTGGAAATCATCAAACCCTTCGTTGAACACGGTGGAGGCGGAGGCCGGGCCGGGCAGGCCCATGATCAACAGCAGACAGGCCGCCGTGAGGGCGGCCCAGGCGAAAGCGGGGCACGATGTGGTGCTAGGAGTTCTCCCAGTCGATTTCATGGCCTCTCCCATCGGGTTTGATGGCTCAGGCCCGCCCGGAAATCCGGGTCGCGCCCCAGTAAATGGCGGGATTATATCCAAGAATCTACCTCGGCGCAAATATTTTCATCCGGGAGTAAGCCTGAAGAGGTCAAGAAAATATCCATGGAAACAACATCCCGCACGCGCCCAGGTGTAACCAGTCTGGGCAATGCGGGATAAAAAGCAGAACTCCCCTTCGCGGTCTCATTGAGAACTTTCCTGACCATCCCTCCCTGGGAGCGGGAACCGGCCTTGGGGCCCCTCTTTTACCCAAATCCCGTTGCACAACAGGATGTTGTGAAATAATCGACTGCGAATCGGTAGCAAGCCGTTCCCCCCGATTATTGCCGGAAAATCCCGTGGATGCTGTGGTGCTGAGGTTGTGTCGGTATCTCGCACCTCTCCTTACTCAACCAGATGCTCCGGCTACTCAAACTACCCCCGTCCATCCAGCAATCAGTTGGGTGATCCCCTTACCTGCCGAAAGATAACCGAACGTAAGCTGCGGGTAGTGCTCACATCTCCCCAACCGAAATAGAAAACCCCATTCTGCCGACTGGGGTCCTTGAAAATGGGGGCGGGTGTCCAGTAGTTAAATATCTCCCTCCTACCCATTCTAAGGTTCGTTTACAATATTTTAATCATTTTCGAGCCTCTTTTTATTATCCCTCGTTGCCCCCCCCTTGTACCGTGGTTGATCGATTATCCGTCGATCGGCTGGTCCACCAACTGCGGAAAGGCGCGGCCCATTCCGGCGATCGACTGCGGAATTCGTATCGTCGATCGCATAACAACAATCTGTTAAAAGGGGAGATTCCATCCCATGAACATCATCATCGTCGGCTGCGGGAGGGTGGGGGCGGAACTGGCCCTTCTCCTCTCCTACGAGGGGCACAACATCACGGTCATCGACTGGAAGCAGGAGTCCTTCCAGAGGCTGGGAGGGACCTTCAACGGCCTCTGCATCGTCGGCAGCGGTTTCGACCTCGAGACCTTGCGAAAGGCGGGGATCGAATCAGCCGACGCCCTGGCGGTCGTAACCAACGGCGACAACACCAATATCATGGCTTCCCAGGTGGCCAAAACGATCTTCAAAGTCCCCCGGGTCATCGCCCGTCTCTACGATCCGAAGAGGGCCGCGATCTACAAATATATGGGGCTGGAGATAATCAGCGGGACGGTGCTGGTCGCCTCGATGATCCGGGACAAGCTGATCGAAAAGCATTTTTCGGACTTCTTCATCGAGATGAGAGGGATGGGGGTCATCCAGATTGCGGTCACGCCTCAATTCGCCGGAAAATCGGTCGCCCAGTTGAATCGTCCCGATGAATTCCTGATCGCCACCATCATGAAAAAGGGGGTAGCCGTGATCCCTTCTCCCGATACAACACTGGAAGCGGGAGACACCCTGATCGGGATCGTCCGGACGGGAAGCCTGAAGGCCATCAAAAACATGTTCAACATGGAGGATTAAATGTTCGTCATCGTCTGTGGAGCGGGCAAGGTCGGTTTTTCCCTGGTCAAGCAGTTGGTGCGGGAACGCCACAAGGTAATTCTGCTGGATAAGAACCGGGAGGTTTGCGAACGGGCCGCCGAGGATTTGCGCGGGGCGGTCGTCATCCAGGGCGACGCCTGCGATCCCGACCGCCTGGAAGAAGCCCAGGTCGACCGGGCGGACGTAGTCGTGGCCGTCACCGGCGACGACGAAGACAACCTGATTATTTGTCAGCTGGCCAAAACCAATTTTTCCGTGCCGCGGACGGTGGCCAAGGTAAACGACCCGAGGAACGAAGAGGCCATGGCCAAGTTGGGAGTAGACGTGCCGGTCAATGCCAGCAATCTGATCGCCCAGGTGATCAACCGGGAGGCGAGCCTCGAGGAGATCGGCACGCTGCTGAAGTTGAAGCAGGGAAAGATTTCGATCCTCAAGGGGAAGATCAACGGCAAATCCGCACTGGCGAACGAACAGCTTAAAAACCTGAAACTGCCGCCGAAATCCATCATCGCGCTCGTGCTGAGAAAGGACGACATCATCATCCCCAAAGGCGACACGGTTCTGGGAAAAGGCGACGATCTTCTGGCCATCACCACCGAGGAAAACGAAAAAGAATTATTGCGGCTCATCGCCGGCGAGTGACGGTCGTGAAACCCTCGGCCAAACCTATCTTGCCCATCGTCGGGTCCCTGATCGGCATCGCCACGGAACTTCTCTACGTGGCCTGCCTCCTGGTCCTGCTCTCCCTGGTGGTCTTACTCATAGCGCGTTTTATCTAGCCCCGCTTTCCGAATTATTCGGGAAAATCAGCGATTCCCCCGAATAATTCGGAAAAAAATGGCATGATCTCCAGACCATATCCGAACGATTACAAGTTGATCAGCCGCTACGTCGGCAGGATCTTGTGCGGGATCTCCTTTCTCCAAGTCATCCCGCTGGCGACCGCTCTGGCCTTCAAAGAATGGGCGGCCGCGCTCGATTTCGTCATCGGATTCAACGCCTGCTTTTTAAGCGGGGTGGTGTTTCTCCTCTTGGGGCGCGGCGCGGCCGGAAGCCTCCGCTGGCTTCATTCCATGACGATCGCGGCTGTCTCCTGGATCCTGGCGACGCTTCTCTGCGCCGTCCCCTATCAGCTCAGCGGACACTACGGGTCGTATCTCGATTCCGTCTTCGACGTCATGAGCGGCTTCACCACCACCGGGCTGGTACTGATTGTCGACCTGGACCATGTTTCCCAAGGCTTGAACATGTGGCGGCACCTCCTGACCTACGTGGGCGGGCAGGGGATGATCGTTCTGGTCTTGTCTTTCCTGGTCAAAGGGACGGCCGGGGCCTACATGATGTACGTGGGGGAAGGCAAGGAGGAGCGGCTCCTTCCGAACGTGATCCAGACCAGTCGGGCGATCTGGTACATCAGCATCGCCTATCTTTTTCTGGGAACCGCGGCTTTGTTCGTAACCCTTACTCTGGAAGGCCTCGCCTTCCCGCGTTCCCTGCTCCAGGCGGCGTGGTTGTTCATGGGGGCGTGGAGTACGGGGGGGTTCGCCCCGCAATCACAGAATATCCTGTACTATCACAGCCTCGCGGTGGAGATCGTCACCCTGTTCATCTTCGTCCTGGGGTCCTTCAATTTTATCCTGCATTACGCCGTCTGGAGCGGCCACCCGAAAGAAATAGTGAAAAATATCGAAATCAGGTCTTTCTCCCTGACGGTCGCGATCGCCTTCGCCATCCTGATCTTCGCCCTGATCCCGTCTCATCTCTACGGCGATCCTTTCATCCTGCTGAGACGGGCCGCCTATACCCTTCTCTCCGCCCATACCACAACCGGCAACATGACGGTCTACGCTACGCAGATCAAAGCGTGGGGGAGCCTGGCGATGGTCGCCATCATCATGGCCATGGCGATCGGCGGCAGCGCCTGTTCCACCGCCGGCGGGATCAAGGGGTTGCGGGTGGGGATCGTGGCCCGGGGACTCTACCAGGAAATCAAAAGAATCGTTCTGACCGAAAATTCCGTCCTCGTCATTAAATTTCACCACATCAAGGATATCATCCTCACCGACCAGCACGTGAAGATGGCGGGGTTGATCGTTATTCTGTACCTCCTCCTCTATTGCGGCGGAGGCGTGCTGGGGATTGCCTACGGCTATCCCGGCGTGGACGCGGTCTTCGAATCCACCTCGGCGGGGAGCAACACCGGCCTCTCCTGCGGGATCACCGCCCCGTCCATGCCGACTGGGTTGAAGATCTATTACCTGTTCGCCATGTGGGCGGGGAGGCTGGAGTTCATTTCCTTGTTCGGATTGCTGGCGTTCGGAGTCTCCGCTCTCCGGGGGAAGTGACGTTATGACCGCCCGGATGACGCTATCCCGTCTCATCCCTCTCCTGACCTTGATCCCCTGGTCTCGGTGCGCCGCCGGGGAGATCACGCCGGTCGAGACGCTGATTTCTTCCGGCGCGGCCTATGACGGCCGGGAAGTGACGATTCGCGGGGAAGTGATCGGGGACATCATGGAGCGGGGCGGGGGATACTGGTTGAACGTCCTCTCTCCGGAAGGTACCGCTATCGGCGTCCGCGCCGTCCGCGATCAGATCGAGTCCATCGCCTGCCTGGGAGATTATTCTCACTCCGGGGACATGGTGGAGGTGAAGGGGATCTATTACCGTTATGCCCAGAGGCTCGGAGGCGAGACCTGTGTCGTGGCGGATGAAGTAAAAATCACTCGACCGGGAACGGAGGTATCTCACCCGCTTTCCGGGGGAAAAATCCTCATCTCGGTTCTGCTCACACTGATATCAGTGGCCGCCGCAGCTTTCATGAAGGCAAGGATTTCACCGGCGGCGAAGACCTGATCTCCGGGGCGATCCAACACCTGGTTTCACCTTCGCCGCCGGTCGGGCCGCCCGGCGAAAGTCCTGCGAATGTTCTCCTCTTTCCCCTCCTCCGCATGAGATATAATTTCAAATATCGTATGAATGACGTGCCGAAACTAAACCCTGACCCTATCCTATCAGCGATTCGGCGAACGGAGAGGTCGCCGCGCCCTGGAAAATTTGCCGCATCCAAACTCCTGGTCGCCGTCGGGCCTAGCCCGTTTTCCGAAGCCCTGGTCCGCTGGACCCAGCATTCGGCGTCGACTCTGGGCGCGCCCTGGTTGGCCGTGCACGTGCAACCTCCCGATTCCGTACGCGCGGAAGAAAAGAAACATCTGGTGAGAACACTTTCCCTGGCCCGTTCCCTGGGAGCCTCGGTGATCACCATCGCCGGCGAGGATCTCATCGGGACGCTTTTGCGGGTCGCGCGGGAAGAGAACGTAACGCAGATCGTGGTCGGCAAGCCCCGAGGAAACGCTTGGCGGGAATTTCTCCGCGGCGGCTCGCTGGCGGATCGTCTGATCCGCCGGAGCGGGGATATCGACATCAGCGTCGTTCGATCCGAGGCCCTCTCGGATCGTCCTTCTCCATCAGCGGAGCAGGCGGCCGATCTCCGGTCGAGCATGCGGGAAGCGGTCGTCGGTCTGCTGTCCGTGGCGGGGGTGACCGGGGCCTGCTGGTTGGTGCGGGAGATCACCGGTTATTGGGCCATCGCCCTTATTTACCTGTCGCTGGTGGTTTTCCTCGCCACCCGACTGCGGCGGGCGGTCATTCTTCTCATCGCCGCCTTGAGCGCCGTGCTCTGGAATTTTCTTTTCATTCCGCCACTGTTCACCCTGCGGATCGGTCATTTCCAAGACGGGCTGATGTTCGTCATGTACTTTGTCGTCGCGCTCGTTATCAGTCAATTGACGGCCCGGGTGCGCTTCCGGGAAATAGCTGAGCGCAAGCGCGAGCAGCGCACCGTCGCTCTGTACCGTCTCACCCAAGGGGTGGTGGAAAGCACGACTTTGGACGAGGGACTGCGCCGGGCCGCCCAAGAAATCGAGAATGCGTTCAACGCGCAATCCGCCATCCTCTTGATCGGCAAGAACGGACGGCTCACTGCCCATTCCCAGTCTCCCCGCATGCGGCCTTTAGACGCTAAAGATAAGGACTTGGCCGCCTGGACGTTGCGGCACGGTCGTCCCGGCGGCCGTTTTACCGATACCTCTCCGGAAACCGGCTTGCTGCACCTGCCTCTTCAAACCGGCAAGACCACGGTCGGCGTTCTGATTGTCCATTTTGGTCCTCGCCCCCCCCTATCTTTAGACGAACGGGAATTGCTGGAAACCTTCGCCGATCAAATCGCAGTTCTGATCGAACGTTATTGGCTGATTCAAGAAGCCGGGCGCGCGCAAATGGCGGAGGAATCGGAGAAGCTCTATAAAACGCTCTTCGATTGTGTATCGCACGAACTCAAAACGCCGTTGGCGGTGATCCAGGCTTCTGCGGACAATGCCCGGCAGGTTCTTGCTCTCGCGAAGGATAGACAGGATGTCCCCGCCTTTCTTCATGAGATCGAAACTGCTTCTGGCCGCTTGAGCAGGATCGTGGACAATCTGCTGAACATGACGCGGATCGAGACGGGCCGGTACACGCTCGCGCCGGTGTGGACCGATCCGGATGAGATCATCGCTTCGGCATGCCAGCAGGTGGGCGATCTGCTGGGGAAGCACCGTCTCCGCGTCATCGGGGCGGTCGATATGCCGTCGGTAAAAACGGATTCCACCTTCGTGGAACAGGCACTGGCCAATCTGCTGGCGAACGCCGCCGGGTATAGTCCCGAGGATTCGCAGATCACGGTCTCGGCCCGCCTGGATGGGAATCACCTCTTCCTCCGAGTGATGGATGAAGGTCCCGGACTCCTGCCCGAAGTGGCCGGCCACGTTTTCGAAAAGTTCTTCCGCGGGCCGAACGCCCCACCCGGCGGAGTCGGCTTAGGTTTGTCTATCGTGCGTGGCTTGATGCAGGCGATGGGGGGAGAAGTCACGACGGAAAACAACCCGAACCGCGGTGCCACCTTTATCTTGCGGATTCCGGTGGAAACGAAGAGAGTGCCTCCCAGCGTATGACCGCTGCGGAAAACAAACCCGTGGCGCTGGTCATCGACGACGAGGTCCAGATTCGCCGCCTGATGCGCCTGACGCTAGAATCGGAAGGTTATATCGTCTATGAGGCGACCTCGGGGCAGGAAGGTCTGACTGCCACCGTCTACCGGCGTCCCGACGTGATCGTGCTTGATCTGGGTTTACCGGACATGGAAGGGGTGGAAGTGCTCAGGCGTCTGCGGGAGTGGAGCACCATCCCCGTTTTGATCCTCTCGGTCAGGCAGGACGTGGAGGAAAAGGTGGCCGCCTTGGACCGGGGAGCGGACGATTACCTGACCAAACCTTTCCACGCCGACGAGTTGGCCGCGCGCCTGCGCGCGATCCGCCGACATTCCCCGGTGGAGCCGGAAAATCCGTTTTATCGCTCCGGGGGATTCCATATCGATTTCCTCTCCCGAAAGACCGTCCGGGACGGCCGGGAAATTCATCTGACCGCGACAGAATACGCCCTACTTCGGATTCTGGCCCAAAACGAGGGGAAAGTGGTGACCCACAGCCAATTGCTCCGCGCCGTCTGGGGACCGACCGCGGAGGAACAGTCTCAGTACCTGCGTGTGTACGTAAACCATCTTCGCAAAAAGATCGAATCCGATCCGACCCAGCCCCGTTTGATCATGACCGAACCCGGAATCGGTTATCGCATGGCCGAAGCGAAATGATCTTTGGCTCGTGGAACCAGGGCCGAACTATTCCCTATCTTGTCGCCGGTAGATCTTCCTCCGAACCGTAGTACGCGCCGGTAATCCCCCTCACCATCCACCGGCCGGGGGATGGGATGAAGACCCCGGCCTCGTCGGCAGTGTCCCCGTCGAAATCCGCGGGAACCGGTCTGTCTCCCGCTTCCCCGAAATAAAACCGGGTCTCATCCCGCACCGCCCACAGTTCCGTTGACGGCCGGAAGATCCCGGCGTTCGAGGTTCCGTCCCCGTCGTAGTCGCCGACCACCGGCTGGTCGCTTTCTGCCCCGAAATGGAACCGGGTCAGGCCCCCAACGCTCCAGAGGGAGGCGGCGGCCCGGAAGACCGCGGGCTCCTTTCTCCCATCCCCGTCGTAATCTCCCGGCGCGGGCTGATCGCCGTGGGCGCCGAGATAGATCCTCTCGCCTCCCCGCATCGCCCACCGCCCCCCATCGGAGCGGAAGACCGCGGCCTCGCAACGGCCATCGCCGTCGTAGTCCCCGGGGACCGGCTGGTCGTTCGCCGCCCCGAAATAGAAACGCGTGATGCCGCGGACCGCCCACATCCCCGAGGACGGGCGATAGACCGCGGGGTCGGTCTGCCCGTCCCCGTTGTAATCGCCGGAAACGGGGAGGTCGCCGTCGGCGCCGAACGGGAAGGCGCCGATCCCCCGGATCGCCCAGCGCGCCCTCTGTGGCTGGAAGCAAGCGATGTCGGCTCGGCCGTCGCCGTTATAGTCCCCGGAGTCGAGCCCGGAAGCGCCCGACCCGGCCGGGCGGCAAAGGAAGGCCGGCTCCGCCTCGCAGGTCAGGGAATTCCCCGAGACGTCCTCGGCCGTAATGCCCAGAGAGTAGTAACCGTACGGCAGGTCGCCGGGCAGGACGGCTTCGTACCGTTCTCCGGACGACGACAGGGTCAGGGGCTCCCACTCCCCCCGGCCGAACGGACGCAGCGCGAGGCCCACCGAGGAGATATCGCCCTCATCGAAAATCGAGAACGCTGCCGTCGTCGGCTCGGCCGGATCTACGATGTCCCGGAAGCGGCCCCGGGAGAGGATGTCCATCCTCCAGAGGTAGGGAGGGTTGCGGTCGGCCCGGGACGTGTCGAACTTAAGGAGCGCCCGGGCCGAGCCGGGAACTCCCGCCAGGTAGTAACTGTCGAAGGCGATGGAATACTCATAGCCGCCTTTGGCCAGGCCGGTGCGTTGATACTTCACCTCGTCCCCGTAGCCATTGCTTAGCATGCCCGCCTCCACGACACCGTCCGGGGAGCGCAGCTCGTAGGCCAGGGGCGCGTCCGCCCGCAGGTCTCCCCAAGGAGTGACGAAAAAGTTATAGCCCGAAGCCTGGGGGTTGTTGCTTTTGAGCAGGACCATCGTCGGAGAGTTGTACATCCTGCCCGTGAAAGCGGGGGCGGACCTCCCGTGGTCGACCGCAACGAAAGCCTCCGTCGCGGTGAACCACGCGGCAGGCTCTTTCCCCTTGCGGAAGGAAATGCCGCCCTCCCGCTCGGACCGGATGCAGGTCGTCCGGAATGTCACCGGATTGTTCCAGGATTGTTCCCATCCGGAGGAGACGTCGACCATCTCCTGATGGCTGTCCACGATCCCGTACTCCGCCGAAGGGCTGGCATGGTAGTACCCGACCACCTCGAAGGGCTCCTCCAGCAGATAGGGGGAGCCCTCCCTCAGCATGACGTATCCGTAGCTGATGTAGGGGGCGGAGAAAAAGGGCATAAAGAAAATCTGCGAGACCCCGGGGTCGGCCGCGTAGCGGTGCACCACGCGCCTAAAGAGCGCGGGGTCGGTCCGGAGGTCGAGGGAGGCGCTGATCCCGTCCTCGAGGGCGAAGGGGAACTCGTAGAGCGCCCCCTCCTCTCCGGCGGGGAATATCCTGAGTTTGAGATCCATCGGATAGCGATCGCTCACGTCGGAGAAGCGGAACGTATCCCCCATACCCCCGAGAAACGCCGTGGCGAAGCCCGAGTCCAGGCCGGTAATGGTCAGCATGCCCTGGGGGAGATAGAGGTATTGCTCCCGGCCTTCGGCATCCACCGCGTGGACTCTGACCTCGTGCACGGCATCGGCCGTGGTGATGGTCAAAGCAGTTGTCTCGGATACGGGCACGTTCTCCCGGAAGACCCGCTCCGCCCCTAGGAAGGTCACGATAACGTCGTACTCGCCGCCGGACACCAGGATCCGGACGTAGTTGCCGGGGTGATGCAAATAATATCTCTCCCCGCCGGCGCGGTTGATCACGCTGACGACCCAGGGGTTCTCGTCGAAGGTCAGTTCCAGAACCTTGTGTTTCAGGAAGGCGAAGGGGAGGTTGAGCGTCCCCTCGTCGGACCGGACCATGACCGCGCCGGTATAGGACGGCGGCGAGCTGGGATCATAGGGCAGGAGGCTGTTGTCGATGGCAATCGTGAAGTCGACCTCCGCGCTCCCTCCGGAAGGAACCGTCACTTCGGCGGGGTTGAACGCATAGGAGACGCCCGGGTAATCGCCCCGGGCGGAGATGGCAAACACCCTGGGTTCGGCGGAGGTATTGTGCACGGTGAGCCGTTCCGCCTTCGTCCAGACCGCGACGTGGGCGTCCACGGATCCCAGGTTCAGGACCGCCGGGGTGACGACCGCCGTCCGCTTCGCCGCCTCGTAAACGTCGATCCTTCCTCCCCCCTGTGTCCAGACGTTTTCTCCGATGTCCCGCGCGGTTTCAATCAGCGCCGCTTTGATCTCGCCGGGCGTCCAGGAGGGATGAAGCTGGCGGAGGAGCGCCGCCGCGCCGGCCACGTGTGGTGTGGCCATGGACGTGCCCCGCCAGGAGGCATAGCCGCCTCCCGGGATGGAGGAGGTGATCGCCACCCCCGGGGCGAGCACATCGGGCTTGATCTCGAAGGTGTTCGTCACCGGTCCCCGGGAGCTGAAGGAAGCGATCTCGTCCTCCTTGCTGGACGCCCCTACCGTCACCGCCGTCCGGGCGCACCCCGGCGAGGCGACGGTATAATAGCCGGGGCCGGCGTTCGCCGCGGCCACGGCGCAGACCACGCCGTTGCCGGCGGCGTTGTCGATCGCGGCGGAGAGTGGGTCGTCGGGATCGCCGGGTCCGCCCAAGCTCATGCTGATCACGTCCACGGCGTCGTCGGTCGCCGGGTCGCGGTCGGGGTTCACGGCATACTCGATCCCGGCGATCACCCAGGAAGACAGGCCGCTGCCGTTGGCTCCCAGCACCTTCACCGCGAGGAGACTCGCCCCAGGCGCCACTCCCTTCAGCTCCGGGCAGTTCGCGGCGGCGATCCCCGCGCAGTGGGTCCCGTGGCCGTGGTCGTCCATGGGGTCGGAATCGCCGTTGACGAAGTCGTAACCCCCGATCACCTTCCCCCCCGCGAGCGCCGGGTGGGTGCCGTCGATGCCGGTGTCTATGATCGCGATGACCTCTCCCGACCCGTCGGCGCCCAACTCGGACCAGACGCGGTCGGCCTGGATCAGCCGGTTGCTCTCCTCGTCCAGGGCTCGGACCTCCCGGTCCTCCCCGATCCTCTTCACATAGGGGAGCTTTTCGATCTCCTCGGCCACCAGCCGATGGGTGGTGATCGCCATCCCGTTGAGGGCGACCCGGTAGTCGAAGCGGACGCGGCCGGAGACCCGTTCGGAGTATCGGGAATTATGTGCGCTCTCCAGGCGGGAAAGGTCGGTCCGGAAATCCGCGCGCTCCCGCTCCTGGGCCGCGGCTGTCCGCGCCCGGGCGGCGGCGGACATCGCGCGCCGGCCGGAGACTGTGAGGGGCGGCGTTCGGAACTCGACGATGTAGCCTCGAACCTCCTCGAGGCTGAGGCGGGAGGTCATCACCTCCCGCTCGCCGTCGAAGATCTTGGCCGTGATCCCCCGGCCTTCCACGATCTCCCGGTTCCCCGATCCGTCTTCTATTACTCCGACCTCCCGGGCCGGGGCCCGCCCGGCCAGCAGCCACAGACCGCACACCACGAACCAGATCCTTTTCATGGCGTCCTCCTCCGGAACACATCCGGGATACTTTTCCTTCCGCGTGAAATCTCGCATGCGACGGCGGGGGAGTTGTCAGGAAAATGTAAAAAGATTGTAAGCGGCTGTTTCCGGTGACCGCTCGGTTTAACTCCCTCAGTAAGATAATCC
Source organism: uncultured bacterium (assembly GCA_964551475.1). Lineage (GTDB taxonomy): Bacteria > Auribacterota > Erginobacteria > Erginobacterales > CAZKCI01 > CAZKCI01. Next base: position 7,401 of record CAZKCI010000077.1, on the reverse strand, counting down.
TCCCCCGCAGATATAAAATTAGCAATTCTCGTGCCGACCGCCTCCCCGGAAAGGTTATGGTCATAACATGCTGGGGCCCTTACCATTGCGAGCCCCGGACAATTCTGCCGGAACAAAGATTTGCCGAACCATAGTTCCATCTTTGAAACCTGGCGTTTCGCATGTGCAATACTTGGGGGATTTGCGCCAGGTGTAACCAGTTTGGGTCAGGTGGGAATAAAAGTAGAACTCCCCAAGTCAATGGCGGAGCGCTGATCAGGATGGGGGATCCCCCGCTCTCTCGGGCCACAACCGAACATCGACTGAGGGCGATGCTTGCCTCTTCTCAATCCGAATAAAAAGAGCGGCTCCCCCATTGCTGGAGGAGCCGCCTTTTTCTTATTATCCAGACTACTTGCTAATGGGTCACTGGTATATCTCCAGTTGACCCGAAATACACCCGGGTCAGTTCCCTCACCGCCCAGAGACCCGTGTAATCCCGGAAGACAGCCATGTCCTCCCTGCCGTTCCCGTCATAGTCCGCCGGACGGGCCCAATCGGTGCAGATCCCGATGTAATGGCGGGTGATCCCCCGGATCGACCACATCCCATCACAGGGGCGGAAGACGGCGGGTTCGTAGACACCATCCCCATCGTAATCAAGGGACAGGGGCCAGTCGTTCGATCCACCGAAGAAGAAACGGGTGAGTCCGGAGACCGCCCAATATCCCCCGGCCGGGCGGTAGACCGCGAACAGGGCCGAACCGCCAGCGTCGTAGTCGGCCGGGACCGGCCAGTCGCCGTTCGCCCCGAAGGCCACGCTGGTGATGTTCCGGACATACCACCGGCCGGCGGCGGGGCGGAAGAGGGCCATCTCCGCGCCGGGGGCGCCGTCGTAGTCGGCTGCAGCGGGGATGTCGCCGCTCTGGCCGTAGGTGAGGCGGGTGAGGTCCCGGACGAACCATTGGCCGGAGGCAGGGCGGAAGAGCGCGATGTCGGCCGTTCCGTCGCCGTCATAGTCACCGGGCGCGGCCGCGTCGGAGGAGAGGCCGTAGTAAACGCTGGACACGTTCCGGATCGACCAGAGCCCGGAGGACGGACGGAAGACGGCGACATCGGCCGTCCCGTCGCCGTTGTAGTCGCCGGAGGCGATCACCGCTCGGTTCATGGAGACGACGGGGCCGCAGGTGGGCGTGGGCGATGCGGCAGCAACGGTCGGCGCCGGGGTCGGTGTGAGCGGACTAGCGGTCGCGGCGGGAGTCGGGGGAGGCGGCGTCGGTGTCAGCGGTGTCGGAGTCGGCGTGAGAGGAGTCGGCGTCAGGCTCGGCGCGGCGGTGGGCGCCGCTGTCGGCGTCGGCGTGATCAGGCGGCGCATGAAGACTTTGCCGTTCAGCCTGGTATTGCTGTTGGCCGCACCCGCAAAGAGGGCGGGGTAGCAACCCACCAGCGAGTGGACCGCATCGTAGGCCGTATTTCCGAAGCCGTAGGCGTTCACCTGGCTCCAGGCCGACCAGCCGTACTCCCAGACCTGGCCGCCGCTGGGTGTTCCGACGTCGTTCCCCGTTCCCACGTAGAGACGGCCGTCGAAGATCTCCATGCATCGAGCGGAGTCCCACTGCATGCCGTCGGAATCGGAATCGCTCCGGGTGAACTCCCCTCCGGCATACTCCCAGACCTGGCAGGGGACGTCTCCGCTGGCGGTCCCGATAAAAAGCCTCCCGCCGAAAGAGGCGAGGCTTCGAAAATCCAGGAATTCGTGGCCGAAGCCGCCGCTGGTCGCCAGTGTCCAGTCGGAAGTCCCGGGTCCGTCGTAGCGGTAGAGGCTGGCGTAGTCGGTTTCGTTGTACACGCCCGCGAATACCTTCCCGTCATGGGAGGCGAGGCTTCTCACCTGCTCGTTATTGGCGTTTCCGAAGTAATCGACGTTGACCTGTGTCCACGCGCTCCCGTCGTAAGCGAAGACGGCGCCCCGCCAGCCGGTCCCCATATAGAGCTTGCCGTCGTGCACGGCCATCGAGGTGGGTTCGCTGTTGCCGATGTTGCCCAGGCCGCCGGTGGCACGCTGGGTCCAGGACGACCCGTCGTAGGACCAGACTTGGAAGCCGGCGACGGAGTTGCTGATCCCCACGAAGAGGCGGCCGTCGAAGACCGCCAGGGAATAGGCGCCCCGGCTGTCCTTGCTGCCGAAGCCGCCATCCGTCAGCAGGGTCCAATCGGAAGTTCCGGGCCCGTCCCGCCGCCAGATTTCGCAGCCGCTCTGATTGTTCCAGGTCCCGCAGTAGACGGCGCCGTTGTAGCAGGCGAGCGAGAAGGGGGACTGGTTTTTCGGGTCGCCGAAGCCGTCGATGTTGACCTGCGTCCAGTCGGCCCAGTTCCCGGTCGGGACGGGGAGAGGCGTCGGGGGAACAGTCGGGGTCGGGGGCGCGCTCGGTGTCGGCGTCGGGGTCTGGTATCCCTCGGGCGTAGGCGTGATGCTGGGGGTGGTCGTCGGCGTCGGCGTCACCGAGGGGGTGACCGACGGCGTCGGGGTGACCGACGGCGTCGGCGTCACCGAAGGCGTCACCGACGGCGTCGGCGTCACCGAAGGCGTCACCGATGGGGTCGGCGACGGCGTCGGGGTCTGGTAGCCTTCCGGCGTCGGGGACGGGCTCGGCGTGGTGTAGTAGCAGTTCAGATATATCTTGCTCAGGAAGCCGTCGGAGCTTCCTCCCCCGAAGCTCGGCTGGAAGGGGTTGGCGACGGGAAACTCCCCCGATTCGGTGCGGCCGGTCAGGTAGGCTTTCCCGTCGGCGTCGAGAGCCAGACCCCGGCCGTAGTCGTTTCCGCCGCCGCCGAGGTAGGTGGAGAAGAGCAGCGCGGAGCCGGAGGAGGAGAGGCGGGCGAGAACGGCGTCGTAGGCCCCCGCGTTGCTCGTCTGGTAGGCGTCCCGGAGCGGGAAGTCGGTCGACTGGGAGAGGCCGGCGATCCAGGCGGTGCCTTCCGGGTCAACGTCCACGGCGTTGGCGTTATCGAGGTTCCAGCCCCCGAGGTAGGTCGAATAGAGGAGGTCGGAGCCGGTGGCGCCGAAGCGGGCGACGAAGAAGTCGCTGGACCCCTGTAGTACCGCCTGATACGGGTTCACGGTCGGGAAGTCGTCGGACTGGGTCATGCCGCAGAGGTAGGCGCTCCCGTCCGAGTCGAGGGAGAGGTTGTATGCGTGCTCGAGGTCTTCCGCCCCGCCCAGGTAGGTGGAGAAGACGAGCGAGGAACCGGTGGAGTCGAACTTGGTGAGGACGACGTCCCAGCTGAACGGAACCGGGCCGTTGGTGCTCGCCTGGTAGGGGTTCACAGTCGGGTAGTCGACGGAGGTGGTGGAGCCGGAGAGGTAGGCCTGGCCGAGTGAGTCCACGGCCACGTGGGTGTCTTCGTGGCCGGCGCCGGAGCCGCCCAGGTAGGTGGAATAAACCAGCGCCGAGCCGGTGGAGGAGAGCTTGGTCAGGGTGAAGTTGTAACCGCTGCCGTAGGCGTTGGACGACTGGTAGGCGTTCACGGTCGGGAAGTTGTTCGAGTAGGCAATTCCGGCGATGTAGGCGCAGCCGGCGCTGTCCGCCTTCACATCATATGCGTAATCGTAGGAGTCGCCGCCGAGGTAGGTGGAATAGATCAGGCTGGAGCCGGTCGAAGAGAGCTCGGCGGCGAAGTCGTCGCTCCCCCCTGCCAGGCTGGTCTGGTAGGCGCTCACCACCGGGAAGTTGCTCGCCTGGCTGTAGCCGCAGATGAAGGCGTTGCCGAAGGAGTCGAGGTCAATGCCGTAGCCTATGCTGTAGCTGCCGCTTCCGCCCAGGTAGGTGGAATAAACGAGGGTCGAGCCGTCGGATGAGAACTTGGAGACGAAGGCGTCTTGGCTGGACGCGCGGCTCGACTGGTAAGCGTTCGCCGCCGGGAAGTCGGCGGAGTAGGTGTAACCGATGACGTGGGCGCAGCCCATCGAGTCGACGGCGAGGTCGATGCCATCGTCGTCGCTGGCCCCGCCCAGGTAGGTCGAGTAGCCGAGGTCCCAGCGGCAGACGTAGTTTTCCGGGGTGGGGGTCGGTACTTGGGCGGGAAGAAGAGAGGAAGAAAACGCTCCGACAATAAGCAGGGGGAGGAACAAGCGCTTCATATGCACGTGGAGTCTCCTGGTTACAGAGTTTAGCCGGGCTAAAGCCGGCCGTCGTCTGGCGACGGATCGTCCGCAGAAAAGTAATGTTATCAATACCGGAATCGGATCGATAGATCAATGAAAATCCCCCTCCGCGCTGGGTGTGTGTCGGGGAGGCCCGGTCAAGAAGATTGGCCTAAAAAAATCCCGCCCCCACCCCAGTGTAACCAGTCTGGGCGGTGCGGGATAAAAAGCAGAACTCCACTACTCTCCGCTTTTCGGCCTCGGAGTGCCTCCTTCGCCTCGCCCCCGGCGCGGACTACTATGCCCTCTGCTGCTGACTTCTGCGTCGCGATCGGGGAGCCTCGCGGCAACGCCCTGGCGCTTCGCTTACACTTCGCCTCCATCGGGCTGGGTAGGGGACTGGCACCCCCGAACTGCTGAACATGCTCGGCACACGAGAAAAGGGCGGCTCCTTTCGGAACCGCCCTTCTCTAAACCAGTCTGACTGGTTTTAGCGGGTCACGGGGATGTCGTCCGTCGAACCGAAGGAGACGCGGGTGAGCCCGCTCACCGCCCACAGGCCCAGGCTGTCGCGGAAGATCCCAAAGTCGGCGGTGCCGTTCCCGTCGAAATCGGCCGGGAGGGGGTAATCGGTGCAGCAGCCGTAGTATACCCGGGTCAGGTCGCGGATCGCCCAGAGGGCCGGGCCGGCGCGGAAGATCCCGATGCCGGAAGTCCCGTCGCCGGTATAGTTGGCGGGGAGCGTCCAGTCGTCCTCGGTCCCGAAGTACGCCCGCGTGAGGTTGCGAATAGCCCACATTCCCTCCGAAGGACGGTAGATGGCGATGTCCGCCGCCGACCCGGCGAAGGGGGCTTGAACGGGGCGGTCTCCGGTCGTGCCCCAGTAAATCGTGGTGACATCCCGCACCCGCCACATCCCCGTGGGGGGCCGGAAAACGCAGACTTCCACCGTGCCGTCGCCGTTGTAATCGGCGGGCGCAGCGAAGTCGTCGGCGCCGCCGAGGTAGAACCGGGTCAGCCCGTGGACCGCCCACCGTCCCGTCCCAGCGCGGTAGACGGCGGCCTCGCTCGTCCCGTCGCCGTCGAAGTCTCCGCTCGCCGGCCGGTCGGTCGGTCCTCCCAGGTAAAACCGGGTGATATCCCGGACCGCCCACAATCCGGCGGGCATCCGGAAGATCGCAACGTCGGCCCTCCCGTCCCCGTTGTAGTCGCCCGATTCGACATCGTAGTCGGGCGGCGGCACGGTCGGCCCGCAGGTCGGGCTAGGGGAGGCCGTGGGGGTGGGGATGGGGGTGGGGGTGGGGGCCTCATAACGCATGACCCGACCGCCGCTGGTGCCCAGCCAGGCGTACGAGCCCGCCTCGGCCTCGAGCGAGTGGATGGAATAGCCGGAGTAATACTGATAAGCCCAGTCGGACCCATCGTAAAAATACACCCGGTATGACGTTGTCGCCCAGACCTGGCTTGAGCTTTTCGCGGAAATATTTTCGAAAGCTCCGGAACCTGAAATCATCGTCACGGTGTCCCAGTCGGTCCCGTTGTAGTGCATGATGATGCCGTCGGAGGAGTTAGTCTGCCCGCAGGCCCAGACATTGGTCGAGCTGAGCACAGATATATCCCAGAAGTAATCGTTCGGATTACCTCCCAGATTCATTGCCAGCGAAACCCGCCAGCGCGTGCCGTTGTAATGCAGGATGTAGCCCAGGCCGCCGCTTTGGTCTCCCCCCGCCGCCCAGACATTGCTGGAGCTAGTTCCCTGGATCCCCTTCCAGTACTGGTTGCCGGCCGTGGTCTGCACCGACCATTCGGCGCCGTCGAAATAAAAGATGCATCCGCCCTGTCCCCCCGCCCAGGCCCGGGTCGAAGAGGAGGCGTACACGTCGAAGAGGTAATCGGCGCCGGCGCCGGATGTGTTTGTCTGGAGGGTCCATTGCGAGCCGTTGAAAAAATATATACTTCCCTTGCCGGTAGACCGGTTGCGCCCGACCGTCCAGACGTAGTTCGCATCCTCCGCATAGGCCCCCCAGTGTTCGCCGCTCTGCCGGTTGAAGGTTTCCGTCTGGAAAGTCCAGGTGGTGCCGTTGTAAAAGTAGATGAGGCCGGTGCCCAAGGTCGAGAGGCCTTCCGCCGCCCAAACGCTGTCATCGGCGAGAACGGCCAGGCCCTGGACATATTCGAAGCCGCTGATGTCGGTCTGAAGCGACCAGCCGGGGAAAGCGTTGTCGGCGAGAATAATTGACGCAGCCCCCAGCAGAGCTAGGACCAGCGAAGACCTTTTCATAGGCACCCCCCCCTTGTCGGCTTAGGGTTTCTTTCGTTTCGTAATCAATGAAAAATATTTGGGCCGCCTTTTGTGTTAGTATCCCCCGGCTGTGGGTAGAAGACAAATCGTTTCGGGATTTCCATTCGGAGATCCGCAACGGGCAGGAAAAATCCCGCACTCATCCAGATGTGACCAGTCTGGGCAATGCGGGAATCCGGGGTAATCCCGGGCTTCCCTCTCCACGCCGTAGATCAGCCGAATGTGCGCCAGCATCACCATCGAGCGCATGAAGTCGGAGGACTGCGCGTCGTAGAACTTCCGGCGCGCGGGCGCCCAGCAGGCCACTTCGGTCACGCCGCGTTTGGGATCGGCAGAGAGCGTTTCCTAACCGGAGCAATTTGATTGAATAGTGTACCCAACCATCGGCTTCAGCGGACTGACGCCGATGAGCCGCAAAGTTGGGCGCCAAGAAGAGCGCTGTAAGATGAACAACTTCCTGGCAAATCGATGGAGCAAGATCGGGCTGGCCCTGTTGGTGTTAGGATGGGGTCCGCTTGGGCTAATCGTTCTGCTGGCAGCTATCGGTCTATGGCCCGACCCCGATCCCAATCCGATTGGTCTTGGGCTGCTCTTCTTCGTTACGTTTTGGCCCGCAGTGATTTGCTTGGGCATTGGTTGGTATCGGAGTCGGCGTAGGCCGCAGACCACCACGATCAAGGGCAGCACCAAGATCGCCGGCTGAAGCGGACATGGCCGGTGAAAAGAAAAGGCGGTTTCCCGGCACGGGGAGCCGTCGTTTCTCCATCCCGGTGGGGGGGGAGAGATGACCCGCAAGGGCTGGAACATCTGGCAGAAGCTGCTGGCCTCGGCCGGCTTTGTGATGATCTGCCTGCGGCTTTTCTACCCGGTGCGGGGCTTTATCAAATACTCCGGAGGGGGAGGATACTACATCCTCGACCGGAAGATTACGGTTGTCCACCTGGCGGTGATATTCACGGTGGCGGCAATTTGTATT